>NZ_JBPPLZ010000003.1:0-386924 GCF_051535235.1 Nitrobacter sp.
AGTCCGAGCCGGGCGGAATATTCGCCTTCGTTCATGACGCCTTCGCCGACCAGATGGGTATCCTCGGTGTGGTGGACGATCAGGGCGTCGAAGTCGCGGGCATAGGTCAGGGCGCGGCGCATCACCTGCGCGTTCATCACGCTTCGCGCGCCATCGGTGAAGGCAACCGCGCCTGCCGCCTTCAGCAGGCCGATCTCGGTCATTTCCTTGCCGGCAAGCCCCTTGGTCAGCGCCGCCATCGGATGAATGTTGACGATCGCGGTATCCCGCGCGCGACGGAGCACGAAATCGACGGTCGCGGAATTGTCGATCACCGGCGAGGTATCGGGCTGGCAGACAATGGTGGTGATGCCGCCGGCTGCGGCGGCGCGACTCGCGGATGCAAAGGTTTCGCGATGGCCGGCCCCGGGTTCGCCGACGAAAGCGCGCATGTCGATCAGGCCGGGCGCGACGATCTTGCCGGCGCAGTTGATGATGTCGGTGCCCTCTGGCACGCCGGCGGCGCCAATGCCGCGCCGCGCATCGCGAACGACGCCGTCGGAAATCAGCACATCGCCGGGGGCATCGAGGTCGCGCGCGGGATCGATGATGCGAGCGTTGGCGAGCAAAACGGGGCGGCGATCTCTCACCATGACGTCACGCCTTCGCCGTCATTCCGGGACGCGAGCGTAGCGAAGCGAACCCGGAATCCAGATGAGAGGATTGCCATTGCGGCCGGATTCCGGGTTGCGGCCTTTGGCCGTCCCCGGAATGACGGAAAAGTTGGAGCCTCACGCATTCGGCAGGTTCCTCGCCAGCGCTTCGAGCACCGCCATCCGCACCGCCACGCCCATTTCCACCTGTTCGCGGATCAGCGACTGGGCTCCGTCCGCCACGATGGAGTCGATCTCGACGCCGCGATTCATCGGTCCCGGATGCATGACCAGCGCGTCGGGCTTCGCATAAGCGAGCTTTTTCTGGTCGAGCCCGAAATAGTGAAAATACTCGGAAACCGACGGCACGAACGAGCCGCTCATCCGTTCGCGCTGCAGGCGAAGCATCATCACGATATCGGCGCCGTCCAGTCCTTCGCGCATGTCGCGGGCGACCTCGACGCCCATGCGCTCGATGCCCGGCGGCAGCAGCGTGGAGGGCGCAACGACGCGCACCCGCGCGCCCATGGCGTTGAGCAGGATGATGTTGGAGCGCGCGACGCGCGAATGCAGCACGTCGCCGCAGATCGCGACCAGAAGTCCCTCGAGCCGCCCCTTGTTGCGGCGGATGGTCAGCGCATCGAGCAGCGCCTGGGTCGGATGTTCGTGGGCGCCGTCGCCGGCATTGATGACGGAGCCGTCGACCTTGCGCGCCAGCAGTTCCACCGCGCCGGAGGCGGAATGGCGCATCACCAGAATGTCCGGATGCATAGCGTTGAGCGTCATCGCGGTATCGACCAGCGTCTCGCCCTTGCGGGTCGACATCGACGATACCGACATGTTCATGACATCGGCGCCGAGCCGCTTGCCCGCGATCTCGAACGATGACTGGGTTCGGGTCGAGGCTTCGAAGAACAGGTTGATCTGGGTGCGACCGCGCAGCGAGGTGCGTTTCTTGTCGATCTGGCGGTTCAGTTCGACGTATTCTTCGGAAAGGTCGAGCAGGCCGGTGATGTCGGCGACGGAAAGGCCCTCGATGCCCAGCAAATGCCGGTGTCCGAGGACAAAGCTCGATTTCGGAGACGATGTCATTAAAGCCAGAGCTATAGGCAGAGTTTCCGGGCGGAGCAAGGTCGAATAGCGCCCGGGCGAGTTTTCCCCCGGTGATGCTCGCTCAAGGTAAACGGAAAGCCATGGTGATAACGCGCTGTTCCAGCGTAAGTTTGAACGGCCCCGACGCTCGCGGAAATTGACGCATGACACAGGCCTCTTTCAGAACCCATGAGGTGTTCAACCAGTCGCCGCCGTTCGAGGACGTCGACCTGTTCACGCTGGATCGTCCGCTCACCGAGGCGGTGGCCGCGAACGGCGGCACGGCCGCATCGGCCGAACTGTCCGGATTCGGCAGGCACTGGGGATCGGCGGCAATGGCCGCGCGCGGACGCCTTGCCAACGAGAATCCGCCGAAGCCGCGGATCTTCGATGCGCGCGGCAACCGGCGCGACGAAGTGGAATTCCATCCGGCCTATCACGAACTGATGGCCCACAGCGCCCGCGCCGGACTCCACAATTCCACTTGGACCGTCGACGGCAAGCCGGCCGGCGGTGGTGCGGAGGTGGTTCGGGCCGCAAAATTCTACATGGCAGCCCAGGTCGAGACCGGACACCTCTGCCCGATCACCATGACCCGTGCCTCGGTGGCGGCGCTCGCTGCACAGCCGGACGTGCTGGCGAAGGCGATGCCCGTGATCGCGACCCGGGCCTACGATCCCTCATTTGCGCCATGGTGGAGCAAGCACGGCATGACGCTCGGCATGGGCATGACCGAAAAGCAGGGCGGCACCGACGTGCGCGCCAACCAGACCCGCGCTGTGCGCGACGGTGACACGTATCGCATCACCGGCCACAAATGGTTCATGTCGGCGCCGATGTGTGATGCATTCCTGGTGCTGGCGCAGGCCGATGGCGGGCTGACATGCTTTTTCATGCCGCGCTTCCGGCCCGACGGCTCGGTCAACGAGATTCATCTTCAGCGGCTGAAGGACAAACTCGGCAACCGCTCCAACGCCTCATCCGAGGTGGAATTTACCGAAGCCTATGCCGAACGCGTCGGCGAGGAAGGCAAGGGCATCCGCACCATTATCCAGATGGTGCAACTCACGCGGCAGGATTGCGCGATCGCCTCGGCCGGCCTGATGCGCTCCGGGCTGGCGCATGCGTTGCATCACGCCCGCCATCGCAGCGTGTTCCAGAAACATCTGGTCGATCAGCCGCTGATGCAGGCGGTGCTGTCAGACATGGCGTTGCATGTGGAAGCGTCGGTGGCACTGGTGATGCGGCTGTGTCGTGCGTTCGATGAAGCGCCGTCCGATCCGAAAGCGGCCGCGTGGATGCGGCTTCTGACTCCGGCGGTGAAATACTGGGTCTGCAAGAGCGCGCCGGGCTTCCTGTATGAAGCGATGGAGTGCCTCGGCGGCAACGGCTATGTCGAGGAGGGCATTCTGGCGCGGCACTATCGCGAAGCGCCGGTCAATGCGATCTGGGAAGGCTCCGGCAACGTGATGTGCCTCGACGTGTTGCGCGCGCTGGCGCGCGAGCCGGAGGCGGCTGTGGCCGTGCTCGAAGATTTCGTCGCGGACACTAAAGATCTGCCCGGCGCCGCGGAGGCCGTGACGTTTCTTGCCGGCACTTTCCGCCGGTCCGATGGCGAGCGGGCAGCGCGGCAGGCGGTTGAGACGCTGGCGCAACTGGCGGCGGCTGCGGCGCTCAACAGGACCGCGCCGGAACAGGCGGCGCTGTTCGCGGCGACGCGCCTTGGGACCAGCCACGGGCGCATGTTCGGGACGGCCGAATTGTCTGCCGCCCGGAGCCGCGATCTGCTCGAGCGGGCGCTGCCGTGAACGCCGGCAACGATTCAGAAATGAGTATAGGGCGTCATGGCCGGGCTTGCTCCGGCCATCCACGTCTTTTTGTGGCGGGGCTGCAAGACGTGGATACCCGGAACAAGGCCGGGCATGACGAAAGGGAAGGTCGATGATGTCTGCCGAAGCGCCCGTGTACCCTGTTGTGATGCCGCCGCCGCTGCCTCAACCGCGCCTGCCGCGAGCCTGGAAATTCATCGGCACCAGCCTGTGGGGCCTAGCGGTGTTCGTCGCGATGTTTGCCGGGCAACTTTCGGTCCTTGCTTATTTCGTGCTGACCGATCCGGCGCCGTTCAGTTTCGACAAGGTCACCGAACACGCCGGAAACGGCCTGACGGTCGCCCTGTCGGTGGTCGCGGGACTGCCGATGGCCTTGCTGGTGCTGTGGATCGCAATCCGCCTCTCCGGCGTGTCGCTCGCCGACTATCTCGCGCTGCGCTGGATCTGGTGGCGGCATCTGCTGCTCGGCATCGTTGCTCTGGTCGGGCTCGTGATGGGATGGGAGGGCGTGTTCTATGCGATGGGACACGAGACTTCGGCAGGCTTCATGGTGGAGGTGCTGAAGTCGGCGCAGGCCGAGGGCGCGCTGTGGCTTCTGGTCGTCGCAATTTGTGTCGTGGCCCCCGTCACCGAGGAACTGCTGACGCGCGGCTTCCTCTATCGCGGATGGTCGGAGTCGGCCCTGAAGCCCGGTGGCGCCATCGTGCTGTCATCGCTGGTGTGGACCGCGATGCACCTGCAATACGACTGGTTTTTCTTTGCCGAGGTGTTCTCGATCGGGCTGCTGTTCGGCTACCTGCGCTATCGCAGCGACTCGATCCTGCTCACCGTGATCCTGCACGGCCTCAACAATCTCGCGGCGACGCTGCAGACGCTGTGGATCGCCGGCCATTCCTGACGCCGGCGCGATCCGTGCTGCCGCGCATTCAGTCCGATCCGGAAGACCGCCGCTGCGCCGCAAGCCGGTCGAGCGCGCCCTGCAGGATGAAGATCGCGGCATGTTCGTCGATGACCTTGGCGCGCCTTGCGCGGCTCATGTCCATTCCGATCAGTTCGCGCTCGACGGCGGCCGTCGACAGCCGCTCGTCCCAGAGGCCGATGGCGAGATCGGTGAGCTTCGCCAGATTGCGCGCGAAAGCCCGGGTCGACTGCGCGCGCGGTCCTTCGCTGCCGTCCATGTTGATCGGCAGCCCGAGCACGAAGCCGACGGCGCTACGCTCACCCGCTATCGCAAGCAGCCGCGCGGCATCCGCCGTAAAAGTCTTGCGCTGGATGGTCTCGACGCCGGTGGCGAGGCGGCGATCGGGGTCGGACACCGCCACGCCGATGGTCTTGGTGCCGAGGTCGAGCCCGACGAGGGCGCCGCGTTGCGGCCAGTGCATGGCGGCTTCGATCAATTGCAGGACTGAGGCGGGCATCGCCTCGCATAACATGCGCGCGACGGGCATGGCAAAATGGCGCGGCAAAACGCCGGACCGACGATCGGTGGCCGCCTTGGGTGCCGGTATGCTAAGGCGCCGATCAACAACCCCTCGCGAACGAGAAGACCATGTGGCCGGACCGCAGACTGATCGATCTTTTTGGCATCGAGTTTCCAATCGTTCAGGCGCCGATGGCGGGTGTCATGGATGCCGAACTCGTCATCGGGGCGGCGGAGGGCGGCGCCCTGGGGTCGCTGCCGTGCGCGATGCTCTCGCCCGACAGGGCCCGCGAGCAGGTCGGCATCATCCGGCAGCGGGTCAAGGCGCCGATCAACATGAACTTCTTCGCCCATCGCGCGGTGGCCGCCGATCCACACCGTGACGCCCAATGGCGGATGCGGCTCGCCTCTTATTATAGAGGGTGGGACCTCGACCCGTCAGCCCCGACCGCGCCCGCGAGCCGCGCTCCGTTCGATGCGGCGATGTGCGACGTCGTCGAGGAGGTGAAGCCGGAGGTGGTCAGCTTCCATTTCGGATTGCCGGACAAGCCGCTGCTCGATCGGGTGAAAGCGACCGGCGCTGTCGTGGTCGGCTGCGCCACGATCGTGCGCGAAGCGGTCTGGCTTGAGGAAAACGGCGTTGATGCCGTCATCGCGCAAGGCGCGGAGGCGGGCGGCCACCGCAGCATGTTTCTGACCGACAATATCGCGGCGCAGCCGGGTCTCTTCGCGCTGGTGCCGCAGATGGCGGATGCGGTGCGCGTGCCGATCATCGCGGCGGGTGGTGTCGCCGATGGGCGGGGCATCGCGGCGGCGTTCGCGCTTGGCGCGGCCGGCGTGCAGATCGGCACGGCCTATCTTCGCTGTCCTGAATCCAGGGCGTCCGCGCTGGGCCGCGCTGCGCTTGCCGCCGCGGGCGACGAGTCCACCGTCATCACCAATGTCATGACCGGGCGTCCGGCACGCGGGATCGTGAACCGCGCGATGCGCGAAGTGGGACCGGTCTCGCCCGATGCGCCGGCGTTTCCCCATGCGGCCGCGGCCTTCGCACCGCTCAGGGTGGCCGCCGAGAAGCAGGGCAAGGTCGATTTCACCAACCTCTGGGCCGGACAGGGGGTTCGTCTTGGCCGCGAGATGCCGGCGGCGGAACTCACGCGCGCGCTGGCGGGGGACGCGTTGAAGCGGTTGAGCGCCTTGTGAGTTGTAAGAGGAACAGTGCGGTTGCAGCGCGAAAGCCGGGTCTGCTATAGGCGTGACGCCTGTTGGTGGCAGCCCCTGAACAATTAGACGCCTGCGAGGCCCTTGATGTCTGTCGATGCCGCTACCGTCCGCCGTATCGGGCACCTTGCGCGGATCGCGATCAGCGAGACGGAAGTTCCCGCACTTCAGGACGAACTGAATGCGATTCTCGCATTCGTCGAGCAGTTGCAGGAAGTGAACGTCGACGGTGTCGAGCCGATGACCTCGGTGATGCCCATGACGATGAAAAAGCGGGCCGATGTGGTGAATGACGGCAACATCGCGGACAAGATTGTCGCCAACGCGCCGGTAACGGATGACCATTTCTTTCTGGTGCCGAAGGTCGTCGAATAACAGGTTGTGAGCCGATGTGTCTGCTGTGTAACGATGAGAAGGTCTATCGGACCTATATGGAACGTCTCGACGCGTTGAAGCGTCGGGGGGAGACTGTGGATCCCGACGCGGTATTGGACGCCGTCTTCGAGCAGCTCCAGGCGGAAGAAAAGCTTCGCGCCGCCGATCCCCGAAACGACAGGACGCTGTCGCCATTTTTCTGTAGCGCGGTCGATAAATGACGGATTTGACGTCGCTCACGCTGGCCGAGGCCCGTGATGGTCTTGCGACCAAGTCATTCACCGCGATTGAGCTGACCGACGCTCATCTCGCGGCGATCGAGCGGGCGCGCGTGCTCAATGCCTATGTGCTGGAGACGCCGGAGCGGGCGAGAGCGATGGCGCGCGAGGCCGACGCGCGGATTGCCAAAGACGAAAGCGGGCCGCTCAACGGCATTCCGCTCGGCGTCAAGGATCTGTTCGCGACGGAAGGCACGCGGACCACGGCGTGTTCGCAAATTCTCGACGATTTCAAGCCGCCTTACGAATCCACCGTGACGTCGCAACTCTGGCGCGACGGCGCCGTGATGCTCGGAAAACTCAATAACGACGAATTCGCGATGGGCTCGTCGAACGAGACCTCGCGCTTCGGCCCCGTGATCAATCCGTGGCGGCGGCAGGGGTCCGATGCGAAGCTGGTCCCCGGCGGTTCGTCGGGCGGGTCGGCCTCGGCGGTGGCGGCCGGACTGTGTCTTGGCGCGACCGCGACCGACACCGGCGGTTCGATCCGCCAGCCCGCTGCCTTCACCGGCACCGTGGGCATCAAGCCGACCTACGGACGCTGCTCGCGCTGGGGCATCGTCGCGTTTGCATCGTCGCTCGATCAGGCCGGGCCGATCGCGCGCACGGTGCGCGACGCGGCCATCCTGATGCGCTCGATGGCCGGCCACGACCCGAAGGACACGACGTCGGTCGATCGCGAAGTTCCCGACTATGAAGCCGCGGTCGGCAGATCCGTGAAAGGGATGAAGATCGGCCTTCCCAGGGAATATCGGCTCGACGGCATGCCCGCGGAGATCGAGAGGCTGTGGACGCAGGGCGCCGAGTGGCTGAAAGCCGCGGGCGCCGAATTGGTCGAGGTCTCGCTGCCGCATACGAAATACGCGCTGCCCGCTTATTACATCGTGGCGCCCGCCGAGGCGTCGTCGAACCTCGCGCGCTACGATGGCGTTCGTTACGGCGCGCGCGTCGATGGCCGCAATCTCGTCGAAATGTATGAGAATACGCGCGCGAAGGGCTTTGGAGCGGAGGTCCGCCGTCGTATCATGATCGGCACCTATGTCTTGTCCGCCGGTTACTACGACGCCTATTACCTTCGTGCGCAAAAGGTCCGCACCTTGATCAAGAAGGATTTCGAGGATTGCTATGCGGCGGGGGTCGATGCGATCCTGACACCCGCGACGCCGTCAGCCGCCTTCGGCATCGGCGAGAAAGCCGGGGCCGATCCGATCGAGATGTATCTCAATGACATCTTCACCGTGACGGCGAACATGGCTGGACTGCCGGGCATCGCGGTGCCTGCGGGCAAGGATGCTCATGGACTGCCGCTTGCATTGCAACTGATCGGCCGTCCGTTCGACGAGGAGACGCTCCTTTCGCTTGGCGAGATCGTCGAGCAGGCGGCAGGACGCTTTGCGCCGGAGGTGTGGTGGTGACGCCGGATGCTTTCAAGACCAGCCTGACGAACGCGGAGCCGCCGCAGGGCGTTTCGGCACCGCTTGCGGCATTGTGGTGGGCCGCGAAAGGCGACTGGAACAAGGCGCACGTCCTCGTGCAGTCGCAAGTCGGCACCGAGGCGGCCTGGGTGCATGCCTATCTGCATCGGCTTGACGGACGCGAGATCGGCAACGCCGCCTATTGGTATCGCCGCGCGGACAAGCCGTTTGCGAAAGGTTCATCCGAAGACGAGTGGAGTCAGATCGTCGCGGAATTGCTGGGCGGCGAGGGCGGCTAGACAGACGGGGCGGGGCGGAACAGCTATCCTGTCATGGGCGAGACTGTCCGGCTCTGCGCATCAATGGCGACATCGGCGGGGGCGATTGCACGGCCATGCGTTCAGCATTTGCGATCACTGGATTTTGCGCGGTGCTGCTTGGCTGCGCGTCGATCCAGAATGCGCCGGTCAACCAGCCGGGCAGCAGCGCCGATCTCGCGGGCCAGCTTCACGAAAATTTCGAGGAGCGGGCAGCCACCGACGATGATCTGGTCGGCTTGTCGTTTTCCGGGGGCGGAACCCGGGCGGCGGCCTTTTCCTTCGGCGTGCTGGAGGAGTTGGCGCAAATACCGGCGCGCGGCGGCGGCGGCGTGTCGATGCTTGATCGCATCGATTTCATTTCCGGCGTGTCGGGCGGCTCGGTTACCGCGGCCTATTTCGGGTTGCGAAAACGCGCGGCGCTGGCTGACTTCCGCGAAAGATTTCTGCTGCGCAACGCGGAGGAGGGGCTGCAGACCGATCTCAACCTTGCCACGCTCGGCAAGGCCTTCGCCGGCGGCATCAACGACTCCAGCGGCCTGCCACGCTGGCTCGATGCCAACCTGTTTCATGGCGCGACCTTCGCCGACCTTCGCAAGACGGTGCGCCCGCGGGTCTGGATCAACGCCTCCGACATCTACAATCGCACGCCCTTTGTTTTCGGCGTGACCGCGTTCAGCGCGATGTGCAGCGACCTCGGATCCTATCCGCTGGCGAACGCGGTGGCCGCATCAGCAGCGGTGCCTGTTGCGTTCGCGCCGGTGGTGATCCAGACCTTTCCGGGCCGGTGCAAGGATCCGCTGCCGGCCTGGATCGTGAAAGCGCGCGACAACCGCAACGCGCCGCCGATGCTGAGCGCGTTTGCGAAAGCGGTCAGCCGCTATCACGATGGCGAAATCCCCTATATCAAGCTGCTCGACGGCGGCCTGGTCGACAACTACGGCTTGGCAGGGTTCACCATCGCGCGGCTGTCGGCGAGTACGCCTTATGGACCGCTGTCGCCCGATCAGGCGGTCAAGATACGGCGTGCACTGTTTCTGGTGATCGACGCGAAGACCGGCGTCGCCGGCAACTGGATCAACACGGTTGAAGGCCCGAGCGGCGTCGATCTGGTCAAGGCGGCGGCGGACACCGCGATCGATGCCAGCGTCGGCGCGGGCTATACCGCCTTCGAGCGAACCATGGGCGACTGGCAGACCGCGCTGATCCGCTGGCGCTGCGGCCTGTCGGCCGCCGACCGCGCCCGTTATGGCGCGCGCCCGGGCTGGAATTGCCACGATCTGAAATTGTTCGTCGGACGGATCGGCTTCGATCAACTCGATCCCGCGCGGGCCGCGAGCCTGGAGACCGTTCCGACCCGTTTCCATCTGCCGCCGCAGCAGGTCGACGACGTGATCGCCGCCGGGCGCGACGCATTGCGGGCGAGTCCAACCTTCCGCGCGTTTGCCGGCAGCATGTGAGCGGGCGCAAGCGGCCGACTCAATTGATTCGGACGGGGGTTTTCCCGTCGCAACCTCCGGGGTAAAAGCCGCGCATGAACGCACCTGTCAAACCGTCGAACCTGATCAAGGGCGCCACCGGCGAGTGGGAGATCGTGATCGGGCTCGAAGTCCATGCCCAGGTCACATCCAACGCAAAGCTGTTTTCCGGCGCGTCGACTGCCTTCGGCGGCGACCCCAACAGCCACGTCTCGCTGGTCGACGCGGCGATGCCCGGGATGCTGCCCGTGATCAACGAGGAATGCATCCGGCAGGCGGTGCGGACCGGATTAGGGCTGAACGCTAGGATCAACCTGCGCTCGGTGTTCGACCGCAAGAACTATTTCTACCCGGACCTGCCGCAGGGTTATCAGATCAGCCAGTACAAGTCGCCGATCGTCGGCGAGGGCGAGGTCGTGGTCGACCTGGCCGACGGCACCAGCATCACGGTCGGGATCGAACGGCTGCACCTCGAACAGGACGCCGGCAAGTCGCTGCACGACCAGCACGCCGACATGAGCGCGATCGATCTGAACCGCTCCGGCGTGGCGCTGATGGAAATCGTCTCCAAGCCCGATCTGCGGTCGTCGGAACAGGCCAGGGCCTATGTGACGAAACTGCGGACGATCCTGCGCTATCTCGGCACCTGCGACGGCGACATGGAGAAGGGCAGCCTGCGCGCCGACGTCAACGTTTCCGTGCGCCGGCCAGGGGAGCCCTTCGGCACCCGATGCGAGATCAAGAACGTCAACTCCATCCGCTTCATCGGTCAGGCGATCGAACACGAGGCGCGACGCCAGATCGGCATCCTCGAGGACGGCGGCAGCATCGACCAGGAAACCCGGCTGTTCGATCCGGACAAGGGCGAGACCCGCGCGATGCGTTCCAAGGAAGAGGCGCACGACTATCGCTACTTCCCCGATCCCGACCTGCTGCCGCTGGAATTTTCGCAAGGCTTCGTGGAGGCGCTGAAGGCCGATCTGCCGGAATTGCCTGACCAGAAGAAGACGCGCTTCATCGGCGACTTCGGCCTGACGCCCTATGACGCCGCCGTGCTGGTCAGCGAACATGAGAGCGCCAACTTTTATGAGGCTGTGCTGGCGGGGCTTGCGAACGCGCGCCGCGACGGAAAGCTGGCCGCCAACTGGGTGATCAACGAACTGTTCGGGCGGCTCAACAGGGAAAGCCTGAGCATCGCCGCATCGCCGGTCTCGACATCGCAGCTCGCCGCGATCGTCGATCTGATCGGCGAGGGGACCATTTCCGGCAAGATCGCCAAGGATCTGTTCGAGATCGTCTGGACCGAGGGTGGCGACCCGCGGACGCTGGTCGAAGCGCGCGGGATGAAGCAGGTCACCGACATGGGTGCGATCGAGAAGGCGGTCGACGACATCGTGGCAGCCAATCCGGACAAGGCCGCGCAGGTCCGTGACAAGCCGCAGATGATCGGCTGGTTCGTCGGTCAGGTGATGAAGGCGTCCGGCGGCAAGGCCAACCCGCAAGCCGTGAACGATCTGCTCAAGACCAAGCTCGGTCTGTAATCGTCGTCGGCCGGTCGCTAGCGCGTATTCCGCAAAAATGGATACCGGTTTCGCGATCAGAATACGCGCGAATTATCTAACCGCCAGCCGGATTGCACTGAGCCCGAAAATGCTCTGACCGGCGTTTCAACGCCGTGTGCATTGCTTGTGCGCAGTCTGTTGCATCGTCGCGACAAAGCGATGATGCCTCTGGCGTGTGGCTGCATTGTCCGAAGGATGCGGGATGTGGAGCGAAACGCCGGGCGATGCTGCGCTCGTTCTGCTCGTTGAAATTGCAGTCGTGTGTGCGTGCATCGTGCGCCGGCATCACACTGTGATGGGGTGACGATAGCTGGTTTGGTTTTGCGAATCGGATTTCACGATTCGCAAAAAGCGCACCTTCACGGGGACCGAATGGCAATTTCCCGGATTATCGTGAAAATATTTTTGTTGCCAAAAGTTACGACTCGGAGTCCGCGCTGCGACGATCTTCACGGGTGAAGCGACTCGGTGTCGTGCATCATGCGCGTATGTCGTTACGTTACGAAATGCAGAATGCCGCTGCGGCACAGCCACTTCCTGAAACGTTGACATTCGTCGACGCAGGTCTTTCGCTGGTTATTCGCGCCGCTCATCGCCGAATCCGCGCATCATCCTGAAATGCGTCGTCGCCGCGACGGCATTTGTCTGTCAACACTTCCTTAAGTGGGACACTGTTTTTTTCAATGTGTTGGTGTATTCGAAGGATGTGCATTTCGATTCCCGAGTGCACGCAGCGACTAAGCCATCTCACTAACCCTGGAGGGCAACATGGCCAAGAAGGCGAAGAAGGCAAAGGCTAAGAAGGTCAAGAAGGCGAAGAGCGCGGTGAAGAAGACTGCGAAGAAGACCCGCAAGGTCGCCAAGAAGAAGAAGTAAGCTCGCGTTATGGTATCGCCGGCAGATGCCGGCGACGTCGCAAGAGCCGGAGAGAGTTTGTTTCCAAGAGCAGATTTTCAATCCAGGCTCCGGTCGACGAGAGAGGGTGTCGGCGAGACATCAGGTCAAACGGTCGGATCGTCTGTCCCGGGACTCCCGTGACAACCGGTCCGAGAGAAGATCACGGTGGGTTCACCTGCGGTCTTCGTTCGATGCGGATGTCAATGTCCGCAGTCACCAGCGGCCTCGGCTGCGGTGAGAGTTGGTCCTGACGTGTTCACCGACGCCCTCGTCCTGCCACCGGCGTGGCTCAGCCCCGGTGTTGCTGTTTCCCCATCGTTTGAATTGGTGCCGCCGCCGCGGTGAGCGCGGTTTCACCGCGTTGCCAGAGCATTTTCGCTTCTCATTGAATCAAAAGCGAAGCTCTGGATTATTGTTTCGACGCGTTTTCTTCACGCGAACCGGTATCTATCCCCGCAAGCCCGAGGACATGATTCGATCGAAACGCTGTAGTTCTGCGCTTCCGCCCGGTCGGGTACGATACCGGCTCTGGCGATGGTTACCGGTTTGCCAAGCCCGACAGTAAACCGAATTCCGCGAAATCAGGAAAGCCCCCGAATAACAAAGACTTTTTCGATTCCGTGGGGTGGTCCCCGCACGGAACGTTCACGTTCGATTCATCGCGATGCTTAAACTGCTCTTCAAATTTTACCGCCATGGTCTGCGCGTCTGGACGGCACGCCGGTGAACGGCGGTCGGGACCGGCGGGGGCGACAACAAGTGGATGGGGCCGCGCTCGAAGCAGGGCGGTTATAAAAAGGAACAGAGAAATGTTTCAGGGGCATATCGATTTCGACACGGCGGCGCCGGTAGGCGCCGACACCATTCAGAATATTCTGTTCGAACGCGGTTTGTACTGGGCTAGCGGCCGGGCCGGTCTGGTCGACCTGGTGGCCGCGCATAAATGGTTCAACCTCGCAGCGCTCAAGGGCCACGCCGAAGCGATCGCGATGCGTCGGGAAGTCGCAGCGCTCATGTCCGAGGCCGAGATCGTTGCGGCGCAGCGCGAGGCGAGAGCCTGGATGACCGTGCATTGATCCGCTCTCGGGCGATCTGCCGGCAAGCTCCACCCGATGAATGTGTGCCGCACCTGGAGCAGTTCGCTTGATCCTGGCTTGGCCGCGGCTGCACCATGCTTCGTTCCCGTCGCTGTCGCGACAAGGGATTCGCATTATTCGTGCGGTTTGCGAGAATCCGTTTTGAATCGGAAATCAGCGAACCGCTTTAGTCGCGTCTCTTAAGCGGGGCAGCCGCCCCGCAGGACGCGGGTCGTCTGACTGTAGAAACCTGTGGCTGCTGCGGAGTTCCCCAGCGAGTTCAGGATGTCGCCGACCGATATGTAAATCTTGCTGACGGCAATCGCAGCCCGGCAGTCCATACCGCCCGGCAACTGCTTCGAGATCGCGCAGTACGGCGCGCTGGTCTTTCTCGCCGTGTCACAAGCGAGAGGGCACCCGCGAGTTTAAACCGCGAGGTTCGATCGTTGCTGACCTGAAATCTAACTTGGCGGCCGCTCTATATATAAATGCCGAATGAGTGACCGAGAGCTCTTGCCAATGAGAAGCCGGCACGGGTCAATGTCCCGTTGTTGTAATTCTGATCCCACTGGTTGATCACAACCAGCGCGACTGCCAGCGCGAAAATCATCTTCATGACGGTAGGTTGACACCAGAGTCTTAAGATAAAATTAGAACTGGCGGTTGGCGGTTCGATTGAACCGGTCATTGTATTTGGGAAGAGGCCGTTCATGAGACGGGCATTTTCCTGCGGCGGTGAAGCCGTCCTTGCCAAAATCCACCGGCCACCTGCGGCAGGAGAATTAAATAAGCCAATGTATTCCGAACTAAAGAAAAGAACATATTGCGAACTTAGAACAAATGGGGTACATAGGTTCCACCTGATCATTCACGGCCATTCGTTGTCCCCTCCGCGAATCCCGTTCATAAGGAGCCCGGCCCATGTCTCAAGCTGCCCTGCGTATCGTCGAAGGATCCTCCATGGATAAGTCGAAGGCCCTGTCCGCCGCGCTCTCCCAGATCGAGCGCCAGTTCGGCAAGGGCTCGGTGATGAAGCTCGGCAAGAACGACAAGTCGATGGACGTCGAGGTGATTTCCTCGGGTTCGCTCGGGCTCGACATCGCGCTCGGCGTCGGCGGCCTGCCCAAGGGACGCATCGTGGAGGTCTACGGGCCGGAGTCCTCAGGCAAAACCACGCTCGCGCTGCATGCGGTCGCCGAGGCACAAAAAAAGGGCGGCATCTGCGCCTTCATCGACGCTGAGCATGCGCTCGATCCGGTTTACGCCCGCAAGCTTGGCGTCAATGTCGACGATCTCCTGATCTCGCAGCCCGATCACGGCGAGCAGGCGCTGGAAATCGCCGATACGCTGGTGCGCTCCGGCGCGGTGGACGTGTTGATCATCGATTCGGTCGCGGCGCTGGTGCCGCGCGCCGAGCTTGAGGGCGAGATGGGCGATGCGCTGCCCGGACTGCAGGCGCGGCTGATGAGCCAGGCCCTTCGCAAGCTCACCGCCTCGATCAACAAGTCCAATACCATGGTGATCTTCATCAACCAGATCCGCATGAAAATCGGGGTGATGTACGGATCGCCGGAAACCACCACCGGCGGCAACGCGCTGAAATTCTATGCGTCCGTGCGCCTCGACATTCGCCGCATCGGCGCGATCAAGGAGCGCGACGAGGTCGTCGGCAACCAGACCCGCGTCAAGGTGGTGAAGAACAAGCTGGCGCCGCCTTTCAAGCAGGTCGAGTTCGACATCATGTATGGCGAGGGTATCTCCAAGATGGGAGAGATCCTCGATCTCGGCGTCAAGGCGGGCATCGTCGAAAAATCCGGCGCCTGGTTCTCCTATGACAGCCAACGCATGGGGCAGGGACGCGAGAACGCGAAGGCGTTTTTGCGGGCCAATCCCGACATCACCGCCAAGATCGAAATGGCGATCCGCCAGAATTCAGGGCTTATCGCCGAGCAGATTCTGGCCGGCAGCCCCGAGCGTGATGATGACGACGAGGAGCCGGCCGAGGACTGAGTTGGTCGGCTTGGTTATTTCCGGGACTCGGGCTGGTGCAGCCCGGGTACGGTGCGATCCGCAAAGACGGGAATCCTTTGCGGAAGCGTCTCGCGCCTCTCGGAAGCAAACGGGCGCTGTGGATGTTGAGTTGCCGACATCCCCAGCGTCCGTTTTTGTTTTTCATCACCCTCAGAGGACATCCTCAGCGCGCAACGGCTCGCCGTTACGTAACTCCCCGGTCGAGTGGAAAGCAGGTGCGAGTTGAGGTTTGTTACTCCGCAGCCTGGGCGTAATCTTCCAGCGGTGGACAGGAGCAGACCAGGTTGCGGTCGCCGTAGGCATTGTCGACCCGTCCGACCGGCGGCCAGTATTTGTCCGAGCGCGATGTGCCCGCCGGGAAGCAGCCCTGGGCGCGGCTGTAGGACCGCGACCAGTTATCCTCGGCAATGTGGTGCACCGTATGCGGCGCATGGCGGAGCGGCGAGGCCTCGACGCTCCAGTGTCCGGCCTCGATTTCTGCGATCTCGTTCCGGATCGCGATCATGGCGTCACAGAATCGATCGAGTTCCGCTTTCGCCTCCGATTCGGTCGGCTCGATCATCAGCGTTCCCGGCACCGGAAAACTCATGGTCGGGGCGTGGAAGCCGTAGTCGATCAGCCGTTTGGCGATATCGTCGACGGTGACGCCGGTTTTGGCCTTTAGCGGGCGGGTATCGATGATGCATTCATGCGCGACGCGGCCCTTCACGTTGCGGTACAGCACCGGAAAGTGCGGATCGAGGCGCTGCGCAATATAGTTGGCGTTGAGGATCGCCACTTCGGTGGCCCGCGTCAGGCCTTCGCCGCCCATCATCAAAACGTAGATGTAGGAGATGGTCAGGATCGAGGCCGAGCCGAATGGCGCGGCCGAGACCGGGCCGACCGCGGACGGTGTTGCGCCATCGGTTACGGGATGGCCGGGAAGGAAGGGCGCGAGGTGCGCTTTCACGCCGATCGGGCCCATGCCCGGACCGCCGCCGCCGTGCGGAATGCAGAAGGTCTTGTGCAGGTTGAGGTGGCTGACGTCGGCGCCGTAATCGCCGGGCCGCGCCAGGCCGACCTGCGCGTTCATGTTGGCGCCGTCGAGATAGACCTGGCCGCCATGGCTGTGCACGATGTCGCAGATTTCGCGGATACGCTCTTCGAACACGCCGTGAGTCGAGGGATAGGTGATCATGATCGCGGCGAGCCGGTCGGCGTGCTGCGCCGCCTTGGCCCTGAGATCGTCGACATCGACGTCGCCGCGCGCATCGCAGGCCGCCACCACCACTTCCATTCCCGCCATGTTGGCGGAGGCCGGATTGGTGCCGTGCGCGGAGGAGGGGATGAGGCACACCGTGCGGTGGCTGTCACCGCGCGCCGCATGATAGCCGCGGATCGCCAGAAGCCCGGCATATTCGCCCTGCGCGCCGGAGTTCGGCTGCAGCGAGATCGCATCATAGCCGGTGATGTCGAGCAGCCATTGTTCGAGTTGTTCGAACAGCGCGTAATAGCCTTCCGCCTGCTCGGACGGCGCGAACGGATGCAAACTCGCGAATGCAGGCCACGTCAGCGGAATCATTTCCGTGGTGGCGTTGAGCTTCATCGTGCAGGATCCGAGCGGGATCATCGCGCGATCGAGCGCGAGATCGCGGTCGCTGAGCTTTCGCATGTAGCGCAGCATCTCGGTTTCAGAGCGGTGCGCGTGAAACACCGGATGGGTCAGATAGGATGTCCTGCGCCCGAGCTCGGCAGGCAGCAGGTCGGAGGCGTGTGGTGCGACGTCGGCATAGGACAGCGCGCCGCCGAACGCGCGCCACACCGCTTCGACGATCTCCGGCGTGGTGAGCTCGTCGAGCGCGATGCCGAGCGTCCGGTCGGCGTTGATCCGCAGATTGATGCCCTGGCTGAGCGCACGGATGACGATCTCGTCCTGTCGATCGTCCGCCCGCACGATGAGCGTATCGAAGGTTGCGCCGTTGAGCGGCGCGAAGCCGAGCCGCGTCAGGCCGGCCGCCAGCGTTGCTGTATGCCGATGCACGGTACGCGCGATCTGCGCCAGCCCTTCAGGACCGTGATAGACCGCGTACATCGAGGAGATCACCGCCAGCAGCACCTGCGCGGTGCAGATGTTGGAGGTGGCCTTCTCCCGGCGGATGTGCTGCTCGCGGGTCTGCAGAGCGAGTCGATAGGCCGGCGCGCCGCGCGAATCCACGGAGAGGCCGACGATGCGGCCGGGCAGCAATCGCTTCAGCGCGTCGCGCGCTGCCATGTAGGCCGCGTGCGGCCCGCCATAGCCCATCGGCACGCCGAAGCGCTGTGCCGATCCGACCGCGATGTCGGCGCCCAGTTCGCCGGGCGAGGCCAATAGCGTCAGCGCCAGCAGGTCGGCCGCGATCACGGCGAGACCACCCTTGGCCTTGATCGCGGCGATTGCCGGACGCAGGTCGCGCACCACGCCCGATGTGCCGGGATATTGCAGCACCGCGCCGAACACATCCGCGTTGTCGAGATCGTGCAGCGGATCGCCGGTGACGAGCGTCCAGCCGAGCGGTTCCGCGCGGGTGCGCAGCACCGCGAGCGTCTGCGGATGCACCTCGTGATCGACGAAGAACGCTTTCGTTTTCACCGTCGACGCGCGCTCGGCCAGCGCCATCGCTTCCGCCACCGCGGTCGCCTCATCGAGCAGCGAGGCGTTTGCGACGTCGAGCCCGGTAAGGTCGCAGATCATGGTCTGGAAATTGAAGAGCGCCTCGAGCCGGCCCTGGCTGATTTCCGCCTGATAGGGCGTGTACGCCGTGTACCAGGCGGGGTTTTCCAGGATGTTGCGCTGGATCACCGTCGGCAGGATCGTTCCGGAATAACCTTGACCGATCAGCGAGGTGAAGGCCTGGTTGCCCGCGGCGAGCTCCCGCATGTGCGTCAGCGTTTCGATTTCGCTCAGGCCCTCGCTCAAGCCTTCGCCGAGATCGAGCGGCGCGCTCCGCCGGATCGCGGGAGGCAACGCCTCGTCGATCAGCGCCGCGAGGCTCTTCGCGCCGACGGTGCCCAGCATCGCGTCGATGTCGCGCGGCGACGGGCCGATATGGCGGCGCGCGAAGGTGGTGGCGGGCTCTTCACGGACGGTCATCGAAATGCTCCTCGATGCAAATTTGCAAATATTGAATGACTTGCGTCATGGCCGGGCTTGACGAAAAAGCTCACGCGGTGTGCGCCTTGTAGGCGGCCTCATTCATCAGGCCCTCGAGCTCGCTCTTGTCGGCGATCTTCAGCTTGAAAATCCACGCCTTGCCGTTGGCGTCGGAATTGATCAGCGCCGGCTCCGCGCTGAGCGTGTCGTTGACCTCGAGAACTTCACCCGTGATCGGCGCGTAAACATCCGAAGCCGCCTTGACCGACTCCACGACCGCCGCGGCCTCGGCCTTCTTCAACTGGCGTCCGACTTTCGGCAGTTCGACGAACACGACGTCGCCAAGCTGCGACTGCGCATGATCGGTAATGCCGACGGTCGCGGTGTCGCCCTCGATACGAAGCCATTCGTGGTCGGCAGTATACAAAACGGTCATGACAAATCCTCAACGCTTGTAATGATGTGGAACGAAAGGCATCGCGGACACCCGCAGCGGCAGCCGCTGCCCGCGTACGTCAGCAAAGACCAGACCGCCGACGGCAGCGTGCGAAGTCGGCAGATAACCCATCGCCACGGGCGCGTTCAGGCTCGGCCCGAAACCGCCCGATGTCACGGCGCCGATCGGATCGGCGGAATTCGCATCCGCAAACAGTCGTGCGCCTTCGCGCACCGGCGTGCGGCCTTCCGGCAGAAGTCCGACGCGGCGGCGGGCTGCGCCCTGCTCGAATTGGGAAAGGATCACGTCGGCTCCGGGAAAACCGCCCGCGCGCGCGCCGCCGCTGCGACGGCTTTTCTGCACCGACCATTCCAGCGCGGCTTCGACCGGCGTCGTCGTGGTGTCGATGTCGTGGCCGTAAAGGCAGAGGCCGGCCTCGAGCCGCAGGCTGTCGCGGGCGCCGAGGCCGATCGGCATCACGGCCGGATCGCCGAGCAATGCCGATGCCACGGCTTCGGCCTGCGCTGCGGGAATCGAGATCTCGAAGCCGTCTTCGCCGGTATAGCCGGAGCGCGAGAGAAAGCAGTCGATGGTGCCGCCGGCTATCCTGATCGGACGCGGCCCGGCTTCCATGAAGCGCATCGCGGCTGCCTCAGGGCAAAGCTTCGCCAGCACGGACGCCGCTTTCGGTCCCTGCAACGCGACCAGCGCGCGATCGGCCAGCACGTCGATGGAGCAGGCATCGACGAGATGCTTGCGCAGATGCGCCTCGTCGGCAGTTTTGCACGCGCCATTGACCACCAGAAACAGGTGGTCGCCGAAATTGGCCACCATCAGGTCGTCGAGCAGTCCGCCGGCTGCATTGGTGAACTGGGCGTAGCGCTGCCGTCCCGGGGCGATCGCCACGACGTCCTGCGGCACCAGCCGTTCCAGCGCGAGCGCGGCATCCTCGACTTTACCGGATTTGGGCCGCAGCGCGATCTGGCCCATATGCGAGACGTCGAACAGGCCGGCGGCGGCTCGGGTGTGGAGATGTTCCTTCAGCACGCCGGCAGCGTACTGCACCGGCATGTCGTAGCCCGCGAACGGCACCATCCTGCAGCCGCGCGCCAGATGCAGGGCGTGCAGGGGCGTTTTTCGCAGGGTCGGCGCTTCGGAGACGTGCGTCGCCATCAGGGGTCCTTGCGGTCAAAAGGGACGATTCCCTGAAAACCCGTAAAAACCCCATCTGTCGCTGTGCCTGAGAGTATTATCCCGTCGGCGGACCCTGACCGCACACGGCCGAGGGTCTCTTTCCAGATGTTAACGAGTCGCGCGGTCCGTTTGCCTGAGAGTTTCCGGGGCGGTTGCTCCTTCGGCGCCGGCCTGCTTCCATTCCTGGAAGTGGCCGATCTCTCCCGGCGCGACTTCAAAACAGATAGGACGAAAACACGCCTTCAACAAGACTGTCAACGCGGATGCAGCATTTTCAACGGATGTTATTAATACGGCCAAGTCTCTGATCCTCCTGCACACTTTCTGGACAGCCCGGCCACCCCCGTCTAAAAGCGGTCGCTGGACAAGATGCGACTGCCAACTTGCGCGTATTCTGCTCGCAAAGCCGGTTACCACCTTTGCTGGAATATGCGCTCAGGGCCGCGAGCCCTTAATTTGCGATGGAACACAATGAGCGGCGTTAACGACATCAGGTCGGCGTTTCTGAATTACTTCGCGGCCCAGGGCCACGAGATCGTGCCCTCGTCGCCGCTGGTTCCGCGCAACGATCCGACATTGATGTTCACCAATGCGGGCATGGTACAGTTCAAGAACGTCTTCACGGGCGTCGAGAAGCGGCCCTATCGGCGCGCCACCACCTCGCAGAAATGCGTGCGCGCCGGCGGCAAGCACAACGATCTCGACAATGTCGGCTACACCGCGCGCCACCACACCTTCTTCGAGATGCTCGGCAACTTCTCGTTCGGCGACTATTTCAAGGATCGCGCCATCGAACTGGCATGGAAGCTGGTGACCGAGGAGTTCGGCCTGCCGAAGGACAGGCTGACCGCCACCGTCTACATCGACGACGACGAGGCGTTCGGCCTCTGGAAAAAGATCGCGGGCCTGCCGGACTCGCGCATCATCCGCATCAGTGGCGCGGATAATTTCTGGCAGATGGGCGATACCGGTCCGTGCGGTCCGTGCTCGGAGATCTTCTACGATCACGGCGACAAGATTCCGGGCGGGCCTCCGGGGTCGCCGGACGAAGATGGTGACCGCTTCGTCGAGATCTGGAACCTCGTGTTCATGCAATACGAGAAGCTGCCGGACGGCAGCCGCCTCGATCTGCCCAAGCCCTCGATCGATACCGGCGCGGGTCTTGAGCGCGTCGCCGCCGTACTTCAAGGCAAGCACGACAATTACGATATCGACCTGTTCGTCGCGCTGATCCGCGCCGCGGCCGATCTGACCGGCGCGGACCCGCGCGGTCCGATGAAGGCATCGCTGCGCGTGATCGCCGATCACCTGCGCGCATCCTCGTTCCTGATCGCCGACGGCGTGCTGCCCTCGAACGAAGGTCGCGGCTATGTGCTGCGCCGGATCATGCGGCGCGCGATGCGCCACGCCCAGTTGCTCGGCGCGCGGGAGCCGTTGATGTGGCGGCTGGTCGGCGCGCTGGTGCGCGAGATGGGCGAGGCCTATCCCGAGCTGCAGCGCGCCCGCGCCCTGATCGAGGAAACGCTGCGGCTGGAAGAGACGCGCTTCCGCAAGACGCTGGAGCGCGGGCTTTCTATTCTCGATGAGAAAAGCGCGTCGCTGAAGACGGGCGACATGTTCGACGGCGAGACCGCGTTCACGCTGTACGATACGTATGGCTTTCCGCTCGACCTGACGCAGGACGCGTTGCGGGCGCGCGGCATCGGCGTTGATCTGGCCTCGTTCACCGATGCGATGGAACAGCAGAAAGCCAAGGCGCGCGCGTCGTGGTCGGGCTCGGGCGAGGCAGCGACCGAGGCGATCTGGTTTCCGTTGCGCGAAAGACTCGGCGCCACGGAGTTTCTCGGCTACGAGACCGAAACCGCGGAAGGCGTGGTCGCTGCACTGGTGAAGGACGGCAGGGAAATCGACAGCCTCAAGGCCGGCGAAAGCGGTGCGATTGTTCTGAACCAGACGCCGTTCTACGGCGAATCCGGCGGTCAGGTCGGCGACACCGGCGTTCTGACCGGCGAGGGCGTTCGCTTTCGTGTCACCGACACGCAGAAAAAAGCGGGCGATCTGTTCGTGCATCTCGGCACCGTCGAGCAGGGGACGCTCACGCCCGGCATGGCGCTGACGCTGGAGGTCGATCACGCAAGGCGCTCCGCGATCCGCGCTAATCATTCCGCGACCCATCTGTTGCACGAAGCGTTGCGGCAGGTGCTCGGCGATCATATCGCGCAGCGTGGGTCGCTGGTCGCGCCCGAGCGGCTGCGGTTCGATTTCGCCCACAACAAGCCGATCAGCGCGGACGAACTGCGCCGCATCGAGGACATCGCCAATGACGTCGTGCTGGAGAACGGCGAGGTGACGACGCGCCTGATGGCGGTGGACGACGCCCGCGAGGCGGGCGCGCGGGCGCTGTTCGGCGAGAAATACGGCGACGAGGTGCGCGTGGTGTCGATGGGCGGCACGGGACGGCAGGGCGCGGCGAGCAATGCGCTCGGCTGGTCGGTCGAGCTTTGCGGCGGCACCCATGTGAAACGCACCGGCGATATCGGCCTGATCTCGGTGACCGGCGAAAGCGCGGTGGCGTCGGGCGTGCGCCGGATCGAGGCGCTGACCGGGCATCACGCGCGCCGTCACGCCAACGACGCCATCCAGCTTGCGAAAACCGCCGCGGGCGAATTGCGCACCACGCTCGACGACATGCCGGCGCGGATCGCCTCCCTGATGGAGGAGCGCAAGAAGCTCGAGCGCGAACTGTCCGAGGCGCGCAAGAAACTCGCCATGGGAGGCGGGGCCGCGAGCGCATCTTCCGGCGCGGCGGCGGGCGTGCGCGATGTCGGCGGCATCAAGCTGATGGCGCGTTCGGTCGAAGGCATCGAGATCAAGGACCTCAAGAACCTCGCCGATCAGGGCAAGAAGCAGCTCGGCTCGGGTGTCGTCGCACTGGTCGCGACCAGCGACGACGGCAAGGCGAGTGTGGTTGTCGGCGTGACGCCCGATCTCGTGACGCGCTTCTCGGCGGTCGATCTCGTGCGCAAGGCGTCCGAGGTGCTCGGCGGCAAGGGCGGCGGCGGCAAGCCGGATATGGCGCAGGCCGGCGGTCCCGACGGCGCCAAGGCGGGCGCGGCTTTGGACGCCATCGCGGCGGCAATGGGTGGTTAGAGCCTTTTCGCTTCTGATTCATCAGACGCGAAAAGACGATTCACGCCAGACGTTTATGCGCGGCAGTTATTTCTTCGGTGCGACCAGCGCGAACATCGCGCCTTGCGGATCGGTGCACTGCACGATCCACATGTCGCCCGGCACTTCCATCGGTCCATTGATGATCTTGCCGCCGCCCGATTTTACGCGTTCGGTGCCGGCGTCGATCGCGTCGATGCTGAAATAATAGAGCCAGAACGGTATCGGCATTTTGGCGGGCTTGTTGAACATGCCACCGATCGGTTGCTCGCCGGCGGTGAAAAGCTGGTATTTGCCCATTGGCCCGATGTCGATTGCGTCGGCCCTTTGCCAGCCGAACAACGTGGCGTAAAACGCAAAGGCTTTTTCCCAATCGGCGGCCATCAATTCATGCCAGCCCGCATGGCCGGGCGCACCGAACGCAGGAGCTTGCTGCGGCGTCGCGCCCTTGAACAGCGCAAGCACCGCACCTTGCGGGTCTGCGACGATGGCGAAGCGGCCGGTATTGGGAATGTCACACGGCGGCACATGGACCGCGCCACCGTGCTTCTTGAACTGGTCGGAGCTGGCATCGACATCATCGACCGCGACGTAGCCGGTCCAGCACGGTGGTACGCCGCGATTGCGTGCATCCTCGGTCAGCGCCATCAGGCCCGCGGCATGGACCTCGCCAACCTTGAACAGAGTGTAGGTCATGCCGGTCGCGGCTGTGTCCTCGGCCTGCCATCCGACGACCTTGGTGTAAAATGCCTTGGCGGCTTCGACGTCGCTGGTCATCAATTCGTACCAGACGAAACGACCGACGGAACTGGAGGAACTGGACATGGCGCACCTTTCTCTCCGGGTGGCCGATGATGTCCGCAGCAAGATGTCAGCACCGTGACATTGTGCGATGGAATTTCATAAGGCAATTCGCGCCACTCGCCCGTCGGAGCTTCAACGGACGAACATGCTTTAGTTGGGCCGGTGCGGCGATGGGTAGCCGATAACCGTGTGGCATCCTGCTCGCATATGCAACAATATGCCCCATGCAACACAACACGCCCCTGATCTCCACCGTCGTGATCGGCCTCGTGCTGGCGTTCGTCTTCGGCGCGCTGGTGCAGCGCGCGCGCGTATCGCCGCTGGTCGGCTATCTGCTGGCGGGCGTCCTGATGGGGCCGTTCACGCCGGGCTTCGTCGCCGACCAGAACATCGCCAATGAACTCGCCGAGATCGGCATCATCCTGCTGATGTTCGGCGTCGGGCTGCACTTCTCGCTGAAGGATCTGTGGTCGGTTCGCGCGATCGCCTTGCCCGGCGCGGTGGTGCAGATCACGGCGGCGACGGTGATGGGCTGGGGGCTGGGCTGGGTGCTCGGATGGAGCACCGGCAAGGGCATCATGTTCGGTATCGCCCTCTCCACCGCGTCCACCGTGGTGCTGCTGCGCGCGATGCAGGAGCGGCGGCTGATCGACACCGAGCGTGGACGCATTGCGGTCGGCTGGCTGATCGTCGAGGATATCGCTTGCGTGTTGACGCTGGTGATGCTGCCGCCGCTCGCCGGGTTGATGAACGGCGAGACCGGAGCCAACGTGGCGATATCGACGCTGGCCTGGCCGATGGCGTTGACGCTCGGAAAGGTCGCCGCTTTCGTGGCGTTGATGCTGGTGGTCGGCCGCCGCGTGATCCCGTGGATCCTGCACTACGTTGCGCATACCGGCTCGCGCGAACTGTTCAGGCTTGCGGTCTTCGCCATCTCGCTCGGCGTGGCGTTCGGCGCGGCGACGCTGTTCGACGTATCGTTTGCGCTCGGCGCATTCTTCGCCGGCATGATCCTCAGCGAGTCCGAACTCAGCCAGCGCGCCGCCAGCGAAACGCTGCCGCTGCGCGATGCGTTCGCGGTGCTGTTCTTCGTTTCGGTCGGGATGCTGTTCGATCCGCTGATCATTATGAAGGAGCCGCTGCCGCTGCTGGCGACGCTGTTCATCATCCTGTTCGGCAAGTCGCTGGCGGCCTATGCGATCGTGCGCGTGTTCGGTTATTCCAACTCGACGGCGCTGACGATCTCCGCCAGCCTGGCGCAGATCGGCGAATTCTCGTTCATTCTGGTCAGCCTCGGCGTCAGCCTGTCGCTGATGACCGAGCGCGGGCGCGATCTGGTGCTGGCAGGCGCCATCATCACGATCATGCTCAATCCGTTGTGGTTCGCGGTGCTCGATCGCGTGATGGCGCGTGTCGAGAAAAAGAATGGCGAAAAACCTTCGAATGATTCAGAGGAGGAATCACCGCAGGTGCCGCTGCCGGTGTCGGCATTGACCGGTCATGTCGTGCTGGTGGGACATGGTCGCGTCGGCAGCGTCGTCAGCCGCGCGCTGCGCGAGGCGGGGACGCCGCTTCTCGTGATCGAGGACAATCCCGGCACCGTCGAGCGGCTCAAGCAGGAAGGCGTGGAAGTCATAACCGGCAACGCTGCAGCCCCCGGCATGCTGCAGGCGGCCAATGTCGGCGCTGCGCGAGGTCTCCTGGTCGCGATCCCCGACGGCTTCGAGGGCGGCCAGATCGTCGCCAAGGCGCGCGCCATCAGCGAAGGCCTGCCGATCATCGCGCGGGCGCATTCCGAAGAGGAGGTCGCTCATCTGAAGTTTCACGGCGCGACATCGGTCATCATGGGCGAAACCGAAATCGCCCGCGCGATGCTGGCGCAGACCGCCGATGCTGTGATCCTGCCGGAGAGCCGCCCCGCCGCCGGTGCGGCTGCGCCTCCCGACAGCAATCCGAACTCGGCAGAGGGGAGCGCGCCGTCGGCGGCTTGAACGTTTAATTCTGGTCCGATCCAGCCATCGCCTTGGTCAGATTGTCCGCCACCTTGTCGAGGAAGCCGGTGGTGGACAGCCAGCGCTGGTCGGCGCCGACGAGAAGCGCAAGATCCTTGGTCATGAAGCCGGCCTCGACGGTGTCGACGCAGACTTTCTCCAGCGTGGCCGCGAAATGCGCCAGCGCCTCGTTGTCGTCGAGCTTGGCGCGATGGGACAGGCCGCGGGTCCAGGCGAAAATGGAGGCGATCGAGTTGGTCGACGTCTCCTTGCCCTTCTGGTGTTCGCGGTAGTGTCGCGTCACGGTGCCGTGGGCGGCTTCCGCCTCGACCGTCTGGCCGTCCGGGGTCAGCAGCACCGAGGTCATCAGCCCGAGCGAACCATAGCCCTGCGCCACCGTGTCCGACTGCACGTCGCCGTCGTAATTCTTGCAGGCCCAGACATAGCCGCCGGACCATTTCAGCGCCGAGGCCACCATGTCGTCGATCAGGCGGTGCTCATAGGTCAGCTTGCGGGCCTCGAACTGCGTCTTGAACTCGCGGTCGTAGATGTCCTGGAAGATGTCCTTGAAGCGGCCGTCATAGACCTTGAGGATGGTGTTCTTGGTCGAGAGATAGACGGGGTAGCCGCGCAGCAGACCGTAGTTCAGCGAGGCGCGCGCAAAATCGACGATGGAATCGTCGAGATTATACATTTCCATCGCGACGCCCGGGCCGGGCGCCTTGAACACTTCGCGCTCGATCACCGTGCCGTCCTCGCCGACGAACTTCATGCTCAGCGTGCCCTTGCCCGGGAACCTGATGTCGGTGGCGCGATACTGGTCGCCGTAGGCGTGGCGGCCGATGATGATCGGCTTGGTCCAGCCCGGGACGAGACGAGGCACGTTCTTGCAGATGATCGGCTCGCGGAAGATCACGCCGCCCAGGATGTTGCGGATGGTGCCGTTCGGCGACTTCCACATGTGCTTGAGGCCGAATTCCTTCACCCGGGCCTCGTCGGGGGTGATGGTGGCGCACTTCACGCCGACGCCCACCTTCTTGATGGCGTTGGCGGCGTCGATCGTGATCTGGTCGTCGGTCTTGTCGCGAGATTCCATCCCCAGGTCGAAGTACATCAGGTCGATATCCAGGAACGGATAGATCAACTTCTCTTTGATGTATTTCCAGATGATCCGGGTCATCTCGTCGCCGTCGAGATCGACGACCGGATTGGTCACCTTGATTTTTGCCATTTGGAGATCGGGCCGCTTCGGGAGAGGAAACCTGCAAGTGTCCGGCTATAGCATCGGGACGGCGCAGGCGAAAGCCGAATGGACGGCATTACCGCACTGATTTTCCAGACGTTCTGACGTTTCCCCCAACGAGCCCGGCTGAAACTTGGCCATATACATTCATCTTCCCCTGCAAGTTCAACTCCATTCCACTAAGTGCGTTATTTGACTTGAGAAAAATCTGGAAAGGCGCAATCGAAGACGCGGCGAGCGACGCCGTTGAACCAGAATCTCAAGCGTAAGGTGAAAGACGAGGCGAGATGTCGGGCACCGACAGAACGAAAACCGGCATCGCCGAGACCGGCTTCACCGTTATTCTGGTCGAGCCGCAGCTCGGCGAGAACATCGGCATGGCGGCGCGCGCCATGGGCAATTTCGGCCTGACGCGGCTGCGCATCGTCAACCCGCGCGACGGCTGGCCGAATGTCGCGGCGCAGCGCGCGGCGGCGGGCGCCGATCACATCATCGGCAAGGTGGAGCTGTTCGACACGGTCGCCGACGCCGTGGCCGATTGCACGCTGCTGTTCGCGACCACCGCGCGCGCCCACGATCAGGCCAAGCCGGTCGTCGCGCCGGAGGCGGCCGCTACCGAGGCCAGTGCGCAGATCGCGGCCGGCGGCCATGTCGGCATCCTGTTCGGGCGCGAGCGCGCCGGGCTTCTGAACGAGGAAGTGGCGATGGCCGACCGCATCATCACCTATCCCGTCAATCCGGGCTTCGCCTCGCTCAACCTCGCGCAGGCCGTGCTGCTGATGGGCTACGAATGGTTCAAGCTGGTGACGCGAGGCGAGTTGCCGTTCGCGATGCCGGAACGTTCGGAGCGGGCCTCGCAACATCAGATGCAGGCGTTCTTCGACAATCTTGTCGCCGAACTCGACACGGTGGAATTCCTCCGCCCGCCGGAAAAGCGCGACACCATGCTGGTGAACCTGCGCAACATTTTCACCCGCATGGAGCCGACCAAGCAGGACATGCACACGCTCCATGGAGTCGTCATGGCGATCGCGGAAGGGCGCAAGGGCCCGGCCAAGGGCGGCGTGCTCGACGGCGCGCAGGCCACGCGGCTGCGGGCGCTGCTGGCCGAGCAGGGGCCGGGGGGAGCATCCGCGGACAGCAGCAGCACGGTGCGTGGACTGGCGCGGCTGCTCAGACGAAATCCCACCGACGCCGAGCGAATCCTGTGGCAAGCGCTGACGCGCGACCGCCGCTTCGCCGGCCAGTTCAAGCGGCAGACCCCGGTCGGTCGTCACATTCCGGATTTCGTGTCGTTTACGCAGCGCATCGCGATCGAACTGGTGAACGCGAACGAGAGCGAGACCATCGCGAAGGATCGCGCTACGCGGGGAGCGTGGCTCGCCGAGCGCGGCTATCGCGTGGTGGATATCGAGGCGGTGGCGGTGGAGGCCGATCTGGCGGGGGTGCTCGATGATTTGGCGGGGAGGATGGGGAAGGGGGAGGTGTGAACCCGCTGTATCCGGCAAAATTCCTACCGTACAAATATTGCCGTGCGTCGATACAGCTATCTACACCTAATCCGCGTCGCGCTTTAGACTTCACACGTTTGTCGAACCGTAGAGTTCAAATCGTTTTCATGTTTACAAACAACTTTAATGCGCATGCATCCCTTGCGAACACCTGACTGTGGCTGTTCTCAGCGATCTTGCGGTTCAACTCTACAGCCCATTCCTTGTTAAAGCTGTCATTCGTGACCATCGCATGCCTTCCGGCATCGCTGAGCAGGAGAGCCTTTGTAGGGGAGAGTGGATAGTACAATGAAAGCTCGGTTGCCGGACGGTCAGCCACTGCAAGCAAGTTGATGATAGGCTGGTCACCAGTGATGAAGGCAATTTCCGTAGGGTTGTCTAGTATTACCGGCGAAATCTTCTTTCTATCTAAATACAGCGATCGTCCAATATTTTCGGCGTACTGAAGCGCCAGTAGCGGCAAAATGCGCTCGATGCTGAACGGCGCTTCTTCGAAACTCTTGATCCACGATTCTCTGATCCGCTTGGTGCGCATGTACTGAGTGGCCAAGAAATAATACAAAGGTATTACCGTTTCATCGTTCGAGAACACGCTGAGATCACCGGAAAGAAGCTTGCCGAGAATGGGTCCAAATTCGCTCTCGATGCCAGCGTAGTAGTCTTCTAAAACGTTTGTTTTGTAGGTTTTGAGGAACTCTTGCAGAACGGGGTACAGCGTCGGATTGTTTTCGACTTGCTTTACTCGTTCGGCCATTTCGATTGGAGCCATCACCATACTGAGGAAACGTTCATGCGATTTCTTCTGGTAGGCGTCGCCTTTTTCGATCAATAACTTTCGGTACAGAGCCAGATCGCTCTCTGTCAGATCGTCCAGTCGATAGAAATAACTTTCGACTGCAAGATTGTGAGGCGCATTCGGGAAAACTTCCCCGTCTCGGAAGCAATAGAGTCTTCCGTCGATGCACCAACTCTCTAGATATCGCCTCCAAACGTGGTGCTGACGGCGTTTTTCAGTGAGCATATACAGAACCCCTACTTCATTCGTCCCCTCGGCCTCAACGCCGGGTGATCCGCCTCCACCGGCAGGTTGGCGTCGATCACGAGGTCCAGTGCCTCCTGCGGGGCGCGGTCGATGTCGACGCCGCCGCGGCGCATTTCCTTCAGCGCGGCGCGGATCGCCTCCTGCTCGTTGAGAACCTCTCGGCCGGTGCGCGAGGGGCCGATGACAGGCCAGTGACGATTTCGGGTCCTGGCCTCCAGCCGCGCCATCTTCAACGCCTCCATCGCCTGCATCAGCTTGTCGATGTCGGTGTCCGGTTTCTCCTCCAGTTCGCGCACCATCCGCTCGGCGATCGCAACCAGCCGTCCTGTCAACGCGGCCGTCTTTTGCCGTGGGCCGGCCCGCCAGAGCGGCACGTCATAGGAATGGCGCGCCGCGAACGCCGGGCGCGTCCAGCCATGATTGCGCTTCCAGAGCGTTATCGTCGAATGGTTGACGCCGGTTCGGGCCTGTATCTGCGCAAAGGTCAGCGTGGTCGTCTCCACAAGGTGCCGCACGGCACGGACGCTGGAATCCGGATGCGGCCGCCTTGTGCCCTTTGGCCGGTCGCTTGCCTGAACGGCGGGCGGACCCGCAACGGTCGAGCCCTCGGCGGGTTCGTCCGGCTTGACGCGGAAGCGGGCGAGGACGGGAGGTATGTGCGGTGGGGTCATGTACGGAATATAATCCTATTTTACGGCGACGGCAAGGGGGTTGAGGCTAGCGCTTCGCGTATGCCTCGCGCGTAGCTGCGCCGGTTATGGCAGTGCCCGCTCAAGCGGCATTCGCTGCGCAAATTCTGGTCAATCGCTCGCCGTCCGCGCTGATTTTCTCAGGTCAGTCGCTGTCTTGTCCATGGCACGTGCATTGCACGGCCCTTGTCCCAGACGTTTTCAGACGGGAGGACATGATGAAGCGTTCCGACCTCACCGAAAAGATTCTCGACATCAAGCGCGAGAAGGAATGGAGCTGGAAGTACATCGCCGGCGAGATCGGCGGGTTTTCGGAAATCCTGATCGTCAGCGCGTTGCTCGGCCACATGAAACTGACCAGGCCGCAGGCGGCGGCGGCCGGAAAGCTGTTCGGCCTTTCCAAGACGGAAATCGCGATGCTCAACGAGGTGCCGACGCGAGGGCAGGGCACGCCGATGCCGCCGACCGATCCGTTGATCTATCGGTTGTACGAACTGGTCATGATCAACGGACCGGCGCTGAAAGCGCTGATTGAGGAAGAATTCGGCGACGGCATCATGTCGGCGATCGACTTCGACCTGGAGATCGCGCGCGTCGCCCATCCCAAGGGCGATCGCGTCAGGATCGGCATGAGCGGCAAGTTCCTGCCGTTCAAGTATTACGGCGCGACCGGGAATAATCTCGAATACGGCTTCAAGGAGGAGTGATAGCGCCGGTCGTTGTCGTGCCGGACGGATCAGTGTGGTGCAGGCGCCTTCGGTTAACATGCCCTGAATATAAGGCTGGTTTTTCCGCCGTTCGGATTGTTCAAACGACAAGGTCCGATTGTTATTCCCGCGGATGGAACGTCGCACGCGAGGAAAGCCATATGACACGCTGTAGTCTGCTTGCCGTTGTTGCCGGCACGTTGCTGGTGGGGACGGCCGCCGCCGCGCAATCACCGGTGCTCGACAAACTCGCGCGGCGGAGCGCCGATGTGGTCGAATTGCAGCATCGTCAGGATGGCTTTGTGCGTGTCCAGAGCACGGTGAGCTTTTTTGTGCCCGGTCCGTCCGGCGAGAGTAGCGAGGCTGAAAAGTTGCGGGAAAAAGCCCGGCAGTCGATTTATGCGACCGCGGCGCGGGAATGCGATCTGCTGAAAGCGACCTTGGCGAGCGACTGCCGGCTGGAATCGGTCAACAGCAACGTCAACTCCAGCCGTCAGTACGGTTCGGCCCAACAGGAGGGTTTCACGATCAACGGAACGATGACGTTCCGGATAACGCTGAAATAGCGCAAAAATCCCGCGCCTCTACGTCCCCGCCTTCACTTGCGCGATGGCCTCGGCCATCAGGGCGTCCATCTGGACGCGGAGCTGTTGTTCGGTGAGCGCGACGCCCTTGGCGGAAAGATCGCGCATCACCTTGTGAACGACGTCGTTGTCACCCGGCTGCTCGAAGTCGGCGGCGATGACCTCCCTGGCATAGGCACCGGCGGCATCGCCGGAGATGCCCAGCTTTTCCGCGACCCACAATCCCAGCAATCTGTTGCGGCGCGCCTCGGCCTTGAATTTCTGCTCCTCGTCGAGGGCGAATTTCTTCTCAAAACCTTCTTCACGTTTGTCGAATGTGGTCATGGCCAGGTTCCGGTTCCGTTGCCGATGAAGAAGCCGTGAGCGGCCACGTTGCCGCAGCCGGTTCAACAACCTAGATAAGGATTGGCCGATCCGGGAACAACGGACGCAAGGTCGCAGGGGAGCGGGGTAAAACTTCCCGGTAAAGGCCTGAATTGATTGTGCCGGGTGGCCCGATCGGCTAGGTTGCGGACAGGCTCGGTTCTTGTTCTGTTTCCTGTTCTAATCCAAGATCCTGGCCTTCGCGGCAGCTCCGCCACGGGTCACATCGAACGCTCGGAGCACCCAGTTTCATGGATTTCAACAACACACGGTACATCCCAATGAGCCGTCGGCGTCGCATTTACGAAGGCAAGGCCAAGGTGCTTTACGAAGGACCGGAGCCGGGCACACTGATCCAGCATTTCAAGGACGACGCGACCGCGTTCAATGCCAAGAAACATCAGGTGATCGAAGGCAAAGGCGTCCTCAACAACCGGATTTCGGAATACCTGTTCCAGCACCTCAACGACATCGGGGTGCCGACCCATTTCATCCGCCGTCTCAACATGCGCGAGCAGTTGATCCGCGAGGTCGAGATCGTGCCGCTCGAGGTCGTGATCCGCAACGTTGCGGCGGGGTCGCTGTCGCAGCGGCTGGGCATCGAGGAAGGCACCCAGCTACCGCGCTCCATCATCGAGTTCTACTACAAGAACGACCAGCTCAACGATCCCATGGTCTCCGAGGAGCACGTCACGGCGTTCGGCTGGGCGACGCCGCAGGAGATCGACGACATCATGGCGCTGGCGATCCGCGTCAACGATTTCCTCACCGGGCTGTTTCTCGGCATCGGCATCCGCCTGGTCGATTTCAAGATGGAATGTGGCCGGCTGTTCGAGAACGAGATGATGCGGATCGTCGTCGCCGATGAAATTTCGCCCGACTCGTGCCGGCTGTGGGACATCAAGTCGAACGAGAAGCTCGACAAGGACCGCTTCCGCCGCGATCTCGGCGGGCTGGTGGAAGCCTACACCGAAGTTGCGAAGCGGCTCGGCATCCTGATGGAAAACGAACGGCCCGTCGGCGCCGGCCCGGTGCTGGTGAAGGGTTGATTCCGATCGGTTATTCCGGGGCGGCGCGGAGCGTCGAGCCCGGAATCCAGGAAGTGGGGCCAGATTCCGGATCGATCCGCCGTGCGGATCGTCCGGAATGACGAGGGTGGGATGAAAGCGCGCGTCACCGTTACTTTGAAAACCGGCATTCTCGATCCGCAGGGCAAGGCGATCGAGGGCGCGCTGAAGTCGCTCGGCGTCGACGGCATCGCCAGCGTGCGCCAGGGCAAGGTGTTCGACATCGAACTCGCTGGCGCGGACAAGGCCAAGGCGGAAGCCGTGTTGAAGGCCGCCGCCGACAAGCTGCTGGCAAATACCGTGATAGAGAATTATCGCGTCGAGGTTCTCGGCTAGGCGACGCACGACATGAAGCCCGCAGTTCTCGTCTTTCCCGGCATCAATCGCGAGCGCGACATGGCGCGCGCATTGCGGCTCGTGTCCGGGCGGGAACCCGCCATGGTCTGGCACGCGGAAACCTCGCTGCCTGAAGGCACCGATCTCGTCGTGGTGCCCGGCGGGTTTTCCTATGGCGACTATCTTCGCTGTGGCGCCATCGCCGCGCGCGCCCCGGTCATGGACGCGGTGCGCGCCTTTGCTTCTCAAGGCGGTCTCGTGCTTGGCGTCTGCAACGGTTTTCAAATTCTCTGCGAATCCGGCCTGCTGCCGGGCATCCTGATGCGCAATGCGCGGCTGAAGTTCATCTGCCATGACGTGCATCTGCGGGTCGAGCGGTCCGATACTCCGTTCACGCGCGGCTACAATGCCGGGCAGGTGATCCGCGTGCCGGTCGCCCACGGCGAGGGCAATTACGCTGCCGATGAAGAGACCGTCCGCCGCCTCGAAGGCGAAGGCCGCGTTCTCTATCGTTATTGCTCGCCGTCGGGCGAGGTCGGCGACACCCACAACATCAACGGCGCGGCGCAGTCGATCGCCGGCATCGTCAACGAGCGCGGCAACGTGCTCGGCATGATGCCGCATCCGGAAAACCATGTCGAAGACGTCATGGGCTGCACCGACGGCCGCGGGCTGTTCGCAGGTCTCGTCGCGCATCTGGAGCGGGCGGCGTGAGCGATCCAGAGCGAGTGGGTCTTCTTTTGAAGGAAGCCAAACGAATCGCTTGTGAGTATTATTTTCTGACCAAGAAGCCTCTTGGCGTCACTGGAGAAGTTGCTGAGTACGAAGCCGCCAAATGGCTTGAGCTGAATCTAGAGACTGCGAGAACCCCATACTACGATGCCTCGAAGGAAATCGGAGGTCGCTGTGTTCGATATCAGATAAAGGGCCGGGCGGTTGATCGAGCTAATCCTCGTCGAGGCCGTGTTGGAAGTATAAGGTTGTCCGGCGACTTTGATTCAGTTCTCCTCGTCCTCCTCGATAAAGAAACGCTAGATGCGATTGAAATTTGGGAGGCGAGCAAGCAAAGCATTCAGGATCGAATAGCGGGCTTAACAGGGGCTGCGCCTACGCAACGTAATGCGATATCGATCAGTCAATTCGTCTCGCAAGCTACAATAGGCGCGACAAAAGTTTGGGCTCAAGCTCAATGATCCCCAACGAACCCCCGATCACTCCCGAACTCGTCGCTTCGCACGGCCTCAAGCCGGACGAATACGAGCGCATCCTCAAGCTGCTCGGCCGGACGCCGACCTTCACCGAACTCGGCATCTTCTCGGCGATGTGGAACGAGCATTGCTCGTACAAGTCCTCGCGCATCCATCTGCGCGGGCTGCCGACCAAAGCGCCGTGGGTGATCCAGGGGCCGGGCGAGAACGCCGGCGTCATCGACATCGGCGACGGGCAGGCGGTGGTCTTCAAGATGGAGAGCCACAACCACCCGAGCTACATCGAGCCCTATCAGGGCGCGACCACCGGCGTCGGCGGCATCCTGCGCGACGTTTTCACCATGGGCGCGCGCCCGATCGCCTGCCTCAACGCGCTGAGCTTCGGCGATCCGTCGCATCCGAAAACGCGGCATCTGGTATCGGGCGTGGTCGCGGGCGTCGGCGGCTACGGTAACTCGTTTGGGGTGCCGACCGTCGGCGGACAGGTGCGCTTCCACACCCGTTACGACGGCAACATCCTCGTCAACGCCATGGCGGTCGGCCTCGCCGACGCCGACAAGATTTTCTATGCTGCGGCATCCGGCGTGAACATGCCGATCGTTTATCTCGGTTCCAAGACCGGCCGCGACGGCATCCACGGTGCGACCATGGCGTCGGCCGAATTCGACGACGACAGCGAGGAGAAGCGTCCGACCGTGCAGGTCGGCGATCCCTTCGCCGAAAAGCTGCTGCTGGAGGCCTGTCTCGAAATCATGGCGAAGGGCTGCGTCGTCGCGATCCAGGACATGGGCGCGGCGGGGCTGACCTGTTCGGCGGTCGAAATGGGCGCCAAGGGCGACCTCGGCGTCGATCTCGATCTCGACAGCGTGCCGACGCGCGAGCAGGGCATGAGCGCCTACGAGATGATGCTCTCGGAATCGCAAGAGCGCATGCTCATGGTGCTGAAGCCCGAGAAGGAGAAGGAAGCGGAGGCGATCTTCCGGAAATGGGGCCTCGATTTCGCCATCGTTGGCCATACCACGCCGAGCAAGCGTTTCGTTGTGAAGCATGGCGGCGACGTGATGGCCGACCTGCCGATCAAGGAACTGGAATCGGAAGCGCCTTTGTATGATCGGCCGCATGTGCCGTCACCGCAACTGCCCGTCGTTCATGCCCGCGATGTCGCAGCCCCGATGCCGATGGCCGACGCGCTGGAGAAACTGATCGCGACGCCGGAACTCTGCTCGAAGCGCTGGGTGTGGGAGCAATACGATCACGTGATCGGCGGCAACACCGTGCAGCGTCCGGGCGGTGACGCGGCGGTGGTGCGCGTGCAGGACGGGCCGAAGGGGCTTGCGCTCACGGTCGACGTGACCCCGCGCTACTGCGAGGCCGATCCTTATCAAGGCGGCAAGCAGGCGGTCGCGGAAGCATGGCGCAACATCACCGCCGTCGGCGGCCGCCCGCTGGCGATCACCGACAACCTGAACTTCGGCAATCCGGAACGGCCCGAGAATATGGGCCAGTTCGTCGGTTGCCTGAAGGGCATTTCGGAAGCGTGCACCGCGCTGGAGTTCCCGGTCGTGTCCGGCAACGTCTCCCTTTATAATGAGACGAACGGCCGCGGCATCCTGCCGACGCCCTCGATCGGCGGCGTCGGCCTGCTCGACGATTTCACCAAGTCCGCTTCGCTCGCCTTCAAGGCCAAGGGACATCCGATCCTGCTGATCGGCGACACCCAGGGCTGGCTCGGCCAGTCAGTGTATTTGCGCGACGTCTGCGGCCGCGAGGAGGGCGCACCCCCGCCGGTCGACCTCGCCGCGGAAAAGCGCAATGGCGACGTGGTGCGCGGCATGATCCATGCGGGCACCGCCACCGCCGTGCATGATGTCTCCGACGGCGGACTCCTGGTGGCGCTGGCTGAAATGGCGATGGCGAGCGGCATCGGCGCCGTTCTCGATGCCGCGCCGGAAGCAATCGTGCCGCATGCCTGGTGGTTCGGTGAGGATCAGGCGCGCTACATCGTCACCGTGCACGAAAAGGATCTGCTGAGCGTATTCACCAAGCTCCGGGCGGTCGGGGTGCCCTGCGTCCAGATCGGCCTGACCGGCGGGCGCGAGATCGCCATCGCCGGAGAGCGTGCTGTCGCGGTCAAGGCCTTGCAGCACGGCTTTGAAAGCTGGCTGCCGGACTATATGGCCGGAAAAGGGTGACCGCAGTTCACAGCACGCAGCGCGTGCCGCAAGCCGGCGCTCCCCCGCGCGGGTTACCTTCGCTCTTGCGATTGGCAAAGTTCGTGCGAGTATGGGATCGAGCTGCGTGACGTGACGAGATAGCCATATTAAGTTGAACTGCCGTCGCGGAGATTCCGAGATGTGGCGGATTTGGGAGACACTCTGATGCCGATGGAAGCGCGGGAAATCGAGTCGATGATCAAGGAGGCGATTCCGGACGCCCAGGTGACGATCCAGGACCTCGCCGGTGACGGCAACCATTACTCGGCCACCGTGATCTCGGAGTCGTTCCGCGGCAAGTCCCGCGTGCAGCAGCATCAGATCGTCTATCAGTCGCTGAAGGGCCAGATGGGCGGCGTGCTCCACGCACTGGCGTTGCAGACCGGCGTTCCGGAGTAGTCCCGCCGCGCCGTCGCAGAGGGGCTGATGCCGCGCGCCAACGACGATGGCAGGCTCTTGCGGGAGCGCAGCCCTGACCAGCACAACCGCGTAACCTACGTCGAACTGTTCTTCGACCTGGTGTTCGTCTTCGCGATCACGCAAATCTCCCACACGCTGCTCGCGCACTTCACGCCGCTCGGCGTGCTGCAAGTCAGTATGCTGATGCTGGCGGTATGGTGGGTCTGGGTCTTTACCTCGTGGACCACCAACTGGCTCGACCCCGACCGCGCGCCGGTGCGGATCATGCTGTTTGGCCTGATGCTCGCCGGCCTCTTGCTGTCGACCTCCATTCCGAAGGCTTTCGACAACCGCGGCCTGATATTCGCAGTCGCCTATTCCGCGATGCAGGTCGGGCGTACGCTGTTCTTCCTGTGGTCGGTGCCGACGACGGCGGTCGGCCAGCGTAACAACTTCATCCGCATCCTGATCTGGCTTGTCGCGAGTGCGGTGTTCTGGATCGCGGGCGGGCTGGCCGATGGCAATGTTCGCATCGCCCTATGGCTGGTCGCGCTCGCGATCGAATATGCCGGCCCGGCGATGCGGTTTCACACGCCACGCCTTGGCGCCTCGACCACGCAGGACTGGGAAGTCGAGGGCGGCCACATGGCCGAACGCTGCGCGCTGTTCATCATCATCGCGCTCGGCGAATCCATCGTCGTCACCGGCGCGACCTTCGCCGAGGCGGTATGGACGGTGACCACTGTTTGCGCCTTTGTGGTGGCGCTCGTCGGCAGCATCGCGATGTGGTGGGTCTACTTCCATCTCGGAGCCGAAGCCGGATCGGAACATATTTTGCAATCGTCGGATTCGGGGCGGCTGGCGCGGCTGGCCTACACCTATCTGCACCTGCCGGTCGTAGCCGGCATCGTGGTGTCCGCCGTCGGCGACGAGTTGCTGCTGGCGCATCCGGGCGGCCATGTCGGGGCCAAGGAAACGCTCAGCATCGTTGGCGGCCCGCTGCTCTATCTGATCGGAACGATCCTGTTCAAGCACGCGATCCGCGGCATCTACCAACTCTCCCATCTCGTCGGAATCGTCCTGCTTGTCGTGCTGATCCCATTCGCGTCCCGGTTCACGCCGCTGTCGCTTGCGGCAATCGCGGCGGCGGTCCTGATGATCGTGGCGGCGTGGGAAGCGATCTCGCTGGGATCCGATTCGCATCGGGATGCGTAAGAGGCGATGCCTGAGTTCAGCATACCAGCGCGTGAACCGAAAACATTCCGTCGGGATCGGTCCATGATGCGATCGGCCTCCAGCCCGAGCCCTTCGCCAGCGCGGTGAAGCGATCGATGCTGTATTTGTAGCTGCTTTCGGTGTGAATGCTCTCGCCGGTGCGGAACGGAATGCTGCGGCCCTGCAAACGGACGGTCTGTGGCCTCTTGCTGATGAGGTGCATTTCGATCCGGTAGCGTTCGCGATTGTAGATCGCGCGATGGGTGAATGCGGACAGGTCGAAATTGCCGCCGAGTTCGCGGTTGATGCGAGCCAGCATGTTCAGATTGAAGCGCGCGGTGACGCCGGCGGCATCGTTATAGGCGTCGTACAGCACCCGTTCGTTCTTCTCGAGGTCGACGCCGATCAGCATATGCGCCCCTTCGCCAAGAATCCTGCAGGCTCCGCGCAGAAAGCGGCTGGCTTCGTGGGGCTCGAAGTTGCCGAGCGTCGAGCCGGGGAAGAAGCCCACCTTCGGCATCGCCTTGACCTGATCGGGCAGAGCGAACGGCGCGGTGAAATCCGCGGTCACCGGATAGATTTGCAGATGCGGAAAGTCCTTTCGCAGTCCTCGCGCCTGCGCGTTGAGAAAGTCTCCCGATATGTCCACCGGCACATAGGCGGCGAATTCGCATGCCTCCAGCAGCAGCCGCGCCTTGGTGGCGGCGCCGGCGCCGAACTCCACCAGTGCGGCATGCTTCGGAAGGATCGCAGCGATTTCCGCTGCACGCTCGCGCAGAATGCCAAGCTCGGTGCGGGTCGGATAGTATTCCGGCAGCCGCGTGATCTGCTCGAACAGTTCGGAGCCGGCGGCATCGTAAAAATACTTCGGCGGAATCTGCTTCGGATGTTGCGTCAGTCCTGCGATGGCGTCGCTCGCGAATGCCGGTGTCGTCTGGTCGGGAAGTGTCCCGGCCGAAGCGGCAGCGTGCAGATTCATGACAGCCTCCCTGGCGCGTCGCGACGCATTTCGGGTTGACGATGATCAGGTGTCGTAATCCGCGAGGCGCAGACCGGTGAATTGCCAGCGGTGGTGCGGATAGAAGAAGTTCCGGTAGGTGACGCGGCTGTGCTCCCTGGGCGTCGCCAGCGACGAGCCGCGCAGCACGAACTGGTTGACCATGAACTTTCCGTTGTATTCGCCAAGCGTGCTCCGGTCCGCGCGATATCCGGGATAGGGCGCGTATGGACTTCGCGTCCATTGCCATACCGTGCCGAACGCGTCTTCGAGTTGACCCGCGCGTGCGGCGACCTCCCATTCCATCTCGGTCGGCAGATGCTTGCCGCTCCAGCGCGCGAATGCATCGGCCTCATAGTAACTGACGTGGCAGACCGGCGCGTCGGGATCGACCGGCCGCAAGCCGGCAAGCGTCATGGCTTGCCAGCCGTCGCCGGTCTTGTGCCAGTAGCCCGGCGCGTCCCACTCCTCCTCGGTGGCTGCGGCGAAACCGTCCATCAGCCACAAGGTCGCGGTGCGATAGCCGCCGTCGTCCATGAAGGCGAGCCAGTCGGCGTTTGTGACGAGATTGCGCGCGAGCTTCACCGGCCCCACGAGGGCGCGGTGCGCAGGTTTCTCATTGTCGAAATGAAAGCCGTTGCCGTGATGCCCGACAGTATGGATGCCCTCATTCAGCGTGATCCATCCGCCGGCACCCGCGACAGGCGTCGGGAAGCGCCACGACACATCGTAAGCCGGCGATGTCGGATTTTGCGCGAAGGCGTGCAGAATATCTGTCAGCAACAATTCCTGATGCTGCTGTTCATGATTGAGGCCGCCTTCGACCAGCGGCACGAGCTGAGTCAGCATTTTGTCGCTCGTGTCGTGTAAGAACTTGACGACCGCGGCATCGACGTGCCGGCGATAGGCGGTGATCTCCTCGGCACCAGGCCGCGTGATATGGCCGCGCTGGGCGCGGGCATATCTCGGGCCGGCGCTGACGTAATAGGAATTGAACAGGAAGGCATAATCGGGATGGAACGGCACGTAGCCGGGACTGTGCTGGCCGAGCAGAAATTGTTCCCAGAACCAGGTGGTATGGGCGCGGTGCCATTTCGCCGGGCTGGCGTCCGGCATCGACTGCACCATCTGGTCTTCCGGCGACAGCGGCTCCGCACGCCGCTCCGTTTCGCCCCGAACGGCGAGAAAGGCTTCCGTCAGCCGGCTGGCCAGCGTTCCTGGACTGGAAAATAGCGGCAGGTTAGAAATGGCCGTCACGGCTGCGGCAGACGCTGGTTTCGTCACGGACATCTCCGGTTTCGAAGAGAACGTTGCTCCGGAGGATGGGTTCCGCAGAAGGACCATCCTATATGAGGCGCGCGCCGGAGCGAAGGACGCAGGCCGCTTTCGATTTGCCACAATGGGAGAAAATGCCCGGACCGCGCATGGCAGCTCCCCGGCAATTTACTTTATTACACAACGGTTTCGGGTTATAGCTATGCCAACTGGAGGGTCGCTCGCGGCCCTCTGAACGTGCGGCTATATGCTTACGGCTATAAGGATGTGATGATGGGCATTAAGGAATTCATCGAGAACGAACTGAAGTCGAACGACGTCGTGCTGTTCATGAAGGGCACGCCGCAATTTCCACAGTGCGGTTTTTCGGGGCAGGTGGTTCAGATTCTGGACCACGTTGGCGTCGGCTACAAGGGCCTGAACGTGCTCGAATCTCCGGACCTTCGCGACGGCATCAAGACCTATTCGAGCTGGCCGACGATTCCGCAGCTATACGTCAAGGGTGAGTTCGTCGGCGGCTGCGACATCGTCCGCGAGATGTTCCAGGCCGGCGAATTGCAGAAGCTGTTCTCCGACAAGGGCATCACCTTCAACGCACCGGCGTCGGCCTGACGACTGAGCCTGACACGCTTCTGGTTCTTGCGCTCGGGATTATCGCTGCGAACGTCGTGGCGTTTGATCGTGGCGCTGGATCATAGCTCCGGGTATTGACGCGTCATCCGGGCAGCGATGGGGTCTGATCGGCGGTGATGGCGCGTCCCTCGCCGCGATGAGGTGCCGCGACTGCCCGCGGAGCGGGGCGGCAGCGTGCAGAACGCCTGTATCGCTCACCTGTGATCTGTGTCGCTCACCTATGATCGCTCGTGGAGCTGAGGCGTGACGTCGCAGCATGAGGAACCCTGACGACGAACGGCTGTTCTCGTGCAAGCCAATTCGTTGCAGGGAGATCATGGGATGAAAACACGATATGTCGCCATCGCGACCGCGGCGGCCATCATGGCGGCTGCCGGTCTCGCCCATGCCGACCAGCCGGGGGCCGATTGGATGCCCGCTGATCAGGTCATCCAGAAGCTGACGGCCAAGGGATACACCAACTTCGGCAAGGTCGAGGCCGACGACGGCCATTGGGAACTCGAGGCCGATCTCAAGGGCATCCGTTACGATCTTCATGTCGATCCGAAGAGCGGTGAGATCACCAAGAGCGAACGGGACGACGACTAGCGCCTTTCTGATGGAATCAGAAGCGGGCTCTGGATTTTGATTGGACGTGTTTTCTTCATGCGAACCGGTTTCCATCCTCGGGTCAAACCCGAGGACATGCTTCGCTCGAAAACGCTCTAGTCCGCATCTCCATATGACAATAAAAAAGCCCCGGATATCCGGGGCTTTTTTTCAAACCGTGGCAGAGATCAGCGCGAATAGAACTCGACGATCAGATGCGGCTCCATCTGCACCGCGAACGGCACATCCGTAAGGTGCGGGATACGGACGAACTTCGCGACCTGCTTGTTGTGGTCGGCATCGATGAAGTCAGGCACGTCGCGTTCGCCGAGCTGGTTGGCTTCCAGCACCAGCGCGAGCTGCTTCGAGGCATCCTTGATCTCGATGGTGTCGCCGACCTTGAGCTTGTAGCTCGGGATGTTGACGCGGCGGCCGTTGACCTTGACGTGGCCGTGATTGACGAACTGGCGCGCGGCGAACATGGTCGGCACGAATTTCGCGCGATAGACCACGGTGTCGAGGCGGCGCTCGAGCAGGCCGATCAGGTTCTCGCCGGAGTCGCCCTTCATGCGGGTCGCCTCGACGTAGATCGCATAGAACTGGCGTTCGGAAATGTTGGCGTAGTAGCCCTTGAGCTTCTGCTTGGCGCGGAGCTGGGTGCCGAAGTCGGAGAGCTTGCCCTTGCGGCGCTGGCCATGCTGGCCGGGGCCGTATTCGCGCTTGTTGACGGGGCTCTTCGGGCGGCCCCAGATGTTCTGGCCCATACGGCGATCGATCTTGTACTTCGCCTCACTGCGCTTAGTCATCGCGTCCTCTTTCAAAGTTTATGGTTTGAGGAAACGCGCCCTCCTGTGCAGATGATCTGCGCATGATGAAAACCGGAAGACCGCTTTTCGGGATCATGTCAGACCCGCTGCCGACAGGCCCGGTCCACAAGCTTGATGGACAGGACCACGGGTCGCGAAACGCAACGCGGGCCGAAGCCGGCCCGCGCGCAGGGGTTTTCTACGGATAAACCGTTATCCTGTCAAACCAAGCAGAACCGATTTCAAGCCGAAAATGCCTGTTTTGGTCCGTTTTCGGGACGATCGCGAACGAACCAGGAGGACCAGTGGTTTTCGGTGGGAGAACCTGCTGTTAGCCGGCTCGGCGGCTTGCTGTGTGATCTTCATCACAGCGAAACCGTTTCCCCGTCGGCATAGTAGGCACACGGAAAAACCGAAAGCGATACTCAGGCCGGAACGCGGCCGCCGAAGAACGGCGCCAGCGCGTCGGTCAGCGCGTGAGAGCGGCCTGAGGTAAAGATCAATTCGGGCGGCAACTCGCAACCGCCGTCGTCGTCCGGCCCGAGCAGATCGACGACGCGCCGGGCGATCGCCGGCGCCGGGTCGATCCAGGCCACCGGCCAGGGCGCAAGCCTGATCAGCCGATCCAGCAGCAGCGGGTAGTGCGTGCACGCGAGCACGACGGCGTCCGTGCGCAACTCTCCGCCGCCGTCGGCCGCAACGAAACAGGGCATGATCTCGCTCAGAATATCGGCGTCGCTGACCGTCTTGCCGCGCAGGGCGTCCTCCGCGAGCGAGGCGAGGTTCGACGCGCCGACCAGCGTCACGGTGCAGGCCTGCGCATGATTGCGGATCAAGGCCTGGGTGTATTCGCGCTGCGCGGTCGCTCGCGTGCCGAGCACCGAGACGCGCTTGGTCCTGGATGCCGCGCAGGCCGGCTTGATCGCAGGAACCGTACCGACGAACGGCACGGAATAGGCGGCGCGCAACGGTCCCAGCACCGAGACCGACATCGTATTGCAGGCGATCACCGCGATGTCGGGGGCGTGGGCGGCGATCAGTTCGCCGACCAGCGGCACCACGCGGGCGATGATCTCGTCTTCGCTGTGATGACCGTAGGGAAAGAAGGCGTCGTCGGCGACATACACATAGCGCGCGCCGGGCAGCGCCTTGACGATCTCCCGCAGCACGGTGAGACCGCCGAGGCCGGAATCCAGGACGAGAATGGTTGGGGTGTGTGCCACGCGAAAAATTCGGGACGGTCGAGTCGCCGTCGAGTTTTGACCGATTGTATCGATTTGTCCATTGCGGACCGGCCTGCTGGCGATACTTTCGGGCAGCGAGCCAGCGGCTGTCCGACTATCGCGATCGGACTGACGGTTTCGTGCCGTTGAGTGCGACACCCTGAAACGCCTTTACCAGAGCGCCTTCCAGCTTGCCGTCCATGCCGCAGAGGATCTTGTAGGCATCGACCCGCGACATCGCCGGCCGATAGGGCCTGAGTTCGATCAGCGCCGCGAAAATGTCCGAGATTGTCAAAAGCCGCACGAGGTCGCTGATGTCGGACCCTGCAAGGCCGTCCGGATAGCCGGAGCCATCGAGATACTCGTGGTGGTGCCTGACGCCGTCGAGCGCCTCGCTGCTGATCCTGGGTATGTCTTTCAGCAGGTCGTATCCGATCACGGGGTGGCACCGCATGATCTCTTCCTCGGCCGGCGTCAGTTCTCCCCGCTTGTCGAGAACGGCGAGTGGAATCCGCGCCTTGCCGATATCATGAAGCGTCGCCGAGAGCCCGAGCCGCTTCACGTCCGCTTCGCAAAAGCCAAGGTCGAGGGCGAAGCCCACCGCTATTCCCGTCACCAGCAGACAATGTTGAAACGTGCCTTCATGGTGACGGCGAATTTCATCGAGCCACCGGTTGAAACCGTTTCGCGCGATATTCGTGATGATCTGCGAGGTGGCATATTCGGCGTCTGCCAAGTTGACCGGGTTGCCTTCCTGCGCTGTCGAGAACATCGACGCAAAGGCCGTTGCGCTGTTCTGCGTCTCCGGCGAGGCGCTATCGGCATTGTTGTGCTCCGCCTTTTCGTCATTTGCGAACTGGATCAGCTTCGAAATGATTTCGCGCGGGCGGGACACCACGGTCGTGGCGCCGAGCGCGTAGGCTTGTGCGATCATGACCTGAAGATGGGCGGGAACGACGAACATCTTTTCAGGGTTCGTCCGCTTGACTCGCAGGACGCGTTTGATCCGTTCGACGCAGTCCTGCTTGCGCAGGTCGGCATCGACCATCAGCATGCCGCTGGCGCCGGCCTGCGCGTTGTCGCTTTGCAGCACTTGCGGCACGACGTGGAATTGCGGCTCCAGCATCGCGCGGATCGCCGGTATCTTCCCAGGTTCGTCAGTGACATAATTCACGAGCATGACGATGTTCTGGCTCTGACGGCGCGGACAGCACCGCTCGCACGGTTCGAGCAGCGGTAACCAAATCCCTTTTCTACCCGGAGAACCCTAACGCAAGTATAATAATACCCCGCCAGCCCAGTACAACCGTGGATCGGCCTGGGGTCAGCGCAATCCTTCGTAGACCATGAAGCCGCGTGCGATCGCGAGCTTCTTCAGCGCGCGGGGGATGAAGCGCTGCGGGGGATGGTTCATGTAACGCCACGAGGTGAGGGCGAACTCGCCGAGCGGCTGCCCGTTGTGCTGCATCGGCGCCAAGAGTCCAGTCATGCTGATCGGCGCATGGGTGCGATTACTGAAGGGAAGCAGCAGCAGTTCGAGGTGCGCGATCGATCCGTCCCGTGCGGTTGCGGTCACGCCGGCAACGGCGGCGAGAAGTTCTTCGGATACGACGCCGAGCATATCGGTGATCTCGGCGCGGCTTGCAGCGCCAAACAGGGCGGCAAAGTCCTCTCCCTTGAGGTCGCGATCGAGCAGGGCGCAGACCCGCGTTCCCGCGACACGGAACGGATAGCCGAGCTTCGGTTCGCAGGAGAGCACGAAGACGTCTCCGAGCAGTTCGCGGATCGCGGCCGGCTCAATCTCGCGCCGGTCAGGAGCGCGTTCGCCGTCACGCTTTTCGTCCCAATAGGCGTAGAAAGCCCGGTTCGATGGGTGCTTCATGGCTTAACCGTCCTGACGCAGCGCGAAGTGGACATCTCTGTCCGGTTTCAGGGCACTGCTGCTCCGTTTCTGTTGTGCAGGAGGGGTGTTGCAGCGTCCATGCCGCAGGCGGTTCCGGACGGGGTCAACGCGCGCCTTTGTGCCGTTAACGTTAAATTAACTATCGGCGTGGGGAGACTTCGAAATCGGGTATGATCCGATTACTGGGTCTCCCGCCGTTTTTTCTCCAGGTTGCGGCAGGGACCCGTCGAACAGCGCCGGTCTTTGCGGGTGGTATTTCCGGATTTCGGCCTTACCGAAATTCGTCCGGCAAAAATCCGCCCTCGAAAAGGTCGAGACGTAAGGGAGGGTTTCTCAGACCCTCCCTTTTTCTTTTGGTCCACGCGGTAGACGGCTGCGGGCTGCGTCATCGCCGTCGCCAAGATCGACAGCAAGGGCAGGATTGAGGTATTGGTGGCGCGATCCGGCACCGATGCCGGCCGAAATGGTAATGGCATGAGACGGATAGAGCACAATTCGGCGATTATCCCGTACTCGATGATGGCAGAGGCAAACGCTGGATGAGACAGGCGGGGAAAGTCTTGCGCTTTTGGATGTCCGTTCTCGGGGTTATGATCGGTCTTCAATCGGCCTGTTTCGCGGCCGGTTCCGATGGTTCGGCGAGTCCGGATCCGGCCGTTCAAGAAGAACGATCGGCCGTTCCGAGCAAGGACGCCGCTCCGGCTTCCGAGCCCGGCGACCGACCCGCCGCTCAGGCGAACGAGGCCGCCACGGAGAAGGAAGAGGTCCCTCCGGTGAGGGAAAGAGACAGGGATCACAGCGCCCGAAGTCTGCAGGAAATGTTCATCCTGTTCTTGAAAGGCGCGGCGGCCCTGACCGCCTTGGTGCTCTTCTATAAAGGGCTCAAACGCGTTTTCGGCCCCAAGCAACAGAGCGAGTGATGTTGCAGCACCGTCTGACGGTATCTTTCGTCAGTCTTATTATATCGTTTGCCTGCTCCGCCCGAGCCGCCGGTTGCGGCCCATCGCCCGCTTGAGCCGTCAGGTCGCAGCCCTTGGACTCTCCGCCAGACCTTCCCTCAGATATCCCGCCGGAACCGCGGCGTGAGCCTATTCTGACCCTGCCGGGAGCGCTGACCGCCTATATCGGCCTGCTTGCGATCGTTCATGTCGTGTGGTCGGCGCTTCCGCCCGAACTGGAATACTGGACCATCGAGGCGTTCGGCTTTATCCCCAAGCGATACGATTCCAGTCTCTTGCCGACGGCATTCCCGGGAGGAAGCGGCGCCAAGATCTGGACCTTCGCGACCTATTCGCTGCTGCACGCCAACCTCAGTCACATCGGCTTCAACGTGCTGTGGCTGCTCCCGTTCGGCAGCGCGGTGGCGCGTCGTTTCGGCGGCCTCAGGTTTTTTCTTTTCATGGCGGTGACTGCCGTCGCCGGCGCGATCGCACATCTTTTGACCCACGAGCACAGCATCGCGCCGATGATCGGTGCATCGGCGTCGGTGTCAGGCGCGATGGCGGCGGCGATCCGCTTCGCCTTCGTGCGCGGCAGTTTCCTGTCGTTCCGCAGCGACGATGCCGCCGCCGCGGCCCAGGTGCCGGCGCTGTCGCTGATGCGCGCGCTGCAAAATCCGCGCGTGCTGGCGTTTCTGGCGATCTGGTTCGGCATCAACATCATCTTCGGGATGGGATCGGTCGCAATCGGCGCCGAGCCGGGCTCCGTCGCCTGGCAGGCCCATATCGGAGGCTTTCTGGCGGGCCTCGTGCTGTTTTCGCTGTTCGATCCGGTGCCTCGTCCGCCGCGCGATGCGGCGAGTGAGCCGTCCGGCGGAGCGGATCGGGTCCCGTAACGCGCGCTTGCGACTAACAGCGTGCTTGCGGCGCTGATCGATTTCATCCATCATCGCTGTCTATTCAGGCGAAGTGAAATTCGTTTCGCGTGAAGAAAACGTTTCGCCGTTTCGCGCGCGAAAAATAGAAATTCGACTGTCGCCTGACCAACGATCGCGCATTGATGCCGCGCGATCCTCCTCCGCGGGAGGCGACAATGACAGTAAGTGCCATTCTCAGCGCCAAGGGTCACCAGGTCGTGAGCGTCGAGCCTGACGTCAAGCTCGCGGCTGCGGTGAAGATTCTGTCGGACCAGCAGATCGGTTCCGTCCTCGTCATGACGGGAGGGCGCATCGACGGCATCCTGTCCGAGCGTGACGTCGTTCATGCGCTCCACGCGCGCGGAGCAGGTGCGCTCGACCAACCGGTCAGTGCCGCCATGACCCGCAAGGTGGTCAGTTGCCGGTTGTCGGATACGGTCTCCCACCTCATGGAAGTCATGACGGCGGAAAAATTCCGGCATCTGCCGGTGGTGGAGGACGACAGGCTGGTCGGTCTGGTGTCGATCGGAGACGTCGTCAAGCTGCGCGTTCAGGAATTCGAAGTCGAGCAGGAGGCGCTGCGCGACTACATCAAGACCGCCTGAGCACGCGCAATATCAGATGTCGGCGCCTGCATCCGCCTCGGGGCTCGGAGACGGCGGGGCCAGAGTCTCGATCGCCTCGACGATCGCTTCGATGGCACGATCCGCCGCGCGGGTGCCGTGCGCGATCAGATCGTTGGCGCGATGGAAATCGAACCATCCGATCTGGCCGACCCGCGGCTGGATCAACAGGTCCGGTGGATCGCCGGCGAGCCGCGCGCGGGTGATGCGGTCCTGCATGATGTTGAACGCGTCGGTCATGACCGTCATGACGCCGGGGCGGCCGCCGCCCCCGAACAGTTCGCGCTTGACCGTTCGCTCGGCGGAAAAGAACTTGCCGAAGCCGCGTTTTGGCGGAACAGCTTCGACGATATTCTCCCGCGCCTCGGTCTTCGCACCGTGAGAGAAGATCGTGATGCTGTGACCGAAGACGTCGTTGGAAAGGTTGGCGGCGATCACGATCTCGGCGCCCAGCGCGCGGGCAGTCGAGACGGGCACCGGATTGACCAGCGCGCCATCGACCAGCCAGCGATCGCCCACCAGCATCGGCGCGAAGATTCCGGGCAGCGCATAGGATGCGCGCATCGCATCGACCAGCCGGCCGTGCGTGAGCCATATTTCATGACCGGTACGGACTTCAGTGGCGACGCTTGCAAACTTGAGGGGCAGTTCCTCGATCCGGATCTGGCCAAGCGACGCCTCGAGCCGGGCCGTCAGCTTGGTGCCGCCGATCAGTCCGGAGCCGTTCAGCCGGATGTCGAGATAGCTGAAGATATTCCGGGGCTGCAGGCTGCGCGCCCATTCCTCCAGCGTGTCGAGGCGACCGGCGGCATAGGCGCCGCCGACCACGGCTCCGATCGAGGTGCCGACAATGACGTCGGGCTCGATGCCATGCGCCATCAAGGATCGCAGGATACCGATATGGGCGAAGCCGCGCGCGGCGCCGCCGCCGAGAGCGAGCCCGATTATCGGCCGCTTGATGCTGTCCAATCCTGCCTTCGGGCCACCCGACCCGTTCCGGTCGTGGCCTTTCGGACCCTCAAGCACAGCGGGATTTTCAGACCGCGACATCGGTTTTTCCGTTCCTCCGGGCCGCGGTGAACGCACGAAAGACATGCCCGTGTCGAAGAAATTATCACCGGATGAGGACGTTTCAACCGGGAGGTCGGGTTTTATGCATTCCACAGCGGGATGCAGTCATGAGTGAATGGTGAGGCTTGAATTTGCCGTGTTTTCCGGGAAAAACCGGCGCCATGATCTTCGGGGGCAATCATCGATTCATGTCGGGCTGGCGCGCGTGGCCTTTGCTCGTCGCGCTCCTTGTGACATTTCCGCACGCAGCCTCCGCGCAACTCTTCGGCGAACGGCCGCCTCCGGTACCGCCGGCTCCCGTTCCCGAAGCGCCGTCGGGGCCTGCGATCAGCCTGGCGCCGTCTTCCGGCCCGGCTTCCATGCCGAATCTGCCGACGCCGTTGACCCAGGCACCGGCCGCCGCCGTGCCGCTGACAACCCCGCTGCCCAGCCTCCCCGCTCCGGCGCAGGGGGTTCTGTCGCTGACGGCGCGCTACGGCAAGGATCTGCCGGTCATCAACAGCGGACTTGTCTGGCGGGTCTATACCGATCGACCCGATGAGACCGGCGCATTCAAGCTGATGCGCGAGGACCACGGCGCGACTCCCAACATCGTGCTGCCTCCCGGCAGCTATGTGGTGTACGTTTCGCTGGGGTTGGTCAGCGCGGTGCGTCCCGTGACGCTGAAACCGGACACCGACCGGGAATCGTTCGTGTTGCCGGCGGGCGGGCTGCGGATCGAGGGCCGCGTCGGCACGTCGATGATTCCGCCGAACCAGATTTCCTTCAGCATCTACAAGGGTAGCCAGTTCGAAGGCACCGAGCGCGCGCCGCTGGTTCCTAATGCCACCGCGGGCGACGTGCTGATCCTGCCGGAGGGCACCTATTACATCGTCTCCAACTACGGCGATGCCAACTCGGTGGTGCGATCGGACATCCGCGTGCAGGCGTCGAAGCTGACCGACGTGACGATCTCGCATCGTGCTGCGGTCATTACCTTGAAGCTCGTCAGCGACAAGGGAGGTGAGGCGCTCGCCAATACCGCATGGTCGGTGCTGACACCCGGCGGCGACGTCATTAAGGAATCGATCGGCGCGTTTCCTCGGGTGATCCTCGCCGAGGGCGAGTATCGCGTGATCGCCAAGAACGAAGGCAAGGTCTTCGAGCGTGGCTTCGAGGTCGTCAACGGCGTCGACGGCGAGGTCGAGGTCGTCGCGCGTTAAGGCGTCCCGATCGGAAGCGAAATTGCTCTAACCGGAAATTCCGCCGTCGATATTTTCCGCATCGTTCACGCCGCGCCAGCGTCCGTAACGCCATGGCAGATACCAGGCGGCGCCGGGCGGTTTCGCTGCCGGAACGTTGTCGATCCCCGAAGTCCCCCAGGGATGACAACGCAACAGCCGCGCCAGCGTCATCCAGCCGCCAGCCCATAATCCGAAACGCTCGATCGCTTCGTCGCCGTAAGCCGAGCACGTCGGCAGGTGCCGGCAGTTGAAACCCACGAGCGGCGACAACGTATGGCGATAAATCCAGATCAGCGTCCGGCCGGTGTTGCGGGGCAGCCGCAGGGCGGCTCTCGCACAATCCGGACAGGGTCTGGAACTCGGCAGTATCGGCTTCATGACTTTGCAGGGTTCCTCACAAGGAACCATCAACTTGGCAATTTCGCCACGGTGCCAAGATATCGCATATTCTTCCTGCTACACGTAGCAAAGGTTGTATGGACGCTGACGCATGGCGCAGCTAGTTTTTCGAGTGGCCCGATGCCAGAATCACCCGCGCGAACTTTGGCGCGAGCATCGGGCGGTGCATTGGAATCGGGGAAGATCGGGGCACGGGGAAGAACCGAATTGAGGCGCGCGGAATCATCTGGGGTCTGCCGACGGGCGCTGCTGTGCGTCGCGTTTTTATGTTTCGCCTTGCCCGGTCTGGCGGCGCCGCTCGATAATCCGGCTTCACCTGGCGTAACGGTCGAAGCCCGCAAGCAGCCGATGCGGTTCACCTTGATGGCCTGCGAGCCGCACTGCCGGGACTGGATTAGCGCGGTCGGCATCGTCACCGCCGAAACCCCGAAAGCCTTCGACGATTTCAGCGCCGGACGCGACGTCGCCGGCATGACTGTTGTGCTGGACTCCGGCGGCGGCTCGGTCAACGACGCCATCGCATTGGGACGACGCTGGCGTGACCTCGGCTTGCGCACGACGGTCGGGACCAGCGTGGTCGCCAAGACCGTCGCCGGCGATCGCGCCGCGGTGCTGCCGGACGCCTATTGCGAGTCCATGTGCGCGTTCATGTTGTTGTCGGGCAAAGCCCGCTATGTGCCTGACGGCGCGCATGTTCGTGTCCATCAGATCTGGATGGGCGATCGCGCCGACGATGCCAGGGCCGCCAGTTATTCCGCCGACGATCTGATGATCGTGGAGCGCGATATCGGCCGTCTCGCCAAATACACCTTCGACATGGGGGGCGGCGGCGATCTGCTTTATCTCGCGCTCAGCATTCCTCCGTGGGAGAAACTCCACGAGTTGTCGGGAGCGGAATTGCGTTCGACCAATCTGGTCACGACGGACAACGTCGCGGATGTGTTGCCGGGCGGGGGGACCACGGATGCCCCCGTTGCCGGTCTTGTCACGAAACCGGTGCAGGATCGCTTTCCGGCAAGCGTTGCGAATGCGGCTGCTGCCGGGACGATCGTCAGCAAACAGACCAAGACCGCCGAAGCGGTTCCGACCGGCGGTGTAGCGGTGGCGGCTCCGCCAGCTCAGAATCCGTAAGAGTGTTCAGGCGGAATGGCCTGATCTGTTTCAGTTTTGCGCAGGAGTGAGCGCGGCCGATCTGGCCTCGATCTGACCGATGGCGTCGACCACGGCGTCGAACGTCAGCATGGTGGATGCGTGGCGCGCCTTGTAGTCGCGCACCGGTTCGAGCAGCGCGATGTCGGCCCATTTGCCTTGCGGAGGCGCGCCGTTTTCCTTCAGCATCCTGCGCACGGTCTCGCGCAGTTCGCGCAACTCCGTGGCGGTCGACCCGACCACATGGCGAGCCATGATCGAAGAGGAAGCCTGGCCGAGTGCGCAGGCCTTCACGTCGTGGGCGAAGTCGGTGACGACGGGGCCATCCATCTTGAGATCGATCCTGACGGTGGACCCGCACAGCTTCGAGTGGGCGGTGGCGCTGGCGTCCGGCGCCGGAAGTCGGCCCAGGCGGGGAATATTACCGGCCAGTTCGATGATGCTCTTGTTATAGACGTCGTTCAGCATCAGATTCCAAAACGTTGAATTCGCTATCGAGGCGGGCGCCGCTCTTGGCGGCGGGAACCTCGGGGCCTATATATGTATCCAATGCCGGGAAACGCAATCCGGCGATTTTCCGTCGCACCCGGATTGAAGTTCAATTCGAGCGTTGCAATGTTCAATATCAAGGGACTCAGGCGTCCGGTAGCCCAACGCTGCCCCGTCTGCCCGGTGACACTCCGGTCTCAAGCGAGGCCGGTCGAACGGAGTAAAGATGGACGCTTTGATCAAGCCGCTGCGCGGCGTCAAACCTGTTGAAGCCAAATCCAACAATGCCAAGCCTGCCGGGTTCGCTCCCGCTGAACTGGATCCGTCGGAGTTTATGGCGGCGGCCGTTCAGCCGGACCGCTCGCGTCCGTCGCGGCACGAGGCGGAGTATGCGGTCAGGACCCTTTTGTCCTATATCGGCGAGAATCCCGACCGGGAGGGGCTGCTCGATACTCCGCGCCGCGTGGTCGAGGCTTATGACGAGATCTATCAGGGCTATCATCAGTGCCCGGCCGAGGTGCTGAACCGCACCTTTGGCGAGACCGCCGGCTACGACGATTTCGTGCTGGTCCGCGACATCGCGTTCACCTCGCAGTGCGAGCATCACATGATGCCGTTCTATGGCAAGGCGCATATCGCCTATACGCCGGTCGAGCGCGTGGTCGGGCTGTCCAAGCTCGCGCGCCTGACCGACATCTTCGCCCGGCGTCTCCAGACCCAGGAGCACATGACCGCGCAGATCGCCGCCGCCGTCGACGAGGTGCTCAAGCCGCGCGGCGTCGCCGTGATGATCGAAGCGGAGCACACCTGCATGTCGGTGCGCGGCGTCGCCAAGCATGGTGCGATGACCTTCACCAGCCGCTTCACCGGCGTGTTCCGCGACAATCCGGCGGAGCAGGCGCGCTTCCTGTCGATGGTGCGAGGCGGCTGACGCCAGAGATTTTCCTGCTTCTGACGAAATCAGAAGCGGGACTCAGCGTTGCGAACAGCCACATCGCGCCGTCAACCCTCGAGGGTTTTGCTGAGAGATTTCCAGTGTCTCAATCGACATCTTCAGCCGAAGTCGCGCGCGAGGAGGACCTCACGTTCCGGCCTCGCTTCGATTCGTCGGGCCTCGTCACGTGCGTCGCGACCGATGCCGCGACCGGCGACGTGCTGATGGTCGCGCATATGAACGAGGAGGCGCTGCGGCGGACCGTCGAGACCGGCGACGCCTGGTATTACAGCCGTTCGCGCAAGGCGTTATGGCGAAAGGGCGAGAGTTCGGGTCAGGTCCAGCGGGTGGTCGAGATGCGAACGGACTGCGATCAGGACGCGGTCTGGATCAAGGTCGAGCAGCGCGGCGCCGCCTGCCATACCGGACGGCGCTCGTGTTTCTACCGGACGGTGACCAAAGGCGAGGGCGGCGAAGCGCGCGTGAGGTTTGTCGATGCCGACAGGCTGTTCGATCCCGCCGAGGTCTATAAGAAGTCCTGAGGGGCGCGAGACTCCATTTTAGAGCACGATGAGATTTGATCGAATCGTCCCGGCTTTATGCCGGGCATCCACGTCTTGAAACGGGAGCCGGATCAAAGACGTGGATGGCCGGGACAAGCCCGGCCATGACGCGTTGAACACTTCACCTAGTCCGTTAACGCACCGTTAACCACAATCTTCCACCTTGCTCCGCAGTGAAAGCCGTCCGCTGCCGGTGGGAGCCGGCATCGACGGCGGGTTTGCCGAGATCGCGTTGAAATGCGAGCGGTCGTTTCGCGGGGAGCGAGAGACCACCATGACCGTCGATGCCGCCAACGCCGCCAGCGATCCGTCGCGCGCCGGATTGACCGGCCTTTTCAACGGGATCGCGACCGCCATCCGCAAGGCGGCCGACGTCACCGGCGCGAGCTTCGAATACCTGCTCGCAACCGCCAAGATGGAATCCAATTTCAATCCACAAGCCGCCGCGCCTACCTCGTCCGCCAAGGGTCTCTTCCAGTTCATCGATCAGACCTGGCTTGGCACGGTGAAGGAGGCGGGACCCGCGCTCGGCTACAACGGCTACGCCGACGCCATCACCAAATCCCCGTCGGGCAGCTACTCCGTCAGCGACCCCGCCACGCGCGCCGCGATCCTCAAGCTGCGCGACGATCCGGCCATCGCCTCCGCCATGGCCGGCGTGCTGACGCAATCCAACAGCTTCAAGCTGACCGGCCTGATCGGCCGCCGTCCGACCGACAGCGAACTTTATATGGCGCATTTCATGGGTGTCGGTGGAGCTGCGAAGCTGATCGCGAATGCGCAGGACAATCCGCAAGCATCGGGCGCGCGGCTGTTTCCGAATGCCGCCGCTGCCAACCGTCCGATTTTCTATGAGCCCGATGGTCGCGCGCGCAGCGTGTCGGAAGTCTATGCCGATCTGGACCGGCGCTATGCGGTTGCCGCCAACTCGCCCGCGACCCGTACGGCAATGGCCTCGCTCGGCATCACCGCGCCGGTGGCGGTCGCGTCCGCAGCGCAGTTCTCGTCGTCGTCCGACAACGCGCTTTACCTGTCGCGTCTGCCCGACACGCGCGGCGTCACGCCGCTCGCGGCATCGTCCGCAACAACTGGATCCACCGCGCCCGGCCAGCCGGTATTCCGTTCGCTGTTTCAGGTTGGAGAGCGCACGCAGCCGGTTTCGCCTGCGGTTCAGGAATTGTGGGGCACGCGATCCGTCGCGGCGGGCTCGGAGGCTCAGACCTCATCCGACGCCGGTCCGCGCCAGCCGTTCGATCTGTTCAGCGACCGCAGCGGTGCCTATAGCGGCTAAACAAACACCGGTCGAACTGCTTTGAGCGCCATTGCGAGCGGAAGCGAAGCAATCCAGCTTTTCCTAAGCGGCTCCTGGATTGTTTTCGGCGCCATAAGCCTCGCAAATGACGGCGGCCTGTATAGCCTGCTTTCGCTGCGGCCATCTCCGCGTTAACGAAACGTCAACGAAGGCAACCGGTTATGGTGAACCCTTTGTTAAGCGTCATGGTTTATTTTCTATGACAGTGGCATCGGATCACGGTGTCGTCTCAAGTTGTGTAAGCCGGAAAGACCATGATCGTTCGGCAATTCATCAGTTGGGTGCGCACCGCTCCCGCGGGCGAGCGGGCGGAAGCAACACGAGCGCTGGCTCTCGCCTGGCTCATCTCCGATCTCTCCGAGGACGATCGCGCGGCCGCCGAGGGCGCGCTCCTGATGCAACTCGACGACTCCTCGCCGCTGGTTCGCCAGGCGATGGCGGAGGTCTTTGCGCGCAGCACGACCGCGCCGGCGGCCATCGTCCAGGCGCTGTCGGTCGATCAGCCTTCGGTTTCCATTCCGGTTCTCGAACATTCGCCGCTGCTGATCGATGCGGATCTGGTCGACATCGTCGCGACCGGCAACAACGACGTGCAATGCGCGGTCGCGCGGCGCGCCCGCATTCCGGTATCGGTCTGCGCGGCCATCGCGGAGGTGGGCTCGGCGGCGGCGGCCCTTGAGCTGATCCAAAATCCTGGCGCCAATATCGCGCCGATGTCATGGGACCGCATCGTCGAACGGCACGGCCATCACGCTGCGATCCGGGAATCGATGCTGGCACTTGACGATCTGCCCGCCGCCACGCGGTTCGCGCTGATCGGAAAGCTGTCGGATAGGCTGGCGCAGTTCGTCGTCGCCAAAAACTGGCTCAGTGCCGATCGTGCCGGTCGCGCGGTTGATGATGCGCGCGATCGCTCCATCGTCAACCTCGCAGCTCAAGCCCGAGACGACGATATGCGCGGTCTGGTCGCGCACCTTCGCGCCACCGGGCAACTCAACGCCGGGCTGATCCTGCGCGCGCTGCTGTCGGGCAATCACGAGCTGTTCGACCATGCGCTGGTGGAATTGTCGGGCCTGCCTTTGAACCGCGTCGTCGCACTGGTTCACGATCGCGGCGCCGCGAGCCTTCCCGCACTGCTGACGCGGGCGGGGCTGCCGGAATCCACGTTCCCCGCGTTTCGCGCCGCGCTTGAAGCGCGCGACGAGATCGGCTTCGTCGGAACGGTCGACGGTGCGACGCGGTTGCGCCGCCGCATGGTCGAGCGCGTTCTGACGATGTGCGAAACCGCGCCGACCGAGGTTTCGGAGCCTCTGCTGATCCTGCTGCGGCGTTTCGCAACGGAATCGGCACGCGAGGAGGCGCGCGTGTTCTGCGACGAGCTGGTTGCGGAACGAGCCGCGGAGCCGATGTTTGAGGAGGCTCCAGTTTGCGAGGCGGAGGTATCCGAACCCGAATGGTATGAGCCGGATTTCCGCGAAGAGTACTGCCAACCTGTGTCCGACAGGCCGCGCTTCTTCGATCGCTTCAGGTTCAAGGCTCGGCCCGCCGATCGTGAGCCGGATGAATCCGTGTTTGACGAGGCGGAGTCTCACGAAGCGTGGTCTTACCAAATGGAGTTCTGCGAGGCAGATCCTTACGATGCAGAACCTTGCGAAGCCGAGCTTTACGAGATGGAGCCTTGCGCGGGTATGTCTTGCGAACCCGGGCGCGTCGAACCAAGGTTTGATGAGCCGACGCCGTGCGAGTCCGCGTCCTGGGAGCCGAGGTTCGAAGAGCCCGTGATGTCACCGCGAGCCCGCAGCGAGCCGTTGCTCAGCGATCTGCTCGCGGCTGCGTAACGAAATCATCGTCGTCCTGCGGACATTGGGACCTGCCCGTCGTGATTTCGGCGACGGAATACCAGCGATCACTTGGCGTTTTCGACGAAGCATGTCCTCGGGCTTGACCCGGGGATGGAGACGGGTTCGCGAAGCCACGCGTCCAAATCAAAAAAGGCAGAGTCTTTCACCGTTTCACGGAAACGGGGAAAGATGACCAGCGAAATTTGACGAATATGGATTCCCGCGTCCGCAGGGACGACCGGATGCTATTCCACCGGCGCGATGCTTGGCGCGAGGATGGCTTCGAGGTGCTCGGGCCGGTCGCGGTTGACGGCGGCGAGATATTCGTCGGCCACGAGGCGGAGTTTGCGATTGATCTCCTGTGCCATGGCCTCGGTGCCGGGGCTGGTGTGCTCGCGCACGATCGCCTGGATCGCGTTGATGTGATAGGCGATCAGTTCCGCAGGCACGCGCTCGAGGGCGGGCGAATGCTCGATGATGCGGCAGAGGCTTTCGGCTCCGGCGGCGGCGAAGGGATAGCCGAAGGTCGCGGCATCACCCTTGATGTCGTGCGCGGCGCGAAACAGTTCGTCACGCGTGGCCGGGGTGAATCCGTCCTTGACGATGGCCGCGTGAGCGGCGGTAAGGCGGTCTCGCTCGATCGCCATCCAACTGGAGAATTCGTTGGACAATGCCGCAAGCGCCTTCTCGGCGCGTGCGACCGGATCCTCGAAAGTCTTTTCGTCGACAAGACGCACCACTTTGCGCAGCCGATTGGGCGGCGTGATGACGTGATGGTCGGCGAACGCCTCGACCTTCAGCTCTGGAGAATCTTCCTTCTGCATGGCGCTGCTCGCTGGAGCATGATCCCGAAAAGTGGAAACCGGTTTTCGGATAAGATCATGCTCGATCAAAAAGATAGGGTTGGAGCCTAATTCAATGCAGTTGAATCAGGCTCTAACCCGGGGTCCGGGCTTTATCCAGAAGCGATGGATGTGGAATGACTTCGGGCTCCTTGGTGCCGCGGCGCTCCGGGCCGATATAGGCGTTGCTGGTGTTGCGCCGGCGGTCGGGACCGAAATAGTTCTTGGTCTTGATGAAGGGCCGCGGCGAGACCACGACGTTGAGGATCCGCTGATAGAGACCCTTGGCCGAAATCGGCTTCGCCAGGAATTCGGTGACGCCCGCATCGCGCGCAACGGTGACGCGCCGCTTCTCCGAATGTCCGGTCAGCATGATGATCGGCGCGAACGGATTTCCTTTCGATTCCGGCTGACGGATCATCTGCGCAAGCTCGATGCCGTCGAAGATCGGCATCGCCCAGTCGGTGATGACAATGTCGGGAACATAATGGGTATACATTTCGAGCGCGGTGGCGCCGTCTTCGGCCTCGTAGACTTCGCGCGCGCCGAACGAATGCAGCAGGGTGCGCAGGATGCGCCGCATGTGCGCATTGTCGTCGCAGACGAGGAATCGCAGCTTGTTGAAGTCGATGCCGTACATGGTGGGATGCGGATCCGGTATACCCACCATTAACTATATGCCGACGCCGTTAACGAATGGTTGCCGGCTTCCTCCGGTCGGGCAGCGACGGCGTTCTTGAGTCCGCTTCTGATGGAATCAGAAGCGGTGGCTCTATGATTTTGATTTGACGCGTTTTCTTGACGCGAACCGGTCTCCATCCCCGGGTGAAGCCCGAGGACATGCTTCGCTCGAAAATGCTCTAATAGCCGAACTGCTCGCGCAGGATCCGTTCCTCCAGGCTATGGCCGGGATCGAACAGCATGCGCATCGCAATCGTCTTGTCGGACAGGATCTCGACGCGGCGGACGTTGCGGGCTTCGTCGTGGTCGGCAACGGCGGCTACGGGGCGCTTTTCCTCTTCGAGCACCTCGATCGCAACGACCGCGGTATCCGGCAGCAGCGCGCCGCGCCAGCGCCGCGGCCGAAACGGGCTGATCGGGGTCAGCGCCAGCAACGCGGCGTTGATCGGCAGGATCGGTCCCTGCGCCGACAGGTTGTAGGCGGTGGAGCCCGCCGGCGTCGCGACCATGACGCCATCGGCGATAAGCTCGGCCATGCGCTCGCGCTCATCGATCAGGATGCGCAGCCGCGCGGCCTGATGGGCCTGACGAAACAGCGACACTTCGTTGATGGCGTGATGGATGTGAACGGCACCGTGGACATCGGTCGCGCGCATCAGGAGCGGGTGGATCACGGTGTCGGTCGCGGCAGCGAGGCGGGCGCGCAGAGCGTCCCGGCTGTATTCGTTCATCAGAAATCCGACGGTCCCCCGGTGCATGCCGTAGATCGGCTTGCCGGACCGCATGTTCCGATGCAGCGTTTGCAGCATCAATCCGTCGCCGCCGAGCGCAACCAGCACATCGGCGTCCGCGGGATCGTGATTGCCGTAAATCGCAACCAGTTCGGTCAGCGCCTGCTGGGCTTCAGGGCTTGCGCCCGCGACAAAGGCGATCCGGTCGTACGGTCGGGGTGAGGTCATGATGTTTCGAAGGCTGGTGTCGTATCCGGCCGCGCCGGTTGTTGAGGTCGCACTTAACCGCGCTTTGCGGTCGCGTGTCGAGGCCCGGGTCTGCCCATGGTTAGCGAAAGGGCAGGGCTCCGGCGGTCGCATTTTCTCTTACGTGCAGATGCCATGCATTCCGTCACCGATATGAGCAAACGTTCATCAAGGTGAACAAAGACCCCCGCCGCGCTTCAGCGCGCGTTCAGCGGCGCGGTCTCATGGTGGGTGTCTGATCGAAGAGCCCGGCCATCCGGACGGCGACCTCGGCGATCCACGCTTCAAGGAGACCAGTCCATGCTCAAGACCCTTTCCGCCGCGCTGCTCGCGGCTTCCGTGCTTGTTGCGCCTGCGATGGCCGGCACCGCCCGCACAAGCCAGGCCCCGGCGGCCAAGACGGTTACCCTCAAATCGAAAGTGCTGAACGCCAACGCCAAGATGGGACATCATCATCGTTCCAAGCGGCACGTCCGTCACCACCACCCCCGTCATCATCATCACGCCCATACCCGCACGCATGGCTGATGACGCCGGAAGCCGATCGCGGCCTGCGGTCATCGTTTTTCGGTGTCCGCAGGCCCGATTTGTTTTCCAGCCTTCATTTGTGTCGATAACTGAATTGCGAATTTCATTTCGTCCCCGAGCAGGCTAGTCATCGGTGAAGTCGAGGAACCTGAAGACGGACCGGTGTTGGGGGCATCTGCAAAATTCCTGGCGATCGCGCTGCTGGCGGGATCGCTCGCGGCCTGCGTGACCGACGGCGGCGACCAAAGCAGCAATCAGGGCGGCATGGTCTATACCGATGATCGCGGCGTGGCCGACCAACCGTTTCCGAAGGACTATCGCGAGCAGGTCCTCGCGTTCCTGAGAACCTACCTCAACAATCCCGTCGGCGTCCGTGACGCCGCAATGGCCGAGCCGGTTCAGCGCACCGTCGGCGGCCGGCTGCGTTACGTGAGTTGCCTGCGCTACAATGCCCGCGAGATCGATGGCAGCTACGGCGGCGTGGTGCAGCGCGCGGCGGTGTATGTCGATGCCCGGCTCGATCGCATGATCGAGAAAGCCGGCGAGATCTGCGCCGGCGTCGCTTACGCGCCGTTTCCCGAACTGGAGAAACTGACGCGCTGAGCAGCGCCGGGTGCGTCGGCTGTTCGTCCAAATCGATCACATTTCGGAGAGCGCGGAACCCCGCGACAGGACGGACGACCTATTTGAACAGTGTGTCGGCTCTGCGACGTGAATCCTGCATCGGAACCGGGTGTTGTTTTCATATCACGGCCGTAAACCATCGGCGTAACGGTGCTGCCGTCTGGCAACCAAATTCGCGCCACGTTGTTTGACGATGGTGATATCCGAACGAACGATGATGGTATCCGACGAAAAGGGGGAACCCCATCATGAAGAAATTCTTGCTCACGGCTGCGGCGGTTGCCGCCTTCGCGGCACCGGCGCTTGCGGCTGATCTTCCGCCGCGACCTTATACCAAGGCGCCGCCGCCCTATACGCCGACACAGGCCGTCTACAACTGGACCGGCTTCTACATCGGCGGTCATCTCGGCGGCGCGTTCGGAGGCGGCGACAGTCTCGGTGGAAACGACGGCCGTTTTCTCGGCGGCGTGCAGGGCGGCGCGGATTATCAGTTCGCGAACAACTGGGTGCTCGGCCTCGAAGCAGAATATAGCTGGCTTGCCAGCGCCAACAGCAGCCTGACATTCCCGGGCGGGAGCATCGTGACCGGCAATGACCGTGGTCTCGGCTCGGTGACCGGCCGGCTCGGCTACGCCTGGGGGCCGGCGCTGCTATACGCCAAGGGCGGTTATGCGTTCCGCGACAGCAAGCTCGGTATCACCGACGCCGCGGGCGTGCCGCAGGATTTCGCAACCACCGGCAATCGGGACAACGGCTACACCGTGGGCGCCGGTCTCGAATACATGTTCGCGCCGAACTGGTCCGCCAAGGTGGAGTATCAGTATTACAATTTCGGCAAGACGACGTTTGCCGCGGGCTCGCCTCCGGATGTCGTCGGAGCGAGCTTTCGTAACGACGAGCATACCGTCAAGGCCGGCGTGAACTATCGCTTCGGCTGGGGCGGACCGGCGGCCCCTCATTATTGAGATGATCGCTGGCGGAGCGACTCAACGCCCGATCGGCAAAGCACATCGAATGACAAAGGCCGGCTTCGCGCCGGCCTTTTCATGATTTCCAGTAACCTCCAGACGCCACAGAGGATCGTCACTCCAAGATTGCCGTCGCAGCGGCGATGGTGGAAATTGCCATTGTCAGCCCCACTTAAACAGTGTTTCTGGCCCAACCGACGGCCCCTCGGTCTTGCCTTTTCGCCAAGCTCGGTAGGCTTCAAGAGCAGGACGTCCCGGGCCGCCCCACCACAATAGTTTTTTCTCGATCCCTCTTGTGACAGGATCTCTTGTCATCTCGATCCAGGCGCGATTGAAGTGCACATCGGGACCGAATGTCTTTTCAAACTGATTAGGCGATACGACGCTCGCGCTTTTCGGATTGTTGAGATCGCGGAAGGTGACGAGCGTCGGCATGAACCTTCCCGTCAACTCGCGACTGCCGCGCAATGTCTCAAGTTTTGCGAGGTTCTTGACCCCGGCAAGGCTGAATTCATTTGGTACCAGTGTTGCGATGCAGCCCTGCGTACCGTCCGGATTACAGGCTAGTAAGGCGACGACATTCCGTCCATTTCCGAGGTCCAGAAACACGGCATCGCCGTGCACGTAAAGGTTCACAGGCGAGAAGATCACGGGCATCGGCCGCATGACAGCCTGAACTTCGATCACGCTTGCGGCTGTCCTGGTTTCACCGCCCACGTCGACCGCAATCGCGAGACGAAAGCGATAAGTATAAGTCGGATAATTTACTTTATACAAAGCGAAGCCGCCGCCGAGCAGCAGCATCAGGACCAGCACGATGGTGCCAAACGTACGCACTTAGAATTCTCCATGCTCGCTCACGTTCGCGTTTTGCCATTGCATCGGCGCGAGCGCATTGAAGATGAGAGGTAACAGTTTGGTCTGAACCGGAGGCGTTGCATCATGAAAACGCTGCCGAGGACCGTCGCGACCGGGCGTTGTCGGTGCTCCGTCGCAATGCCGCCTGATCGCGCCGCTTCCTCGCCTCCGCATCAAATGCGGTCGACCCTTAGAAACAGCGTCCAGATCGCCAGCATCAGAGTAGCAATCGCCAGCCAGTGCGGATGGACACAGAATGTCGCGCCATAATAGCACAGTTGATCGGCGCCGATGCCGTAGTTGCTGGCGCCGTAGAACGCCAGCGTTGCCAGCGCCATCATGGCAGTCACGAATACCATCGGATACTCCCGATGTTGCCGGCGCAGTCGAATTCTCCCTTTGAGGAAATTCGCCGCCGCCTCTGTCTGTCTGGAAAAAATTCTAGAATGGCTCCCGTGAAGCAAGCGTAAATCGATGCCTCGGTTTTTCTGCGAACGGCGCGGTGTACTATTGCCGCCATGGCCGGCGCGTCCCACCACTCAGCAGGTTACGACGGAAGGAACGCGTTCGGACGCGGCGCGGGGCAGGGGATCGGGCAGGGGGATCGACGCCTGTTCACCCATGCAGCAGGACGAGGGCGCCGGCAACCAGCGCCACGCCGAAAATCGCGATGGCCACGATCATCCCGAGGCGGCGGGGTTTGCCGCCCGCCGGGGCATCGCCCGTCCGCCGCTCGGCCGCCTCGTAGGCTGCTTTGTTTTCCGGGTCGTGGTCGAGCCACTCTTCAAAGGCGCGGAATTCGTGCGCGCTTTGGTTGACGTCACGATTTTTCAGGACCCAGGCGGCTGCCTCCTGCTGTCGTTTGCTGCTCGCCTGCGGTGATTGGCTGGTTGTCATCGTGACCTCTGATCGTCCGTTGCGCCCCGTGTCGTGGAGATGTCCTCCTCCGGAAGGCCGCCTACTCAATACCGGGCAGGCGGTCGAGGCAATACGAAGCTTCCGGGCAGCCCATGCCCGGGCGGGATAGCAAGCGGTCCTGCGGTCTTTGACCGCCCGTTGCGCCCGCCTATTCAAAGTAGGCCCGATGCATTTTAGGGCTGACGGAGCGTTTTGCGTTCGCTATAGAGGCACCGCGCTAGGAGTGTAGCTCAATTGGTAGAGCACCGGTCTCCAAAACCGGGGGTCGCAGGTTCGAGCCCTGCCACTCCTGCCAGCCCCCTATATATTTCAATAGGTTGCAGGCAACGCCTTGTTGCTCGTGACCTGCATGGAGAGAAGGCGCATCTGGCGGAGATTGAGCGCCAGCGTAACGAGGCGGCGAGAGTGCAGGCGAAATTCGATGCCGAGACGCTTGCTGCGGCGAAGCGGGCGTGAAGCGAGAACGCAATCCTCAATGAGGTGCCGGCGGCCGCTGACGGCCCGGTGCCGAAGTGCTGCTCGATGCGTGGGAACGCGAGCGCCAGTCGCTTCAAGGCCATTCCTTCGCAAGGAGCCAACCTCGACCAAAAACAGTCGGCAGACCTTGCGAGTCCGAGCGGGGCTGCCAGCACAGTTGCTGGAAGGCCGGCAGCCCCATTGCCGGCGGACACTAAACGCCGGCCTCTAAAGTTATATCTGAGAGAACCGATGCGAGTTATCGTCATTTTGGCGACGCTGCTATGCGCCCTGTTCGCGTCACATGCCAATGCAAGACGTCTTTCGCGTCGCATGCGGAGTATCGCGATGTCTCGAATTCCGAGAGACCTTGCCGATCGGATGGCGGCCCGGCGCCGTCAGTCACAGGCGGATGACGGCTTCGCTCGGGAGACCTTTACCCAGTTCCGAAATCGAGCCCGCCGGACAGCGCGGTAAAAGTTGATCTGCGCCATGAAGACGAAAGGGCGCCATGCTCGGCGGCTTGGTGCAGCAGGTTCGCGGCGCGTTGCCACGGATCTGTATTGCCGATCTTGATTGCCGATCTTGCGGAGCAGGGAGGTCGCATACTCCGTGGCCTCTCCGATGGTCCGACCGTGCACCTGTCAGGCATCGGAACAGGGTCGTCGAAGCGCGGGACCAGTTCATCGCTGACCCATGTTGATGTGACAGGCCTGGATATGCTCCTCCCTGGACTTTCGCGGGTCTTTTTGGCGTGCCAAAAGGGTCGCATCCATTGACATCATAGATGCGATACAACGCCGCCACTCCTGCCAGCACATCCGTTGACATATCCGCGCCTTGCGGCCGTCATCGCAAGCACATTGCCAGGCTGCGGGCGGCCAACCGCGCCCTTGACCTTTCCGGGCCGCGGCAGTAGATAGCGGCACCTGCTGTCGGCCCGATTGACGGATATCCGACGCGGCTTTGAATTTCCCCGGACAGTCGAGCCCGCTCGGCGACTACCCTCAACCGGAGGGGTGGGCGCACGAAAGAGGCTGTCCGGATCTCCGAAACCGGATCGGCAAACGAACGCGGATTATCGACGATGGCTTTCAGCCCGTTCAAATTCCTGCAGGAAGTGCGCACCGAGACCGCGAAGGTCACCTGGCCGTCGCGTCGGGAGACCACGGTCACGACGATCATGGTGTTCCTGATGGTGGCGTTGGCGTCGGTCTTCTTCTTCTTCTCGGATCAGTTAATCCGGTTTTTCATCACGTTCGTCCTGAGCCTTCATTGAAGACACGAACGACTCGCGGAACTGAACCATGAGCATGCGCTGGTACATCGTCCACGCCTATTCGAATTTCGAAAAGAAGGTCTCGGAATCCATCCGCGAGCAGGCCAAGCAGCGCGGGCTCGAGGACCTTTTCGAGCAGGTGCTGGTACCGACCGAGAAGGTCACGGAAGTCCGGCGCGGCCGCAAGGTCGATACCGAGCGCAAGTTTTTCCCCGGTTACGTGCTGGTGAAGATGAACCTCACCGACGAGGCGTTTCATCTCATCAAGAACACGCCGAAAGTCACGGGCTTCCTCGGCGCCGAGCACAAGCCGATGCCGATTTCCGAAGCCGAGGCCATGCGCATCATGCACCAGGTGCAGGAAGGCGTGGAGCGGCCCAAGGCGTCGGTGTCGTTCGAGATCGGCGAGAACGTCCGTGTGGCCGATGGCCCGTTCGCGTCGTTCTCCGGCGTGGTGGAGGAAATCGACGAGGCGCGCTCGCGCGTGAAGGTCGCCGTGTCGATCTTCGGCCGCGCGACGCCGGTGGAACTGGAATTCGGTCAGGTCGAGAAGGTATAGGGCCGTCATGCCCGGGCTTGTCGCGGGCATCTACGACTTCCCTTTCGATCAGACCAGCAAAGACGTGGATGGCCCGGATAAAACCCGGCCATGACGTGCGGAGAATTTTCCGCAAGACCCGTGGAAGGGGGCAGGCGATCGCCAGTCGCGTGCCGGACCCGCACCACGGTCTCTGAAGGCCCGGAATTGTCCGGGCCATTGAAGGAGTGACGCATGGCAAAGAAAGTGACCGGATACCTGAAATTGCAGGTGCCGGCCGGTGCGGCGAACCCGTCGCCACCGATCGGCCCCGCGCTTGGTCAGCGCGGCCTCAACATCATGGAATTCTGCAAGGCGTTCAACGCCCAGACGCAGAAGGAAGAAAAGAACACGCCGATTCCGGTGGTGATCACGATCTATGCCGATCGTTCCTTCACCTTCGAGATGAAGACCCCGCCGATGTCCTACTTCCTCAAGCAGGCGGCGAAGATCCAGTCCGGCTCCAAGGCGCCGGGACGTGATTCCGCCGGCAAGGTGACCAAGGCGCAGGTGCGCGAGATCGCCGAGAAGAAGATGAAGGACCTCAATTGCGACACCGTCGAATCGGCCATGAGCATGGTCGAGGGCTCCGCCCGCTCGATGGGCCTTCAGGTGGCGGAGTAACCAACATGGCAACCGGAAAACGTTTGAAGAAGGCTCGCGAAGGCATTGATCGTGAGAAGCTTTATCCGATCGCCGAGGCCATCAAACTGGTCAAGGAGCGCGCCAAATCGAAGTTCGACGAGACCATCGAGATCGCGATGAATCTCGGCGTCGATCCGCGCCACGCCGACCAGATGGTTCGCGGTGTGGTCAGCCTGCCGAACGGCAGTGGCCGCACGCTGCGCGTCGGCGTGTTCGCGCGTGGCGCCAAGGCCGACGAAGCCAAGGCCGCCGGAGCCGACGTCGTCGGCGCGGAAGACCTCGTTGAAAAGGTGCAGGGCGGCACGATCGACTTCGATCGCTGCATCGCCACGCCGGACATGATGCCGCTGGTCGGTCGGCTCGGAAAGGTGCTCGGCCCGCGCGGCATGATGCCGAATCCGAAGATCGGTACCGTGACCATGGACGTCGCCGGGGCCGTGAAGGGCGCCAAGGGTGGCTCGGTGGAATTCCGCGTCGAGAAGGCCGGCATCGTGCAGGCCGGGATCGGCAAGGCCTCGTTCTCGGAGGAGAAACTCGTCGAGAACATCAAGGCGTTGGCGGACGCGGTGGCGAAGGCAAAGCCCGCCGGCGCCAAGGGCACCTATATCCAGCGCATCGCGGTGTCCTCGACCATGGGTCCGGGCGTCAAGGTCGAGCCGGGAACCGTGCTCGGCTGAGGCCGGGAATCGCTTACGACAAGCGAGGCGGGATCGGACCTTCCGGACCCGCCTTTTTTATTTTGCGACCGTTCGATGCCTGACCGGGCCGGCCTGCCGTGGCTGCCGACGCGAGATGCGATATTTTGTCCGGATCGAAAGCTGGCCGGAAAATTGCATGATTTGGGACTTGGCAACGCAGCAAAGATTGGTTAAACACCGCGCTCCGGACATGCTGGCTTGCGCTCGCATGTCCGTGTTCGCATTCCAAAAATCCAACGAGATAGGAGCCTTTGCCTTCCCGCATGTCCATTTGGATGGTTCGGGAGGACAGAGCATCAATCTGGCTGGGACAACGGTGCGGACGGGGGTCTTCGGTCGTCCCGTCAGGGATGACGTTGTCGACCCCATCCTGTCCGAGACTGCAGGCGCCCGCGGCGAACGCAAGTTGGTCCAACGGCTTAATCGCATGGCCTGCATAGACGGGTGAAGACCGGATTTCGCTTTCCGTGCCACGAGCGGAAGGCAGCAGATTGGGTTCGAACCTCGACACCCCGTGCCCTTTGGCCGTGAGGCCGCTGGACGCGGGAGGGCAGGCTACTGAATGTCGTCACGCCCGGCGTGTCTTGAGACCGGTATCCCGAAGCCGGTCTCGGGATCAGGATCCGGGCTGGACGATGGGTATAACCCGGCGGTCCCAGCCTCGAGGCGAAGGCCGCCAAACGGAAAGAGCTTGCTGTGGAACGAGCGGCAAAAAAAGAAGCGGTCGAACAGCTCAACGAGACTTTCAAGTCTACGGGCGTCGCGATCGTTGCTCACTATTCCGGCCTCACGGTGGCCCAGATGCAGACCCTGCGCAAGCAGATGAAGCAGGCGGGTGCGTCGGTGAAGGTCTCGAAGAACCGTCTCGCCAAAATCGCTCTTGAAGGCACAGACGTCGTTGCCATAGGCGCCCTTTTGAAGGGCCCGACCGTGATCGCGACTTCCAGCGATCCGGTGGCGGCGCCGAAGGTCGCCGTCGAATTCGCCAAGACGAACGAGAACTTCGTCGTGCTCGGCGGCTCGATGGGCAAAACCGTTCTGGACGTGAACGGAGTGAAGGCGCTCGCCTCGCTGCCGTCCCTCGACGAACTGCGCGGCAAGCTGGTCGGCCTTCTGGTCGCGCCGGCCACCAAGATCGCCCAGCTCTCGACGGCGCCCGCGGCCAAGCTCGCGCGCGTTGTCCAGGCCTATGCCTCGAAGGGCGAAGCGGCGTAGGCCCTTCGTCAAGTCAATCTGGTTCGAACCGAATACGTTAAAGGAATATATCGATGGCTGATCTGCAGAAGATTGTTGACGACCTCTCGGCGCTGACCGTGCTCGAGGCTGCCGAACTGGCGAAGCTGCTCGAAGAGAAGTGGGGCGTGTCGGCCGCCGCTGCCGTGGCTGTCGCCGCTGCGCCGGGCGCCGGCGGTGGCGCTCCGGCCGCTGAAGAGAAGACCGAGTTTACCGTCGTGCTCGCCTCGGCCGGTGACAAGAAGATCGAGGTCATCAAGGAGGTTCGCGCCATCACCGGGCTCGGCCTCAAGGAAGCCAAGGATCTGGTCGAAGGTGCGCCGAAGCCGGTCAAGGAAGGCGTTGCCAAGGACGAAGCCGAGAAGATCAAGGGCCAGCTCGAGAAGGCCGGCGCCAAGGTCGAACTCAAGTAACGGGTTACACGAGCGATCCCCGGAACTGGCGGAAGTTTTGTTCCGGGGGTACTTCACCAAGGGCCCGATGGTCGAAGCGCGGGCATGACGCGGTGAGGTGAACGGGATTCCCGGATGGGCGCGATCCGATCGCGCTCGGCGGGTGCAGCCGCCGGACCCGTTCCGGCTGGTTGTACACAGGAAAGTGTGGAGAGGCGGGGGAGCCACCCCTCGAATTTCCACGATGGCCATCCCATATTGGGGCGGCAGCACGAAAGCACAGCGAATGGCGGGAACGGCGGCGTTCTCTCATAAGCTGTTGGGAGAGCAGCGATTTCGGGCTTTTTCGGTCCGTTCGGAGATGGGTTTGACGAGCTGGGTGTACGCATGCACCCCGCGCGTCGTTTTGCGTTCTGCGAGCCTGGCGTTCCAGTTCAGGATTGAAGTCCTGATATTTGCGTTCCGCTCCTGAGAGCGTTCCAAGATTCACCCCGGGGCGATGCCAATCGCGCTTCGGAAGGTTTGCCCCCACGGGCGACGACATGAGAGGCCACGATGGTGCAGCAGACGTTCACCGGTCGCAAGCGGGTTCGCAAGTTCTTCGGGCATATCCGGGAAGTCGCCGAGATGCCGAACCTGATCGAGGTTCAGAAGGCGTCCTACGACCAGTTCCTGATGGTCGAAGAGCCGCCCGGCGGCCGGCTCGACGAAGGCCTCCAGGCGGTCTTCAAGTCGGTGTTTCCGATCAACGACTTTTCCGGCACCTCGCAGCTCGAATTCGTGCGTTACGAATTCGAGGCGCCGAAGTATGACGTCGACGAGTGCCGCCAGCGCGGCATGACCTATGCCGCCCCGCTGAAGGTGACGCTGCGCCTCATCGTGTTCGATATCGACGAGGAAACCGGCGCGAAGTCGGTGAAGGACATCAAGGAACAGGACGTCTACATGGGCGACATTCCGCTCATGACCATGAACGGCACCTTCGTCGTCAACGGCACCGAGCGCGTCATCGTCTCGCAGATGCATCGTTCACCCGGCGTGTTCTTCGATCACGACAAGGGCAAGACCCATTCGTCCGGCAAGCTGCTGTTCGCCGCGCGCGTCATCCCCTACCGCGGCTCGTGGCTCGACATCGAGTTCGACGCCAAGGACATCGTGTTCGCGCGCATCGACCGCCGCCGCAAGATTCCGGTGACGTCGCTGATGTTCGCCCTCGGCCTCGACGGCGAGGAGATCCTGAGCACGTTCTACAAGAAGATCATCTACAAGCGCGCCAAGTCCGGCGGCAATCCGGAGGGCTGGCGCGTGCCCTACGATCCGGCGCGCTTCCGCGGCTACAGCACCATCAACGACCTGATCGACGCCGATAGCGGCAAGGTCGTGCTCGAGGCCGGCAAGAAGCTCACGGTCCGCGCCGCCCGCCAGCTCCAGGAGAAGGGGCTGAAGGCGCTGCGCCTGAGCGACGAGGAGCTGATCGGCATGTATCTCGCCGAGGATCTCGTCAATCCGAAGACCGGCGAAATCTATGCCGAAGCCGGCGAGGAAATTACCGAGAAGTCGATGAAGGCGCTGAACGAGCACGGCTACAAGGAGTTGCCGCTGCTCGACATCGACCATGTCAATGTCGGCCCCTACATCCGCAACACGTTGAACGCCGACAAGAACATGACGCGCGAGGACGCGCTGTTCGACATCTACCGCGTGATGCGCCCGGGCGAGCCGCCGACGCTGGATTCGGCGCAGAACATGTTCCAGTCGCTGTTCTTCGACAGCGAGCGCTATGACCTGTCCGCGGTCGGCCGCGTCAAGATGAACATGCGCCTCGACCTCGATGCGCCGGACACCTATCGCACGCTGCGCAAGGAAGACATCCTGGCCGTCATCAAGACGCTGGTCGACCTGCGCGACGGCAAGGGCGAGATCGACGACATCGACCATCTCGGCAACCGGCGCGTCCGTTCGGTCGGCGAGCTGATGGAAAACCAGTACCGCATCGGCCTGTTGCGCATGGAGCGCGCCATCAAGGAGCGCATGTCTTCGGTCGATATCGATACCGTGATGCCGCAGGACCTGATCAACGCCAAGCCCGCGGCCGCCGCGGTGCGGGAGTTCTTTGGTTCGTCGCAGCTCTCGCAGTTCATGGACCAGACCAATCCGCTGTCGGAGATCACCCACAAGCGGCGGCTCTCGGCGCTCGGACCGGGCGGCCTGACCCGCGAGCGCGCCGGCTTCGAGGTGCGCGACGTGCATCCGACGCATTACGGCCGCATCTGCCCGATCGAGACCCCGGAAGGTCCGAACATCGGCCTGATCAACTCGCTGGCGACGTTCGCGCGCGTCAACAAGTATGGCTTCGTCGAGACGCCCTATCGCAAGGTGAAGGACGGCCGCGTCACCGACGAGGTGGTCTATCTCTCGGCGATGGAGGAGGGCCGCTATCACGTCGCGCAGGCCAACCTGCCGCTCGACAACCGCGGCCGTTTCACCGAGGACCTCGTGGTTTGCCGCCATGCCGGCGAGGTGCTGCCGGTGACGCCGGACAAGGTCGACTTCATGGACGTGTCGCCGAAGCAGCTCGTCTCGGTCGCCGCGGCGCTGATCCCGTTCCTGGAGAACGACGACGCCAACCGCGCGCTGATGGGTTCGAACATGCAGCGTCAGGCGGTGCCGCTGGTGCGCGCCGAAGCGCCGTTCGTCGGCACCGGCATGGAAGGCGTGGTCGCCCGCGACTCGGGCGCTGCGATCGCGGCGCGCCGCTCCGGCGTGATCGACCAGATCGACGCCACCCGCGTCGTCATCCGCGCCACCGAGGATCTCGATCCGACCAAGTCGGGCGTCGATATCTACCGGCTCATGAAGTACCAGCGCTCGAACCAGTCGACCTGCATCAACCAGCGTCCGCTGGTGAAGGTCGGCGACATCGTCAGGAAAGGCGACATCATCGCCGACGGTCCGTCGACCGATCTCGGCGAACTCGCGCTCGGCCGCAACGTGCTGGTCGCGTTCATGCCGTGGAACGGCTACAACTTCGAAGACTCGATCCTGCTCTCCGAGCGGATCGTCAAGGAGGACGTCTTCACCTCGATCCACATCGAGGAATTCGAGGTGATGGCCCGCGACACCAAGCTGGGGCCTGAGGAAATCACCCGCGACATTCCCAACGTCTCGGAAGAGGCGCTGAAGAACCTCGACGAAGCCGGCATCGTCTACATCGGCGCGGAAGTGCGCGCCGGCGACATCCTGGTCGGCAAGATCACGCCGAAGGGCGAAAGCCCGATGACGCCGGAAGAAAAGCTCTTGCGCGCCATCTTCGGCGAGAAGGCCTCCGATGTCCGCGACACCTCCTTGCGCGTGCCTCCGGGCGTGCAGGGCACGATCGTGGAGGTCCGTGTGTTCAACCGTCACGGCGTCGACAAGGACGAGCGCGCGCTGGCGATCGAGCGCGAGGAGATCGAGCGCCTCGCCAAGGACCGCGACGACGAGCAGGCGATTCTCGACCGCAACGTCTACGGCCGTCTCGCCGACCTGCTCGAAAACCGCCAGGGCATCGCCGGACCGAAGGGCTTCAAGAAGGACACCAAGATCACCCGCTCGGTGCTCGAGGAATATCCGAAGTCGCAGTGGTGGCTGTTCGCCTCGCCGAACGACAAGCTGATGGCCGAGATCGAGGCCATGCGCAAGCAGTACGACGAGTCGAAGAAGGGCCTCGAACAGCGCTTCCTCGACAAGGTCGAGAAGCTGCAGCGTGGCGACGAATTGCCTCCGGGCGTGATGAAGATGGTCAAGGTCTTCGTCGCGGTGAAGCGCAAGATTCAGCCGGGCGACAAGATGGCGGGCCGCCACGGCAACAAGGGCGTGGTGTCGAAGATCGTTCCGATCGAGGACATGCCGTTCCTCGAGGACGGCACCCATGCCGACATCGTGCTCAACCCGCTCGGCGTGCCCTCGCGCATGAACGTCGGCCAGATTCTCGAAACGCATCTCGGCTGGGCCTGCGCGGGCCTCGGCAGGCGGATCGGGCAGGCCGTCGATGCCTATCTCGCCAGCGCGAAGCAGGAAACCAAGCCGCTGAAGGAGACGCTCAAGAAGGTCTACGGCGACAACGAGACGATCAAGTCGCTCAACGATCATGAGCTTGTCGAGCTTGGCCGCAATCTCAGCCGCGGCGTGCCGATCGCGACGCCGGTGTTCGACGGCGCCAAGGAAACCGACATCGAGCAGATGCTCGAACTGGCCGGCATGGACAAGTCGGGCCAGTCCACCGTCTATGACGGACGGACCGGCGACCCGTTCGATCGCAAGGTGACGGTGGGCTACATCTACATGCTCAAGCTGCATCACCTCGTGGACGACAAGATCCATGCGCGCTCGATCGGGCCTTACTCGCTCGTCACCCAGCAGCCGCTGGGCGGCAAGGCGCAGTTCGGCGGCCAGCGTTTCGGCGAAATGGAGGTGTGGGCGCTGGAGGCTTACGGCGCGGCGTACACGCTCCAGGAAATGCTGACGGTGAAGTCCGACGACGTCGCGGGCCGCACCAAGGTCTACGAGGCGATCGTGCGCGGCGACGACACCTTCGAGGCCGGCATTCCGGAATCGTTCAACGTGCTGGTCAAGGAAATGCGCTCGCTGGGCCTGAATGTCGATCTGCACAATTCCAAGATCGGCGGCGCGACGCCTGCGGAGGCGGCGGAGTAACGCTTGTTTCACCTCTCCCGCTTGCGGGGGAGGTCGCCGGACGAATGTTTGGCGGGTGGGGGCTCTGGCCAATCGGCCCCCTCCCTTAACCCTCCCCCGGCAAGCGGGAGAGGGAACAGGCCCAAGTTTAACCGACCCGCGGAGTTCGCTCCAACGGTGTCGAGGAGAACACCATGAACCAAGAGATCATGAATCTTTTCAATCCGACGACGCCGGCTCAGGTCTTCGACCAGATCCGGATTTCGATCGCGTCGCCGGAGAAAATTCTGTCGTGGTCCTACGGCGAGATCAAGAAGCCGGAGACCATCAACTACCGCACCTTCAAGCCGGAGCGCGACGGCCTGTTCTGCGCCCGCATCTTCGGGCCGATCAAGGACTACGAATGCCTGTGCGGCAAGTACAAGCGCATGAAGTACAAGGGCATCATCTGCGAGAAGTGCTCGGTGGAGGTGACGCTGTCGCGCGTGCGGCGCGAGCGCATGGGCCACATCGAACTGGCCGCGCCGGTTGCCCACATCTGGTTTTTGAAATCGCTGCCCTCGCGCATCGGCCTTCTGCTCGACATGACGCTGAAGGACCTCGAGCGTATCCTCTATTTCGAATATTACGTCGTTCTCGAGCCGGGCCTCACCGCGCTCAAGGACCGGCAGTTGCTGTCGGAAGAGGAATACCTCCGCGCGCAGGACGAGTACGGCCAGGACAGCTTCACCGCCATGATCGGCGCGGAAGCGATCCGCGAGTTGCTGAAGGGACTTGATCTCGAAAAGCTCGAAGCGGAACTGCGCGCCGAAATGCAGGCGACGGAGTCCGATATCCGGCACAAGAAGCTCGCCAAGCGGTTGAAGATCGTCGAGGCCTTCCGCTTCTCCGGCAACAAGCCGGAGTGGATGATCCTCACCGTGGTGCCGGTGATCCCCCCGGACCTGCGTCCGCTGGTGCCGCTCGACGGCGGTCGTTTCGCCACCTCCGACCTCAACGATCTGTATCGCCGCGTCATCAACCGCAACAACCGCCTGAAGCGGCTGATGGAACTGCGCGCGCCGGACATCATCATCCGCAATGAGAAGCGCATGCTTCAGGAAGCGGTCGATGCGCTGTTCGACAACGGCCGCCGCGGCCGCGTCATCACCGGCGCCAACAAGCGGCCGCTGAAGTCGCTCGCCGACATGTTGAAGGGCAAGCAGGGGCGCTTCCGGCAGAACCTGCTCGGCAAGCGCGTCGATTATTCCGGCCGTTCGGTCATCGTCGTCGGTCCCGAGCTCAAGCTGCACCAGTGCGGCCTGCCCAAGAAGATGGCGCTCGAGTTGTTCAAGCCGTTCATCTATTCGCGGCTCGACGCCAAGGGTCTGTCCACCACGGTGAAGCAGGCGAAGAAGCTGGTCGAGAAGGAGCGTCCCGAGGTCTGGGACATTCTCGATGAGGTCATCCGCGAGCATCCGGTGCTGCTGAACCGCGCGCCGACCTTGCATCGTCTCGGCATTCAGGCGTTCGAGCCGGTGCTGATCGAGGGCAAGGCGATCCAGCTTCACCCGCTGGTCTGCGCCGCCTTCAACGCCGACTTCGATGGCGACCAGATGGCCGTGCACGTTCCGCTGTCGCTCGAGGCGCAACTCGAGGCGCGCGTGCTGATGATGTCGACCAACAACATCCTGCATCCGGCAAACGGCCAGCCGATCATCGTGCCCAGCCAGGATATCGTGCTCGGTCTCTACTATCTCTCGATCATGCGCGAGGGTCTGCCCGGCGAGGGCAAGGTGTTCGGCGACATGGCCGAGCTGGAGCACGCGCTGTACTCCAAGGTCATCCACCTGCACACCAGGATCAAGTATCGCTGGGATGTGATCGGCGAGGATGGCGAATCCACCAAGCGGCTGATCGAAACCACCGCCGGCCGCGTCATGCTCGGCCAGGTGCTGCCGAAGTCGCCGAAGATCTCGTTCGACGTCATCAACAAGCTGATGACGAAGCGGGAAATCTCCGGCGTGATCGATCAGGTCTATCGCCACTGCGGTCAGAAGGAGACGGTGATCTTCTGCGACCGGATCATGGCACTCGGCTTCTACAACGCGTTCAAGGCCGGCATCTCGTTCGGCAAGGACGACATGGTCGTTCCGCATGGCAAGTGGAAGATCGTCGATACCACGCGCACGCTGGCGAAGGATTTCGAGCAGCAGTACAACGACGGCCTGATCACCCATGGCGAGAAGTACAACAAGGTCGTCGACGCCTGGTCCAAGGCGACGGAAGAAATCGCCAAGGAGATGATGAAGGAAATCTCGGCGGTCAAGAAAAGCTCCAAGGGCGTCGAGGCGCAGGTCAACTCGATCTACATGATGGCGCATTCGGGCGCGCGCGGTTCGCCGGCCCAGATGCGGCAGCTCGCCGGCATGCGCGGCCTGATGGCCAAGCCCTCGGGCGAGATCATCGAGACGCCGATCATCTCCAACTTCAAGGAAGGGCTGTCGGTTCTCGAATACTTCAACTCGACCCACGGCGCCCGCAAGGGCCTCGCGGACACCGCGTTGAAGACCGCGAATTCGGGCTACCTGACCCGCCGTCTGGTCGACGTCGCGCAGGACTGCATCATCACGCAGGACGACTGCGGCACCAAGCTCGGCATCAAGATGCGCGCCATCGTCGACGCCGGCACGGTCGTGGCGTCGCTGGGATCGCGTATCCTGGGCCGCACGGCGTGCGAGGACATTCGCGATCCTGCGAGCAACAAGGTACTGGTCAAGCGCAACACCTTGATGGAGGAAAGCCATGTCGACCAGATCTCGAAGGCCGGCATCCAGGAGGTCAAGATCCGCTCGGCACTGACCTGCGAACTGGTCAACGGCATCTGCGGCAAGTGCTACGGCCGCGATCTGGCCCGCGGCACGCCGGTCAATCACGGCGAGGCGGTCGGCGTCATCGCGGCGCAGTCGATCGGCGAGCCCGGCACGCAGCTCACGATGCGCACGTTCCACATTGGCGGCGCGGCGCAGATCAATGAGCAGTCGGTGATCGAGTCGAATTTCGACGGCAAGATCGCGATCAGGAACAGGGCGATCGCGAGAAACGGCGAAGGTCAACTGGTTGCCATGGTGCGCAACATGGTTGTCGCCGTGGTCGACGCGGACGGCAGCGAGCGTGCGACGCACCGCATCCAGTACGGCGCGCGCATGCATGTCGACGAGGGCGATCAGGTCAAGCGCGGCCAGCGCATCGCCGAGTGGGATCCGTACACCCGGCCGGTTCTGACCGAGGTGGAGGGCACCATCGGATTCGAGGACCTGATCGAAGGTCAGTCGATCTCCGAAACGCTCGACGAATCCACCGGCATCGCCAAGCGCATTGTCATCGACTGGCGCGGCACGCGCGGCGGGGCCGATCTGCGCCCGGCCATCGTGATCAAGGGCAAGGACGGCAAGGTGCTGAAGCTCGCACGCGGCGGCGACGCCCGCTACATGCTGTCGGTCGACGCCATTCTGTCGGTCGACGTCGGCGCCAAGGTGAAGCCGGGCGACATTCTTGCGCGTATCTCGACCGAGAGCGCCAAGACCCGCGACATCACCGGCGGTCTGCCGCGGGTGGCCGAACTGTTCGAGGCCCGCAGGCCGAAGGACGCGGCCATCATCGCGGAAATCGCCGGCACCATCCGCTTCGGCCGCGACTACAAGAACAAGCGCCGCATCTCCATCGAGCCGGTCGACAAGGAAGAGGAGGCTCGCGAGTACCTCATTCCGAAGGGCAAGCACATCCATCTGCAGGATGGCGACATCGTCGAGAAGGGAGACTTTATCGTCGAGGGCAATCCGGCGCCGCACGACATCCTGGCGATCAAGGGCATCGAGGAACTCGCCGCCTATCTGGTCAACGAAATCCAGGAGGTCTACCGGCTGCAGGGCGTGCTCATCAACGACAAGCACATCGAGGTGATTGTCCGTCAGATGCTGCAGAAGGTCGAGATTACCGATCAGGGCGAGACCGACATGATCTCGGGCGAGCAGATCGACAAGATCGAGTTCGACAGGATCAACGCCAAGGCCAGGGAAGAAGGCAAGAAGGTCGCGACGGGAACGCCGGTCCTTCTCGGCATCACCAAGGCCAGCTTGCAGACCCGCTCGTTCTTCTCGGCGGCGTCGTTCCAGGAGACCACGCGCGTGCTCACCGAGGCCGCCGTCAACGGCAAGGTGGACCCGCTCGAGGGCCTCAAGGAAAACGTCATCGTCGGCCGGCTGATCCCGGCGGGCACCGGCGCCTCGATGGCCAAGATCCGCGAAGTCGCGGTCAAGCGCGACAAGCTGATTCTCGACGAACGCGAGAAGCAGGCTGCGATCGTGCCGTCCGCCCCGGAGGCCGAACCGCTGGCGCTCCCGCCAGCGGAGTAGGAATCGCCTGATCTCACGCGAAAAAGGCCGGTGCTGTCCGGCCTTTTTTGCGTTGCGCGGTGTCCGGCGTGCTTTTTTCGGCGAGGCTCGGTTTGTTCATCTTCCCTTCATGTGGAAAGGGCTTTTTCTAAGTTGGCCACCAGACTCAAGAATCGAATAGGGCGGCAGGTAACAAATGAGGGACGGGAAGCCGACGTTTCCTCCCATGGGCTGAACGTCGCTGGCCGCGGTAGCCAGAGAAAGGCCGGGTCCGGGCTGCGAAAGCGCCAGGCGCGGATGTCGAAAGAAGAATATGCTTGATCTTGCGATTGTTGGTGGCGGCCCTGGCGGGCTGATGAGTGCCTGGCACCTCAGGAAAAAGCTCGGAGAACTGTGTCGCGTCACCATCTTCGAGGCTTCCGACCGCCTCGGCGGCAAGCTGCTGACCCGCAAGTTCGAGACCGCGCCGGCGATGTACGAGGCGGGCGTCGCGGAGATCTATGACTACTCGATGACCGGGCCGGACCCGTTGCGCGAACTGATCCAGCATTTCGGATTGCAGACGATTCCGATGGATGCCGGGCAGGTGCAACTCGACGGCGAGTTGCTCGACGACGTTTCCGGCATGCGCCGCAAATATGGCGCGCGAACCGCCGATGCCATCGAGGCCTTCCGCAAGCGCTGCGCCGAGATGATGTCGCCGATTGCGTATTATGAAGGCGCGCGCGACAACGAGCATCCCTGGGCGTTCATGACGGCGGAGGAATTGCTCGACAAGGAGGTCGCCGACCCCGTCGCCAGGCGCTTCTTCAAGGTGATGGCGCGCTCCGATCTCGCCACCGAGAGCCATAACACCAACGGACTGAATGCGCTCAAGAACTTCGTGATGGATGTGGACGGCTATATCGGCCTGTATTCGATCCAGAACGGCAACGAGCAGTTGATCGATTGCCTGAGGTCGGAGGTCGATGCGGACATCCAGTTCAATCACCGCGTCCTCAAGGTCGGCAAGACGCAGGCCGGCCGTTATCAGCTCAACATGATGAACGGCAAGGGACCGGAGACCCGCGACTTCGATCTGGTCATCATGTGTCTGCCCCATAGCTGGCTCGCGACGGTGGGATGGGACGGCGAGCAGTTGCGCAAGTCGATGGTCAAGCACGTCGCCTACTTCGATCGGCCGGCGCATTACCTGCGCGTGTCGGTGCTGTTCGACGAACCGTTCTGGGGCGAGAAGATTTCCGGCGCGTGGTTCATGTCCGAAGCCTTCGGCGGCTGCTGCGTTTACAACGAAGGCGCGCGACATAATGTCGGCCGTCACGGCGTGCTGAACTGGCTGATCGCCGGCTCCGATGCGCTGGCGTTCGCGAACCTCAGCGACAAGGAGTTGGTTGAGACGGCGCTGAAGTCGCTGCCGGCCTCGCTCGGCAACGCGCGCGCGCATTTCCTCGAAGGCAAGATCCATCGCTGGATGTCTTCGGTCAACGCGATTCCCGGCGGCCTTCCCGCGCGGGACGTGATGACCAACCATCGGCCCGAGCCGAAAGAGCATCCCGGACTGGTTCTGGTCGGCGACTATCTCTTCGATTCGACGCTCAACGGCCTGCTGGATTCATCGGATGCGGCGACCGACATCGTGGTCAGCGAGATGATGAAACTCCGCCGCGCCCGCGGCGGGAAAGGCGCCAGCGCCTTCGACCGGATCAACCGCGATTACTTCGAGAACTATCGCGGCCTTGGCCCTTATCGCGAGGTCTGGCAGCAGTTCAGCGATCCGGACTTCCTGATCGATTTGATCCGGATCGCCTGGAACAGGACGACGGACTGCAAGCTGCTGGTGGCGGGATCGGCGAGCGGTGAACTTGTTGGCGCGTTGCGCGCCCGCGGCATCGATGCCTGGGGCATCGAGAACAACCGCGCCATTCATGCGATGACGCCTGCGGCGTTGCAGAAGTTCAACCGGCTCGGTTCGATCGTCGACATGCCGTTCGAGGAAGGACAGTTCGATTTCGTCTACGAAACGAGCCTGTGCCATGTTCCGGAATCCCGGACGTTGCGGGCGGTTCGCGAACTCAATCGCGTCGTCAGGACCGGCCTGATTTTCGGCTCCGTCACCTCCGACATGAAGCCGACGCTGATCGACCGTTATGATCTGCTGCGTGGCGTGAAGAAGCTCGGTACCTGGTGGGAATGGTCGGAGATCTTTTTCAACAACGGGTTCGATCTCGCCATGAACCGCGAGGACCGCACCGACGAGTTGTGGGCCGCGGCCCTTGCCGCCGGCAAGGGACCGGATCAGTGGTACGCGGATTCCGAAAGCCTGCGTTACTGCCTGTTCGACAAGGTCGAGGACGCTTAAGTCCTCATCGGACGACCCCCGAACCTGCGCTGGCTTTGTTCGTGGAGTGTCTCGGATCGGTCAAATGACCTTCATTTTCATACGGCGGTCGAAACGGCCGTCCGCAACGGTAAAACCCGATCGTGCCCAAGGTGCCGCCGCTCGACGCTCCGCCCGCTCCCGATGATGCGGCACGGGTTCCGCCGGCCAACCCGCATGCCGCGGCCGGGCCGGCGCCGGTCTCGCCGCCGGGCAAACCTGTTGCGGCGCCTCATGCCTCTGTCGAGGATGACGAAGACGACGGCGACGAAAGCGAGGACGACGAACTCGACCTCGACGATGACGAGGATCTCGTTGTCTATACGGCGCGCGAGGCCGCCGGTGCGCTGGCGACGATCTACGCGTTCATCCGGCCCTCGCTCCGGAACTACCGGAAGGCGTTGGCGTTCGTCGGCTTCGGCCTGCTGATCGAGACGCTGTTCAACGTCATCATGCCGCTCAGCCTCAAATTCCTGATCGACGACGCGCTCGGCGAAGAGGATTTCGTCGTTCTGATGCGCATCCTGTCGGTGCTCGCGGTCGCCGGCATCGTCACCTCGCTGATTTCGATCTGGTATGAACGATGGGACGCATGGCTGTCGTCGTCGATCGTCTCGGAGGTACGGCAGCGGCTGTTCAATCACGTGCAGGATCTGCCGTCGGCATTTTTCGCGCGCATCCGGCGCGGGGAAATCCTGTCGCGCTTCTCCGTCGATCTTTCGGCATTCGAAGGCGCGACGAAGGCGCTCGCCAACACGGCGCTGCTTCCGGCGATGGAGCTGGTGGCGGGCATCGTTCTGATGCTGTTCCTGAGCTGGCCGCTGGCGGTGGTCGCGTTGCTGATCTTTCCGATCACGCTGATCGGTCCGCGTATCCTGACGCCGAAGGCGGTGCAGGCCAACTACGAGCAGAAGGTCAACGAGTCGGCGATCCTCGGCGTGGTTCAGGAAAACATCGCCGCGCAGGCCCTGGTCAAGGCCTTCAGTCTGCAGCGTCGCGCCCGCGGCTGGTTCACCGTCCGCAATGAGGAGACCAGAAAGAAGATCGCATCCTCCACCTTCCTGTCGAGCATGGTCGAGCGGTCGGTCACGATCGCCGTGCTGCTGCTGCATCTCGTCGTTCTCGGCATCGGCGCCTATCTCGCGACCAGCGGGCAGATCACGATCGGAACGTTCGTGACGTTCGAAAGCGCGTTCTGGGAAATCTCGTACAATATCGCCCATCTGATGTCCTATGTGCCGGTCTCGGTTCAGGCCGCGGCTGCCGTGCGTCACATGCAGGAGATGCTCGACGAACCGACGCGCGGCGTCGACCGCCCCGGCGCACCGGACCTGCCGCGCATCACCCATGACATCACCTTCGATCGCGTGACGTTCCGATACGAAAGCGCCGAGACACCGGTTCTCGACAACCTCAGTCTCAGGCTGGATGTCGGAAAGCGTATCGCGATCGTCGGACCGAGCGGCTCCGGCAAGAGCACGCTGCTCAATCTGATCCTGCGCCTCTATGTGCCGGACGAAGGCCGCGTCACCATCGACGGCGTCGATATCCGGAAGGTGACGCGCGAGTCGCTGCGATCGAGCATGGCGATCGTGTTCCAGGAGAACATGCTGTTCAACATGTCGATCCGCGAAAACATCCGTCTCGGCAAGGAAGACGCCAGCGACGCGGAGGTCGAGGCTGCGGCGAAAAAGGCCGAGATTCATCGCTTCATCATGAGCCTGCCCCGACGCTACGACACTGTCGTCGGCGAGCGCGGCGATACGCTGTCGGGCGGCCAGCGTCAGCGCATCGCGATTGCGCGCGCGATCGTGCGCGATCCATCGATCCTGTTGCTCGACGAGGCGACGTCCGCGCTCGACCAGACCACCGAAGCTGCGATCAATCGCACGCTTCTAAGGGTGTCCAAGGGACGCACCATGATCTTTTCGACCCATCGCCTGACCTCGGTTGTCGATATGGACGAGATCATCGTCATCAATGGCGGCCGGGCAGTCGAGCGAGGCTCACACTCGGAACTGATGAAGGGGCACGGGCTCTACCGCAAGCTCTGGGACGACCAGCGTCACGGGCATGATCACGGCGATAACGATGACGAGTAGGCGTTTCTGCCTATGAAATTATGCGATCGAAGTGAGGAAAAATTAATATCAAGTTTAGCCAATTTGCCTGTTTCATCGCGGCGTTGTTCGTTTCGCGCTTGCGGGATGATATATCCCGTTGTGCGGATGCAGCTCGATGGCCGAGCAACGGTTTTCCAGACTGAAGATGCAGGTTCGATTCCTGCCATCCGCTCCAGTCGCGCCAGGCGCGGATATAAAGGAGGATCGCGCGGAAGCGCGGGAACCGCACGCATGATCGATGCAGAGAAGAAGCGGCAGAGCCGCAAGTCGGTCCGGCAATCCGCATGGATCATTCTCGACGGCGGCTTCGCCAGGCGGCCATGTACTGTCATCGATCTGTCGGTGACGGGTGCCAAGATCGACGTCAACGACACCAGCGCGGCATCGGCCGGTTTCCAACTGACGTTCTCGCCCGATGCAAGAACCGGGCGTCGATGCCAGGCAGTCTGGCGCAGCGGAACGACGCTGGGCGTCAGGTTCATCGCCTAGACGTAGGCGAGCCAGTCGCGCTGGAGCATGATCCCGAAAAGTGGACGCCGGTTTTCGGAAAAGATCATGCTCAAACAAAAAGATAAGCGACGGGTCTGATCCAGCGCAGTTGAAACAGACTCTAGGCGGCTTTGCCTTCGGGCGATTCAGGGCGCGTCTGAGGTGCTGGTGTCGGCGTGCTTGGCCTGTGCGTCCGTCGCATCACGCCCTGAGCCAGCCGCCCTATGAAGCGCGCCCAGCGCCGTGCGCGCCAGGTCAGGCCATCGTCGATCGACAGCGAGCGAAGGTGCCAGGCCTTCGCGGCCGACCATGCGTCGCATTCCACCTTCACCGGATCGTCGTAGAACCTCTCGATCTTGGCGCGACCCATGCCTTCGGTGGCAAGCCATGTCGGGATATGGACGTTGCAAAGCCGTTCGACGTCGGTGAACACCTTGTCGGTGCCGGTGCCCGCGGCCGGGCACGACGTCGCGAAAGCGTCGCCGACGAGAACGACTCCGGCCTGCCGATGATTTTCCGTGACGTACAGATCCGCGGGCCGGATCTTGATCGGGCCGCCGACCCTGAAGCCGCCGGTCATGCGGTCGAAGCCGGGCATCATTGCGCTCATCGTCGCTTCGGGGTTTTCACGAAACGCGCGAAACCAGATATCGTCCATGGGTCGATAGACCATCAAGTTCGCCCGCATCACAGCCCCGATCGGAAACAGCGTCAGATAGGCCATGCGGTCAGCCGTTCGCTTCGGCCAGTAGGTCAGGGCCGGGAAGGGCAATGTCGGCTGGCCGGCCGGCGCAACGTCGAAGCCCAGCGTCACGGAATGACACTCGCTGATGACGCGACGCTGCAGGCCGAGCATGTGGCGCAAGCTGATGCTGAGACCGTTCGCGAGCACGATCAGCCGCGCGGAAATTTCCTCGCCATCCGCCAGCACCACGCGCTGGCGTTCGTCGCCGGTCGCGACCTCGACGACCTTGGTGTAAAGGATCTCAACGCCGGGCGGGATCAGAGCGCGTGTAGCATTGACGAACGTATCATACATCGCGCCGTGCTGATCGCTTGGCTTCTTCGCCACCACGAAACCGAACCGCGCTTCCCAGACCTCGCCATCGACGGTGGTCGATCGCAGGAGTTCATGCTCCAGTCCTGTCCTGCGCAATCGCGGAAGCTGCGTGCCGCCGATCTTTTCGCAGCGCAGATCGGGCGGATATGTGGTGTGCGGATCGATCATGATCGCGGCGATGCCCGCGCGGCCGAGCATCGCGGCGGTGGCCGATCCGGCCAGGCCGCCGCCCACGATCGCAATGTCGGTATAGCGCATACACAGGCCCTTGTTCCGCAGTGCTATCCTTGCGCCCCAAAAGGCAAAGAAACCTTGAAGGACATCGAGCGCTCGAAGCGGATCGGGCCGACTTAACTGAAAAGCAATGCCGGACCAACATTATGCTGCCCTGAGCGAGGATCGCCCAAGAGGGGACATCCCAAGGGGATCGGCCAAGGCCTCTGATGATTTCGGTAAACATTTGTTCACCAACCCTGGACCTCGCGGCGCCGTGGGACGATCTCGTCCGGCGGGCCTCTCCCAATGTATTCATGAATCCGGTCGCGCTGACTGTCGCCAACGAGACCGGCTTTGCGCGCATCCGGGTTCTGCTTGCGTGGGACGACAGCAGCGAGCCAGGCAAGCTGGTCGGCATGTGGGCCTTTCAGGTTCGCAGGATCTCGCGGTTGTGGCCAACCCTGCTTGAGGCATTGCCCTACAACTATGCCTTTCTCTCAAACCCTGTCGTGGATCCCGCTTTCGTTCGCGACGTCGTTCCGGCCTTCCTCTCGGCGATCCGCAACAGCCCCTCGCTGCCAAAGGTGATCGATCTGAAGTCGTTCGATGCCGAGGCCGAAAGCTTCGACATGCTTGTGAAGGCGCTGACGGAGCAGGGAAGGGCGCAACTCAGATTGTCCGAGAGCACGCGGCCTTTCGCGACTCCCGAGCTTGGCGTGAAACGGTCCGGCTCGACCCGGAAGAAGCTGCGGCAGGACTGGAACCGGCTCTCCGCCGCCGGCGTGGTCGATATCGTCAACACGGGAGCGCCGGACACAGCAGAGGCGTTCGAGACGTTCCTGAAGCTGGAAGCCGCAGGCTGGAAGGGCGCGCGCGGAACGGCCTTGCTGTGCGATGCCGCGGACGCGACCTTCGCCCGGCAGATGGTCGCCGCGCTCGCCGAACGCGGCAACGCCTCGGTGGCGCTGTTGCGCGTCGACGGGCGCGCCATCGCCGCGCAGGTGCTGATGTATTGCGGCGCTACGGCTTACACCTGGAAGACCGCATTCAGCCGGGACTACGCGAAATACTCGCCCGGCGCGCTGCTGATCGACAAGATCACGGACGACCTGTTTTCCTCGGGCGGGATCGTGGCGATCGATTCCTGTTCGCACGAACGAAGCTTCATGACCCAGTTCTGGGCGGGCCGACGGAGAATGGCCGATTTGCTCGTCGATGTCGGAGCGGAGAAATCGCTGGCGTTTTCGCTGGAGGCAGCCCGTCAGCGAGGCTACGGCTCTCTCCGCCGGCTTCGCGACCGGATCCGGGCCTGGTCCATGCCGGCCCCGCCCAAGAGCAAGAAGGTGAGTTTTGCCGCGCATCGCTAGGGTTTGCCGCCGCGTGCGCCGCCCCGGTGGCACCGAGTTGACTTATGGTCAACGCTATATCTTTATAAATATACCGACGCAACGCATCCTGAATGCATGTCTAGAAGTGTTCGAATATGTTTGGCGAAGCAGGCGAGGCAATATCGGATTGGTTGATTTAGCGGCGCAAACAGGCGCGACGAGTCGAAGCGCGACCCGACGCAGCTTGCCTTTGGTCTTGCAAAGACCGAAACTGCGGCCGCCGGTTCAACGCTCCTGAAAGAACCAGCGACCGGGGACCATGGCACAGAGACCAAAAAACGCCTTGTTGGCAAGCATACCGGACTCGGAATGGATCGAAATTCAGAAATTGTGCGAGCCCGTCAAGCTGCCGCTGGGCCGCGTGCTGTACGAACCCCGCGGCGCGTTCGATTACGTCTACTTCCCGGAGACGGCGATCATCTCCAACATCGCACCGCTCAAGACCGACAAGGCGGCCGAGACGTCGACGACAGGGCGTGAGGGAGTGATCAACGTCGGAGCCATCATGGGCGACGATCAATCGATGCATCGCGCCGTCGTTCAGGTGTCCGGTGACGGCATTCGTATTTCCTTTCACGACTTTCAGGATCTGCAATCACGCCTGCCTGTCTTTCGGCGCAAGCTCAACGCCTATTCGCGAGCGTTCCTCGCGCAGGTGATGCAGTCCGTCGCATGCAACGCCAGCCATACGCTGCTCCAGCGCAGCGCGCGATGGCTGCTGAAGTCCCACGATCGCGTCGACGGTGATGAGCTTCGGCTCACCCAGCAATTCCTTGCCGAGTTGCTGGTGGTCAGCCGTGTGGCAGTGAACGCCGAGCTCAAGAAATTCCAGCAAATGAAAGTTCTCACATACAGTCGCGGCATCATCACGATACTGGACCGGGGACTTCTGGAGCGCACATCCTGCGAGTGCTATCGCGCCGTCCGGCGCGAATACGACAGGCTGCTGCCCGGCTCCTTCACCAAATAAAAAAAGCCAGCTATGTAAACTAGTTGGCTATACGGTCACTGCTTCCATCGGTACACCAAATAAATCCAACAATGGAGCGCACCGATGCCGAGACACGTCTCATTTTACGATGAATCTCTGGGAAAGCAGATCGACGGTTCGTACACCTCTGACGGCAAGGTAATTCATGCCGGTTCGGGAACGCTGGGCGCCAAGAGCGCTCCGCTCGGCTATCTTGGCAATGCCAACACGTTTCCGGTCGATCAGGAAGGTCAGGACCTTCTGGCTCAGAAGCTGCTGAGCGAGCTGGCCCATCGTGAAGCGAAGAACGGCCACGCTCACGGTCACTAGGCTTTAAGTACGTAGCCGTTTGCTGCGGAGCCATTGAACTGGTCCCGCTGCGTGGGCGAGTGAAGTTACCGAAACTGACTACTCCTCCTTGGTTTTGTGCGTTACAGCCGACGCTTTTTTCGAATGCTGCACCTTTCGAATGGCGTCGACCGTTTCAAGCGGCAGGTAGCACTCGCTTGAATACGATACGCCTGTAACCGGCTTTACCTGACCCACGGCACTGCTCGTCGTCACCCTTGAGGTGATCGACGGGCAGTGCTTTGGTGCGTCTCCATGTCTTCGCCGCGAGGCTACCGCACCCGTTGCAACGCAGAGTCCGGCCGGGTTCTTGCCCGTCGTCGCCCGCTGCACGCGGCGTCGCCCCGCGAACGCGGGGACCGACGATTCCCGGCGTCGTCGGCGATTTACCGTGGTGTTCGACTATCGCGTTTCGAGCGAATCACGCCCTCGGGGGCGATCCGATGACGATACCGTTTGCGTCGATAAAACGTGTTAAATCAATACCATGCCGTCACTTCTGATTCTTCCGTCCGAAGCGGAGGTTTGGGTATCCAACTGCCGTGGCTCAGGCGCTCATGACCAGTAGCGGCCCGGCACATAGGGCACTGCGGTCGAAGGGATGGCCAACATTTGAATGTGATTCGGGGGCTGGCGGACCGTGGCTTCGCCTGACCCCGCGCCAAGGCAAACCGATCAGGCCAGCCGTTCAAAACTGATCTCAATTCTCGCCGTTGTCCGATTCCCGACCGATCCCGGTAGAAGGCGGCCCAAGAAGGGCGGCCAATATCGTGGAACGATCATTGTTTAGAAGGGGATCCGGCCGAACGGCGACGCGGCCTGTCGCCGGTTTTCCGCGAAAGGGAATTCGCGCCAAGTGGCCGGTGATCAACGGGTAGAAGTGCTTCTGTGACGGCGGTTTAGCCTTGACTTGACGACTCGCGGTGGATAAAACCCGCCCACTTAACGGCAGGCGGTGAGTTACGCCAACGTCGGAACGGATCACCCTTTCTATCTGATTTGGTTGATAGAGACGGGCACCAACCTCGACGAATGCTGCTCAGACGCTGCCGATGATAGCTAGGCAATGCCAGGACGACAGTCGTTCTCTTGAGCAAGTTCTCTCGAGATTGATTTCGGATGCATGACCTCGGTGGAAACTGGCCGGTTCTTTCCGGCTGGCGTTGATCGCGGTCCTCTGTGGCGTCGAAGCGCTTCCCGTTCAGCGATGAACGGTTGGCGCGATTTCGTTTTGCGTGAATCGTTTCATGCGTAGCGAGCGGGTGGGCGACAGCCCCGGACGAATCTGCGGAACCGCTTCGGGTTTCGCGTAAATATAAGGGTGAAGGCGAACGATGCCGACGATCAACCAACTGATCGCAAGTCCGCGCGTCACACAGAAGTCGCGCAAGAAGGTGCCTGCGTTGCAGCAGTCGCCGCAGAAGCGCGGCGTGTGCACGCGTGTTTACACCACGACTCCGAAGAAGCCGAATTCGGCGCTGCGCAAGGTCGCCAAGGTGCGCCTGACCAACGGCTTCGAGGTCATCGGTTATATTCCGGGCGAGGGGCATAACCTCCAGGAACATTCCGTGGTCATGATCCGCGGCGGCCGCGTCAAGGACTTGCCCGGCGTGCGCTACCACATCCTCCGCGGCGTCCTCGATACCCAGGGCGTCAAGAATCGCAAGCAGCGTCGTTCGAAGTACGGCGCGAAGCGTCCGAAGTGACCTGAGCGAAGCGAGGGTCATCCCGGGCGCGCGTCGCGAGCCTTGGGGATCGCCGAACAACAGACATGGATGGCCGGGACGAGCCCGGCCATGACGAAAGAGAAAACGAAGTCAGGACAGATCGATGTCGCGTCGCCATTCTGCCGAAAAGCGTGAAGTGCTTCCCGATCCGAAGTTCGGAAACATCGTCATTACGAAGTTCATGAACTCGGTGATGTATGCCGGAAAGAAGTCGGTCGCCGAAAGCATCGTCTATGGCGCGCTCGACCTGATCGAGGCCAAGACCAAGCAGGGGCCGCTCACGGTGTTCGAGCAGGCGCTCGAGAACGTCATGCCGACCATCGAAGTGCGGTCGCGCCGCGTCGGTGGCGCCACCTATCAGGTGCCGGTGGAAGTCCGCTCGACCCGACGCCAGGCGCTCGGCATCCGCTGGCTGATCACCGCCGCGCGGGGACGCAATGAAAAGACGATGACGGAGCGGCTCTCGGCCGAGCTGCTCGACGCGTCGAACAATCGGGGCAGCGCGGTCAAGAAGCGCGAAGACGTGCACAAGATGGCGGAAGCCAACCGCGCGTTCTCGCACTATCGCTGGTAACGGCGACAACAGGAATTCAAGGACAGCTCCATGCCCCGCCAACATGCTATCGAGGATTACCGTAATTTCGGTATCATGGCGCATATCGACGCCGGCAAGACCACCACGACCGAGCGTATCCTTTATTACACCGGCAAGAGCCACAAGATCGGCGAAGTGCACGAAGGTGCCGCGACGATGGATTGGATGGCGCAGGAGCAGGAGCGTGGCATCACCATCACCTCCGCCGCGACCACTGCGTTCTGGGACGGCAAGCGGCTGAACATCATCGACACCCCGGGCCACGTCGACTTCACCATCGAGGTGGAGCGCTCCCTGCGCGTACTCGACGGCGCGGTGTGCGTGCTCGACTCCAATCAGGGCGTCGAACCGCAGACCGAGACCGTCTGGCGCCAGGGCGACAAGTACAAGGTGCCGCGCATCGTCTTCTGCAACAAGATGGATAAGACCGGCGCCGACTTCTACAAGTGCATGGCCGACATCGTCGATCGTCTCGGCGCGCGCCCGGTGGCGCTGCAACTCCCGATCGGAGCGGAGAACAACTTCAAGGGCATGGTCGACCTCGTCCGCATGAAGGCGCTGGTCTTCAATCAGGACGCTCTTGGTTCGATGTACGATGTCGAGGAGATTCCTGCTGATCTCGCCGACAAGGCGAAAGAATATCGCGAGAAGCTGGTGGAAGCCGCCGTCGAACTCGACGACGACGCCATGGCCGCCTATCTCGACGGCACCGAGCCGGATGAAGCGACTCTCAAGGGGCTGATCCGCAAGGCTGTCATCACCGGCGCGTTCTATCCCGTGCTGTGCGGCACGGCGTTCAAGAACAAGGGCGTGCAGCCGCTGCTCGACGCTGTCGTCGCCTATCTGCCGTCGCCGCTCGACGTGCCCGCCATCAAGGGCATTGACGACAGGGGCAACGAGGTCGTCCGCCATGCCGACGACAAGGAGCCGATGGCTCTCCTGGCGTTCAAGATCATGGACGACCCGTTCGTCGGCACCATCACCTTCTGCCGCATCTATTCCGGCGTTCTCCAGAGCGGCACCGGCGTCATCAACTCGACGCGCGAGAAGAAGGAGCGCATCGGCCGCATGCTGCTGATGCATGCGAACAACCGCGAAGACATCAAGGAAGCCTACGCCGGCGATATCGTCGCGCTGGCCGGCCTGAAGGAAGCGCGCACCGGCGACACGCTGTGCGATCCGGCCCATCCCGTGATTCTTGAAAAGATGGAATTCCCCGATCCGGTCATCGAGATCGCGATCGAGCCGAAGTCCAAGGCCGACCAGGAAAAGCTCGGCGTCGCGCTGGCGAAGCTCGCGGCGGAGGATCCCTCGTTCCGCGTCTCCACCGATCAGGAGTCCGGCCAGACCATCCTCAAGGGCATGGGCGAACTCCATCTCGACATCAAGGTCGATATCCTCAAGCGCACCTACAAGGTCGACGCCAACATCGGCGCGCCGCAGGTGGCGTTCCGCGAGCGCGTCACCAAGCGCGTCGAGCACAGCTACACCCACAAGAAGCAGACCGGCGGCACCGGCCAGTTCGCCGCCGTCACGCTGATTGTCGAGCCGAGCGAGCCCGGCAAAGGCTACGAGTTCGAGTCGAAGATCGTCGGTGGCGCGGTGCCCAAGGAATACATTCCCGGCGTCGAGAAAGGCATCGAAAGCGTGCTTTCCTCGGGCGTGGTCGCAGGCTTCCCGGTGGTCGACGTCAAGGTGCAGCTCATCGACGGCAAGTTCCACGATGTCGACTCCTCGGCCCTAGCGTTCGAAATCGCGACCCGCGCCTGCTTCCGCGAGGCTTTGCAGCGGGGCAAGTCGGTGCTGCTCGAGCCGATCATGAAGGTCGAGGTGGTGACGCCGGAAGACTATACGGGTTCTGTGATCGGCGACCTCAATTCGCGGCGCGGCCAGATCCAGGGTCAGGACATGCGCGGCAACGCCAACGTCATCAACGCGATGGTGCCGCTCATGAACATGTTCGGTTACGTCAACAACCTGCGCTCGATGAGCCAGGGGCGCGCGACCTTTACCATGCAATTCGATCATTATGCTGAAGCGCCGGCGAACGTGTCGGCGGAAGTCCAGAAGAAGTTTGCCTGATTGTCGCTGGCGACAGTCAACGACTGAACGGAGAGTCAAATGGCCAAAGCGAAGTTTGAACGTAACAAGCCGCATTGCAACATCGGGACGATCGGTCATGTTGACCATGGCAAGACGTCCTTGACGGCTGCGATTACGAAGGTTCTCGCGGAGACGGGCGGGGCGACGTTCACGGCGTACGATCAGATCGACAAGGCGCCGGAAGAGAAGGCGCGCGGCATCACGATCTCGACCGCGCACGTCGAATACGAAACCGCGAACCGCCACTATGCCCACGTCGACTGCCCGGGCCACGCCGACTACGTGAAGAACATGATCACGGGCGCGGCGCAGATGGACGGCGCGATCCTGGTGGTGTCGGCGGCGGACGGTCCGATGCCGCAGACCCGCGAGCACATCCTTCTGGCGCGCCAGGTCGGTGTTCCGGCGCTCGTGGTGTTTCTGAACAAGTGCGACATGGTTGACGATCCGGAGCTGCTCGAACTCGTCGAGCTCGAGGTTCGCGAACTGTTGTCGAAGTACGAATTCCCCGGCGACAAGATTCCGATCGTGAAGGGTTCGGCGCTGGCGGCGCTGGAGAATTCGGACCAGAAGCTCGGCCATGACGCGATTCTCGAGCTGATGAAGAACGTCGACGAGTACATTCCGCAGCCGGAGCGTCCGATCGACCAGCCGTTCCTGATGCCGGTCGAAGACGTGTTCTCGATCTCGGGCCGCGGCACGGTGGTCACGGGCCGCGTGGAGCGCGGCGTGGTCAAGGTCGGTGAGGAAATCGAGATCGTCGGCATCCGCCCGACGCAGAAGACGACGGTGACCGGCGTCGAGATGTTCCGCAAGCTGCTCGACCAGGGTCAGGCGGGCGACAACATCGGCGCGCTGTTGCGCGGCACCAAGCGCGAGGAAGTGGAGCGCGGTCAGGTCCTGTGCAAGCCGGGCTCGGTGAAGCCGCACACCAAGTTCAAGGCCGAAGCCTACATCCTGACCAAGGAGGAGGGCGGTCGCCACACCCCGTTCTTCACCAACTACAGGCCTCAGTTTTATTTCCGCACCACGGACGTGACCGGCGTGGTTCATCTTCCGGCCGGCACCGAGATGGTGATGCCGGGCGACAACGTCGCGATGGAAGTGCACCTGATCGTGCCGATCGCGATGGAAGAGAAGCTGCGCTTCGCCATCCGCGAGGGCGGACGCACCGTCGGTGCGGGCGTGGTGGCGAGCATCATTGAGTAACACACACTGACTGTCGTCCCCCGCGAAAGCGGGGGACCCAGTATTTCGCGACGTCGCGTATGAACTGAGGCGCTAGTGTTTACTGGATCACCCGCATTCGCAGGCGATGACAGTCGAAAGAGATAAGCAGATGAACGGCCAAAATATTCGCATCCGTCTCAAGGCGTTCGACCATCGGATTCTCGATACGTCGACCCGCGAGATCGTGAACACCGCGAAACGCACCGGCGCGCAGGTCCGCGGACCGATCCCGCTGCCGACGCGGATCGAGAAGTTCACGGTCAACCGTTCGCCGCATGTCGACAAGAAGAGCCGCGAGCAGTTCGAGATGCGCACGCATAAGCGCCTTCTCGACATCGTCGATCCGACCCCGCAGACGGTCGATGCCTTGATGAAGCTTGATCTGGCCGCGGGTGTCGACGTCGAGATCAAGCTCTGACGACGCGGCAGCCCGCCGTTCCGGCAGGGCGCGCGGAAGTCGAAACGAAGTTTGGGAACAGTCCGAACGTTAGCGGACAGAAAGAACAGGAAGCACGCCGATGCGCTCCGGAGTGATCGCACAAAAGGTCGGGATGACGCGGGTCTTCACGGAGACCGGCGAGCATGTCCCTGTGACCGTGCTGAAGCTGAGCAATTGTCAGGTGTTGGGTCACCGGACCAGTGAGAAGAACGGCTACGTCGCGTTGCAGCTCGGCTCGGGCGTGCGCAAGACGGTCTATCTGCCGAAAGCGGAGCGCGGGCAGTTCGCGGTGGCCAAGGTCGAGCCGAAGCGCAAGGTCGCGGAATTCCGCGTGTCCGAGGATTCGCTGATTCCGGTCGGCGCTGAAATTCAGGCGGACCATTTCGTGGTCGGTCAGTTCGTCGATGTCACCGGCACCTCGGTCGGCAAGGGTTTCGCCGGCGGCATGAAGCGGTGGAACTTCGGCGGTCTGCGCGCCACGCACGGCGTGTCGGTCTCGCATCGTTCGATCGGTTCGACCGGCGGACGTCAGGATCCCGGCAAGACATTCAAGAACAAGAAGATGCCCGGCCACATGGGCGTCGATCGCATCACGACGCTCAATCTGCGCGTCGTCTCGACCGACGTGGAGCGCGGGCTGATCCTCGTCGAGGGCGCCGTTCCGGGCTCCAAGGGCGGCTGGATCGCGGTGCGTGACGCGGTCAAGAAGCCGTTGCCGAAGGAAGCGCCCAAGCCCGGCAAGTTCAAGGTTGCGAACGGCGGTGCGCAGGCTGCCGGCGATGACAAGGTCCCGGCGGATGCCCCGGCCGAGAAGGAGGGTGCATAACATGGAACTGAACGTCACCACCCTCGAAGGCAAGGCCGCGGGCTCGGTCCAGCTCTCGGACGGGATTTTCGGTCTCGAGCCGCGCAAGGACCTGATCCAGCGCTGTGTCAACTGGCAGCTCGCCAAGCGTCAGGCCGGCACCCACAAGGCCAAGGGCCGCGCGGAAATCTGGCGCACCGGCAAGAAGATGTTCAAGCAGAAGGGCACCGGCAACGCCCGTCACGGCTCCGCCCGCGTCTCGCAGTTCCGCGGCGGCGGTCGCGCATTCGGTCCGGTCGTCCGCAGCCATGCGCACGATCTGCCGAAGAAGGTGCGCGCGCTGGCGCTGCGCCACGCGCTGTCGGCGAAGGCCAAGGACGGCGGTCTGATCGTCATCGACAGCGCCGAGCTGAAGGATGCCAAGACCAAGGCGCTGATCGGCCACTTCTCGGGCCTCGGCCTGACCAGTGCGCTGATCGTGGACGGTGCCCAGGTTCATGCCGGGTTCGAAACCGCCGCGCGCAATATTCCGAACATCGACGTGCTGCCGATCCAGGGCATCAACGTCTACGACATTCTGCGCCGTCAGAAGCTCGTTCTGACCAAGGCGGCGGTTGATGCGCTGGAGGCGCGCTTCAAATGACAATCGATGCGAAGCATTACGATGTGATCGTCTCGCCGGTCATTACCGAAAAGGCGACGATGGCCTCCGAACACAACAAGGTCGTGTTCAAGGTGACACGCAAGGCGACCAAGCCGCAGATCAAGGAAGCGGTCGAGAAACTGTTCGACGTCAAGGTCAAGAACGTGAACACGCTGGTGCGCAAGGGCAAGACCAAGGTCTTCCGCGGCAGCCTGGGTTCGCAGTCGGACAGCAAGCGCGCGGTTGTGACCCTCGAAGAGGGCCACCGCATCGACGTCACCACCGGACTCTGAGGCGGAAACGGCTTTAAGGCGATAGATTATGGCACTTAAAACATTCAATCCCACGACGCCGGGCCAACGCCAGTTGGTGATGGTCGATCGTTCGGCCCTGTACAAGGGCAAGCCGGTCAAGAAGCTTACCGAGGGCAAGCGCGCCAAGGGCGGCCGCAACAACACCGGCCGCATCACCGTGCGGTTTCGCGGCGGCGGCCACAAGCAGGCCTACCGCAACGTCGATTTCAAGCGCGGGAAGGTGGACGTGCCGGCGGTCGTCGAGCGGCTCGAATACGACCCGAACCGCACCGCCTTCATCGCGCTGATCAAGTATCGGGACGGCGAGCAGGCTTACATTCTCGCGCCGCAGCGGTTGGCCGTCGGCGACACCGTCCTCGCCGGCAACTATGTCGACGTCAAGCCGGGCAATGTCATGCCGCTCGGCAACATGCCCGTCGGCACGATTGTTCATAACGTCGAGATGAAGATCGGCAAGGGCGGCCAGCTTGCGCGCTCCGCCGGCACCTATGCCCAGATCGTCGGCCGCGACCAGGACTACGTCATCCTTCGCCTGAATTCAGGTGAGCAGCGCCTGGTGCACGGCCGTTGCCGCGGCGCCATCGGTGCGGTCTCGAATCCGGATCACATGAATATCTCGATCGGCAAGGCCGGCCGCACCCGCTGGATGGGTCGGCGCCCGCACAACCGCGGCGTGGTCATGAACCCGATCGACCATCCGCACGGCGGCGGCGAAGGCCGCACCTCGGGCGGCCGTCACCCGGTGACGCCGTGGGGCAAGCCGACCAAGGGCAAGAAGACCCGTTCCAACAAGTCGACCAACAAGTTCATTCTCATCAGCCGCCACAAGCGGAAGAAGCAGTAAGGAAAGCCGGACATGGTTCGTTCAGTCTGGAAAGGCCCGTTCGTCGAAGGCTCGCTGCTCAAGAAGGCAGATGCGGCGCGTGCGAGCGGCCGTCATGATGTCATCAAGATCTGGAGCCGTCGCTCGACCATTCTGCCGCAGTTCGTCGGCCTGGTGTTCGGCGTCTACAACGGCCAGAAGCATGTGCCGGTGTCGGTCAACGAGGAGATGGTCGGTCACAAGTTCGGCGAGTTCTCGCCGACGCGGACCTTTCATGGCCACTCCGGCGACAAGAAAGCCAAGAAGGCTTGAGGTTTAAGTCATGAGCAAACCAAAGCGCGAACGGACCCTCCCGGAAAACGAAGCCAAGGCGGTCGCCCGGATGCTTCGGGTGAGCCCGCAGAAGCTCAACCTCGTTGCGCAGTTGATCCGCGGCCGCAAGGCGTCGGCGGCGCTTGCCGACCTACAGTTTTCGCGCAAGCGGATCGCGGGCGACGTGAAGAAGTGCCTGGAGTCGGCGATCGCCAACGCCGAGAACAACCACGATCTGGACGTCGACGAGTTGGTCGTGGCGCAAGCGTTTGTCGGCAACGGCATGGTGATGAAGCGTTTCGCACCGCGCGGCCGAGGCCGCTCGGGCCGTATTTATAAACCGTTCTCGCAACTGACCATCATCGTGCGTCAGGTCGAGGCCGAGGCGAGCGCTTAAGAGAGGCGCAGGAGAAAACGATGGGTCAAAAGATCAATCCGATCGGGCTGCGTCTTGGCATCAACCGGACCTGGGATTCCCGTTGGTATGCCGGCAAAGGCGAGTACGGCAAGCTGCTGCACGAGGACGTCAAGATCCGCGAGCTTCTGCACAAGGAGCTCAAGCAGGCGGCCGTGGCGCGCATCGTGATCGAGCGCCCGCACAAGAAGTGCCGCGTGACGATCCATTCGGCGCGTCCCGGCGTCGTGATCGGCAAGAAGGGCGCCGATATCGACAAGCTTCGCAAGAGGGTCGCCGACATCACCTCGTCGGACGTCGTCATCAATATCGTCGAAATTCGCAAGCCGGAGCTTGACGCCACGCTGGTCGCCGAATCGATCGCGCAACAGCTCGAGCGCCGCGTCGCGTTCCGCCGCGCGATGAAACGCGCCGTGCAGTCGGCGATGCGTCTGGGCGCCGAGGGCATCCGCATCAACTGCTCGGGCCGTCTTGGCGGCGCCGAAATCGCCCGCATGGAATGGTATCGCGAAGGCCGCGTGCCGCTGCACACGCTGCGCGCCGACGTCGATTACGGCGTCGCCACCGCGTTCACGACGTTCGGCACCTGCGGCGTCAAGGTCTGGATCTTCAAGGGCGAGATCCTCGAGCACGATCCGATGGCCCAGGACAAGCGGCTGGCCGGGGACGACACCCGTCCGCGCCGCGACGCGGCTTGAGCGACAGCATGATCCCGAAAAGTGGATACCGGTTTTCGGAGCAGATCATGCGCAATAGACAGAAGGTTTGAGGGCGTAAGCCATGATGCAACCCAAGAAGACCAAGTTCCGGAAGGCGCACAAGGGCCGCATCCACGGCACCGCGTCGTCGGGCGCGACGCTGGCTTTCGGCCAGTTCGGCCTGAAGGCGATGGCGCCCGAGCGCATCACGGCGCGTCAGATCGAAGCCGCGCGACGTGCGCTGACGCGTCACATGAAGCGCGCCGGCCGCGTCTGGATCCGCGTGTTCCCGGATGTGCCCGTCTCGAAGAAGCCGGCCGAGGTCCGCATGGGCTCGGGCAAGGGCGCGCCGGAATTGTGGGTGGTGCGGGTCAAGCCGGGCCGGGTCCTTTTCGAGATCGATGGCGTCGCGGCGCAGACCGCGAAGGAAGCGCTGACGCTCGCCGCCGCCAAGCTGCCGATCAAGACGCGCTTCGTCGCGCGCATCGCGGAGTAACCGACATGGCCGCAATGAAGACCGCCGACATTCGCGCGATGACCCCCGACCAGATGGACGACGCCGTCGCCAATCTGAAGAAGGAGCGGTTCAATCTGCGCTTCCAGCGCGCCACCGGGCAGTTGGAGAACACCTCGCGGATGCGCGAAGCGCGCCGCGATATCGCACGGATCAAGACCATCGCCGCGCAGAAGCGCGACGCGAAGAAATAAGGGGCGCAAGATGCCGAAACGGACGCTGCAGGGCGTGGTCGTCAGCGACAAGCAAGCCAAGACGGTTGTGGTGCGCGTCGATCGCCGCTTCACCCATCCGATCTACAAGAAGACCATTCGCCGCTCGAAAAACTATCACGCGCACGACGAGAACAACGAGTTCAAGCCGGGTGATACGGTATGGATCGAGGAGAGCAAGCCGATCTCGAAGTTGAAGCGCTGGACCGTGGTCCGGGGCGAACAGAAGAAAACCGCTTAAGCGCGATTTTGCGCATCAGAAAGAGGACAAGGTGCATCAATGATTCAGATGCAGACCAACCTCGACGTGGCCGATAATTCAGGCGCACGCCGTGTCATGTGCATCAAGGTGCTTGGAGGCTCCAAGCGCCGCTATGCAACGGTGGGCGACATCATCGTCGTGTCGATCAAGGAAGCCATCCCGCGCGGGAAGGTGAAGAAGGGCGACGTCATGAAGGCGGTGGTCGTGCGCGTGGCCAAGGACATCCGCCGCGCGGACGGCTCTGTGATCCGCTTCGACCGCAACGCGGCCGTGCTGATCAACAATCAGTCCGAGCCGGTCGGCACCCGCATTTTCGGACCGGTGCCGCGCGAGTTGCGCGCCAAGAACCACATGAAGATCATTTCGTTGGCCCCGGAGGTGCTGTGATGGCTGCCAAGATCCGGAAAGGCGACAAGGTTATCGTTCTGTCGGGCCGCGACAAGGGCCGCACCGGCGAGGTGTTCGAGGTGCGTCCGGCGGAAAGCAGGGCTTTGGTGCGCGGCGTCAACATGGTGAAGCGCCACCAGAAGCAGACCCAGAACCGGGAGGGCGGCATCGTCTCGAAGGAGGCGCCGGTCCACCTGTCCAAGATCGCGATCGTCGGCAAGGACGGCAAGCCGACCCGCGTCGGTTTCAAGATTCAGGCCGACGGCACCAAGGTGCGTGTCGCCAAGCGTTCGGGAGCGGAGATCGATGGCTGAGACGGCTTACGTGCCGCGCCTGCGCGCGGAGTATGACAAGAGCATCCGCGCCCGGCTGACCGAGCAGTTCGGCTATGGCAACGTCATGCAGGTGCCGCGCCTCGACAAGGTGGTTCTCAACATGGGAATCGGCGAGGCCGTGAACGACCGCAAAAAGGCCGAAACGGCGGCTGGCGACCTGTCGCTGATCGCCGGCCAGAAGGCGATCGTGACCTATTCGCGCGTCGCGATCGCGACCTACAAGCTGCGTGAAAACCAGCCGATCGGCTGCAAGGTGACGCTGCGCAAGGCCAAGATGTACGAGTTCATCGATCGCCTGGTGAACGTCGCGCTGCCGCGCGTGCGCGACTTCCGCGGCCTCAACCCGAAGAGCTTCGACGGCCGCGGCAATTACTCGCTCGGCATCAAGGAACACATCATTTTTCCCGAAATCGACTTCGACAAGGTCGGGGAGAGCTGGGGCATGGACGTCACCGTCTGCACGACGGCGCAGACGGACGATGAAGCCCAGGCGCTGCTGACCGCATTCAATTTCCCGTTCCGGCAGTGAGACGCTGAAAGGCGCTCAGACGCGGAAAGGCAAGGAGCCGAGCATGGCAAAGAAGAGTTCGATCGAGAAGAACAACCGGCGCAGGCGGATGACCAAGAACGCGGCTGCGAAGCGCGCGCGGCTGAAGGCGGTCATCGCCGACAAGACCAAGCCGATGGAGGAGCGGTTCGCCGCCACCCTGAAACTTGCCGAAATGCCGCGCAACTCGTCGGCGACGCGTATTCGCAATCGTTGCGAACTGACCGGACGTCCGCGTTCGAATTACCGCAAGAACAAGTTGAGCCGCATCGCGTTGCGCGATCTCGGCTCGCGAGGCCTGGTTCCCGGCCTCGTGAAGTCGAGCTGGTAAGGAGGATCGCCAGATGTCCACGCACGATCCGATCAGCGATCTCATCACCCGCATCCGCAACGCACAGATGCGCAACAAGTCCAAGGTTTCGACGCCGGGCTCGCGGATGCGCGCCAACGTGCTCGAAGTTCTCAAGAGCGAGGGCTATATCCGCGGCTACGCCAGCGTCGAGCATTCCTCGGGCCGCAGCGAGCTCGAGATTGAGCTGAAGTATTTCGACGGCGAGCCGGTGATCCGCGAGATCGAGCGCGTCTCCAGGCCGGGCCGGCGGGTTTACGCCTCGGTGAGGAATCTGCCCCGCGTCAATAACGGGCTGGGAATTTCGGTGTTGTCGACGCCGAAGGGGATCATGGCCGACCACGATGCGCGCGACGCGAACGTGGGCGGCGAAGTTCTCTTTACGGTGTTCTAGTGCGTATGTCGCGAAAGTGGGAACCGGTTTTGCGACAACGTGCACAGACCAAGATGAAGGATTGAGCCATGTCACGCATTGGCAAGAGGCCGGTCACGGTGCCGTCGGGTGTGACCGCGACCGTCGAAGGGCAGACCGTCAAGATGAAGGGGCCGAAAGGCCAGCTTCAGTTCGTCGTCCATGACGATGTCGAGGTGAAGTTCGAGGACGGCGCGGTGAAGGTCGCGCCGCGATACGAGACCAACCGCGCGCAGGCGCTGTATGGCACGGCGCGTGCGCAGGTCGCCAATCTTGTCGCGGGCGTCACCAAGGGTTTCGAGAAGAAGCTCGAGATCGTCGGCGTCGGTTATCGCGCCGCCTTGCAGGGCAAGACCCTGCAGCTCGCGCTCGGCTACAGCCACGACGTCAACTACGCGATTCCGGAAGGCATCACGATCGCGGTGCCGAAGCCGACCGAAATCACGATCACGGGCAACGATGCGCAGCGCGTCGGCCAGGTCGCGGCCGAGATCCGCGGCTATCGTCCGCCAGAGCCCTACAAGGGCAAGGGCGTGAAGTACGCTGATGAAAAGATCTTCCGCAAGGAAGGCAAGAAGAAGTAACGGAGCCGGTCATGTCGAAATTGAAGATTACGAATGCCCGGCGCAAGCAACGCGTGAGGCTGTCGTTGCGCCGCACCGCGAACGGCCGTCCGCGGCTGTCGGTGTTCCGCTCGTCCAAGCACATCTATGCCCAGGTCATCGACGACCAGAAGGGCGAGACGCTGGCGTCGGCGTCGTCGCTGGAGAAAGCGATGCGCGATGCGGGCAACACCGGCGCCAACATCGAGGCCGCCAAGGCGGTCGGCAAGCTGCTGGCGGAGCGGGCGGTGAAGAACGGTGTCAAGGAAGTGGTCTTCGATCGCGGCGGCTATCTCTATCACGGCCGCGTCAAGGCTTTGGCCGATGCGGCCCGCGAGAGTGGATTGAGCTTCTAATGCGTAGCCCGCAAAAGGCGGAAACGGGTTTTGCGACAGGAATACGCGACTTGAGATTGGTATCGAACGGACAGGACGGGGCGGAAGCCTCACAAGGATCGGAAAAACACCATGGCAGGTGAACGCGAACGCGGCGGACGCGAACGGAGCAGGGATCGCGAGGAGCGCGACAGCGAGTTCGTCGACAAGCTCGTCCACATCAATCGTGTGGCGAAGGTCGTCAAGGGCGGCAAGCGGTTCGGTTTCGCGGCGCTGGTCGTGATCGGCGACCAGAAGGGCCGCGTCGGCTTCGGTCACGGCAAGGCGCGCGAAGTGCCGGAGGCGATCCGCAAGGCTACGGAATCGGCCAAGCGCAATCTGACGCGCGTGGCGCTGCGCGAGGGCCGGACGCTGCATCACGACATCGCGGGGCGTCACGGCGCAGGCCGCGTTTACCTGCGCGCCGCGCCGGCCGGCACCGGCATCATTGCCGGTGGCCCGATGCGCGCGGTGTTCGAGACGCTCGGCATCCAGGACGTGGTTGCGAAGTCGGTCGGCTCGTCCAATCCCTACAACATGGTTCGCGCGACCTTCGATGCGCTGAAGCATCTGGATTCGCCGCGCTCGGTCGCCGCCCGCCGCAACATCAAGGTATCCACGCTGCAGGCGCGCCGTGTCGGCGGCGACGTCGAAGCGGTTGCCGAATAACGAGGCTGAGCCGGAGCGGCGGTCGCCGGTCCGATCAACCAGCCGCACTTTTGGAGTGAGGACGATGGCCAAGACTGCGAATAAGGCCGCAAAGACGATCAAGGTCGAGCAGACCGGCAGCGCGATCCGCCGCCAGCACGCGCAGCGTTCGACGCTGATCGGGCTCAGGCTCAACAAGATCGGCCGGGTCGCCGAGTTGCAGGACACGCCCGAGGTTCGCGGCATGATCGCGAAGGTTCAGCACATCGTCAGGGTGATCGACGAGACATAACAATTTGCCGTCACGCCCGGCCTGATGCCGGGTAAGAGACGTGGATGGCCGGGGAGCCCGGCTCGGCGGACATGACGAGGATGCGACAATGAAACTCAGCGATATCGCCGACAACGCAGGCTCGCGGAAGAAGCGGATGCGGATCGGCCGGGGTATCGGCTCCGGCAAGGGCAAGACCGGCGGCCGTGGCGGCAAGGGCCAGACCGCGCGCTCGGGCGTGCGCATCAAGGGCTTTGAAGGCGGCCAGATGCCGCTGCACCGCCGCCTGCCGAAGCGTGGCTTCAACAACATTTTCCGGCTGGAGTTCGCCGAGATCAACCTCGACCGGCTCCAGGCCGCGATCGACGCCGGTTCGATCAACGCGAAGGAGACCGTCAACGCCGAGTCGCTGGTGAAGTCCGGCGTGGTGCGACGCGCCAGGGACGGGATCCGTCTGCTCGGTCGCGGCGAGATCAAGGCGAAACTCACCATTGAGGTCCATGGGGCCTCGAAGTCCGCGATCGCGGCGGTCGAGAAGGCTGGCGGCTCGGTGAAAATCCTTGCGCCGAAGCAGGACGAAGGCGAGGCAGCGTAACATCTGCGTCATCGTCGGCTTTGGCGTGCGACACCAGACTTGCGAATGGTAGATTTATCGACAACCGAGCACCACACGAGGTTTGACGTCTGCCGAGTGCCCACCGCGGAGCATGACGGCAAGGTTGGCGCGGGAGAAAGCTGAATATGGTCTCAGCGGCGGAACAACTGGCGGCGAACCTTAATTTCTCCGCGTTCGCGAAAGCCGACGAACTGAAGAAGCGCATCTGGTTCACACTGGGTGCGCTGCTCGTCTATCGGCTCGGCACCTACATCCCGCTGCCGGGCATCGACCCCACGGTCTGGCAGAAGGTTTTCAACTCCCAGGCCGGCGGCATCCTCGGGATGTTCAACATGTTCTCCGGCGGCGGCATCGATCGCATGGCGATCTTCGCCCTGAACATCATGCCGTACATTTCGGCGTCGATCATCCTGCAACTGTTGACCACCGTGTCGCCGAAGCTCGAGGCCCTCAAGAAGGAGGGCGAAGCCGGCCGCAAGATGATCAACCAGTACACCCGCTACCTCACGGTGGTGCTGGCGTTCTTCCAGTCCTACGGCATCGCCGTCGGCCTTCAGGGTGCCGGCAACGTCGTCAGCAATCCGGGCATGTTCTTTCTGATCTCGACCGCGATCACGCTGACCGGCGGCACCATGTTCCTGATGTGGCTCGGCGAGCAGATCACCTCGCGCGGCATCGGCAACGGCATTTCGCTCATCATCATGGCGGGCATCGTCGCCGAGTTGCCCTCCGCGCTGGCCAACATGCTGGAGCTCGGCCGCCAGGGCGCGCTGTCGACCGGCATCATCCTGATCGTTCTGATCATGGTGGTGGCCGTTATCGCCTTCATCGTGTTCATGGAGCGCGCCCAGCGCAGGCTGCTGATCCAGTATCCGAAGCGTCAGGTCGGCAACAAGATGTTCGAGGGGCAGTCCTCGCATCTGCCTCTGAAGCTTAATACCTCGGGCGTGATTCCGCCGATCTTCGCATCGTCGCTGCTGCTGCTGCCGACGACGGTCGCGAACTTCAACGCGGGCAAGGGACCGGAATGGTTCCAGTGGCTGAACACGCAGCTCGGCCACGGCCGGCCGCTGTTTCTGGTCCTCTACCTCGTGCTGATCGTGTTCTTCACCTTCTTCTACACCGCGATCGTGTTCAATCCGACCGAGACTGCCGACAATCTGAAAAAGCACGGCGGTTTCATTCCGGGCATCAGGCCGGGCGAGCGCACGGCCGAATATATCGACTACGTGCTCTCGCGCATCACCGTGCCCGGGGCGGTCTATCTCGCGGTTGTCTGCCTGATCCCGGAGATCCTGATTTCCTACGCGGCCGTGCCGTTCTACTTCGGCGGCACCTCGCTCCTGATCGTCGTCAGCGTGACGATGGACACGGTGTCGCAGGTGCAGGGGTATCTGCTGGCCCATCAGTATGAAGGGCTGATCAAGAAATCCAAGCTGAGAGGGCGACGCCGGTAATTCGGCGTCTGCCGGCCAGTCAAATTCGCGCCCGGTGCGCTCGCACGAGGCGCGCCCCGACGTGGCTGCGCAGCATGGCCCTTGTCGCTGACGCCGATCCAGACTGAGGTCGGCACCACATTCATGGCAGCCTTCCGCCGCCGTGCTTCGTATTTCATTGATCGCCTATGGCAACGTGGCTTATGAGTTTGCGTGAGGATCGGCGCTGATGTGTCCCGTTCCCACTATCGAAACGCGGGTGCGTGGCCGCTCGCTCAACCGGCGAGGGGGCAATTCGTCATGAGACTGATTCTTCTCGGACCGCCGGGGGCAGGGAAGGGAACCCAGGCGCAACGCCTGATCCACGACTACGGAATCGTTCAGCTCTCCACCGGCGACATGCTGCGCGCGGCTGTAGCTGCCGGCACGCCGGTCGGGCTCAAGGCGAAGGACATCATGGCGAGCGGCGGGCTGGTTCCCGACGACGTCGTCATCGGCATCATTTCCGATCGTCTCGACCAGCCGGATGCGGCCCGCGGTTTCATCCTGGACGGCTTTCCGCGCACCGTGCCGCAGGCCGAAGCGCTGGACCAGCTGCTCGACTCTAAGAAGCTCAATCTCGACGCGGCTATCGAACTTCGTGTCGATGAGCGTGCACTGTTGCAGCGCGTGGAAAGCCGGGTCGCGGAAATGACGGCCCGGAACGAGCAGGTGCGGGCCGACGATACGCCCGAGGTGCTCTCAAAGCGCCTGGCGAGCTATCGGGCGCTGACGGAGCCGCTCATTCGCTACTATTCGGAGCGCGGCAAGCTGCTGACCGTTGACGGCATGATGGCCGTCGAGGACGTCACGCGGGATATCCGCAGCGTCCTGAGGAAAACGGGGGTGCCGATGTCGAAATTCGGCGTCCGCAGGTGGTGAAGCCGCCCGGATATCGATCTGGGAGGCGTATGAGAGCGCCCCGACGGTTTGTCGTTCCGGATGAGGAACCGGCAAGGGAAAGCACGCAAAAGGCGGTCACAAAGTCACGAAAAAGCGAGCAGATGGCGCGAAACGGTTGACGAAACGATACTAAATCCCTAATAAGCGGTCATCCAGCGGATCGTTTGAGACGATGCCGGGCCCCAGGATTGCGCGGGTCGGGCGTCGTGTTCGTGTTTGAGGATACCCGCCTGAAATATCGAAGGAAAGGCCGACCCATCGAGGGCCGGTGACAGGAGAAAAGTCTGTGGCCCGTATTGCCGGCGTGAATATCCCGACCAACAAGCGCGTCGTCATTGCGCTTCAGTATATCCATGGCATCGGTCAGAAGAATGCCGCCGAGATCATCGAGAAGGTCAAGATTCCGGCGGATCGCCGGGTCTCGCAACTGACCGATCAGGAAGTTCTTCAGATTCGTGAAGTCATTGATCGCGACTACCTCGTCGAAGGCGATCTTCGCCGTGAAGTCGGCATCAATATCAAGCGGCTGATGGATCTCGGCTGCTATCGCGGCCTGCGTCATCGCCGCGGTCTGCCGGTGCGCGGCCAGCGCACCCATACCAACGCGCGCACCCGCAAGGGGCCGGCCAAATCGATCGCCGGCAAGAAGAAGTAACGATAGCGATAAGCGAGCGGGGACAGCGGATAGTCGTTTCTATCGCTGCTTTGCCGTTCGCTACTCGCTGGTGGAGCCGCTGGCACTACGGCGGCGTTGAGATCACAGGAAAGGCTGACAATGGGTAAGGAAGCTGCGACACGCGTGCGCCGCCGCGAACGCAAGAACATCGCATCCGGCATCGCGCATGTGAATTCGTCGTTCAACAACACCACCATCACCATCACCGACGCGCAGGGCAACACCATCGCCTGGTCGTCGGCCGGAACGATGGGCTTCAAGGGCTCGCGCAAATCGACGCCGTATGCCGCGCAGGTTGCTGCGGAAGACGTTTCCAAGAAGGCGCAGGAGCACGGGATGCGCACCCTCGAGGTCGAGGTGGCAGGCCCGGGGTCGGGCCGCGAATCGGCGCTGCGCGCGCTGCAGGCCGCTGGCTTCACCGTCACCTCGATTCGTGACGTGACCACGATCCCGCATAACGGTTGCCGTCCGCGCAAGCGCCGGCGCGTTTGATATTCGGCCGCGGGCGTTGGTCGTCCGCACAGGTTCAAGACCTAATTATCGCGCGGGTTGATCCGCGCACTCCAACGCCAGAGATCTTGATGGCATGGGTGATACAGTGACGATCCAGAAAAATTGGCAAGAACTGATTCGGCCGAGCAAGCTGCAGGTCGTTCCCGGCAGCGATCCCTCGCGCTTCGCGACCCTGATCGCGGAGCCGCTTGAGCGCGGCTTCGGCCAGACGCTCGGCAACGCGCTGCGGCGCATCCTGCTGTCGTCGCTGCAGGGCGCCGCGGTGCAGTCGGTGCACATCGACGGCGTGCTGCATGAGTTCTCCTCGATCGCCGGCGTGCGCGAGGACGTCACCGACATCGTGCTGAACATCAAGGACATCTCGATCAAGATGCAGGGCGAAGGCCCCAAGCGCATGGTCGTCAAGAAGCAGGGGCCAGGCTCCGTCACCGCAGGCGATATCCAGACCGTCGGCGACATCGTGGTGCTCAATCCCGAGCTTCCGATCTGCACCCTCGACGACGGCGCCGAAATCCGCATGGAATTCACCGTCGCCAACGGGAAGGGCTACGTTGCCGCCGAGCGCAACCGGCCCGAGGACGCGCCGATCGGTCTGATCCCGGTCGACAGCCTGTATTCGCCCGTGCGCAAGGTGTCCTACAAGGTCGAGAATACCCGCGAGGGCCAGATCCTCGACTACGACAAGCTGACGATGACGATCGAGACCAACGGCGGCGTGACGCCCGAGGACGCCGTGGCCTTCGCCGCGCGCATCCTGCAGGATCAACTCAACGTGTTCGTCAACTTCGAGGAGCCGCGCAAGGAAGTCACCACCGAGATCATTCCGGATCTGGCGTTCAACCCGGCGTTCCTCAAGAAGGTGGACGAACTGGAATTGTCGGTGCGCTCGGCGAACTGCCTGAAGAACGACAACATTGTCTACATCGGCGACCTGGTGCAGAAGTCGGAAGCGGAGATGCTGCGGACGCCGAACTTCGGCCGCAAGTCACTGAACGAAATCAAGGAAGTGCTGGCCCAGATGGGTCTGCATCTCGGCATGGAAGTACCCGGCTGGCCGCCGGAGAATATCGACGAACTGGCCAAGCGCTTCGAGGATCATTACTGAACTCTCTGTCATTCCGGAGCGAGCCGAAGGCTCGAACCCGGAATCCAGAAATTCATCCAATTCTGTTTCCGGATTCCGGATCGCTGCCCTGCAGCCTCCGGAATGACGGAAGCGGGATCACCGGGCGAACGCAGGATGCCCATCTGCACTGAATGTCCGGCCCGCGGCCGCGACAGGGATTGAGGAAAGAGACATGCGTCACGGCAAGGTTCACCGCAAGCTCAACCGCACCGCGGAGCATCGCAAGGCGATGTTCGCCAACATGGCGTCGTCGCTCATCAAGCACGAGCAGATCGTCACCACGCTGCCGAAGGCGAAGGAACTGCGTCCGATTGTCGAAAAGCTCGTGACGCTCGGCAAGAAGGGCGGTCTCGACAAGCGCCGTCAGGCGATCAGCGAGATGCGCGATATCGATCAGGTGAAGAAGCTGTTCGGCGTGCTGGCGCCCCGCTACGCGGACCGTCAGGGCGGCTACACCCGCATCATCAAGGCCGGCTTCCGGTACGGCGACAACGCGCCGATGGCGGTGATCGAGTTCGTCGATCGCGACTTCGATGCCAAGGGACAGGACTCCGGTCCGGTGCAGGAGAAGGCCGCCGAGGAGGACTGACCTTCTGCGGCATCCAAAGACATCGGAAGCGGCGCGTTAAGCGCCGTTTTTGTTTATGGCCGGCGACGTCATATGGCCGGCGATATCATTCGGTCCATGACTGCCGACGGCACTTGACCCCGAATCGCGGTTGTCCAGTTGCGCCGGAACTTCGATACGCCTCGCGTCCGGATGCCGAAATCGGGGCGGATCATCTTCGGAGACCGTTCCGCCTCGGCGAAATCGAAAGCGACGTCATGACTTTGATTTGACGTGTTTCTTCGCGCGAGCCGATGCCCACTTCGTTCGAAAACGTTATATTGCACCGCCGGACGGCTTATATTCCGTTCGCTTTCCGAGAGGCATCGATGATCCGAATCAGTGCTTTCCTTGCGGCGGCTCTATGTGCCGTCGTCGTTACCGGCGTCAACCCTGCGACGGCGCAGGATCGCCGCGTGCCGGCTTCCGAGGCCGAGATTCGGTTGTCCTTTGCGCCGATCGTGCAGCGGGTGGCGCCGGCGGTGGTGAACGTCTACGCCGCCAAGGTGATCCAGAACCGCAATCCGCTTCTCGACGATCCGGTCTTTCGCCGCTTCTTCGGCGTTCCCGGCCAGCAGCCCGAACAGATGCAGCGCTCGCTTGGCTCCGGCGTGATGGTCGATCCGTCCGGCCTTGTCGTGACCAACAATCACGTCATCGAAGGCGCCGATCAGGTCAAGGTCGCGCTGGCGGACAAGCGTGAGTTCGAAGCCGAGATCGTGCTCAAGGACACCCGGACCGACCTCGCGATCCTGCGGCTGAAAAATGTGCATGAGAAGTTTCCGACGCTCGATTTCGCCAATTCGGACGAGTTGCAGGTCGGAGACGTCGTCATCGCGATCGGAAATCCCTTCGGCGTCGGACAGACGGTAACGCACGGCATCGTGTCGGCGCTGGCGCGCACGCAGGTCGGCATCACCGACTATCAGTTCTTCATCCAGACCGATGCGGCGATCAATCCGGGCAACTCCGGCGGCGCGCTGGTCGACATGACCGGCCGCCTTGCCGGCATCAACACGGCGATCTTCTCGCGCTCCGGAGGATCGCAGGGCATCGGCTTTGCAATTCCGGCCAACATGGTGCGGGTCGTCGTGGCGTCCGCAAAGCACGGCGGCAAGGCCGTGAAGCGGCCCTGGCTTGGCGCGCGGCTGCAGGCGGTAACGCCGGAAATCGCCGAAACCATCGGCCTCAAGGCACCCGCCGGCGCGCTGGTCGCGAGCGTGACGCCGGGAAGCCCGGCGGCGCGGGCCGGGCTCAAGCTCTCCGACCTGATCGTGTCGATCGACGGACAGCCCGTCGAGGATCCCAATGCGTTCGACTATCGCTTCGCCACGCGTCCGCTCGGCGGCACCTCGCAGGTCGAGGTTCAGCGCAACGGGAGGCCGGTCAAGCTCACCGTTCCGTTGGAGACCGCGCCGGACAGAGGCCGCGACGAGATCACGATCACCAAGCCGTCGCCGTTTCAGGGCGCGAAAGTTGCCAACATCTCGCCGGCGCTCGCCGACGAACTTCATCTCGACCCCGGCACTGAGGGCGTCGTGGTCACCGCGCTGGTGGACGATGGAATGGCCGCGAGCGTCGGCTTCATGAAGGGCGACATCATTCTGGCGGTCAACAACAAGAAGATCGCAAAGACGGCCGATCTCGAACGCGCCGTCAGCGAAGCCGGGCGGCTCTGGCGGATCACGTTGATGCGCGGCGGCCAGCAGATTCAAGTCATGCTTGGCGGATGAGCCCGAAGCGACAGCGCGAGTCCAAAAGGCTGTTCGCCGCGGCGGGTCTGGAGAACGATGCGCCGCGTCCACTGCCGGATCGGCTGCGTCCGCGAGCGCTGTCTGATGTGGTCGGGCAGGACCACATCCTCGGACCGGATGGCGCGCTGACGCGGATGCTGGAAACCCGCACGCTCGGCTCGCTGATTTTCTGGGGACCGCCGGGAACCGGCAAGACCACGGTGGCGCGGCTGCTGGCGGACGCGACCGCGTTGCACTTCGAGCAACTGTCCGCCGTGTTCTCCGGCGTCGCCGATCTGAAGAAAGCGTTCGACGCCGCGCGAGCGCGCCGCGAGACCGGCACGGGAACGCTATTGTTCGTGGACGAGGTGCATCGCTTCAATCGCGCGCAGCAGGATTCGTTTCTGCCCGTCATGGAGGATGGCACCGTCGTCCTGGTCGGCGCGACCACGGAGAATCCCTCCTTCGAACTGAACGCGGCGCTGCTGTCGCGGGCGCGCGTGCTGGTGTTCCATTCGCTCGACGCGGCGGCGATCGAGAACCTGTTCGCCCGCGCCGAACAGGTGGAAGGCAAGCCGCTGCCGCTCGATGCCGAGGCCCGCGCCGCGCTGGTGCGCATGGCCGACGGCGACGGCCGCGCGGCCTTGACGCTGGTCGAGGAGGTCTGGCGCTCGGCGCGTGACGGCGAGGTGTTCAATGCCGAACAGTTGCAGGGCGTGCTGCAGCGCCGCGCGCCGATCTACGACAAGTCCGCCGACGGCCATTACAACCTGATCTCCGCGCTGCACAAAGCGGTGCGCGGCTCCGATCCGGACGCGGCGCTGTATTATCTGGCGCGGATGCTCGAGGCCGGCGAGGATCCGCTGTTTCTCGCGCGCCGCGTGGTGCGGATGGCGGTGGAGGATATCGGTCTTGCCGATCCGCAGGCGCTGGTCATCGCCAACGCCGCGAAGGATGCCTATGATTTTCTCGGCTCGCCCGAGGGCGAACTCGCCATCGCACAGGCCGTGATCTATGTCGCGACCGCGCCGAAATCGAACGCCGCCTACAAGGCGTTCGGCGCGGCGAAGCGGGTCGCAAAGGAGGGTGGTTCGCTGTTGCCGCCGAGGCACATCCTGAATTCGCCGACCAGGCTGATGAAGGAAGAAGGCTACGGCGAAGGCTATCAATACGATCACGATACGCCGGATGGCTTTTCGGGGCAGGACTATTTTCCGGAGGCGCTCGGACGGCGGACGTTCTACGATCCGCCCGATCGCGGCTTCGAGCGCGAGATCAGGAAGCGGCTGGACTATTGGGCGAAGCTGCGACGAGAGAAGGAGAGCAGCAAGTGACCATGAAGTTTATCCGGGCCTGCATTATCGGCATCGGCGTTCTCGCGTGGATAGCGCCCTCGCACGCCGAGATGGTCGAGACCGCGCCTGGCGTCACGGTGACGAAGAAGACATTCGCGGCGCCGATCGACGAGCAGCCGTTCTTCGGGTTCGCCGACAAAACTCCCGAACAACGCAAGGCCGATGCCGATTTTCTCGCAAGCGTGGACAAGCTTGGCCCGCGCGAGGCGGTGTTTCATGCGGCCATCGAGCGCGGCTGGGGGCATTTGGAGCGCAGCGACTTTTCGGAGGCGGCGAAGCGATTCAATCAGGCGTGGCTGCTCGCCCCCGAACGCAGCCCGATCTATCAGGGGTTCGCCGTGATCGCCGCAGCGCGGTTCGGGGATCTCGAATATGCAGAAGAATTGTTCAAGGTCGCGCTTCGCCAGCCGTCGCCGCGGCGAACGCTGAAGGCCGATTACGGCCGCCTGCTGCTGAAGGCCAAGCGTCCGGCCGAGGCGAAAACGATTTTGGAGGAGGGCGTGCGCGACGCACCCGCATTCGCGGATGGGTGGGCCAGTCTCGGACTTGCGCGGCTGCAGACCGGCGACGCCGCGGGCGCCTGTGCGGCCGCGAGCGAGGCCGACAAGCTCAAACGCTCGCGCGACGTGCTGATCGACCTCGCTTTGCTCAAGAGGCAGGCGGCTTGCCAGTAGCGGCTGGGCGGGCGGCGAGGTGATTTCACCGTGACGGTGGCCCGCATCTGCGCTACGCACCGGGGTCTGTTCGCAAGCGAGAAAAGCACATGAGCCGCCGCGTCAAACGACCTCTCGCGAAATCCCGCGGTTCGGGCAGCGAGCGTTCCAAAGGCGCTCTGTCCAAAGGTGTTCGTCCCAAACGGACGCGTCCGGAAGGGCGTGGCGCGGCCGAGCGTTTCGGAGGCGAGCGAGGACAGGGCGTTCGGCCAGGCAGGCCGCCGCGCGCAGCCACACCTCGCGAAACTGTGCCCTTCATCGAACCGCCCGCCAAACCCGAACCAGCGCCGCTGCCGACGAAGGTGCAGACGGTCGCCGTGACGGCCGACGAAGCCAACATGCGCGTCGATCGCTTTCTCGAAGCGCGCTTTCCCGGCCTGTCGTTTTCCCACATTCAGCGCATCGTCCGCAAAGGCGAGTTGCGTGTGAACGGCAAGCGCGCCGACAGCAAGGATCGGCTCGATGAAGGCGACAAGGTCCGCATCCCGCCGCTCAAGCTCGACACGCCGAAGGCTGCGACACACCTGTCCGAGGCCGAGACCCGGATAGGCGACGAATTGCGGAAGATGGTGTTGTTCGAGGATGCCGACGTCATGGTGCTGAATAAGCCGGCCGGGCTTGCGGTGCAGGGCGGTTCCGGCCTCTCGCGGCACATCGACGGAATGCTCGAGGTGATGCGCGACGCGAAGGGCCAGCGCCCGCGCCTCGTGCATCGGCTCGATCGCGAAACCGCCGGCTGCCTGCTGGTCGCCAAGACGCGCTTTGCGGCGACGGCGCTCACGGCGTCGTTCCGCCATCGCTCGGCCCGCAAGATCTACTGGGCGCTGGTCGCGGGCGTGCCGAAGCCGAAGCAGGGCCGCATCTCGACCTATCTCGCCAAGGAAGAGAGCGAGGAAGACTCGATCATGCGGATCGCCGCGCATGGCGACGAGGGAGCAAGCCACGCGGTGACCTACTACGCGGTGGTGGAAACATCTGCCCAGAAGCTCGCCTGGGTATCGCTGAAACCCGTCACCGGTCGGACCCATCAGCTCCGCGCGCACATGGCGCATATCAATCATGCCATCGTCGGCGACCCCAAGTATTTCAACAAGGAGAACTGGCAGTTGCCGGGCGGTCTTCAGAAGAGGCTTCACCTTCTGGCGCGTCGCATCGTGATTCCGCATCCGCGCGGCGGGGTGATCGATGTGAGCGCGCCGCTGCCGCCGCACATGCTGCAATCATGGAACCTGCTCGGCCTTGAAGCCGACCGGTTTGACCCGATCGAGAACGCGCCAGAGGAATAGGCCCCTTGCCGCACGTCCAACGTCGGCGCGATATGAGTCTGCCATGCGTGAATTGTTCGATGATCCCGGCCCCTCGCCGGTGAGTCCGGAAGAGGCGGCGCGCAGCTCCGCGCGCGCGGGGCAGCGCAAGCGCTTCTACGCCTTCGCGAACGTGAGTGAGACCCCGGATGGGTTCGCCATCCTGCTCGACGGCAAGCCGGTGCGCACGCCGTCGCGTAACGTGCTGGCGGCGCCGTCTCAGGAGATCGCGGAGATGATCGCCGCCGAATGGCAGGCGCAGGGGGACGTCATCGACCCCATGACCATGCCGGTAACGCGGCTCGCCAACAGCGTCATCGACGGCGTGACCGGCCGTGTCGAAGCCGTGGTCGAGGATATCGCCAGATATTTTGAGACGGACCTGCTGTTCTATCGCGCCGGTCACCCTGAAGCGCTGGTCGCTCGCGAAGCCGCGCATTGGGATCCCGTGCTGTTCTGGGCGGCCGAAACGCTGGGGGCCCATTTCATCCTGACCGAGGGCATCGTGCATATCCGCCAGCCGGATCCGGCGATCGCTGCCGCCCGCGCGGCGCTGCCGTCCGGCTCCTGGGCGGTTGGAGCGCTGCATGTGGTCACGACATTGACCGGCTCCGCATTGCTCGCGCTCGCTCTGATGTTTGGGAGGCTCGACGCCGACGAGGTCTGGGCCGCCGCCCATGTCAACGAGGACTGGAACAGCGAGCAATGGGGCGCCGACGAGGAGGCAGAGGCGCGGCAGGCCGCTCGCCGGTCTGATTTCAGGGCGGCCGCGGCCGTCCTGGCGGCGCAGGTTCAACCATCCGGTTAAGAAGAGGTTTAGACACCGCAGTTAGCCTCGCATCCGAAACGAGGCTTTCATGGCGATCTCGATCAACCCGATCTTTCCGGTCATCGCGGTGCAGGACACCGGGTCCGAGACCGCGCTTCAGCCGGGCACGGTCGTCGACGCGCGGGTCCAGCAGGTCCTTGCCAACAATCTCGTCCGCATCGCCATCGCCAACCTGACGATGGAGGCCTTGTCCGAAATTCCGCTGCAGGTCGGCGAGAACCTTCAGCTTGAGGTGTCGCAGACCGCGCAGGGGCTCAGGCTCGCGGTGGCCGGGCAGGGCGGGTCGCCCAACCCGGCGGCCGCTGCCACGGCGGAGCCGGCGGATTCAGTGACGCTGGCGCCCGACGTCGCGGCGACCGTTGTTGTGGCCGAAGCCGATGCGTCGGCCTCGCCCCCGAAACCCGCGCTGACGGCGCTGGAAGCCTTGTCCGTCTCGGCCGCGGCGCAGAGCGCTGCGACGCGGCAAGGCAGCCTGTCGCCGCTCTATGCCAATCTGCTGGCAGCCGCCGGGTCGGGCAAGCTGCCGCCGCAAATCCAGGAGATTGCCGATCGGCTGCTGGCGCTGCGTCCCGATCTCGGTCCGAGCCTGACCGGGGGCGACATCAAGACCGCCTTCCGGAATTCCGGACTTTTTCTCGAGGCGGCGCTGGCGGCAGGGCTGCCGACGGCGCCGCCATCGCCACAGGCTGCATCGGCGTCGGCGCAACTGCCCGATCTCAAGGCCGCGCTGCTCGTGCTTCGCGAGGCGCTTTCGATCACCGCTGGCGCGACGACAACGCAGAGCGCGTCTGCGGGCGCCGCATCGGGTTCGCCGCAAGCGCCGCAGGCGCCAGCGGCCGGATCAGCGCCGTCGATGGCGCCGCCGCTGTCACCGGATTTCGAGCCGCAGGAAGTCTACCTGCCGCAGGCGCGGCTGCCTGTCACCGACGATCCCGACACCCCGACGCTTGCGAACCAGGCTTTGTTTTCCAAGGTATCCAATGCCGGCGTCCGCACCGCTGCCACCGGTGCTGCCTTGAACCTTCTGCAGGAGGCGCTTCAGAACGGCGGCGGCAGAACCGGCCTTGGCGCGGACCTCGGACTCGACGGCGATCCGGCGGCGGGACCTTCGGCGCTCAGGGCCGCGCCGGCGAACGGCCCCGACGAGAACAACGTCTTCATCGTGCGCACCAGCACGCCGTCGCCGCCGTTTCGCGGCGCGCTGCCGACCGCACAGCCCGTCGCGCTGCCGATGCTGTCGCCGGCTGCCCCGGCGAGCGACATCGCGCGAAGGCTGCTTGACGACACCGACGCCGCGATCGCGCGCCAGACGCTGTTGCAGGTTGCCTCGCTTCCGGATCGGGTCGATGCGGGGCCGAGAAATGACCAGATCACGCCGCGCTGGAATTTCGAGATTCCGTTCGCCACCCCGTCGGGCACCGCGATCGCGCAGTTCGAGATTTCCCGCGATGCCGCCGGCCGCGATACCGAGACGGCGAAGCGGGTCTGGCGCGCGCGATTTTCGCTCGACGTCGAACCCGCCGGTCCGGTTCATGCGCTGGTGTCGCTCGCCGGCGACAGCACCTCGGTGCGGCTGTGGGCCGAGCGTCCCGCGACAGTGAGCCGGTTGCGTGCCGGCGCCTCGCAACTCACTCAGGCATTGAGCCGCGCCGAATTGCAGCCCGGCGACATCGTCATCCGCGAGGGTACGCCGCCGCAGCAGAAACCCGCGCCGGCCGGCCATTTTCTGGATCGCGCTCTATGAGCACGGAGACAAGGGACCAGATTGCGGTCGCCCTTCATTACGACAAGGGCAGCGGCGCGCCGCGCGTGGTCGCCAAGGGCAGGGGATCGCTCGGCGCGAAGATCATCGAGGTCGCCAAAGAGCACGACATCCCGATCGAGGAAAACGAAGTGCTGGCCGGCGCGCTGTCGCATGTCGAACTCGGCGACGAGATTCCGTCCGAACTGTACAAGGCCGTCGCCGAGGTGCTGGTGTTCGTGCTGCGTCTTTCGGGACGGGCCTAAGCGCATCGCTGCCCCTCCCGTTGGTGACAGCCTCAACAACGGCAGCTAGGCTCTGGTCCAACCTCGTTGAATCAGATCCAGGCAGGAGCCATGAAGGACATCCTCGAAACCCTCGACGCCCGCCGCGCGGCCGCAAAGCTTGGCGGCGGCGAGAAGCGCATCGCGGCCCAGCACGCGCGCGGCAAGCTGACGGCGCGCGAGCGCATCGAGCTTCTGCTCGACAAGGGTTCGTTCGAGGAGTTCGACATGTTCGTCGAGCATCGCTCGGTCGAATTCGGCATGGACAAGTCGAAGGTGCCGGGCGACGGCGTCGTCACCGGCTGGGGCACCGTCAACGGCCGCAAGATTTTCATGTTCGCGAAGGACTTCACCGTGTTCGGCGGTTCGCTGTCGGAGACCCATGCGCTGAAGATCACGAAAATCCAGGACATGGCGATGAAGGCGCGCGCGCCGATCATCGGCCTTTATGACGCGGGCGGCGCGCGCATCCAGGAAGGCGTCGCCGCGCTCGCCGGCTATTCCTATGTGTTCCGCCGCAACGTGCAGGCCTCGGGCGTGATCCCGCAGATCAGCGTCATCATGGGGCCGTGCGCCGGCGGCGACGTCTATTCGCCGGCCATGACCGACTTTATCTTCATGGTGAAGAACACGAGCTACATGTTCGTCACCGGCCCCGACGTGGTGAAGACCGTCACCAACGAGGTGGTGACCGCGGAAGAACTCGGCGGCGCCAGCGTGCACGCGACAAAGTCTTCGATCGCCGACGGCGCGTTCGACAACGACGTCGAGGCGCTGTTGCAGGTGCGCCGCCTGATCGATTTCCTGCCCGCCAATAACACCGAGGGCGTGCCGGAATGGCCGAGCTTCGATGACATCGAGCGCACCGACGCCTCGCTCGACACGCTGGTGCCGGACAATCCGAACAAGCCCTACGACATCAAGGAACTGATCCTGAAGGTCGTGGATGAGGGCGACTTCTTCGAGATCGCGGAGACGTTCGCGAAAAACATCGTTGTCGGTTTCGGCCGTATCGCGGGGCGCACCGTCGGCTTCGTCGCCAACCAGCCGATGGTGCTGGCGGGCGTGCTTGATTCCGATGCATCACGCAAGGCCGCGCGCTTCGTTCGTTTTTGCGATGCCTTCAACATCCCGATCGTAACCTTCGTCGATGTGCCGGGTTTCCTGCCGGGCACTGCGCAGGAATACGGCGGGCTGATCAAGCACGGCGCGAAGCTTTTGTTCGCCTATTCGCAATGCACGGTGCCGCTGGTCACCGTCATCACGCGCAAGGCTTACGGCGGCGCGTTCGACGTGATGGCGTCCAAGGAAATCGGGGCCGACATGAACTACGCCTGGCCGACCGCGCAGATCGCCGTGATGGGTGCCAAGGGCGCGGTGGAGATCATCTTCCGCTCAGATATTGGCGATGCGGACAAGATCGCCGCGCGTACGAAAGAATACGAGGATCGCTTCCTGTCGCCGTTCATCGCCGCCGAGCGCGGTTACATCGACGATGTCATCATGCCGCACTCGACCCGAAAACGCATCGCCCGCGCGCTCGCGATGCTCCGGGACAAGCACGTCGACGCGCCGATGAAGAAGCACGACAACATTCCGCTGTGAATGGTCCCGCTCTAATTCGGACTCAGCAACTTGAACAGCGGCTGGAGATAGCTGATCTCCTGGCCCGAGGTCGGCGTGGTGCGGCTGATGAAGTCGAAGATCCTGCCGTCCTTCAGCCCGTAATTGGCGAGCCGGGTCACCTGGCGGTTCTTGTCGAAATAGATCGCGATCACGCGTTGATCGACAACCCTCTGATTCATGAACGCGACCGGACGGTTCGCCCGCTGCGAAATGTAATAGAAGACCTCGCCGTTCAGCGTCGCGACCGTGGACGGCGTTCCCATCACGATCAGCACCTGATCCTGGCTGGCGCCGATCTGGATCTGCTCGAGCGCGCCGGGGGGCAGGATATAGCCCTTCTGAAACTGCTCGCCGGTGCAGCCCGCCATGGCGGCGCACACGAGCGTGGCGGCGAGCGTCATGCGCAGACGACGGCGTCGCGTCGCCGCGCTTCCTGTCTTTGATGCCGAAACTGTCATTCGGGGGCCGACCTCATCCTCTTGCATCGCGCGAGCCATTGACGTACCCGGCGTATCCGGCAACGGTTCTGCGATTGCACAACCGGAAACCCTGCGGGCTAATTTTCGGAACCCACATGCTCTGGCCGCTCAGTCACTTCAGAAAATCCCGCGCTCCGTCGCGCGGCACCATTGAAGCGATCTATGGCATGATCGTGACACAGGCGCGAGAGCCATTTTTTTATCAGACCCTGCGGGTGCCGGACACTGTCGATGGCCGCTTCGACATGATTCTGCTGCACCTGTGGATAGCGCTTTCGCGATTGAAGCAGGGGGATGACAAGGAACTCCCGCAGGCGCTGTTCGATCACTTCTGCAGCGACATGGACGCCAACCTGCGCGAAATGGGGGTCGGCGACCTCACCGTTCCGAAGCGCATGCACGCGTTCGGGGAGGCCTTCTATGGCCGCTCGGCGGCCTACGACCGCGCGCTTGCGGAGGGACGCGAATCGCTGGCGGAAGCCCTCGACAGGAATATCTATAACGGCCGGGACATTGAAAGCGCGCGGCGGCTTGCCGATTATGCGGTGGAGGCGATCGCTGCGCCCGCCGCTGACCACGAGGTGACGCCGGCCGGCAGGTTGCGGTTTCCGGACCTCGCGCATCGGACATGAGAGCACGGGCATGACCACCAGAGACAGGCTAGGCACGATCGCAAATCCCTGGAGCGCGCGGGTCGCGGTCGTGCAGATTCCGGAAACCGGCCTTCATCGCGATATCGAGGCGGATGAAGCCACGCGTAAGACGCTGGCGAAGATCGCCGGCTTGCGGGATATCGAATCCGCGCGTGCATCGTTCGATCTGACGCCCGGGCGCCACGACAGCGTGCATGTGCGGGGCAGGGTGTCGGCGCGCGTGGGACAGACCTGCGTGGTGTCGCTCGATCCGATCGAGAACGACATCGTCGAGGACATCGACTTTCTTTTCGTACCGGAAGACCGTGTCCAGGCGTTCGCGGCCGCCATCGATGACGATGCCGACGACCAGCCGGGCCGCCACATTCCGAATGCGCCCGAGCCCATTGTCAATGGGGTCATCGATCTCGGACGTCTTGCGACCGATGTGCTGTTTCTCGGGATCGACCCTTATCCACGCAAACCCGACGCCGTTTTCGTGCCGCCTTCCAGCGCCGTCGATCCGGAGGACCATCCCTTCGCAGCCCTGAAGGCGCTGAAAATCGCCTCCAATCCATCGCGTAGGAAGAAGCCAGGGCGGGGCTAAAGGTGAAGTCCCGGATGCGATCTTTCCAAAGGAGCTAGTCAAGATACTGAAAATAAAAGAATTTTATCTGATTTTCGACGTCTGTTTTTGAGCCGCGAGGCTGCGGAAATCCGCGCCTTCGCTATGTTGTATCGAGGCCGGGACACGCTATTGTCGCTGCCGGGTCGATGAAGCGCCACCCCCGTGTGGCCGCGCGCTTCAAGGCCGCAAGAGATCAGGGCTTCCGGGACTTCCATGCCGAAAAAGGTTCGAATCGCGCTTGACGCCATGGGTGGCGACATCGGCGCATCGGTGGTCATTCCGGGCGCCGCGATTTCCCTGAACCGTCATCCCGACACCGAGTTTCTGCTTTACGGCGACAGCGCCCTGATCGAAGCGCAGCTCGCCGCCCACCCGGCGATGAAGGCGGTGTCGCGGGTGATCCACACCGACGTCGCCGTCAGCATGCACGACAAGCCGAGCCAGGCGCTGCGTCGCGGCCGCAAGACCTCGTCGATGTGGCTTGCGATCGATGCGGTGAAAAAAGGAGAAGCCGACGTCGCGGTGTCCGCCGGCAATACCGGCGCGCTGATGGCGATGGCGCGGTTCAACCTGCGGACGCTGCCCGGCATCGACCGGCCGGCAATCGCGGCGGTGTGGCCGACCATACGCGGCGATTCCGTGGTACTCGATCTCGGCGCCACGATCGGCGGCGACGCGCGGCATCTGATGGCGCTCGCGATCATGGGCAGCGCCATGGCGCGCGTCCTGTTCGACCTGAAGCGCCCCACGGTCGGCCTCCTCAACATCGGCGTCGAGGAGGTCAAGGGCGGGGAGGAAATCCGCGAAGCCGCGGAATTGCTGCGGGCGATGGATCTGCCGCAGCTCGAATTCATCGGCTTCGTCGAGGGCGACGGTATCGGCAAGGGGGCGGCCGACGTCATCGTCACCGAGGGCTTCAGCGGCAACATCGCGCTGAAGACGGCCGAAGGCACCGCGCGGCAACTCGCCGAATATCTGCGCAGCGAGATGTCGCGCAGCCTGTTGTCACGGATCGGCTATCTGTTTGCGCGTGGCGCCTTCAAGGCGCTGCGGGGCAAGATGGACCCCCGCAAGTCCAATGGCGGCGTGTTCCTCGGACTTAACGGAATCGTGGTCAAGAGTCATGGCGGGACCGACGCCGAAGGCTTTGCCTACGCGGTCGATGTTGGCTATGAGATGGTCCGTTACGATCTCCTGACCAAGATCAACCAAACGCTCAACCGTCACGGCCACACCCTTGTTTCGGCGTCGGCAGTGCAGGAGGCCCTCTCTTGACTGCGATACGTTCGGTCGTGCTCGGCTGCGGCTCCTACCTGCCGCAAAAGGTCCTGACCAATGCCGAACTGGCCACCAGGATCGACACCTCGGACGAGTGGATCGTCCAGCGCACCGGCATTCGCGAGCGCCACATTGCCGCGGAGGGGGAATTCACCTCGCATCTGGCGATCCGCGCGGCCCAGGCGGCGCTCGCGAACGCCGGAATCGATGCGCAGTCGATCGACCTGATCGTGCTGGCGACCTCGACGCCGGACAACACGTTTCCGGCCACCGCGGTTGTGGTCCAGAGCGGGCTCGACATCCATCACGGCGCGGCCTTCGACCTCCAGGCGGTCTGCTCGGGTTTCGTGTTCGCGCTGGCCACGGCCGACAATTTCCTGCGGACGGGAGCGTTCAAGCGTGCGCTGGTGATCGGCGCGGAAACCTTCTCGCGCATTCTGGACTGGACCGATCGCGGAACCTGCGTTCTGTTCGGCGACGGGGCCGGCGCGGTGGTGCTGGAAGCCCAGGAGCAGCCGGGAAAACCCTCCGATCGTGGCATTCTGACAACACATCTGCGTTCCGATGGCCGTCACAAATCAAAACTTTTTGTCGACGGCGGACCATCCTCGACCCAAACGGTGGGTTATCTGCGAATGGAAGGCCGCGAGGTGTTCAAGCACGCCGTCGGCATGATCACCGACGTCATCGTCGATGCATTCAATGCCTCCGGCCTGTCCGCGGACGACATCGACTGGTTTGTTCCGCATCAGGCCAACAAGCGAATCATCGACGCATCGGCCCATAAACTGCATATCGCGCCGGAGAAAGTCGTGCTGACCGTCGATCGCCACGGCAATACATCCGCTGCATCGATTCCGTTGGCGTTGTCGGTCGCCGTCGCGGATGGGCGCATCAAAAGAGGCGATCTGGTGTTGCTGGAAGCGATGGGCGGAGGGTTCACCTGGGGCTCCGCCCTTCTGCGATGGTAAGACTTGAATCAAAATATCCAGCGTAACTGCCGTCATCTATCGTGCGAAAGCATGATGTGATAGGTTGACCGTGCGTCGTTAAACTCTTAATTTCAGTTACGAATTGTTCGCCGGGAGCTTGGGGCAGGCGATGACCGAAACCGGAAAAACAGTCACGCGCGTTGATCTCTGCGAAGCCGTCTACAAAAAGGTGGGGTTGTCGCGGACCGAATCGTCCGCGTTCGTGGAGCTTGTGCTCAAGGAAATCACCGATTGCCTGGAGAAGGGCGAAACGGTGAAGTTGTCGTCCTTCGGGTCGTTCATGGTGCGCAAGAAGGGCCAGCGTATCGGCCGCAATCCGAAGACAGGCACCGAGGTGCCGATCTCTCCGCGTCGCGTGATGGTGTTCAAGCCGTCTGCGATTCTGAAGCAGCGGATCAACGGCAGCAATGCCGGAAACGGCGCCGAAACCAAGGCCGAGTAGCCGGGTAACGAGCAATATGGCTGGCTGACAGGTTCGGCGTTCGGAACCCGATTGGCAGAGGAGCGAGCATTTGGACAAGGCACCGGATGCCTTCCGTACCATCAGCGAGGTTGCCGCCGACCTCGATGTTCCCCAGCACGTCCTGCGCTTCTGGGAAACCCGGTTTGCGCAGATCAAGCCGATGAAGCGGAGCGGCGGACGTCGCTATTATCGCCCGGACGACGTCGATCTGCTGCGCGGCATTCGCCACCTGCTTTACAGCGAGGGTTATACGATCCGCGGCGTGCAGCGAATCCTGAAGGAGCACGGCGTCAAATCGGTGCAGGGCCTCACCGAGGGATCGTCCGCCGCCGCCTTCGGCGCCATCGAGGACGACATCCGCAACACGATCGGCGAGATCGATGACGACGAACTGCCCGACTATGAGGCCGACGACGAGGACGGAGAAGGGGACGGAGACGTCGACGACAGCGCCGCGCCCCGAGCGCGGGAGCCGGTGGAGCGCAAGCCGCTGCGGCACAATCTCGACGAGGTGCTGTGGTCCGGTCTCGACAGCGCGGCAATTCCGGGCGTGAACGCAGCGGTCGACTTGGCACGACTCAAGGATGCGTTGGCCGACCTGGTCGCCTGTAGGCGGCTGCTGGACGACGCGCTCGGCAACGGCTGACGGTTTCCGGCAGTCATGCTTTGGCGTCGCTCAGGCGGACGCCGCCGCTTCTTGCGCCGCCTCTGGAACGCGGCTAGAGCTACCTTCGGCTTTGATGAAATCAGGGCCGGGGCTTCGTCTCGTTTGGCGCTTTTTCTTCACGCGAACCGGTACCGCTTCGCTTGAAAACGCTATAATGGAACGGAGCCGTAACGGCACGGAGCGTAGCGCAGCCCGGTTAGCGCACTAGTCTGGGAGACTAGGGGTCGGAGGTTCAAATCCTCTCGCTCCGACCAATAAAATCAATAGTTTAGATAGAATTTCCACCGCCGCTGCTGGACGTCTTCCGCGTCGGGGTGTGGTCTGGGGTGTGGGTTTCATCCGTTGCCATGTGCTCTGTCGTCCGTTGTGATCCGTTACTGGACCGGCTGATCGCGCAGCGAATCGCACGCGCGCGTTTCGGGCGGGGCAGGCGAGACGCTCGGTCGTACCGCATCGTCACGGCGAATGGCATCGAGCGGTTGCGTGCGAATTTTAACGCCAATGCTTTCTCGGGGCGGCTCGAAGGTGGCTACCACATTGCCACCTCATCGATGGGCGTCACGCCCTATGTCGCGGGACAGTTCAACAGCTATGATCTGCCCGCCTATGCCGAACAGGGCAGCGCTGGCGGTAATCTGTTCGCGCTCAGCTACGCGGCGAAGAATGCAACTGCATCACGCTCCGAACTCGGCGTGCGCACCGACAAGTCGTTCGCATTCAACGATGCCATCCTGACGTTGCGGGGCCGCGCGGCGTGGGCTCACAACTTCGACACCGATCGCTCGATTTCGGCGACGTTCCAGTCACTGCCCGGCGCATCGTTTGTCGTCAACGGCGCGGCGCAAGCGCACGAGGCCGCACTGGTCACGGCTGCCGCTGAAATGACATGGGCCAATGGCTTCGCAGCCGCCGCCACCTTCGAAGGCGAGTTCTCCAACACGTCGAGAGTTACGCCGGCAAGGGGGGTGTTAAGGTACTCTTGGTGAGCGGTCAGTTCGTAGAGCCGCGCGGAGGATAAGGGTGTGTGGCCGTTTGGTCGAGCAAGCGAAATAGGCGACCGGACGCGTCGGCCGAAGCGGCAGTGGCTGACGAAGGACTGGTCGGCTTACTTACCGCGGGTGTTGTGCGGGCTTGCCAAAGACGCAACGAAGCGGCCGGTTGCAATATACACCGATTGGTCGGTTGCCGTGAATGTTCTCTAGCTCTAAAGTTCCCGCATAAAACAGTTCTAGTTGAGTATAGTCATGGAAGATTATGACGATGTTTTCTACGTCGTTTATATTGTTTTCTGTTTTTTCGCATCATGCGCGGCTATCCTTGCATACCAAAAGTCGAGCGCAAAAAAATCGGCCGTAAGAAAAGCCGATGCGACAATGGGCGGGGCAATGGAGCTTGCCCGGCGACTCGAGAATGCAAGTACTCCTCATAATCCAGACTCCCAGGCATCTTGGTATTGTGCCGTGGGAAACAACCAAACGGGACCGTTTACTCTAGTTCAATTGAGACACGTTCTCTCTCGTTTCGCATCAGACGAACTTTACGTCTGGAATGTCGAGATGGAGGATTGGAAACGTCCGTACGAGATTCCGGAACTGACCGTTCTACAGACACCATTCCTGATGCACGCTCGATAGACTCACGGCACGACATACGATCCCGTCCCAACACTACGCCCCGCGCGCTCCGCTTCCTTCTGCGCGCCTGCATACTTTCCGTTTGAGTAACTGAAAGCTGGTGCACCTGCGATCCAATCGGCGGCTTGATCGCGGCCGGCGCGTCGGAAGCTGCAAGGTGCGTCGCACATTGCGAACCGTTGGCCGGCGCACCACACTGTGCGCTTCCATTGCGGTTTGTATGTCCATTTTCTTCTTTGCCATCGTCCTTCGCTAGGCCAGTGCAACGCGACCTGCGCTGCAAATGGTCCCGCTGCTTCGATGGCCGAAGCATGTACAGTGTGAAAGAAGGCCAGCAGCAAACTCAGCAGCCCAATCAGCAGGAGTAGGCCAGTCGCTATTGCGAGGATGAAATAACGGGACATGTACGCCAACGCGGCCTGCAGATGTTGGTTTCGAGGCTCGCAACAAATGCTAGGCTCAGCGCCGTAGAAGTCCTTGAAGTGGCTTTTGCATGCGCCACCAAAAGTTCGCCACGCCTGAAGGGCCACGGCGGGCGTGCCGTGCTCAGGAAGGAGCGTCATTCTAATGCGGCACTCCTCGCTAATTCAGCGTGGCCCAGCGATGATAATGGCAGCCCCAATCAGGCAGATCGCCGCTCCGGTGACGTCCCATCGATCTGGGCGGAGCCCCTTCAACCAGCCAGAGCCGCGCGATTGAGGAGAGGATGTAGACCCCGCCATAGGCTGCAAAAGTACGACCAGCAGCCTCGCTGTCAACGAGTGTAAGCAGATAGGCAAATAGGATCAGCGAAGCGACACCCGGGGCTATCAACCAAGCTGACTTCTCCATTCTGAGCCAAGCCCAAAACGCAAAGCAGCCCGCAATCTCAGCTATAGCGGCACCAAAAAACGCGAAAGCAGTTTTCATCTTTTGAATATTACACAAAGGCTGCCAGAAATAGGAATGCCGCCGGAACCCGTCCTCAGCCCGCGCATTGATCGCCGCGCCGCCAGGCCAGTCTGACTCCGACAACCAGTCGTCATGTCCACTATTGGACAGAACTCGGACAACAGATGTGATTGAATGGTCTATCACCGCACGGTCCGTGGCTTTCATCGGTGATGAGAACGCCGGTTGCGCTCCCGCCTTCCCCTTACGGAAAGGAGCGCGCCCATGGGGCAGCTTTTTCAAAACAAAACCTGTCCGAGTTGCGGGGAACCAATGACTATGGCATTGCCGCCAGGCGGCAACGGTCCCCGTATCCTCACGTGCGTAGGCTGCGACCCGCTACGGGACGATCAAGCGAAGGGCTGGTTGGCGGGCGATTTGGGTCAAGGGTGGTCACGCCCATCTTAGGAACCCGCATTATCGCCGACCAATTATATTCCGCTCGGTGACTTCGTTTTGTGGATTTAGCTCAATGGCAGAGATGCCAGCGGCGCGGTGTCATGGGGCAGTCCGAATTTCGTGAGCCGCCGTTTCTTGCGAGCCGCCATACGTCTTGAGTTTTGGCCTTACGGGAAAACGAGGCATGACAACCGAACGTATCTGCTAGATAGTAGTCGTGAATATCGTAGGCCCTATCAATGCGCAGGCCGCGCGCAATTCAAGTCTAGAATGCATCTTATACTGTTCGGTGCTGGCGACGACGCGCGAAGCAGTGTGCTCGCTCATTGCAAACTCAGACTCGATCCATGACAAGAAATCACCATGTCCAGGAGCTGAAGCGCTCTAAGCCTAAACAAAGCCGCCAGCCTTTTATGAGCGCTGGCGGCTTCCTCGTCACTTAGCCTCGCGTGCTACGGAACGATGTCGCTCCTGCCCGGCGGGGCGTGCTTGATGCTTTCGCCGCTCTTCTTTTCCTTCTCGGAAAGGTTCTTGTCCGCCTCCTCCGTCAGTTCTTGCATACTCTTGCCGAGGGTTTTCTTCGGATCCTCCTTCGGCTGTCCGGCAGGAGGAAAGTTCGTGCTGCTATCGCTACCCATCTACATCTCCTTTGCTGAGCGTAAGGAGACAACGGCACGCTCCGCAATGCGTTCCTCAGGAACCTCCGTTCCATTGTTACGGAGACTTCACTTCCGAGCCCTTATGTTATGTTACCCGCTCTAATCGAGGCGAAGCGAAGCGCAACAGCGGACCAGGAAGAAGAGGACCTTCGGCAATATTCCGCGCTAGCGGTCACCGTGATCACGTTCCTTGTCCTCGACTTGATCGTCATTGCGGTTGTGGGGGATTGGGGTCTGTTGTGGGGATGGATTCCAACAGGACTGATCGCGCTGATAGTTGGCAATCAAGTTCGCTCGGTAAGCTTGGGGCACACTCTTAAGCACGGATCGTTTTTCGTCTTTCCTCCGTGGTCGTAGAAGCCGCGATGCGGCACTCCTGCCAAATCCAAATGATCAAGGAAGCTGGTGGCGGACTGGCGCGTCGTTGATCCTTCCGACACCATTGTTAGCGAAACCACGTTTTGATGTGCTCGATGCACCACGCAAATCGCCGTGCGGCCAACCCGCTGAAATCCCTCGAGTCACTCAACAGTAACATATTAGACAGGATCAAGCGGCCAAGGCGCAGAGGGGCTTGGCCGGATACCGTCCTGCTTTGGCGGTTCTCGGGAACAACTCACGATTGTGGGAGGTTACTACCGTGACGGTTCCTTTTCTGGTCCGTCGCTACAACAAAAAGAAAAGCGGGACCGATACGATGCAGCAGTATTCGATCTACAAGACAGGAAAGCAGTATGTTGTGCGGGCCAAAGGCAAAGACCTTCTGATCTGCGAAAGTCGCAGCGAGGCCGAGAACATCGTTTCAGACGTAGCTAGCGCCGCCGAAACGAGCGTGCCTCCTTTAACCGATGGATCGCTCTGCACCAATGCCGACGTGCTCGCCAAGGTAGTCCTGGATATCAAACTCATATTGGACATTGAGAAGGCGCTTAGCAACGATCTCGCTACCGGGGAGCCTCGAAATCAGCGCCAAGTTCAAGATCAGATATGGATCATTTTGGATAAGGCTGGCGCGGTCGGCGCTGCCAAGCGAATACAGGCGGGCTTTCGCGGTCTCAAGGTGATGAAGTAAGCAACGGATCAACACATCGCTTCTCACCGCAATGCACGCCGACATCGACTCCATGGAGGCAGAGTAAGCATCCCGCCAGAAGTAAGGCTGATACTCATCGTTCCCGCGCGCGCCGGACGGTTTCCTCTCGGCAGCTTTGAAGTTGCTGCGGATTTGGCCGTCAGTCAGCGCTCCAGAAGCCGCTTCATCGTGAACTCGATCGCGCCGCGCGACGGGCTAAAGTGGCTCCTTTTCCTGACAGCGTTGTCAAACCATCGCCAAGCCAACGGCGCGTTTAGTCAACGCTTGCGATGGGCCGGCTTCGCGGTTCCGCTGACCTTCCGTTTGCGTGGTTGTCCTTGCTCGCCGACCTCGACAAAGGGATTTGGCAGCGCAGTCTTTCTATCGATCAGATGAGACGTGCTGCAGTCGGCCTTGGCGCGCCGGCGTCGTGCCGCCATCCGATCCGCCAGGTCTCTCGGGGTGCGAGGCATCGCGGTGCTCCACATGCGATACGAGAAATGTAATGCTTGCGTCGGCAATTGGGAGTCCGGCATTGGCGGATCATCGCGGGGAGCGATGCCCCGAAAGGGGCGATCAGCTATCACCCATTCCCTTAACCCGCTCGCCAATCCACTCGTACAGGCGAGCTACAACGACAATGCTTGTCGTTACGGTAACCGTACCTATCGCACTAAGAAAAGCGATGCCGATAAGAGTTTGACCCATATCTGCGTTGCGGATGTTGCTCACACAAGCAAACCAGACCCATGCGATTAACGCTACGAACACCACGACCATAGGAAGGCATGCGACAAGCATAGACCGGGCAATAAACCAAAAATGTCCATTACTGTCGGCGAGAGCATTGGTTGCGCTTGCGCCGGTCGCATCAACAGCGATCGCTGGAAACAACAGGATCAAGCGTAACAGTACAACGATTCCAACGACCACAAGAGTTACGGTCAACGCGACGCTAAGGCCGATCGGGAGAAGACCGAAAATTAAAATCGGAGCGATAGTTGCGATCCAAAGCGCCGCCGTCCATGCGAGGAAGCGACGGACGCGGTTGGTGTTCGCTGTAAATGAGTAATTCGTCGTGACATCGCCAAGAATTATCAGCCGGTAAATTGCGATTTGGTAGGGCACAATTGCAAAAGTCGAAACTGTACCGACAAGCACATCCAGAGTTTCCCCAAGTCGCCCATCCGGCGGCAAGAAAGCCCTGGCTAGTTGCTCTGCAAAGCAGATCAGGAAAACAACGAGCGCTGGATATTGAAGCTGGCTTAACGATGCCAGCGTGTCGCTCCAAGCTGAGCGCAAAACAAATAATATGGATGGCTTCATCATAAACTCTCGCGCCATTACAGCGCTGCCGTCGAGAAGTTTCACCGACTGACTAGATTCTGGCCAAGCTTGCCGGTCGAGATCCGTCTGTCCGCGTGGTTTTTTCAGACCTACGCTCAGGTCGTGCCGGCTGTTGCTTCGGACTCACGCTCATCATCGTCTTCTTCGCTGATCTCGGCAAAGAAATTTTCAATCACTTTCAACACCTCGAAAGCATGGTCGGCGGTTGTCCATGTGGCCAGCCCGGTCTTGGCGAAGATGGTCCGTCGCTCCCCCAAATCGATCTCAAGGACCGCAAGCGGGGCTAGTCGTTCTTCCAGCCAGCCACGCAAAGCCGCCTTGCCGCCGATAATGGCCGGAGGCAGATGCCTCCTATACCTTCTGGCCAGGTCGGCCTTTTGGTATTGGAATTTTAGGACGGTAGAGGAGGAGTCCCCAACCCCGAACGCTTTCGTTGCGTCCGAAACATTCGTCAGAACTACCTGCAAATCGGTGGTCGGGACATCGCCGAATATTGATTCTCGTCTCCGGCCGCATCATACTTGCACGAATATCACCGATGGAGTCGTTATGACCGTTTTTCGCCGCGCTCTGATCCTGGCCGCGTTTGCGGCGGCATTTGCCGTTCCGAGCGGACGCGCCCATGCATTCGGCGATGTGCCGTACAACTATTTCGATCCAGCCGTCGATGTCGGGTGCTGGAAGTGGAATTGGCAACAGCACGCCAATTACGACGTTTGCCCGGTCTATGTGCATCCCAAGTCGTACATGTATCCGCGCCGCGCCCATACGGTTCTCCGCACCAAGGGCTGAGCGGTCTCAACCGCAGCAAGACAGGACATCCTGAGCGAATCGTGTCCCCGGGCCTGAACCGGGGACAGGCAGCCGTTCGCGCGAAGGCAGCGCTTCGATCAGATCATCGAGCGGGAGGCTTGCAGAGCCTTTTCCGCTTCTCATGGATCGGAAGCGACGTCCCAATGATTTTGGTTTGATGCGTTGTCTCGACGCGAACGGGAATCTACATCCGGGTCGAGCCCGTGGGCATGCTTCGCTCGAAAACGCTCTATTCGTTTATCGCAAGAGAAGGCTCTGAAACGCGATCGCACCAGCTACGATCGCTCAGATGCGGAGTTGCGGGTCCGTGGTCCCGCAACATCCAATGCGTTGTCGCGACAGATCGCGACCTCCGTCAGGATTTGCGCGTTTACGGCGTTGTGACGGTGCAGGCGACCGAACTGTACTTGCCGAAGTTCAGGATCGCGTTTTCGCGCAACCCGTCGAGCCAGATGTTGCGGCCGGCATAACGATAGCCGACGCCCATCGGAACGAGACGAACGTAAGTTGGGCGATTCGGCCCGGTGTGAAGAGTGGCCGTAACAATATCGCCCGCGAGACTCACGGCGATCGGACACATCGGATATTGCCGACCGTTCTCGCAGCTCAGGACGATGTCCGAACAGCCGCCAAGAACCGCACCGCTGGGCGGCACGATACCGAGATCCGCCGCTCGTGCAGGGATTTGACTTCCGGAAGCGAGAATCCCCGCAATTACCAAGTATTTGAAATTAAAACATTTTTTTATTGACATGCCCAGCCTCGCGTCAGCGCTGCGCAATCATCCAGTATGGGCCTTGAACGGTCAATGTGCCTTCTCACTCAACCGCACGACAGGCTTGTAAGCGTTGTAATTTAACCACACACCGAACTGCCTGGGCATTGCGCGAAAGATTTGTTGACGTGTTTCATTGCGGCAAGATTATGATGGGTAAGATTCAGTTAAATCCATTTGACGGATTTGATTTTTTTTGAGGACAAGCGTCATGAACGGACCGTTCCACGTTGCGCAGGCGGATACTTCTGAAGCCGGCGGCGGCGGTGACAAGCAACATCCGCGGATCGTCAAGGTCACCAAGCCATACGGTGACCAGTCCGTCGTGGTGTCGCTGAGCTACGACGGAAGCGTCAGGGCGGACCTCTCGTCGATTGCGAGCGAAAAGATCACGCTGGTCCATATCGGCGAAAAGCTGATCATCCTGTTCGACAATCATTCGACGGTCACGCTCGAACCGTTCTTCGACAGTACCGGCAAGCCGCTGCATGACGTCACCGTCGAAGTGGCGCCCGGCCGCGATATCACCAGCGCGGAATTCGCGACGCTGTTTCCGGTCACCGACGATCCGTCGGTGCTTCCGGCTGCGGGCAACGGCAGTGGCAGCGGCGCGCAGGCGTCCGGCGCCAACTTCACGTCGGTCGGCATCGATCCGCTCGCTCCGAGCAATCCGATTCCGCTGCTCGGCCAGGAAGAACTGCCCAGCTTCGTTATCAACGATATCCCGACGTCGGGATTCATCAACGACAGACCGAAGGCTCTCTCCAACGATGCGCTGATCTTCGACGAAGACGGTCTGCCCGGCGGCAACAAGGGCGGAATTGGCGACTATGACCAGAGCGGCAACGGTCCGATCTTCGCGACGGGCACGCTCGCCCACGATTACCATCGCGATGCCGACGGCGTGCATGAGTCGACGCTGCTTCTCGGAACGGGAGCGCCGAGCGGGTTTAGCTACAAGCTGTCCGACGACGGCCTGGTCCTGACGGTCAGCCAGATACAGAACGGCAGCAGTGTCGACGTTCTGCGGATCACGCTGACCGACCGTATCAGCGGTCAATACACGCTCCAGCAACTTCACGCGATCGATCATGCTCCGGGCGGCAACGAGAACGACCAGGTCTTCACGTTCCGCTATCGCGTCACCGACAGCAACGGCGACACGGCCGACGGCTCGCTCAAGCTGACCGTCAACGACGACAGTCCGGTCACGGCCAAAAACGAGTCGGTCACCTTCGATGAAGACGCGCTCGGCGGCAATCTCGGCGGCGTGGGCGATTACCACGAGAGCAACAACGGTCCGATCACCGCGACCGGGACGCTTTCGCACAGCTATGGCTCAGACGGTGCGGGCACGTTGTTGCTGACCGCGAACGGCGCGCCGGAAGGATTCCACTACTCGGTCAACTCCTCCGGGACGGTATTGACCGTCAGCCAGATGCAGAATGGCTCGTCGGTGGACGTTATCCAGGTCAGCCTGACCGATCGTTTCTCCGGCAACTACACCGTCAAGCAACTGCACGCGATCCAGCACGAGTCCGGCCACGACGAAAACAATCAGGACTTCACCTTCACCTACGTCGTTACCGATCACGACAGCGACAGCGTCACCGGCACCTTGTCGCTCACCGTCAACGACGACACGCCGATCATCGGCGTCGGGGTGAATCAGAACTCGGAAGGCGGCCGGTGGACCCTGACGCTCGACGAGTCGATCGGCGGTGATCGCGGCGGCAACGGCAACGGAGCGAGCGACGACGTCGGTTCGAACAAGACGCCCGATCCGAGCGGAACCCACCCGATCGGCGAAGTGACGAGCCGGCAGTTCGACCTCGAAGATCTGTTCACGATCTCGAAGAGCGGCGGAGCGGACGGCGAGAAGTCGGTGACCTACGCCTATTCGCTGTCGCTGTCCGGCGCGGGCGAAAACACAGGAGTCGCCACCACGCTTCGCGTGACGGACGGAGCCGGCCATTATCCGAACGACACCATCTATCTCTTCAAGGTCAGCGACACCGAGATCGTGGGCCGGGTCGGCAACGATCCCAATGGAGCCATCGCGCTGCGGATCACCCTGACCGATCCGGGCGACATCGACAACGGCAAGATCGTCATCGACCAGTACATGGCGATCGACCACGGTAGCGACGGCAACGATTTCGATTCGACCCAGTTGCTGAAACTCGTCGGCGAGAATGCCAGCCTCGGCGTCACCCTGACGGGTGTCATCACCGATGGCGATAACGACCAGGCGACGTCGTCAGCGACGGCGGTGCTTGCAGACGACCAGCATTCCCGCATTGCCATCGAGGACGACGGTCCGAGCGTGCGCGTGTCGATCGATCGGCATTTCGAAATCACGATCGACGAAACGCCGGGCAATCAGAACGATGACGTGACGGGTCCGCTGCATGTCTTCGACGGCGTTGCGAATCGGGGTGACGATCCGCACGAGCCGGGCCCGGTTCTGGCTTACGCGCGCAGCGATGGAGCGGCCGCCACGGTTTCCGCCGTGTTCGGCACCGACGGCCCGTGGCACGGGAGCGTTTCCCAGGCCACCTCATACGGGCTCTCGGTCATCAACGGCACCGACTCGGGCCTGGCCACCACAGAGGGGCGCGAAATCTTCCTGTTCAAGGAAGGCGACCTGATCGTCGGCCGCTACGACTCGCCCACCGACGGCAATACGACCGTCAACGGCAACGATCCGGCGGCTTTCGCGATCGCGATCGATCCGAACACCGGCGTCGTGTCGATGGTTCAATATGTCTCGATCAAGCATCCGGAGATTTTCGACAACGACGATCAGGTCACGCTGAACGGCAAGACGGTTTCCGTCGTCGTCACGGTGACGGACGGCGACGGCGATCAGGCGTCGGGCTCGGCGGATATTTCGCGGGCGATCCACTTTGATGACGACGGTCCGAAGATCACGGGCCGCGCGATTTCCGAGACGGTCGACGAGGACGACATCAAAACTCCGTACGCGACGGGCACGAGCCCGAACGACGGCAACGGCGACGGGTCGTACACCGACAGCCCGTCCGACAACGGATCGGGACCCGCGGACGTGTTCGGCACGCTGGCCGGCCACGTCGACTTCGGCGCGGACGGCCCCGGCGCGTATGCCTATCGGTTCATCTCGAACGCGACGTCGACGATGGCGGGTCTCCATCTCACGTCGCATGGCCAGGATTTGCACTACAGCGTCAGCGGCGACATCCTGACGGCCTACACAACGGGCGCCGGCGGCCACACGGTGTTCACGCTGACGGTCGATCACACGACCGGCAACTATGCATTCAAGCTGTACGACTCGCTGGATCACGTGAATGCCAACGGCCAGAACACCACGCTGGAGACGGGTCGGTGGGATCTCGGCCAGATCGACTTCGGTTCGATTCTGAAGGCCACCGACGGCGACGGCGACAGCGTGACGCTGGCGGGCCAGTTCACGATCACGATCCGCGACGACGTTCCGGTCGCGCATGACGTCACGGCCCCGAAGGTTCTGGACGACGAGGCCCAGTCGCTATTCACCCCGACGAACAGCGGCGGAAACGGCGATGTCAGCCCCAACACCAACACGTTCTCGGGAGGCGACGGCAGCCTGTTCGCGCCGGGCGCCGACGGCATCCGGAGCATCGCCTTCACGCCCCCCACAGGGATCGAGGCCATCTACAAGATGGGGAACGGTCTGGCCGGTCAGGAGGGCGTTCACTACACGACCACCACGAGCGGCGACCATACGATCCTGACCGCGATCGGCAATGTCTCCCACAACGTCGTGTTCACGCTCGATGTGGATTCCGATGGCTCCTACACACTCAAGGTAAGCGAGCCGCTGGTTCATCCGACCAGCAGCACGACCGAGGAAAACCTGACGATCAAGGTCGGCTTCACCGTGACGGATAGCGATGGCGATCGCGATTCGGGTTCACTGACGTTCAAGGTCAACGACGATACGCCGACCGTCGACGTCGACCGGGCGCATGACAGACGGGGCGACGACGTCACCCTGGGAACGCTCACGCTCGACGAGTCGATTCATCAGTTGCCGGGCGATACGAACGCTACCTCCGACAACGTCTCCGGCGTCACCGGACCTGCTTACCCGTTCCTGACCGCAGCCGATCCGTCCAAGGCCATCGGTATTGTATCGACCCCGACCTCGGGGCAGGGCACGTCGCTCGCCGGACTGTTTGCCGTCGATGTCGACTTCGGCGCCGATGGTGCGAAAGCCGCCGCGGTCAAGGAATACGCGTTCACGCTGAAAAACGATTATGGTCAGGCGGTTTCGGCCGGCTCCATTCACGGCGTGGAAACCAATCTCGTCGTCACCGCGCTCGCTGGCACGTCGCTTGCCGGTCTGTCGGACAATGCGCGCACGATCTATCTGTTCAAGGAGGCGGACGGATCGATCGTCGGCCGGATCGGCGACAACCCGAACGGCCCCATCGCGTTGCATATCGTGATCACGGATTCGGGCTCCGGACCGAAGATGTCGATCGAGCAGTACCTGCCGGTCGAGCACGGCAATCACAATTCGAGCGACGAATCCGCCTTCCTGACGTTCGATGATCGTGACGCCAGCCTCGGCATCACCCTGACGGTGACTGCGACCGACGGCGACGGCGATGTCGCATCGGACTCGAAAACCGTCACGATCGCCGACTCGCGCAACTCGATCATCGAGATCCAGGACGACGGCCCGAGGATCACGGGCTTCTCGGCTTCGGGAACGGTGATCCAGGACGAAACGCCGGGCGTGACCGGTGCCGATCCGAACGGCTCGAACGACGTCGCGAGCTCCGGCCTGCCGGCAGGCGTTCTGACGCTGTTCGACGGCGTGGCGAACAAGGGCGTCGATACCGACGTCGCCAACGCGCAGAAGGAACACGGGGCGATCGGCTTCGCCACCAGCCAGGGATCGATCGTGCATGTCAGCGCCGATTTCGGCACCGACGGCGCCGCGATCAACAATTCGCAGGTGCTTTCGCTCGCGATCGCCGGCGGAAACGGTGCGGATTCCGGCCTCCAGACGACCGACGGACACCGCATCTACCTGTTCATCGAGAACGGCCTGATCGTCGGCCGCTACGACGGAACGGACCCCGGTTTGGGCGTGACCAACGGCTCGTACGGTTCATCCGTCGACCCGGCAGCATTCGCGGTCGCGCTCGGGCAGGATGGCACGATCAGCATCGCGCAATATGTCTCGCTGAATAATCCGACGCCGGGTTCGAGCGATGCCGCTCACGACGAAGCTGCGAGCGGGCTGAAGAACATCCAGGCGACCGTGACCCTCACCGACGGTGACGGCGACCGCGTTTCGCAAACCATCAATATCAGCGGCAACATCGTTTTCCAGGACGACGGCCCGTCGCTGACCGTCACCGCGCCGGCCGCGATCAACGGTCTCGATTTCGGCACCTTCGCGCTGAACGGCAATGCGTGGGGCACCGGCAGCGGCGTCGCCATCGGCACCAACGGCGGCTGGACGATTTCCGACGCCAATGACGGCCACAGCGCCAACCCGATCGGCAATACCGGCGGCGGCGCCGTGCAGCTCGAGCGTGTCGGCGACGGCTATCAGGGCATGCATTCGTCGACCAACGGCTACATGGTCGATCTCGACGCCTCGCCTCACGACGTCAAGATCAGCCAGGTCGTCAACGGCCTGGTGACCGGCCAGTCCTATGAACTGCGCTTCGAGGCCGGCGCGCCGGTCCCGAATTCGGCGCATCTCGAAGTCTGGTTCGGCGGTGTGAAGATTTACGACCTCGATCCGAACGGTCAGATGACCGCCTACGACATCAAGATCAAAGGCGGCTTCGGCGACGGCAGCAACCTTCTCGAATTCCGCGAGACCGGTGCGCCCGACAATCAGGGCTCCTATCTGGCCAACGTGTCGGTCGGTCTCATCGTCATCGACGAAAGCGCCGGCAATCAGCCGAACACCAACGACGTCGATCCGAACAGTCTGTTCGCCGCCGTCGCGCACAAGGGCGTGGATCCCGACATGACGGCCGGGCCGCAGTTCGCGGCCGGCACGTCCGCCGTGGTCAACGTCGCGGCGAATTTCGGCGCCGACGGTCCGTGGCACGGTTCGGTCACGGAGGCGACCATCTTCTCGCTGTCGACCACGAGCGGCATGGATTCCGGCCTGACGACGACGGCCGGCCAGTCGATCCATCTGTTCAACGAGCCCTACGGCGGCGTCGGCTACGTCGTTGGCCGTTTCGACTCGAATGGCGATCAGTCAATCACGTCGGCTGATGACGCGGCGTTCGCGTTCCGCATCGATCCGACGACCGGCGTGCTTTCGCTCGTCCAGTACGTCTCGCTGCATCAGCCCAACATCCACAGCAACAACGAGGGTGTTTTCCTGAACGCCGGTGCGCTCTCCGTGAGCGTGACCGTCACCGATGGTGATGGGGACACCGCGACCAAGATCGTGGATGTTTCGGCGAACGTCAGCTTCCTGGATGACGGTCCGGATCTCGTCGTGACGGCGATCACCGGGGGCGGGAGCGGAACGGCGCCCGAACCTGGCGGCAGTTGGGTCGTCGTCAACCCTGGCAATATTGACACAGCGGGCACCGACCTAGGCGGCACCGGCCCCGTGCCGCTGCAGCAGGTCGGCGGAATCGTTGTCGACGAGTCCGCCGGTAATCAGCCGATCACCAACGACGTCGATCCCAATAACCTGTTCAATGCCGTCGCGAACAAGGGCACGGACGCCGACATGACGGCTGGCCCGCAGTTCGCCGCCGGCGTTTCCGCCGCGGTCAATGTCGCGGTGAATTTCGGGGCGGACGGTCCCTGGCATGGATCGGTTGCAGAAGCGACCGTCTATACGCTGTCCACGTTCAATGGAGCAGATTCCGGCCTGACGACGACGGCCGGCCAGTCGATCCATCTGCTCAACGAGTCCTACGGCGGCGTCGGCTACGTCGTGGGCCGTTTCGACTCGAATGGCGATCAGTCAATCACGTCGGCTGATGACGCGGCGTTCGCGTTCCGCATCGATCCGACGACCGGCGTACTTTCGCTCGTTCAGTACGTGTCGCTGCATCAGTTCGACACCCTGAGCAACAACGAAAGCGCGTTCCTCAACGCCGGTTCGCTCTCCGTGAGCGTGACCGTCACCGATGGCGATGGCGATACAGCGACCCGAAGCGCGGATATTTCGGCCAACGTCCGCTTCGACGACGACGGACCGCATGCCGACCTGGTTGCGACCTCCACGGCGCTGACGATCGACGAGACCGCAGGGCAGGACGCTTCCACCGACGATGTCGCTGACATCGCGGCTCACGCCGCCTTGTTCAGCAGCATTCCCGGCACGCCGATCGAGATCGCTCAAAGCCAGGCGGCGGTGGTGTCCGCAACGGGCACCATCTATGGCGCCGACGGGCAGGGCGCCGCGCCGGTCTTCGCGCTCAATCTGTCGGGCGGCAACGGTATCGATTCAGGCCTGGATGCCACCGACGGGCGAAGTGTGTTCCTGTACAAGGAAGGCAGTCTCATCGTCGGACGCGAGGGCACCTCGGGCGGCACTGCCGATTCGAACGGCAAGGTTGCATTCGCGATTTCGCTCGACGGTTCGAGCGGCGTGCTGACGGTCGCGGAGTATATCGCGCTCTATCATCACAATCCGGCCGACCCGAACGAGGCCGCGTCGCCGCTGACGCTTGCGGACAATCTGATCCAGGCCTCCGTCACGGTGACGGACGGCGACGGCGATACGTCCGTCGCCTCCGTCGGAATCGGCAACCAGATTCATTTCCTTGACGACGGTCCGTCAGTCGCGCCGGCGCCGCTGAACCAGATCGTCAACGGCCAGTTCGTGGAAGGCGTCTGGAGCGATCCCGTCTGGTGGGGATCGATGTCGACCAGCGTCGACGGCTGGGCGATCGGGCCGTCGCCGACCGGCGGATACACCGTAGACCTCGAGCGTTCGCCGAACGGCTATCTCGGCATGACCACATCGAACGGCGCCGAGATGGTGGACATGGGCAGTTCGCCCGGCAACATCCAGATCACGCAGCAGTTCAGCAGCCTGACCGCCGGTCAGACCTATGCGATCCAGTTCGAGGCCGGTGCGCCGTTCCCGAAGACGGCGGAATTGCAGGTTCTCTGGAACGGTCAGGTCATCGGCACCATTCATCCGAGCGGACCGGGCGCGCTGACGTCCTACAACTACATCGTCACGACGAATGGAACGTCGGATGCGCTGACGTTCCGCGAAATCGGCACCGGCAACGCGAAGATCGATCAGACGTGGGACGGCCACGATCTGATGACCGAAGATTATCACGGCACCTATCTGGCCAACGTCGGGCTGGTCGCGACCTATGTCGTCGATGAAGACGGCCTGGCCGCCGGCAATCATGACCTTCCGGTTCCATCAGAAGGCGATGCGCTCGGAACGGCGACGTCGGTCATCGGCGACCTCCACATCAACTGGGGCGCCGACAATTACGACTCCTCGACGGCCGATACCTCCGATGCGAACCGCTTCTATCAGGATGGCGGCACGCTGATCGGCCGCAGCGTCACCTTCACCAGCGCCGACATCGGCGTCAGCGGCGGCCTCAGCCCCACGTCCCTGACGTCGCATGGCGATTCCGTTGTCGTCACCCTGGACGATGCCGGAACGCATCTCGTCGGCACCGCGATCCATGACGGCGTCTCGCGCGTCGTCTTCGAAGTATCGTTGTCCGACGACGGAACGGGCGCGTTCAAATTCACGCTGCACGACGCGCTCGATCACGCGCCGAACGGTTCCGAGAACGATATCAACATCACCTTCCATTTCACCGCGACGGATTCCGACGGCGACACCGCCACCGGTACTTTCATGGTCGGCGTCGACGACGACATGCCGGTGGCACTCGGCGGCAACATCGATGCCGGCACCGTCTATGAAGACGGCCTGTCGGACGGCAATCCGGAAGCCGGACACACCGCGACGTCGGTGACCATCCATGCCGCCGATCTGGCTCATCTCGTCAATTTCGGCGCCGACGGTCCGGGCGGAATCGGCTTCAATCAGGCGGCCAACGGAACGCTGTCCGGCCTGACTTCCGACGGATCGGCGATCAGCTATAAAATCGTCGGCGATACGCTGAGCGGCGTGACCGCCGATAACCGGACCATCTTCACGCTGGTCGACGACGGTGCGGGCAATTTCGTCTTCACGCTGCTCGACAACGTCGATCACCCGGCGAACGGCGACAGCGGGACGCTGACGTTCAATCTGGCGTCGCTGTTCGCCGCGACCGATGCCGACGGCGACAGCGTCGTGCTGACCGGCGGTGTCAACGTCACCATCGAAAACGACGTGCCGTTAGTGGCCACGCAGGCCAATCTCATCGTCAACGGCAGCTTCGAGGACGGCCACGGCCTTTCCGGCGGCCAGTGGTCGATCTATCACACGCTGGACGGCGGTTGGACCACAGGCGCGGACGGCGTGCCTTTCGAGGTGCAGGTCGGCGGCCCCGGCGGCGTACCGGCGCAGGACGGCAGCGCCCTGGTCGAACTCGATTCAGATTTCACAGGCGGGAGTCTGTCCGGAGACAACCACGTCAACACGACTGGCCACACCAACTCCACCATCCAGCAGGCCATTGCTGGCACCGAAGCCGGACAGACCTACGAAGTGACCTTCTGGTACGCGCCGCGCCCGAACGAGGGCGACGCCGACAGCGGCAGCATGGACGTGCTGTGGAACGGTCAGGTCGTGAAGACGATCGATTCCGCTCGCATGACGCCCGGAGTCTGGCAGCAGATCACGGTCTTCGTCGAAGGCACCGGCCCTGGTAACACGCTTGGTTTCCATGCGACCGGCCAGGAGAATTCGCTCGGCGCGCTGATCGACAACGTCAGCCTGGTCGCGGCCGTGGTGGTGGACGAGGACGGCCTGGCCGGGCCGAATGCGTTCGGCAATCACGATAGCCACCAGCCGGGCGACATCGATGTTCCCAATGCCGATCACGACGGCAACGAGGCGACCGCGACCGGCCTGCTCAACATCAAGTGGGGTGCAGACAGCGCCGACCACGGCGCCGATAGCACGACAGGAACATACGGCACGCTGGCTCAGGACCATCCTGGCGGCAACGGCAATCGCAGTGTCACTTTCGACAGCAGTCCGCTGGCCGGGTTCGGTGGAACGCTGACATCGGGTCATCTGACCTCGCATGGCGAGGAGATCCAGCTCTCGTTCAACGCTGATCGCACCGTGCTGTACGGCACGGCGGGAGCCGCGGGCGTGGATGCGCGCACCGTGTTCGAGGTGTCGCTGTCCGACGATGGATCGGGTTCGTTCCGCTTCGTTTTGCTGGATCAACTCGATCACGCCGCCGGCCAGAACGAAAACAACATCGCGCTGTCGTTCAACTATGTCGCGACGGATTCCGACGGCGACCACGCATCGGGCACCTTCACGGTCGTGGTCAATGACGACGTTCCGGTTGCGCATGCCGATACGGGTTCGGTGACGGAAGGCGGGGAGCTTGTGGTCGCGGCCGCCAACGGCGTGCTGTACAACGATGCGTTCGGCGCGGACGGCAAGGATGCCGGCGGCGGGGTCGTCGGCATCGAAGCTGGCGCGACCGCTGGCGGGACGAATGCGCAGGTCGGCTCCGGGGTGCATGGCGCTCACGGCACGCTGACGCTGGGTGCGGATGGCCATTACAGCTATCAACTCGATAGCGGCGTTGCGGAGTCGCTGGCGAAAGGCCAGACGCTGACGGATGTGTTCACCTACACGATGAGCGACGGCGACGGCGACACCTCGTCGGCGACGCTGACGCTGACGATCACCGGCACCAACCACACGCCGGAGATCACGGTGACGCCGACCGATCCCGTAGGCGGCTACAACCTGGTGGATGAGGCCGGGCTTCCGACCGGATCGAACGCGGCCGCACTTAGCGAGTACGCGCACGGCACCATCCACTTGACGGATGCGGATGGCTCGCTCGATATCAAGACGCTGACGGTGAGCCTTGGCGGATCGTCCCAGCAGGTGACCATCAACGACATCACCGGTCCTGGCACTCAAACGTTCGACTTCACCAGCGGCGACGCGCACGGCACGCTGGTCATCAGCGACTACGATGCCGGCACCGGGGCCGCGAACTACACCTATACGCTGACGAAGCCGGTTCACGACACGGTGCCGAACAACGACGCGGATGTGGTCAGCCCCGGCGACACCTTCAAGCTGACGGTGACGGACGCCGACGGCGCGACGGGCACTGCGAACCTCGTCATCGACATCAGGGACGACGTTCCGACGGCGCGCGGCGACACCGACTCGGTCGGGACCGGGACGACGACGGACGGCAATGTCATTACCGGGGCCGACACGACGAGCGGTGCCCTGGGCAAGGACACGTTGGGCGCGGACGGCGCGCATGTGTCTTCGGCCTATGGCAAGGATGGCGCGGGCTCGGCGAAGCCTGTCGGCACCGATACGGTGATCGACGGCGCGTACGGCCAGTTGAAGATCTCGTCGGACGGACACTACACTTACACCCGCACGTCGGGTTCAATGGGCGGCGTCGATGACGTCTTCAACTACACGCTGACGGATGGCGACGGCGACACATCGCCGGCGACGCTGACGATCAAGATCGGCGATTCGACGCCGACGATCGGGAGCAACACGCCGGATGCGGGGGGCGATACGGCGCGGGTCTTTGAGGCGGGCCTTGCGTCCACAACGGCTGACAGGATCAACGAACCCGCGGGCTCGCATGTTGGCGAGTCGGCCTATCCGACGACGGCGGGCGGGACGATTGCGTTCACGTCGGTGGACGGGGTCGCAGGGGTCAAGCTGAACACCACGTCGCTGTCGTCCGACTCGAGCCACCCGACAGTGATTCATGACGGGATGACCGGCGATCTGAGCGCGTGGTATTCGTACAACCCCACGACCGGGACCGGGGCAATCCACTACAGCTACACCCTTCTGGACAACACCCTGGTCGATCCCTCGCCGCGGATCTTCAGCGTGGCGGTGACGGATGCTGACGGCGACGCCGCGCCTGCGGGCTCGCTGACGGTCACCATCGTCGACGACGTGCCGCATGCGGTTGCGGATGCCGCGCTGACGGTCCTGGAAACGGCAGGAGCGACAGCGGGCGTCAATCTTCTGGCGAACGATGCACGGGGCGCCGACGGCGCCACGGTTGCGGGCGTGAACTTCAACGACGGTGGCGGCCTTCATGCGATCGCCGCGAGCGGCGTTACGACGCTGCCGACCGCCAACGGCACCTACACGTTCCAGGCGGACGGCACGTGGACGTTCGATCCGCTGGTCAACCCGGCCAATTCGAACACCACGGGTAACTTTACCTATGTGATCACGGACGGTGACGGCGATACGTCGTCTGCCCTGCAAACCGTCAACATCACCAACGCGAACAGCACGCCCACGGCCGGAAGTCAGTCGATCACGGTCGACGAGGATGGTCTTGCGGGCGGGATCGCCGCCACGCAGCCGGGAGATGTAACCGGGGCTGCAACGACCGTGTCCGGAACGTTGATCCATAACTACAGCGGGGATGGAGCGGCAGCTTCGAATGCCATCAGCTTCACCTCGACGGGAGCGGTGCTCGACAGTCTCGGTCATGCCGTGAAGTCCGGCGGCGTGGCGTTGAGTTACTTCTACAACGCGTCAACTCATACGCTCTATGGCACGACGAATCCGGCCGACGCGACGACTGCGGCTGCGAACGCGGCGTTCAAGGTCGTATTGACCGGGTCGGATCTGACGACGGGCAACTACACCTATACCGAACTCAAGCCGCTCGATCACCCGGGTCACGATGCCGATGGGAAGAACGACGGTCCTGAAACCTCTTACGAGGACAACCTGACGATCAATATCGGTTATCAGGTGAAGGACTCGAACGGCGACACGGCGGGCGGCACGCTGTCGGTCATCGTCAACGACGACTCGCCTTTGGCGACGTCGCAGACCAAGACTGTCGACGAAAACGCGACCGTCAACACCAACCTGCTCTTGATCCTCGATACGTCCGGCAGCATGGGCTCTGGATACCCTTCCGGCGTGACCAATGCGATAAAGCTGGATGTCCTCAAGGCGGCCGTGAACGAGCTGTTCGAGCAATACGGCAATGAGGGCAATGTTGCCGTACGAATAGTCTCCTTCTCAGACAACGGCGTCACTCAGGGCAACACGTGGCTATCCCTGGCGGACGCCAAGATCATCGTTAAGAATCTGGTCGCGGACGGCAGCACGAATTATGCCGACGCGATCAACGATGCGATGACGGCCTTTGGCTCGGCCGGCAAACTTGCCACCGGGACGGTTCAGAATGTCGCCTATTTCATCTCCGATGGCGCGCCGAATAGCGGCAGCGGTGTCAACTCCTCACTTGAGAATGACTGGACTGACTTCCTCAAGGACCACGACGTCACCGCCTATGCTCTCGGCATCGGTGCGAGCGTGTCGACCGGTCCGCTGGATCCGATCGCCTATGACGGAGTGACCGAAACGAACACCTCCGCCCAGGTCGTCACCGATCTCAATCAGCTTGCGCAGACGCTCGTCGGGATCGCGACCGACGCGACAGGAAACCTGGTGACGGGCGGTTCGCCTGCCGGCGGCTTCGGCGCCGATGGGGGGCACCTCCAGTCGATCACGGTGGGAGGCGAAACCTATACCTACAACCCCGCGGGGTCCGGATCGATCTCCGGTGGCACGCATGGATCGTTCAATGCGACGACCCATACGTTGACGGTGACGCTGGCCGACGGGGGCAAGCTCAGCGTGAACATGGAGAGCGGCGCCTATACCTATTCGCCGCCGGCGGTCATCAACAGCAACTTCGATGTCCCTGTCGGGTTCGTTCTTGTCGACAATGATGGAGACACGGCGGGCAACACGTTGACCATCCACGTCAATAACGCCGATCGCGCTCCGATCGTTCGGGACGATCACGTGATCACCAACTTGTACGGCTCTGGCGCGTCGATTTCCATCCCGGATTATGCATTGCTGTTCAATGACAAGGATGCCGACGGACAGACCATCACGATCAGCGGGGTCAGCGGCGCGCTCAGCGGAACGGTTGCTCAAGGCACCGGGGTTGTTACGTTCACCGATGGAGGCTTTAGCTCCAACGGTGGTTCGTTCATCTATACCGGAACAGCAGGCGGAAAGGCCGATACCGGGACAGTTACGGTGGATCGCGCACAAGCCGGTAATTCCACTCTCAATGGAACCGGGCTCGACGATATTTTGCTGGCACGCAACTCCGCTACAACATTGATGGGCTACGAGGGGAACGACGTTCTCATCGGCGGCACCAAATCTGACACGTTGAATGGCGGCAAGGAAGCCGATCTGCTTGTCGGCGGCGGTGGTACCGATACCTTCATCTTTGCCGCGGGCGACAGCGTTCTGACCATCGGAGGGGCCGGGACATCCGGAACGATCTCCGGCTACGATACTATCCGCGATTTCGCGCCTGGTGCTGCAGGTACTGGCGAAAGGATCTCCTATTCCGGCATCTCCGTGGCCGGCAACACGACGGCGAACGGGACGGACTCTACTCTGTTGCTGCATACCAACGCGGCGGTCGCGTCTCATCACATCGCCGGCGGTGTCATCACCTTCGATGACGTGAATAGTTTTGCTTCGGCGGTCCAGTTGACGTCGATGTCGGACGTTGCCGCGGTTACCCAGTATCTGCAGGGCGTCGATCTCGGCGGGAATGGTCGAACCCTCGCCTTCGAGGCGACGCTCGGCAGCGTGACCCATACCTTCGTCTTCATTCAGGGAAGCAGCGACGCCAACGATGTTCTGATCGATCTCAACAAGGTCGATGCGAGCAGCATCTCGGTTTCGGGTGGCCAGCTCTACGTGCTCGGGACCGTCGATTCCGACCCGATCGTGCTCGATCTGGATCACAACGGCTTCAGCTTCACCCCGCTCGCCGACGGCGTTCAGTTTGACATCAATCACGACGGGGCCAAGGACCAGGTCGCCTGGACCAAGGGCCATGACGGGTTGCTGGCGCTCGACGTCAACGGCAACGGCAAGATCGACAACGGCAGCGAACTGTTCACGCCGGATTTCGCAGGTGGACATTTCGCCGATGGTCTTGCGGCGCTGGCCAGCCTTGACAGCAATCATGACGGCATTATCGACGCAGCCGATCATGACTTCGCCAAGCTGCTGGTCTGGCAGGACGTCAACCATAATGGCGTCAGCGATGCGGGCGAACTGAAGGGACTAGCCGATCTCGGCATCCTCAGCATCGATCTTGCGACCACGCCGGGAACGCCGATCGACGGCCAGTCGGTACCCGCGCTCGGCACGTTCAACTACGCGGACGGCTCGAAGGGTTCGTACGCCGAAGTGGAGTTCGACACGTCGTTTGGCGAGGCGTCGGACGACCATCACGGACACACGCAAACCGGAACCGATGGCGTTGCCGACACCTTCGCGCTCGCCACCACCGAGACCGCGGACACCATCCTCCACTACAATTTTGCCGAGGGTGACAAGCTCGACCTGTCCGCGCTGCTCGATACCAACTTCGGGCCGTCAAGCAGCCCGTCGGATTTCGTCAAGCTGACGCAGCAGGGGACCGATGTTCACGTCCAGGTCGATACCAATGGTCCGGCCGGCGGCGCGCACTTCGTCGATGTCGCGGTGCTGTCGAACTATTCGATGAGCAATGCTGATATCGTGAACGCGGTGTTCGCGGGTCAGGAGCATCAGCTTCACGTCACGACGACCTGATCGGATCGTCCGAATGCGAAAAACCCGCCGGATGGTCTCCGGCGGTTTTTTTTAAATTCCCGCCTCATGCCGGGCATTCACGTCTTTCGAATTTTTCGAAGAAAGACATCAAGCCGCTCCCGCCAAAACGAAAATCGCATGGCGCGCGCAGGACAGATCAATCCAATGCGGCTCTAAATCTTCTGCCCGCCCTTGCCGCTGCCGACCGTGATGCTGATGCGCTGGATTTCGGTGCGGCCCGCCGGATACTTGACCTCGATGGTCGCGCTGTCGATGCCGGCGAAATCGGGTTTCGATTTGTAGAAGGCGACGAAGCCGGGTACCTCGAGCGCGAGACACTGCTTGTAGTTGGTGGCCGTCACGTTGCCGCGCTTGATCGTCAACGTGCCGTTGGCGGGCGGAGCGAGCAGCCGGATGGCGGGCAGGGGACCGCTCGTGCAGTCCGGCTTCACGTTGAGATAGAGGCCGACCCGGATGTTGGCGGCGGCGGGACCTTTGGCCGTCCGTTCGACGGTCGTTGTCTGAGCCGATGCCGAGGTCATCAGCGCGAGAGCGAGTGCGGAACTCGTGCCGAATATCGCCAGCGAGATCATGCCGTCTGGAGTGACGCGAGGTTTCGATATCAAGGGACGCACACCATGCAAGCCGGGTTCTTCGCGGGCGGATCACCGCCGCACGATAAGGTGACAGACTGGATAGCATGAAAGCGTCTGCCGTGCAGCCGGGGATGGCACCCCTTCATCGGAACGAACCCGGCCGGACAAGCCGCCGGCCCCGTGATGATCAGAGTTGAAGCGTGAGCCCGGCGCCGGCGCTCCCCGAAACGCCCGTCGTCTCCGGTCTGTCGAAATCTGTCATCCGGAAAGCCGCGAGCGGCGCGGCCGAATTGCCCGCCTTGGAGGTGTCGGCGCCATCCGCCGCTGGCTGCACCGCATTCGCGTTGCGATCGTGCTGGGTCAGGTAGGGCGAGGCAAACAGGCTGATGCCGTTCGCGTTGAGCGCATACATCGGCGTCAGGTAGCCTGCCTCGCCGTCGGTTGCGAGCGCCGAACGGCGATTGTCGAGTATGACCCAGCTATCGCGATCCCTCACCGCGAGCACGGCATGATCCTCGCGGACCGAACGGTCGCGCACCAGCAAAATGCGAAGGTCCTGTTCGGCTGTGCCTGTCTCCCGGAGCAGCGCATATTTGGCGATCGCATAGTCCTCGCAGTCGCCGCGGCCGCTGCGAAGCGAGGCGAGGGGAGCGGACCAGACGTCCAGCACGCTGTATTGCGCGAGGTCGCTGGTGTAGAGGATCGCGCGATTGACGAGCCGGTTCACCGTTTCCAGACGCGCGCGGCCGTCATGCGTCTTCGCTTCTGCGATCAGCGCCACGAAGCGGGTGGCGGCAGGCGTGCAGGCGGCCGGATCGCTCCGGCAGGCTGCGACTGCGCGCATCTCGGTATCGAACTCGCCTTTCAGGGCGCGCCATTTGCGCCACAGCACGCCCTCCGGCGCTCTGAACGTAAACAGCCCGAACGGTTCGGCCGACACCGTGCTCGCCGACACCGTGCCGGCGTTCGCCGCGGGGGCATCCGAGACGACGGTTTCGCCGGAGGTCGAAGCGACGCGAACGGTCTGCTCGGGCGGAGCCTTGCCGTCCAGCTTCGCCAGAACGCCGTTGATCGAGAAGAAGCGCGCGCCGCTGGTTCGCGAGGTCGGCGCAGGCTTGGGCGGCTCCAGCATCGAAGGTGTAATCAGGTCATCGAAGATGTGGGTCTTGAGCCTGTCTTTCCTGGCAGCGAGGCTTTCCTGCGTCGTGCCGGCCAGAATCGTGAGGCTGAAAAATGCGCCCGCGACGACAACGCGGCACGTGAGTCCGAACAACATACGACGCCCCGATTTTCCGGGATCGTCGGTCGGCTGAAGCCGATCCTCGTCCCGTGTTTGGGACGATCAATAGTTGCGCGCCGCTAGAACGCCGTTAAAGCCTCGTTGTTTTCCCGTATATATCGGGCAACGAGGCCAACAGGACGATGCCGAAGCACGTAAGATTTAATAGAAGAATTGCGTAAGATTTGAATCAAAGTGGAAGCGACAACGCGCGGGCCCTTGCAAGAGTGCCCTCCTGCGCGATCTCTCAACGTTCGCGCAGCGCCTCGTCGCGAAGCAGCCGGGCAGGCCGGATCAGATAATCGAGAACCGATTTGTGTCCCGTCATCACCTCGACGGTCGCGACCATGCCGGGAATGATCGGCAGCGGCGTCTTGCTGGTGCCGAGATGGTTCTTCTCGGTCCGGACGATGACACGATAGAACGTTTCCTTTTCGCCGTTGCGGCCCGGCTTGTCGTCGGTGATCGCGTCGGCGCTGACACGCTCTACCTTTCCGTTCAGCGATCCGTAGACTGAGGAGTCGTAAGCCGAAATCTTCACGATCGCATCCTGGCCGGCTCTGATGAAGGCGATGTCCTGCGGCCGGATCTGGCCCTCGACCAGCAGGTTGTCGTCCAGCGGAACGATGTCCATCAGATTGCCGCCGGGCTGAATGACGGCTCCGATGGTCGTCACGTTGATCTTGTTGACGATGCCGTGCACCGGAGATTTCATCTCGGCGCGGAAGACGCGGTCCTTCGCCGACTTGATGTTCTCCTCCAGCACCGCGAGATCGCCGCGGGATTTTGCGAGGTCTTCGTCGGCCTGCGCCCGCAACGTGGTTTTCGCGCTCTGCAGGCGCGATTCAGCCTCCTGGATTCCGGCCTCTGCTTTCGCCATCGATGCCTTGGCGACTTCCAGTTGCCCCTGCATCTCGGTGGCTTGCCGCTGGATCCGCAGCAATTCAATCTCGGGAACGACTTTCTGGTTATAGAGCTTCTGCGTCAGGTCGAGCTCGCGCTGCAAAAGCTTCATCGTATTGGTCAGTTTTTCGGCCGTCGCCTTGTACTCTCCGAGCTCGCTGCGGCGCTGCGTCGACTGCTGGACGATCACATCGATGTCCTGCGCGAGCTTGCGGGCGCGGGCCTGAAACAGGCTTTGCTCCGCCGCCACCGCGGCGGGCGCGACCTTCACCAGTTCTTCGGGAAATTCCAGCGTGCTCTTGCCGGCCGACTCGGCCTCCAGCCGCGCCACGCGCGCGGCGGTGGCGTATCGGCGTTCGCGAATCTCGCCGAGCTCGGATGCGAATTTGATGTCCTCGATGCGCATCACGGTCTGGCCCTTGGAGACGATATCGCCTTCCTTCACCAGAATGGCGCCGACGATGCCGCCTTCGAGCGATTGCAGCACCTGCATCTGCTGAGTGGGGATCACGCGGCCGTTGCCGCGCTTCACCTCATCGAGGATCGCGAAATTGGCCCATATCAACGCGACCACGATCAAAGCCAGCGTCGAGAACAGGATCATGCTCGATGTTCGCGGCGTGCGCAGCTCGACTGCCGCGCGCACGTCATTGGCGAATGCAAAATCAGACTGCTGCATTGGACTTCATCGCCGGAGGTTCGAACTTGACCGGTTCGGTCTTGCGCTTGGCGGTCGCCTGCAGGGTCGCAAGGATCGCTTCGCGCGGGCCATCCGCGACCAGCTTGCCCCGATCGAACACCAGAATGCGATTGACCAGCGAGAGCAGGGACGGGCGGTGCGTCGAGACGATGATCGTCATGTCGGTCTTCGCGAGCGTCTTCAGCCGCTCGAGGAATTCGGCCTCGCTGCGCACGTCGAAGTGCGCGGTCGGCTCGTCCATGAAGATGATCTTCGGATTGCGGATCATGGCACGCGCCAGACCGATCGCCTGTTTCTGTCCGCCGGACAGGCTGCGTCCGCCTTCGGAGATCGGCATGTCGTAGCCGAGCGGATGTCCGGCAATGAACTGTTCGACGCCGGCGAGCCTGGCGGCGTTCACGACTTCCTCGTCCGTCGCCGACGGCTTGCCGAGCGTGATGTTGTCGCGCAGCTTGCCGAAAAACAGGTCGGTATCCTGCATGACAAAACCGATGCCGGTGCGCAGGTCGGCCGGATCGTATTGCCGGGAGTCGATGCCGTCGATCGAGACGCTTCCTTCCCGCGGCTCGTAGAAACCGGCAAGCAGGCGGCCGACCGTGGTCTTGCCTGACCCCACGCGACCGATGATCGCGACCCGCTCGCCGGGCGCGATCTTGAAAGATATTTTCTCCAGCGCACTCTCGTTGGTGCCCGGATAGGAGAAGCTGACATTGTCGAAGACGACGGCACCCTGCGCGATCTTTCGCTCGACGAACGTGCGCCCTGGCGGCCGCTCGCGTTCGAGCTGCATGAGCTTGTCGATCGCCTTGAGCGAGATGACGGTCTGCGTGGCGCGCGTAATCAGGGAGGCAAGGCTGGATATCGGCGCCAGCACGCGGCCCGCCAGCATGTTCGCGCCGATCAGCGCGCCCATCGAAATCTGACCGTCGAGGACCAGGAAAACGCCAACGACGATCAGCAGCATGCTGGTGATCTGTTGGGCGGAGCTTGAAACCGTCAGTGCAATGGACGACCAGAGATGGACTTCCTCTCCGGATCTCGCGGTCGCCGCGACCGAGCGTTCCCACGCGGTCTGCATTCGCGATTCCGCGCCGGTCGCGCGAACCGTCTCGATACCCGACAGGGATTCGATCAGGACGCCGTGCCGGGCGGCCGATTCAGCCTGAAGGCGGTTGATCGCGCGGTCGAGCGGGCGCTGCAGGATGATGCCGGCGACCAGAACGATCGGCAGCATCGCCAGGGGAATCCAGGCAAGCGGCCCTGCGATCATGAAGAGGACGCCGATGAAGATGATCGCGAACACGAGATCGGTTGCGGCAACGACCGTTCCCGATGTGAAGAAATCCCTGACCGATTCGAAATCGCGCATCTGATTGGCGAGAATGCCGACAGAGGTTGGCCGGTTCGCCATCTTGAGCGCGAGAACGTGCTCGAAGATATCGGATGCCAGGACGACATCTATTTTCTTGCCGGTGATGTCGATGATCCGCGCGCGAACGATTCGAATGATGAAATCGAAAACGATCGCCAGGCCGAGACCTACCGCGAGAGCTATCAGCGATGGGACCGCGCCATTCGGAATGACGCGGTCATAGACGTTCATCGTGAACAGCGGAGCGGCGAGGGCGAGCATGTTGACGAGAAAAGCCGCCAGAGCGACATGCCAGTAGTTCGAACCGAACTTGCGGACCACGCTCCAGAACCAATGCGTCCGCGGAGCGTCGCCCGCGGCGATGGCGCGGGCGTCCGCCGCGCCGGCCGGTTTGACCAGGAACGTGAAGCCGGAATAGCTCGCGGCGAGATCGGCGACGTCGTAGACCTCGCGCGCTTCCGGCCGTGCGGTATCGACGACGGTTGCGGTTCGGTCCTGACCACTGATGCCGACCAGGATGAGGGGCGGCCTGTTCTTCATGATCAGGAGCGCGGGAAGCACCAGCGCCGGGATCTCGGCGACGGGACGCTGGACCGGCTCGATCTCGAGACCGGCGCGCAGACCCGCTCGTTCGACGAGCGTCGCGGTCAGCTTTCCGTCGACGGTGGGGAGCCCGGCGATCAGCGCCTGACGGCTGATCGCACGACCATGATGTGCGGCGAGGTAGAGCAGGGCGTCGGCTAGATAATCCCGCTGATTGTCCGCACTCTCGGACTTATCCAGCTCGGGCGGCTGGCGGTTGACTGACGCGCTGGGGTTCACGGATCGCTTTCCTGGCCTGGCTCGATGCCGGCCCATCATAAGCGCGATCAGGTCCGGAAATCGGAAAACATCAAAATAATACTAATTCGTACCGACGAACGAAATAAAACATACATACACTGACGCAGCATCGCCGCGCCAGCATATGCATGAAAGATCGTCAGTCGTCTCGTCGTTCAATTAACCTTGGCCGGTCTGCGCCGCCCCGGTCACGGTGGTCTAATGAGGCAGTGTACGCCAGTTGGCCGCGGCCTCGACCAGTTCCGCAGCCGGATTGACCGCGCTCCAGCGCTCGGAGAAGCCGGCGGCGTCAAGCGCGCCATGCTTTCCGCCGTCGTTTGTCGACGCGTAATTCAGCGGCGTGACCGGCTGCCCGATCTCGGCCTTGAGGGGGGCCGGGCCTGATTCCGGCGCATGCAGCAGAACAGGTGGAAGTTTGGTCGGGAACAGGCCGAACGGCTTGATCGGCAGCGGCGCGGCGTCGGCCGGCGGGGGTGCCTTGATGTATTCGATCAGTTCCCCCATCGCGGCGAGGAGCTGATAGTCGGCGAACACCGCGACACCCTGGGTGGAGACCAGCGACACGAGTCCGTTGAAGAGCTGGTTCTGGGCGTTCAGAAGATCGACCAGCGAACGCTGCCCCAACTCGTACTCCTTCTGATAGGAGACGATGACTTTGCGATCCGAGGCGATCTGCCGGCTCAGGGCCGAGATGCGATCGGCGGTCAGCGTTCGGGCAGCCCAGGCTTTATCGATCGATTCCACGGCATCGCGCTGCAGGCGTGCGTGCCGCATCGTGCCTTCGATGTAGCGCTCCGCCATTTCCTTTCGCCGCCAGGTGTCCTGGCCGCCACGGAAGATATCCCAGCTCACGACCACCTTGCCGCTGACGTCGTCACGGCGTCCGACATAGCTGTCCGAATCGATACCCTGCGACGCACGTCCTTCGAGATAAACGTTCGGCACGAACGCGCCTGCGGTGCTGTCGAAGGCATATTTCGCCGCGCGCGCGTCGGAGTCGGCGGCCTTGATGGTCGGGTTGAACTGCAACGCCCGGGCGAGCGAGTCGTCTTTCGATCGCGGCATCCCGCCGAGTCGTCCCGGCGTCCGCAGATTGACCGGCTCCAGGCCGACGGCCCGCCGATACTTGGCGCGAGCTTCATCCAGACTCTGGCGGAAACCGGCAAGGGTCGCCTCGGCTGCCTCGACCCGCTCGCGGGTCTGTTCAAGGTCTCCTTCTCCCGCGCGGCCGCCGTCAAAGCGGGCCTGAACGTTGGCGAAAAGATTCCGGTGAACCCTGAGGTTATCTTCGGCTATCGTTATGAGACGCAAATAGCGCGTCACGTCGACATAGGCTTCGGCCGCATCGAGAGCCAGCAACTCGGTTCGTTCGTGGACGCGCGCAGCAGCGGCGTTTACACGCGCCGTCTGACGCCAGATCTCGTTGATCGAGGTGAAACCGTCGAACACCAATTGCCGGACGACGACCGATGCGGCGCGCCCGTTCATCCAGTCTCCGTTACCCAGCGGAGCCGGAACGACGTTCTGGTTGAACCGCTCAGGACCCCAGCGTCCCTCGACACGCACCTGCGGCAGCAGGGTGCTCTGTTGTTGGCGAAGTTCCGATTCAGTCGCCCGCCGGTTCGCGGCCGCTTCTCCCACGCCGGGATTCGTTGCCACCGCCTGTTTCAACGCATCGTTGATCGAAAAACCGCCTTGGGAATGGGCCGAAACCGGCAGAACCACCAAGCCGATCACAATTGGTGCAATAATCTGAATTCGCATTCGCAAATACTCAAAGTCTCGCGTGGGCATTGAGCGTTCTTGAATAACAGAAGGAGTTCCCTCAGGCTGGAGATTCCAGCGCCAATTGAGGCCGCCGCGCCCCATTTGAGGCACTTTGCGGGCAGGTGTGGCACAAAAACCTCATAAATAAGGCGCGGCAGAGGTACCGGGATAATCCCCTGTGCATATCTTGCCCCTGCCGCTCCGGGCGTCGGAATCGGCTGCGGCCGGAAGCCGCCGCGGCAGACAGGACTCCGATCGGCGGCCGTTGTGCACTGCGGTAATAATCACGGGGGCCCGGGGAAGCGACGCGGATAAACCAAGACCTGCGCCTGCAGGCTGGGCATTTCAGAGGGGAAATCAGAAGCGGGTTCTATGATTTTGATTTGACGCGTTTTCCTCACGCAAACCGGTATCGGCTTCGCCCGAAAACGCTATAAGGCGGGTCTCTTTTGGGGAATCGGTCATGGCGTCGGCGGAATTCGATATCGTTGTCTATGGTGCAAGCGGATTCACCGGCCGGCTGGTCGCGGAATATCTTGCCACGGAGTATCGCGGCAGCGATCTGAGGTGGGCGATCGCGGGCCGCAGCCTCGACAAGCTCGCGTCGGTGCGCGACGCCATCGGCGCGCCGCGCGACCTGCCGCTGATCGCCGCGGATGCCGGCGATCCCGCCTCGATTAAGGCGATGGTCGGCCGCACGGCGTCGGTGGTGAGCACGGTCGGACCTTATCAGCTCTACGGCTCCGGTCTGGTGGCCGCCTGCGCGGCCGGCGGCACCGATTATCTCGACCTCTGTGGCGAGCCGATCTGGATGCGGCAGATGATCGACGCCCATGAGGCGCAGGCGCGCAGGAGCGGCGCGCGGATCGTGTTCTCCTGCGGCTACGACTCGCTGCCGTTCGAACTCGGCGTGTTCTTTCTTCAGCAGGCCGCGAAACAGCGGCTCGGGTCGAGCGTCGCGCGGGTCAAGGGCCGCGTGCGCAAGATGAAGGGCACGTTTTCCGGCGGCACCGCTGCGAGCATGAGGGCGATCTTCGCCGCCGCGGCCAACGATCCCGATCTGTTGCCGAAACTGCGCGATCCCTTCGTGCTGACGCCGGGATTCGAAGGGCCGAAGCAACCACCCGGCAACAAGCCGCTGTTCGACGAGGACATCGGAATGTGGGTGGCGCCGTTCGTGATGGCGAACATCAACACCCGCAATGTCCACCGCTCCAACTTTCTGCTCGACTTCCCCTATGGCCGGGATTTCGTCTACGACGAGATGATGGTCGCGGGTCCGAAGGACAGCGGCGAGGCGACCGCGAAAGCCATCATCGCCGCCAACAACAAGCTCGGCGCGCAGGGTGGTCCGAAGCCGGGCGAGGGACCGTCAAAGGAGGAACGCGACAGCGGATATTACGATCTTCTCTTCGTCGGCCTCGCGCCAGACGGGCGGCAGGTGAAAGCCGCGGTGACCGGCGACCGCGATCCGGGTTACGGATCGACCTCGAAGATGATCGCCGAATGCGCGATCTGCCTGCGGCGCGACACCCCGGACGTGGCCGGCGGCTTCTGGACGCCGGGCGCCGCGATGAAGGACGCGCTGCTCAAACGGCTCGTCGACCATGCCGGCATGACGTTCACGATCGAGCCGTAACCCTTTCGCTCTACTGCGATGCCTGCGGCACCGGAGCCTGCCGCGCCTCGGCCATGTGCCGGTGGGCTGCCGCGAACATGCCCCACATCATGCCAAGCATCAGCCAGAAGTGACGCCAGTGATCGGTGTCGATGACGAAGCTCTCGCCGACGGTGCCCAGAAACGCCGTGAAGATCGCGAGATAGGTTCGTTGCCAGGGAACCCGGACGAAAATGTAGCGAAAGCCCAGGATCACGGTGGTGAAGATCAGCACGGGATAGCAGATGCCTGAAATCCACCCGCCCGACATGAAGGCGTTCAGATAGGAGTTGTGGGTGTCTTCGGGAAAGAACCGCGTGAACTGCAACGGGCCGATGCCGAGCGGCAGGTCCAGCGCCATCTGGAAACCGAGAATGTGCCGGCCGAAACGGCCGAAGCGGCCTTCGTCATAGCTCTGGTCGAAACTCGCGCGCTCCTTGAACAGGCTGTCGACCGAATCGAACGACAGCAGGATCGCCAGCAGCATCGCGATCGCGACGGCCGCGATCACCGCGGTCGTGACCAGACGCGAGCGCTGTCTGGTCGACGGGCTGGTCAGGAACATCAGGACCAGCATGAAAGCCGATGTCAGCACGAACTGGCCCCAGGCCGCGCGCGAAAACGCCAGCAGCAGCGCAAGGCTGATGATCCCGAGCACGATGGCGCTGCGGACGGCCTTTCCGAGACGGGCCGTGACGACGTTTTGCAGGACGAACAATGCCGGCAAAATCAGGAACGCTGAGAGCACGTTCGGGTCCTTGAAGGTGCCGCGCGCGCGCCCATAAAGCGTCAGCACGTCGTGCTCGCCCGGCACCAGATGGAAATAGCCCGCGATGCCGGCCAGCGACGCGATCACCGCGCCGAAAATCAGGCCGCGCCGCAGCAGTTCGAGCCGTGCCGCGGTATCGTCCGAAAACACCAGCGCGAAGAAGATGACCGTCACGGCCATGTACCAGGAGGTCATGATCCAGTTCACGATCGGCGTCTTGTCCATGAGGTACGCGGCGCTGATCGTATAGCCGAGGTTGACCAGAAACAGCAGCAGCACCAGCGGAACGAACGCCAGCCGCACCCGCAGGCCCGTCGCGGCGAACACGACCATCGCGGCCAGTGTCGCGAATTCGTACGGGCTGGGTTCGATGTAGACGATCGCGCCGCCGGCGCCGACCAGCCACAGCAGCGCGCGCTGGAGCGAGGCTATGCCCGGCGCCTGCGTCGTCGGAAGCCGAAGCGAACCGTCAACCGCTGCGGGATAAGCCATCACACTCTCGCCAAACTCCACGCACGAGACAGGTCAATAGGCGTTCTCTGATTTCAGCAGCGCCAGCGGCGTCTTGAGCAGAATGTAGAGATCGAACAGCACCGACCAGTTCTCGATGTAATAGAGGTCGAACTCGACGCGCTTCTGGATCTTTTCCTCGTTGTCGATCTCGCCGCGCCATCCGTTGATCTGCGCCCAGCCGGTGATGCCGGGCTTGACGCGGTGACGCGCGAAGTAACCGTCAACGGCCTCATCGAACAGCCGCGTCTGCAGTTTGCCCTGCACGGCATGGGGACGGGGTCCGACAAGGGACAGGTTGCCCTTGAAGACGACGTTGAAAAGCTGCGGCAGCTCGTCGAGGCTGGTCTTGCGGATGAAGCGTCCGACGCGGGTGACGCGGCTGTCGTTCTTGGTGACCACCTTGGTGGCCAGCGGATCGGCCTGATCGTGAAACAGCGAGCGGAACTTGAAGACGTCGATGCGTTCGTTGTTGAAGCCGAAGCGTTTCTGGCGGAACAGCACCGGACCCGGACTGTCGAGCCTGACCGCGAGCGCGACCAGCGCCATCACCGGCGAAACCAGCAGCAGGATCAAGGCGCCGACCACCCGGTCGAACAGCCATTTCAGCACCAGGTCCCAGTCGGTGATCGGAGCCTCGAAGACGTCCAGCATCGGGACTTCGCCGAGATAGGAATAGGCGCGGGGGCGGAAACGAAGCTCGTTGGTATGCGCGGACAGGCGGATATCCACCGGCAGTACCCACAGCTTCTTCAGCATCTGCAGAATGCGGGTTTCTGCCGAGATCGGCAGCGCGAACAGCACCAGATCGAGCCGGGTCCGCCGCGCGAATTCGAGCACGTCGTCGACCTTGCCGAGCTTCGGGCTTCCGGCGCAGGTATCGAGCGCGCGCTGATCGTTGCGGTCGTCGAACACGCCGAGAATTTCGATGTCGGAATCCGGCTGCGCTCTCAACGCTCTGATGAGGTTTTCTCCGCTCTCGTCCGAACCGACGATGACGGTGCGGCGGTCGAGCCGGCCGTCACGCGCCCAGCGCCGGATGATCGCGCGCAGCATGAGCCGTCCCGCGATCAGGCCCGCCAGGCCGACAAGGAAGAACGAAGCCAGCCAGAGCCGCGAGAGGGCGTCGCCGAGCTTGAGGAAGAAAGAGATGCCGATGAACAGCAGGAAAACGAAGGCCCATGACGAGACCATCCGCGTCATCTGCCGCAACTGTCCGCGAAAGACCTGCACGGCGTAGATATCGGCGGCCTGGAAACAGACGACCGTGGCGGCGGCCATGGCAAGGATCGCCGCGATATAGCTCCAGTTGAAACCGTCGATGCGGGCGGCGTATCCGAGGTAGAGCGCGGTGCCGATCAGGCTCAGCAGCACGAAGTCGGCGGCACGCACGATGCCGGTGATCACGATGGGCGAATAGGCCGGCCGCACCTTCTGGTTGGCGACAGCAAGCGCCGCGGGCGACAGCCGCCGCCGGCGCTCCACGGGTACGGCCCGGCCGCTGCTCGCCGCCGCATCGCTCCCCGAGCGCGCGTTGATAAGGTCCATGTCCTCAAGTCCACATCCGCGCCGCACGACGGAATGCGGCGCCGGGCACAACGACTTAAGGACGAAATCGGGAAGATTTGGTTTCGCGAAACCCGAGGCATTTCGGAAACGGTTAACGTTTCGCAAACGCCTCGCGATAGCCTGCCAGGACGCCTTCGACCATCGCCGTCTGCGAGAAATGCACGACGATGCGCTCGCGCAGCGATTTGGCGCGCGTTGCCGCAGCGGCCGGGTCATCCAGCGCGGCCTTTATGGCCTCGGCGAGGGCGCCGACGTCGGCGGGCGCGAACAGCGCGTCGGTATGGGAATCGAAAATCTCGGGGATGCCGCCGACATTCGCCGCGATCATGGGAACGCCCGCCGCGGCCGCTTCGATCACCACATACGGCATGGAGTCGCCGCGCGACGGCACCACCAGCAAACGGCCCTTCGAGAATCCGTAACGCGCCTTGACGTGCCCGATGAAGCGGACCGCATCGCCAAGATCGAGCCGCTCGATCTGGGCTTTGAGCGCCGCGGTCTCTTCGCCGTCGCCGCCGAGGGTGAGGGTGACGGGCCGGCCGCCGGCCCGCAATTGCGCCACCGCGTCGATCAGGAGGTCGGCGCCCTTGATGTGCCTGAACTCGCCGACATAGGCGACGTCGGTCGCGTCGTCGGCCAGCGCGACGGGATCGAATTCATCGGCGGTGACGCCGTTGAATACGCATTTCACGAGGCCGGCCGGCGTGCCGACGATGCGTTGATACGTATTGCGCGCGAATGCGCTTTCGAACAGGAACAGGTCGGTGCGGTTCATCAGCGCGCGTTCGATCCGGCTGTAGAACGCGCCTTTCATCGTCGCCAGAGGGTAGTGCAGGGACCCGCCGTGCGGCGTGTAGACCCGGATGACATCGTTCGACGCTCCCTTGAGCCGCACGAAGACGCCGGCCTTGGAGCCGTGTCCGTGCAGGACGTCGGGCTTCAACTTTCGGACCAGCGCCGCGAATCGCATCCACGCAAACAGGTCGGTGAGGTGGGGTTCGCGCCGGATCGGGATGCGGTGAACGCCGAGTTTCATCCGCGGTGCGATTTCGGCAAGCGCAGTCTTCGCGCGCTCGCCGCCGGTGAGGCCGTCGGCGACGATGCCGACCAGATGACCGCGAGCGGCCTGTCCGTTGGCGACATCGAGGATGTGGCGGATGATTCCGCCGACCGGCGCGCGGACGGCGTGCAGGATGCGAAGCGGTTGATCGGGCGAGGGCGTCATGCCTCAGAACCAGCGTTCGTCGACCAGGACGGTGTCGCCGGGGCTGAGCAGGGTGGCGGTCGGCACGACGAGGCGGACGGTGCCGCGGGCGTCGGTGTGGGTGAGGGTGACGCGGTCGCGTCTGGCTCGGGGCGAGAAGCCACCGGCGATCGCGACGGCGCTCTCCACCGTCATGTTGGGCACGAACGGATACTGCCCTGGAGCCGCCACTTCGCCGAGGATGAAGAACGGCCGGTAGGCTTCGACCTCGGCGGCGACATAGGGTTCGCGGATGTAGCCGTTGCGCAGGCGCGCGGCGATCGCGGCGGACAGTTCGGCCGTGGTGCGGCCCCGCGCGGTGACCGCGCCGATCAGCGGCATGGTGATGCTGCCGCCGGCATCGACCAGATAGGTGTTGGTGAGACCTTCCTGGCCATAGACCACGATGCGCAGCCGATCGCCGGAATCGAGGCGGTAGGCGGGATCGTGCACCACGGGCGGCGGAGCCGCCGCATAGACGACAGGCACGGAGGCACGGGCCGCTCGAACCCGCAGGTCGCGGCGAGCGACCGGCGGTGGCGCAGAGGCCTGCCGTCCGCCATAGGCCAGCGCATCGAGATCGTTATGCGGGCGCGCCATCGCGTCCGGCCCCGGGTGCCGCATGCACCCTGCCAGCGCCAGCGCGGTCAACAGGCACAGGATTACGGCGCGCACGCTTCGCATCAGGCATTTCCATGAAATATCAAATCCAGTTAAGGGCTTTTGTGGTTAATAAAACGTAATCGTCGCCTGGCCCCACATCCGTCGCATCCGCATCGGCCCGCGGGAATTAACCCGATGGCAACCATAATGGACTGTAATCGCCGCGCCCGGTCGCGTGGTCTGATCCGATAGTCGCGGCCGAGACGCGGCCGGCGTGGTTCGGACGCTCGAGGGGCCGGCGGGAGTTAAGTGATGCGGTTTGCGTTTGGGCGCGTCGGCAAGAACAAGACGGCGGTTTCGAACAAGGTCTCCGCGCCAATGCCTGCGTCGCCGGTCGCCGCCTCGCAGCCGGGCGATCTCGATGTGCGCGTCATCTGGCAGGCGCTCGTGCGAAAGAAGCGCGCGATCATCATCCCGACGCTGCTCGCTTTCGTACTTTCGCTCGTCGTCGTCAACCTGATTACGCCCAGATACAAGTCCGAAGCCCGCATCCTGATCGACGGCCGCGAGAACGTTTTTCTGCGCCCGAACGCCGAGCGCAACGACGAGCGCGGTGCGCTCGATCCGGAAGCGGTCGCCAGCCAGGTGCAACTGGTGCTGTCGCGCGATCTTGCCCGCGAGGTGATCAGGAAGAACAAGCTCGCCGAAAATCCGGAGTTCGATCCGGTGTTGCGCGGCGTTTCTCCGATCAAATCGTTGCTGGCGCTGTTCGGAATCGGCCGCGATCCGCTGCGGATGACGCCGGAGGAGCGCGTGCTGGATGCCTATTTCAATCGGCTGACCGCCTACGCCGTCGACAAATCCCGCGTGATCGTCATCGAATTCCAGTCGCGCGATCCGGAGCTTGCGGCTCGCATCGCGAATTCGATCGCCGAGGGCTATCTCGTGCTGCAACTGAGCGCGCGTCAGGGGCAGGCGAGGGCCGCCGGTCAGTGGCTGTCCGGAGAAATCGACAGCCTGCGCAAGAAGGTCGCGGAGGCTGAATCGCGGGTCGAGGATTTCAGGTCGAAGTCCAGCCTTTTCATCGGCACCAACAACACCTCGCTGTCGAACCAGCAACTGGGTGAAATCAACACCCAGCTGACCAACGCGCGCGCGCTCAAGTCCGATGCGGAATCGAAGGCGCGGCTGATCCGCGACATGCTTCAGAGCGGCAGGCCGGTCGAGGCATCCGAAGTTCTCAATTCGGAACTGATCCGCCGCCTGGCCGAACAGCGCGTGACGCTGCGGGCGCAACTGGCGGAGCAATCCTCGACCCTGCTTGACCGGCACCCGCGGATCAGGGAATTGAGGGCGCAGCTTGCCGATCTCGATCGCCAGTTGCGCGAGGAGGCCGGTAAGATCTCGCGGTCGCTGGAAAACGACGCCCGCATCGCCAGCGGCCGGGTCGACAGTCTCAGCAATAGTCTCGACCAGTTGAAGAAGCAGGCGACATCCTCCAACGGCGACGATGTCAAGCTGCGGGCGCTGGAGCGTGAGGCGAGAGCGCAGCGCGATCTGCTGGAATCCTATCTCGCAAAATATCGTGAAGCGACCACGCGCGAAAACATCGACGCCACGCCGTCCGATGGCCGCATCATCTCCCGCGCCATCGTCTCGAACACGCCGGCCTATCCCAAGAAGCTGCCGATCGTCCTGATCGCGACGCTGGCGACGCTGATGCTGACGGCGGGCACCGTCGCGACGGGCGAACTGCTGCGCATCACCGCGCCGCGGGCCCTGGCCGCGTTCGAGCCTGTTCCGCAACAGCCCGCCGTCACCACGCCGGAGCCGCGCGAGATCCGTCTCCAGCCGGCCGCGGACCTGATCGGAATCGATCGTGTCGCGGACGACCTGCGGACGGCAGGCGAAGCCGCGCGCAAGATCACGATCATGGGCACCGGCGAAAACGAGCGCATTCTGCTGGGCGCGCTGGCGCTCGCGCGGGGTCTGGCGCACAGCGCCAAGGTTGTCCTGGTCGATCTGTCGCCGGCGTCGCCGACCCTGACCGCCGCCGCGGTCGATCCGGCGGTGCCGGGACTGGCCGAACTGATGCTGGGCGAGGCGTCCTTCGGAGAGGTCATCAGCAGGGACGGACAATCGCCGGTCCATCTGGTGGTCGCCGGACGGTCGGGAGCCGATCGCACGCTGCTGCAATCGCCGCGCCTGACGATCGCCCTCGATGCATTGCTGCGCGTCTACGATCACGTCCTGCTCGTCGCCGGCACCGCCACCGATCTGCCGGCGAAACTCCTGACCGATCAAGCGCGCGCGATCGTCGTTCCCGACCCGTCGATGAGCGCGGAGGCGCGGGCGCGGTTCAGCGGTCAGCTCACGGCCATCGGTTTTGCGTCGGTGACGATGCTCGATCCGATGTCGTTGCCGCCGGAGATCCAGAGCGGTCCGCGCGAGGCGGCCTGAATCCCCTACGCCGGAAAATGCCGTATCGTCAGCGCTGCAATGCGCCGCGCAGCGTCTGCGCCATCCGCTTCAATGCCGGCGTCTGCTTCACGAGACGCTTGGCGCGGGCCACCGAGGACATGCCGAGGGCGGCCATCCTGCCGCGCGTCGTGAGCGGCAGGTAGCTGTCGAAGATCGGTTCGTCGTCCTTGCAGAACAGCCGCTTGTAGTCGTCCGATCCGATCCCGAGATCGAGCGAGGTGTAGCCGCGCTCGGCGTAGTGATCGACGATATCGCGCATCAGGATCAGGCCCGGACTGTAATGGGCGCTGTCCGACAGCGTGTAGGTGTTGAACATCATCGAGAAGCGCTCTCCGTCGGCGACGCCGGCGAAGATCGCGATCACCTCGGCGTCGCATTCGAGGGCGTGGATTTCGATGACGTGGCCGCCGTCCGGCAGCGGCGTCAGGCAGGCCGTGCGCAAAAAGTCCTCGACGCCGGGATCGGCGAACACGTTCGGCAGCTTCTGCGCGGCCATTCGGAGCGGCTTGATCGTGAAGAACGCATCGCATATCCGCGTGATCTCGGTGTCGGTCGTGGCCACGCAGTACCGATAGCCGGGAAGCGCCTGCAGCTTGCGTTCCTTGCTTCTGAGCCGGCGGCGAAACGAGTTGCTGATGCGATCGGCCGGCGCCGCGCCCGGCGCCATCGTCATCAGCGGGCAGCCATTGGCGGAGGGCTGGCCCGGCAACAGCGCCATCGGATTTTGCAGGTCGCGCCAGCGCCGCGGTTGCCGCGTAAGCGCCAGCACGTCGATCCTGGCGGGAACGTCGCGGAGGCCGCGAAGCAGCGCATCGAGATCGGCCTGCGTGGCGGAGGCGACGAAATCCCGTTGCCAGAGCGCCATGTTGAAGGTCGTGTGCTTGCCGCCCATGAAGCGTGCGACGCGGACGCCGTTCTCCGCGCCGGCTGCGAGCGGCAACAGCATCAGCGGCCGCCGCTCGGCGTCACGGGCGACGATCACGCATGGCTGGAGATTGGTTCTGGTTCCGACGTGCCCCTGCCAGGCCGACAGGAAGTCGAACCGCTGATAGGGCGTCGAGACCTGCGACGTCTCCAGGCCGCGCCAGACCGGCTCGACCTCATGCAGATCGTGAAAGACCTCGACATGCGCGATACGCCGCTCGCTTGATCGCGTGCATGCGTTCGCCGCCGCCGTCGGGCTTTCGATCACAGCCGCCATGGTCATCGCTAGAGCCTGTTATCTTTTGTTTACTTTTTGCTTTGGCCGACCTTTGCACGGGAAATGTCAACAAAGGGTAATGCCAATAGGCGAGCGGGAGAGGGCGGGGCGCGGCGGTTGCGTCCGCGGGGATGGATTTGGCGACGATGGAGGCCTACGCGTCGGGTTTCGCCATCCAACTGACGATGGGCATGGCCGGCAAGACCCAGCCGAGCCCGGCAACCGGGTAGAAGATCGCCTGATAGAGCCCCGATGCCGCGAGCCATGGCGTCTGTGCGACCGTCATGCCGAGCAGCGACCAGACGACGACCAGCACGAGCAGGGCGATGGTGCCGAGAAATTTCCGGGTGCGGATCCGCATACCTTAAAAATGCAACTCGCGGCTGGGACGAGGCTTGCGCCGAGGCTGCGGTGGACTATAAAGGGCCCGAAAAATGCAATCAACACACGGATTTTGATGACCCGTCCGATGGCAAAAAAGGGGTTCCAGCTACGCGCCGTGCGATGGTGGCTGGTGTTCGTGGCGCTGTTGATCGCCGCCATGGTGCTGGTCGGCGGCGCGACGCGGTTGACCGAGTCCGGTCTTTCGATCGTCGAGTGGAAGCCGGTGACGGGCAGTTTGCCGCCGCTCACGCAGGACGAGTGGTCTCAGGCCTTCGAGGGCTACAAGAAGATCCCGCAGTACAGCGAAATGAACGCGGGCATGACGCTCGACCAGTTCAAGACCATCTTCTGGTGGGAGTGGAGCCACCGGCTGCTGGGACGCTTCATCGGCGTGGCTTTCCTGCTGCCGTTCCTCTGGTTCATGTGGCGCGGCATGTTGCCGTCCGATCTGAAGCGCCGGCTATGGATCATCTTCGGCCTTGGCGGTCTTCAAGGTGCGGTCGGCTGGTGGATGGTTGCATCCGGTCTCACCAACCGTGTCGAGGTGTCGCAATATCGTCTCGCGACCCACCTGGTGCTGGCTCTACTGATTTTCGCGGCGATCGTCTGGACCGTGCGGCGGTTGTCGGATCGACCGTCGTTACAGCCGCCGCTGCGATTGCGGGTGACCAGCGGCGTTCTGGTCGTGCTGGTGTTCGTGCAGCTTTACTTCGGGGCGCTGGTCGCCGGACTGCGCGCCGGCAAGGTTTTCAACACCTGGCCCGACATCGACGGATCGTTCATTCCGTCCTCCGCGCGGCTGTTTTTCGAACAACCGTGGTGGCGCAATCTGTTCGACAATACGCTCACGGTGCAGTTCGAGCATCGCATGATGGCATATACGCTGTTTACGATCGCCATCCTGCATCTCGTTGACGCGGTGGTGTCGCGCGCAAATCCCGCCGTCATTCGCGGGGCGCTCTGGCTCGCCGCCGCCATGACGCTGCAGGCGACGCTCGGAATCCTGACGCTGCTGCACCAGGTTCCGATCCTGCTCGCATTGGTGCATCAGGGAGTTGCGATCCTCGTCCTGACGCTCGCGGTTGTTCAGGCGGAACGGCTGATGGCCGGCAAACCGGCGCTGGAGCGTCAAGGATTGCGCATGGCGGCCGGATAGGCCGATCAAAGGAAGCGTCGCGCAATGGCGGCGCGTTTCTTTTTTGCACTCTCGAGGCGATCGTCAGCCCTCCGTTGAGAAACGGAGCGGTGGCGGTACCATCACCTGAATCCGCCTGACACGCGATACGATCGCTTCAATCGTCACGGATTGATTCACGTCCTCATAACGGACCGGCCCGAAATTCTGGCCCTGTACAGATTTTCGAACCTGCATCATGATGTGCGGTCATGAGCCAGCCGGTAAGGTGGAAATCTCATAACCCGCCCGATCGATGGCGAGCCTGAAACGGGCAGAGCAAGATCGAGGCGGCGAATGGCGAGATCCGGCAATCTGTCCGTCCTGTTCATCACCACCTGGGCCTTCACCGTCTGCTTCGCCGTCTGGATGATGTTCGGCGTGGTCGGTATTCCGATCCGCGAACAGCTTGAGCTCGGTTCGACCGAATTCGGTCTGCTCACGGCGACGCCCGTCCTGACCGGCGCGATCTTTCGTTTGCCGCTGGGCATCTGGACCGACCGCTTCGGCGGGCGGATCATCATGCTGCTGTTGTTGATCGCCTGCGCGGTTCCGCTCTGGCTGGCCGCCTATGCGACCGCGCTTTGGCAGTTCCTGCTGCTCGGATTGGCGCTCGGCCTCGTCGGCGCTTCGTTTTCGGTCGGCACGCCCTACGTCGCGCGTTTCTTTCCCAAGGAGAGCCGCGGCTTCGCGATGGGCTTCTTCGGCGCGGGAACGGTCGGCGCGGCGCTCAACATGTTCGTCGCCCCGTGGCTGATCGGGGCCTATGGCTGGCAGATGGTGCCCAAGGTCTATGCCGTCGCGCTGCTGGTCACGGCGTTGTTGTTCTGGCTGTTGTCCAAGCCCGATCCCGGCGTCGGCGGTCAGGTGCCGTCGATGTGGCAGCAATTGTCCGTGCTGCGCGATCCGCGGGTCTGGAAATATTGCCAGTACTATTCGATCGTGTTCGGCGGCTTCACCGCGCTGTCGATCTGGATGCCGCAATATTTCAAGACCGAATACGGCTTCACCATCGCGCAGGCTTCGCTTCTCGCCGCCTGCTTCTCGCTGCCCGGCGGCGCCTTCCGCGCCTTCGGCGGCTGGTTGTCGGACCGCTTCGGCGCTCACAACGTGACGTGGTGGGTGCTGTGGGTGGCCTGGGTCTGCCTGTTCCTGTTATCCTATCCCAAGACCGACCTGATCGTGCACACGATCCGCGATCCCCTGAGTTTCCGCATCGCTTTGCCGTCGTGGTTCTTCACGATGCTTCTCTTCGCCCTCGGCATCGCCTTTGCCTGCGGCATGGCTTCGACGTTCAAGTATATCGGCGACGATTTCCCCGACAGCATGGGCGCGGTGTCCGGCATCGTCGGCATGGCGGGCGGCCTCGGCGGCTTTCTGCTGCCGATCACCTTCGGCGCGATCCTGGACTGGCTCGGCTTCAATTCAAGCTGCTTCATGCTGCTCTACGGGATCATCTGGGTGTCGCTGACCCTCAACTATCTGACCGAGGTCCGGCGGGTGCAGGTCATGGGCGAAAGGCCCCGGCCAGTGGGGGAGCCGCCGCGTTAATATCCATCTTGATCGCTCCCAAGATAGTACCTGCGGCAGTTAGACCTTCATTTGTGTCTTGGAGCCGGTTTGCGTTTTGATGAAACCACCTGTTCCGTCATGGCCTGGCTTGTCCCGGCCATGACGGGCTGCTGATTCCGTCTAAAGCAAACCCGCTCTACGTCATCGCCTGATCGAGGTCGGCCATCAGGTCTTCCTTGTCCTCGATGCCGATCGACAGGCGGACGATGTCGGGCCCGGCGCCGGCCCGCGTCTTGGCCGCGTCGTCGAGCTGGCTGTGCGTGGTCGATGCGGGGTGGATCACGAGCGAGCGGGTATCGCCGATGTTGGCGAGGTGCGAAAACAACCGGAGCTTCGACACCAGATGGACGCCGGCGTCGTATCCGCCCTTCAGGCTGAACGTGAACACCGCGCCCGCGCCCTTCGGCGAATATTTGCGGGCGAGCGCGTTGTACTTGTCACTGGGCAATCCCGCGTAATTGACGGCCGCAACCGCCGGGTGGGCGGCCAGCCACTCGGCGATCGCCTGGGCGTTCTCGCAATGCCTCTGCATCCGCAGCGGCAGTGTCTCGATGCCGGTCAGGATCATGAAGGCGTTGAACGGCGACAGCGCCGGGCCGAGGTCGCGCAGGCCGAGCACGCGGCAGGCGATTGCGAATGAGAAGTTGCCGAACGTCTCCTGCATCCGGATGCCGTGATATTCCGGGCGCGGCTCGCTCAGCATCGGATACTTGTTGTCCTTCGACCAGTCGAACGTGCCGGCGTCGACGATGATGCCGCCGAGCGAGTTGCCGTGGCCGCCCAAAAATTTCGTCAGCGAGTGAAGCACGATATCGGCGCCGTGCTCGATCGGCCGGATGAGATAAGGGCTCGCCATCGTGTTGTCGACGATCAGGGGGACTCTCGCCTTGCGCGCCACCGCGGCGACCGCTTCGATATCGGTGATCGAACCTCGCGGGTTGGCGATGGATTCGATGAAGATCGCCCGCGTTCGCGGCGTGACCGCCTGCTCGAAGGATTCGATCTCGTCCGGATCGGCCCACGCCACGTTCCAGCCGAAGCTCTTGAACGCGTGGGTGAACTGGTTGATCGATCCGCCATAGAGCTTGCGCGAGGCGATGACCTCGTCGCCGGGTTTCATGAGTTGCTGAAGCGTGACGACCTGCGCGGCGTGTCCCGAGGCCACCGCGAGCGCCGCGGTGCCGCCTTCGAGTGCTGCGACGCGCTCCTCCAGCACCGCGTTGGTCGGATTGCCGAGGCGGGTGTAGATGTTGCCGAAGGCCTGCAGTCCGAACAGCGACGCCGCATGGTCGGCGTCGTTGAAGACGAACGACGTGGTCTGATAGATCGGCGTCGTGCGCGCGCCGGTGGTCGGGTCGGGCTGCGCGCCGGCGTGGACGGCAAGCGTTGCAAAGCCGGGGATGCGATCGGTCATCTCATGTCCTGTTTCGGTCGGAGGTCGTTCTGCTAAAGCGTTTTCGATGCTGATGGGATCATGCGCCGCCGTCAAGGCGCTACGGGAGGCTTTGCCGGTTTCGGCATGCGGCCTCAAGGCGCGGCGAAGCTGATAAAGACTTTTATGCGTTCACGCCAGGTCGCTTCTGTCCTTGGCGGCGCGGTCAGCGGCCAGCGTGCTGCCGCCGCCGACGCTCACGCGGTTGAGCGACAGTCGCTGGCCATGCACGGGCATCGGCGCGCGTTTCGAACTCAGCGTGCGCGAGTTGACGCCCATCCACGAAATCTCCGACGACAGGCGGCCGTATTCGATCTTCGGACAGCGGTTCATCACCACCTTGATGCCGGCAGCCTCGGCTTTCGCAGCCGCCGCGTCGTCGCGCGCGCCAAGCTGCATCCAGATCACCTTCGGCAAGGGCGACAGCGTCAGCGCCTCGTCGACGATCGGCATGATGTGGCTGGAACTGCGGAAGATGTCCACCATGTCGAGGGGACGGCCGATGTCCTTCAACGATGCAACGAAGGGCTTGCCGACCAGGCTCTTGCCGACGTGACCCGGATTGACCGGGCTCATGTCATATCCGCGTTCGGCGAGATACTTGAATGCGAAGTAGCTCGGCCGCACGTTGACGGGCGAGGCGCCGACCATCGCGATGGTCTTCACGCTGTCCAGGATTCCGCGGATGTAGCTGTCGTCGTAGGTGTCGTGGTTCATTTTCAAGTCCAGGTCATTGGATCATCGCGGCCGTTCAGGCCAATGTTGTCATTTCGGGATGCACGGTCTTTAGCGCGCAGACCCGTAATCCATGTTCCGGCAGTGTTTATGGATTCCGGGTTCGCTCGCGAAGAGCTCGCGCCCCGGAATGACGAAGAAAATTGAGTCCTATCGATCTTTCCACTTCGGGTCACGTTTTTCGATGAAGGCGCCGATGCCCTCCTCGGCGTCGCGGGCCATCATGTTCTCGGTCATGACCTCGGCGGCGTAACGATAGGCGTCAGCCAGATTCATTTCGGCCTGCCGGTAGAAGGCAACCTTGCCGAGCTTCACCGTATAGGCTGATTTGCGCGCGATCTTCTGCGCAAGCTCCAGTGCGGTGTCGCGCTCGAGCCCATCGGCGACGACGCGGTTGATCAGCCCCATCCGCTGGGCCGCCGCGGCGTCGACCGGTTCTCCGGTCAAAAGCATTTCCATGGCGTGTTTGCGCGCGATGTTTCGGGTCAGCGCCACCATCGGCGTCGAGCAGAACAGGCCGATGTCGACACCTGGCGTTGCGAAGCGGGCCTTCTCCGAAGCCACCGCGAGATCGCAGGTCGCAACGAGCTGGCAGCCGGCCGCGGTGGCGACGCCCTGCACGCAGGCGACCACAGGCTTCGGCAGTTGGACGATGGCCTGCATCATCGCGCTGCAGATCGTCATCACATGCGCGAAGTAGGCGCGGCCGCGATCGGAGTCGGCGCGGTGCGCGGTCAGTTCCTTGAGGTCATGGCCGGACGAGAACGCCGGACCGCTGGCCGCGATCACGACCGCGCGAACCGCCGGGTCCGTGCCGGCTGCGTCGATCGCCGCATGCAGTTCGCCGATCAGCCGCTCAGACAGGCTGTTTCGCGCTTCCGGACGGTTGAGGGTCAGAACAGTGATGCTGCCTTGGGTTTGCCGCAAGAGTACCGGCGGTTGTTCCGGGGTCTCGGCGCGGGCGGTCCTGGCTGTCATCGAATTATCCGCTTGGGCGAAACGATCATCCTAATGTAACAGGCACCATCGGGCGTGAGCAGGGGCAGGACGACATGGCGACTGCGAAAATGAACGTGGCCGAACTCGAGGCGTTTCTTCATGCCGAGTTCCCTCAGGCCTTCAGGGACGGCGATATCGCCATCGAAAGCGCCGACGGCGAGACGTCGCTGCTTCGCCAGCGCTACAGCGAGCGCATGTTGCGCCCGGGCGGTACCGTCTCCGGGCCAACGCTGATGGCACTGGCCGATTTCGCCATGTATGTGGTGCTTTTGTCGCGGATCGGTCCGGTCGGCCTCGCCGTGACCGCCAATCTCAACATCAATTTTCTGCGCCCGGGACGCCCGGGTCAGGATGTCGTTGCCGCCGCGCGGCTTCTCAAGCTCGGCAGGCGGCTTGCGGTCGGCGAGGTGACGCTATTGTCAGGCACGTCGCCCGATCCGATCGCCCATGTAACCTCCACGTACTCCATTCCGAATGCTTGAAAATTCTAAAGGTAATATATAACCATTTTTATAAGCTAATGATTTTACGATGAAAATATCGATCGTGTGACGTTGACTGGAATTGATTGCTTCTCTAGAACGCCCTCGGTTCGACGCTTGTGGGCGTTGAGGTTCTCTTTTCACGGATTTCTCACATGAAAACGTTCTCGGCAAAGCCAGCCGAAGTGACGAAGAAGTGGGTGCTGATCGACGCCAGCGGCCTGGTGGTCGGGCGGCTCGCCACCCTCGTTGCGATGCGGCTGCGCGGCAAGCATCTGCCGATTTACACGCCGCACGTCGATTGCGGCGACAATGTCATCATCATCAATGCCGCCAAGGTGGTTCTCACCGGCCGCAAGCGTGACAACAAGGTCTATTACAATCACACCGGCTACATCGGCGGCATCAAGGAGCGCACCGCGAAGTGGATCCTTGAGGGTCGTTTCCCGGAACGCGTCATCGAGAAGGCCGTGGAGCGCATGATCCCGCGTGGCCCGCTCGGACGCGTGCAGCTTGGCAATCTTCGTGTTTATGCCGGCGCAGAGCATCCCCATGAAGCGCAGCAGCCGGAAATCGTCGATATCGGCGCAATGAACCGCAAGAACAAGAGGGCCGCATAACGATGTCCGATACCATGCAGTCTCTCGACCAGTTGTCCGCGTTGAAGTCGGCTAATCCGGAAGCGCCGCAGTACGCCAAGAAAATCGACAAGCACGGCCGCGCCTATGCCACCGGCAAGCGCAAGGACGCGGTTGCCCGCGTCTGGATCAAGCCGGGTGCCGGCAAGATCCTGGTCAACGCCCGCGAGGTCGAGGTCTACTTTGCGCGTCCGGTGCTGCGCATGATGATCCAGCAGCCGCTCGTCGCCGCGGCGCGGGCCGGGCAATACGACGTGATTTGCACCGTTGCCGGCGGCGGCCTGTCCGGCCAGGCGGGTGCCGTCCGTCACGGCCTGTCCAAGGCGCTGACGAATTTCGAGCCCGAATTGCGCGGCGTCCTCAAGAAGGGCGGCTTCCTGACCCGCGACTCGCGCGTGGTCGAGCGCAAGAAGTACGGCAAGGCGAAAGCCCGCCGCTCGTTCCAGTTCTCGAAGCGCTAAGAGGCGCGTTTTCGACATTCGCTGCAGCCGTGCAGCGAATGTCGGTTCCCAGAATTCACGGCGATCCCTCCTCAAGACCGGAGGGGGATATATCAGGCTTGTCAGGAAGCCTGTTATGCTAGCGGGATGAATCTCGGTTCGTCGCCGTCGCGGAAGAAAATCGGCGGGGTGTCATGCCCGCCCATTCTCTTGCGATGCGCATTCGCCTTGATGCTGCTGATGCCGCGCGTCGTCTTTGCGCAGGTTGGCGCGGAGACCGCACCCGATCCGGAACCTGCAGCGAAGGCCGATCAAGACACGCGCGAAGCGATCTGCCTGATGGTGGAGTCGGCGGCCAGGGCCGAGAATCTGCCGCTGGAATTCTTTGCGCGCGTGATCTGGCAGGAGAGCCGATTCCAGACCGATGCCGTTGGTCCGCTGACCCGCAGCGGCGAGCACGCGCAGGGCATAGCGCAGTTCATGCCGGGAACGGCAAGCGAGCGGCGGCTGCTCGACCCGTTCGACCCGGTGCAGGCGTTGCCGAAATCGGCCGAGTATCTGAACGAGTTGCGCGGGCAATTCGGCAATCTGGGATTGGCCGCCGCGGCCTATAATGCCGGACCGCGCCGCGTGCAGGACTGGCTCGACGGCAAGGGGTCGATGCCGGCCGAGACGCGAAACTACGTTATCGCGATCACGGGATCGCCGATCGAGGACTGGGCTGACGCGGGCAAGGGCGGCAAGCCGCCGGATCGCGCGCCGGCATCGTCGAGTTGCCGCGAGTTGATGGCGATGCTGAAGCGCGCGCCCAATCCTTTTGTTGCGGGGCTTGAAGAGCGTGTGAAGCTCGGTGCGGACAAGCCTTGGGGCGTGCAGCTCGCTGCGGGCTTCAGCCGGGTCCGCGCCATGGCCATGTACGCACGGGCCATCCGGCACCTCGGCTCCGTGATCGGCGACCGCGATCCGAGCCTGCTGGGCTCGGTGTTGCGTAGCCGCGGCACCCGGACGTTTTATCAGGTCAGGGTAGGGGCCGATACGCGCGCGGAAGCCGATGGTCTCTGCAACCGGATCAGGCACGCTGGTGGCGCCTGTCTCGTGCTGCGAAATAGGCGCGTGAGAGGTTAGGTCCGGTTATGCTCGGCGATGAATAACGGTTCGTATCGTGATATCAGGACGCAAGGAGATCCGGCCATGGTGCGTGAATATGAGGTGCGAGAGGGCGAGGTTGTCGTCGAACTGCCGCCTGCGACCGACGCCGGGCTGGTGTTCATCGGCAGAATTCGCACGCCCTGGACGTCCCGCCTGAAGACCCCGCGTCAGGGGCGCGAAGACGGGCCGGTTTGTCGGCTCGAAATTTTCGATCCCTGGAAGCCCGCGCTGCAGGGGCTCGAACGTTATACGAGCATCGAAGTCATCTACTGGCTGCACCTGTCGCGTCGCGACATCGTGCTGCAGGCCCCCAAGAGCAGCGGCGAGACGCACGGCACGTTTTCGCTGCGGTCCCCGGTGCGGCCCAATCCGCTGGGGACCTCGCTGGTCAAGCTGGTCGGCATCGAGGGATCGACCGTTCTGGTGCGCGGACTGGATTGTATCGACGACACGCCGCTCATCGACATCAAGCCGAACCGTTGCCAGTTCACGCCGATTGCGCCGCCGCAGGACGGAGATTTCGAAACCGGGTGATTTTCTGCCAGCGCATGTTTCCGGCGGAATCAGCAACCCGTCACGCCCGGCTTCATGCCCGGCCATGACGATTGGACTGAACATCGTCTCGCTTCATACACGACGACGTCCCGAGCCTCTGAGGCATCAGGAGACTCCGCCATTACCCGCCTTGCGAAACGGCCCGGCCTCGGTCAGTTCGCGGCCAGCTTCCGCGACGTATTGACGTTCGCGCTTGAGATAATCGCCTACCGCGCGGCGCAGGGCCGGGTCGGCAATATAATGCGCGGAGTAGGTGGTTTGCGGCAGATATCCGCGCGCGATCTTGTGCTCGCCCTGCGCGCCGGCCTCCACCGTTTTCAGGCGATGACGGATCGCGAATTCGATCGCCTGATAATAGCAGACCTCGAAATGCAGGAAGGGGTGATGTTCGATCGCGCCCCAGTGCCGTCCGAACAGCGTGTCCGAACCGATGAAGTTGATGGCGCCGGCGATCCAGCGGCCATTGCGCCGGGCCATGATCAACGCGATGTCCCGGCTCATGCTCTCGCCGATCATGGAATAGAAGGGGCGCGTCAGGTAGGGCCGGCCCCACTTGCGCGATCCCGTCTCCATGTAGAACCGGAAGAAGGCGTCCCAGGCTTCTTCCGTGAGATCGCTGCCGGTGAGGACATGGATGGTGATGCCGTTGGCGAGCGCATCGCGTCGTTCGCGGCGGATCGCCTTGCGATGCCGCGAATTGAGGCTGGCGAGAAAGTCCTCGAAGCTCGAATAGCCTTCGTTGCGCCAGTGAAACTGCTGGTCGGTGCGCTGGAGGAATCCATTTCCTGCGAGAAACGCCCATTCCTCCTCGCGGGCGAAGGTGACGTGAGCCGACGAAGCCCGCGTCGCATCGCAGAGGCCGATGAGGCCGCCGGCCAGCGCGGCGGGGACGCGCGTCTCGTCGCAGCCGGCGCGAACCAAAAGCCGCGGACCGGTGGCAGGCGTGAACGGAACCGAGGCCAGGAGCTTGGGATAATAGCGCCCGCCGGCCCTTTCATAGGCGTCCGCCCAGCCGTGATCGAAGACATACTCACCCTGCGAGTGCGACTTCAGATAGCACGGCACGACGCCGACGACCGTTCCGTCGCGGCGCGCGATCAGGTGGCACGGTTTCCATCCGGTGCGCGCGCAAGCCGAATGTGATGCTTCGAGCGCGGTGAAAAAGGCATGTGAGACAAAAGGGTTGTATGTCTCATTTGAGCTGAAAATCGAACGCGCAGGAGCTTCATCTCCCGACGCCGGCGATTCGTGGTGCTCGACTACAGGATTGGCGCAGGCGTCCCAATCCGCGGCCGGAATCTGGCCGACCGAGTCGATAGCTTCGAGCGATATGTCGGATGACGTCATCGAGGATTTGAGCCTGCGATCAGCCATTGCATGTAGAGATGTCCGCTATGTGGCGGTTTCATTGAACCACGAGATTGGGCACGGCGCCGGGGCCGTCAAGGGAGTGGGGGTTATAGCGTTTTCGAGCGAAGTGGATACCGGTTCGCATAAAGAAAACGCGTCAAAACAAGAAGCTGGAGCCCGGCTCTGATTCCGTCGGGAGCGGGATGGCGCTAGACCTCCGGATGGAAACCCTCGAAGATCATCTGATCGGCGTATCTGGCGGCTCGGGCGCGTTGTTCCGGCGTGCGCACCGTCCATGTCAGCAGGGGGCATCGGAAGATGTTTCTTGCAATCCATGGGGCTAACGCCGGAAGTTCATTCACCCAGTAAGCGACAAAATGCGGCCGGGTGCGGAAGGCATGATGCAGATCTGTCATTGTCGCGCGCTGATCCGGCGTCGCGTCGGGCCATTCGGCTGCACTATAGCTCCGCTGGGCTACGATGCCGCGGGGACGCGCCGGCATCAGTTCGCGCAGAGCCAGCACCTGATCCGGGTCGAATGACATGCCGGCCGCCGGTCCGTCATAGGATGACAGCACGTCAGCCATGCGCCGGACCAGCCGGCGGTCACCGTCGAAATGACTTTTCACCTCGATCACCAGCGGCACGCGGCCGGCGACCAGCGCGCAGAGGTCCGCGAGCGACATCATCCGTTCGGACGTGTTCCTGAAGACGATCTGCCTGAGTTCGGCGGCGGTCCTGGTCCGCAGGGATCCCGAACCTTCGGTCAGGCGTCCGAGTTCGTCGTCATGATGAACCATGGCCTCGCCGTCGGCGGTGAGCTGGATATCGAGTTCGATGCTGAAGTTTCCGGCCATCGCCGCACGGGCCGCCGCCGGCATATTTTCGACGATGCCACGGGCCTCGTCATGCAGGCCGCGGTGGGCGACCGGGCGTGCCGTCAACCAGTCGGGTGCGCGCATCGGCGTCAGGCGACTTCGAACAGACCTTCCACTTCGACCGCCGCATCGGCGGGAAGGGATGCAACGCCCACGGTCGAACGGGAATGGCGGCCTTTGTCGCCGAACGCCTCAACCATCAGATCGGATGCGCCGTTCATCACCTTGGGGCCGTCGAGGAAATCGGGAGCGGAGTTGATAAAGCCGCCCAGCCTGACGACGCGGACCACCTTGTCGAGGTCGCCGAGCGCGGCCTTGACCTGCGCCAGCAGGTTGAGTGCGCAGCCGCGCGCCGCGGTGCTGCCCTGTTCGACGCTGACGCCGGCGCCGAGCTTGCCCCTGGCGATCAACGCGCCTTCCGGATTGAAGCAGAGCTGTCCGGATACGAACAGCAGATTGCCGGTGCGGACGAAACCGACATAATTCGCCACAGGCGATGCCGGATCATGCAGGGTGATGCCTTGCGCCGCCAGCTTCTGCTCGATCGTTCCTGCCATGTCGGCCCCCGCTGATGTTGTTACGCCTGAAAACTCGGCTCAGGGTTCTATCTCGCATCGTCATGTCACATGCAAGTGATGGCGGAGCGAGGCCGGTTTGCGGAAAGCGGGCACGGTTCGACCGACGGTCAAGCCGGCCATCAAATCGCGGTGTGCTGCCACGCCGCCCTAGTTGCGACGCAATAGGGCGGCGATAATGCTCGGATTCGGCCACATCGAGAGGTGATATGCGCGTCCGTTTCGATTGCTTTACCTTCCGTTTCTGGTCCGGCTCTCTGACGTTGGTCGTAGCAGCGCTGTGTTCGCCGCTACCTGGAAGCACAGCCCACGCCGCGGCCGGGACTTCGTTTCTACCCCATCAGGCGCTGTACGATCTGAGCCTTCTGAAGTCGCGCGGCGGCACGTCGCTGGACAGCGCACGCGGACGAATCCTGTACAAGTTTTCGGGAAATGCCTGCGAGGGCTACACATCTGATTTCAGGCAGGTCTCGGAAATGGACGGCGGGGAAGGACGGAGCACGCTCAGCGACCTGCAATCCACGAGTTGGGAGGATGCGGAGGGCAAGAGCTACCGGTTCAAGATCGTGACCCGCATGAACGACAGCGATCAGAGCGAGGTTGACGGCCTCGCCGAACGGACCGGCGACAAGATTACCGTGAAGCTGACGCAACCGGTGGCCAAGACGTTCACGGTCGACGGCAAGGTCGTGTTTCCGACCGAACAGATCCAGCGCATCATCGCGGCCGCGAAGGAGGGCAAATCTCTGCTCGAGTTGACCGTGTATGACGGGTCCGACAACGGCGAGAAGGTCTACAACACGCTTTCGGTTATCGGCAAACCGATTCACGGCGACAAACCCGGATCGACGCCCGATCCGTCCACCACCAACGATCAGATGAAGAAGCTGACCCGGTGGCCCGTCACCGTCAGCTACTACGATCGCGACGCCAAAACCAACAGCGGCGAACAAACGCCGGTCTATGCGATGTCGTTCGAGCTGTTCGAGGACGGTGTGTCGCGGGCTCTGGTGCTCGACTACAACGACTTCGTGATTTCCGGGACTTTGGGCAAATTCGACGTCAGCGACGTCAGGAAAGCCAAACCCTGCAAGTAACGTCGGCGGAAAAAGCAAATCTAGCCAACGATCTGCGCGCTTCTATTGACGCGGTTTCTCGGGACCGTCGTAGGCTATGCCCCGGATGACGGCCGTGCTTCCGTACTTTCTGCGCAGATCGTCCATCGCCCGCTCGGCATGAGCCGAGCGGCGATCCAGCATATCGATGTCATCGGCCCGCGACCCCGGCCGCAGCGCGCTGACGCCCGCTCCCATCAGGCGGAAGGCGGTGCCGTCGATTTCCTTTGCTAGCATTTCGCGGCAGGTCGCGAATATCTTCGACGCGAGTTGGGTCGGAATGGAGACCGATTGCGAACGGGTCCGTGGCCGGAAGTCGGCGGTCTTGAGCTTCAGCGTGATCGTCGATCCCGCCAGTCCGCTTGTCTTGAGCCGCGACGATACTTTCTCCGACAGCCGCCAGAGGATTCGTTCGAGCGTGGCGAAATCGCGGATGTCGGTTTCGAACGTTGTCTCGCTGGAGATGGTCTTGGCGCCGCGGTCCGCGATCACCCGCCGGTCGTCGATGCCGCGCGCCAGCCGCCACAATCGGCGGCCCTCGGTCGGAAATTGCTTCATCATGTCGATCTCGTCGGCGCGCTGCAGATCGCCGATGGTACAAAAGCCGCGCTGCGACAGCCGTTCCTGGGTGGCCGGGCCAACGCCGAAAATGAATCCGACCGGCTTGTCCGCAAGCATGATGCGCGCCTCGTCCTGGCCCAGCACCGCGAAACCTCGCGGCTTGTCGAGATCCGAGGCGATCTTGGCAAGAAACTTGTTGCTGGACAGTCCGATCGACACTGTGATGCCGATGTTGCGTTCGACGTCGCCCGCAAACATTGCGAGCACCTTGGCGGGTATCATGCCGTGGACGCGCTGGGTGCCGCCGAGATCGAGGAAGGCCTCGTCGATCGACAGCGGCTCCACCAGCGGCGTCAGCGCCTGCATGGTGTGACGTACTTCGCGGCCTAGCCGGACATATTTCGCCATGTCCGGCGGAACGACGACGGCCGAGGGACAGAGCGCGAGGGCCTTGAACATCGGCATGGCGGACCGCACGCCGTACGTCCGGGCGATGTAGCAGGCGGTCAACACCACGCCGCGCCTGCCGCCGCCGATGATGACAGGTTTGTCCGCCAGCGCCGGATTGTCGTGCTTCTCGACCGTGGCGTAGAATGCGTCGCAATCGATATGGGCGAGCGCCAGTGCCGGCAGCGTAGGGTGGCGCACCAGCCGGGGCGAGCCGCATGCGCTGCAACGGATCGCCGAAAAGTCGAGGTCGCCGAAGCAATCCCGGCAGAAGCACAATGGACCGTCCGGCGGCCCCTCGGTCACGGGGTCTCGCGCTCCGGAAGAGAATCGCCGAGCGCCATCCTGGCGGCGGCGATGGTGGTCGGATGATGTCCGGAGGATTCCGAAAAAGCGCTGACGGTGGCGTCGTCCCGCAGCACGAAATCGAGCACGCCGGTAAGAAAGTGAGGATCGGAGGCGGAAGCGCGCAGGGTTTCCGGGCCGATCCCGGTTTCCGACAGGAACCGGCCAAGCCGTTCACCGTCCTCCGCGATAAAAGAAAGCGCCTGAATCGCCACCATTTCAGCTACTTCGCGCGGATTATGCACACGCTTTGTCATCGCGGGTGTTTGCCTTTCCGTAATATATCGCTTCTACTTTGGGACCATCATGCCCGAGTCCGGGAAACGTGTTCAAGCAAGTGCTAATCCGCTCGCAAAAAGACGGGCATTCGCCTTAACGGCTTTGGAGCGAATTCTAGTGCAAATCTAAATCCAGTTTGCGGACAAGTTTTGCGATGCTTGTGCATGTTTCGCTCACCAAGGTGGGTGGGTGTATCGACTGGAGGTCAGGGTGGCCAAGACGGTCCTGATCGTGGAAGACAACGAGCTCAACATGAAGCTCTTCCGCGATCTGTTGGAGGCTCACGGTTACCAGACGTCTGGGACCAGCAATGGCTTCGAGGCGCTTGATCTGGTCCGCAGGCTTCGCCCCGACCTCGTTCTCATGGATATTCAGTTGCCGCAGGTCTCCGGCCTCGATGTCACGCGCTGGATCAAGGACGATCCCGAACTGCGTGCGATTCCGGTGGTGGCGGTGACGGCATTCGCGATGAAGGGCGACGAAGAGCGCATCCGCGAGGGCGGTTGCGAAGCCTATTTGTCCAAGCCGATTTCTGTCGGCAAGTTCATCGAGACCGTTCGACGGTTCGTGGGTTGAGGAGACAGCGGTGTCCGCGCGTGTTTTGGTCGTCGACGATATTCCCGCCAACGTCAAACTGCTGGAAGCACGCTTGTCGGCCGAGTACTTCGACGTCGTGACGGCCTCAAGCGGCGCGCAGGCGCTTGAGATCTGCGCGCGCGCGAAGTGCGATATCGTCCTGCTCGACGTGATGATGCCGGACATGGACGGCTTTGAGGTCTGCCGCCGGCTGAAGACCAGCCCGGCGACCCATTTCGTTCCCGTGGTGATGATCACGGCGCTGGACAGCCCCTCCGATCGTGTGCGCGGCCTCGAGGCTGGCGCAGATGACTTCCTGACCAAGCCGGCGCCGGATGTGGTGCTGATCGCGCGCGTGCGCTCGCTGACGCGCCTGAAAATGATGACCGACGAGTTGCGCTTGCGCGCGGCGACGTCGCTCGAAATCGGCATGCAGGCGCCGGAGCGCGATGCGGTTGCCGATGCCGGGAAGGGCGGTCGCATCCTGCTGGTGGACGACCGCGCCTCGTCGTACGAGCGGCTGGCGGCGGTGTTGAGCACCGAACATACCGTCGATGTCGAAACCGATCCGTCCGAGGCGCTGTTTCACGCCGCCGAAAACAATTACGATCTTCTCATCGTGTCGCTCGGGTTGGAAAACTTCGACGGCTTGCGGTTGTGCAGCCAGGCACGCTCACTGGAGCGCACGCGGCACGTTCCGATCCTTGCCATCGCCGACGCCAACAGCAATGCGCGATTGCTTCGTGGTCTCGAGATCGGCGTCAACGATTATCTGCTGCGGCCGGTCGACAAGAACGAGTTGCTCGCTCGCGCCCGCACCCAGATCCGCCGCCGCCGTTATACCGATCACCTGCGCGACAACGTGCAGAACTCGATCGAAATGGCGGTGACCGACGGGCTGACCGGCTTGCACAACCGCCGTTACATGGAAAGCCATCTGGTCACTCTGGCCGAGCAGGCCGCGATGCGCGGCAAGCCGCTGGCGCTGATGATGCTCGACATCGACTTCTTCAAGTCGATCAACGACAACTATGGCCACGACGCTGGCGACGATGTTCTGCGCGAATTCGCGGTGCGGGTCCGCAAATCCATTCGTGGCATCGATCTCGCCTGCCGCTATGGCGGCGAGGAGTTCGTAATCGTGATGCCGGAAACCGACCTGAAAGTCGCCGGCATCGTGGCCGAGCGGCTGCGACGCTCGATCGCCGGCGAACCGTTCGCCGTTCACAACGGTGCGAAGCGGATCGAGGTGACGATCTCGATCGGACTGTCGATCCTGGAGCGCAAGGGCGAGCCCGTCGCGGACGTTCTCAAGCGGGCCGACGTCGCGCTCTATCGCGCCAAGCACGACGGCCGAAACCGCGTCGTCGCGGAGGCGGCGTGACGCCGCCGCAGGTCTCTCGCAAAATAAAAGGTTCTGGCAAAATAAAACGGGGCCACAAGGCTCCGTTCGATTCACCGCCGACGAAGCGCCGCTACTTGATGTTCACTTGATCTTGGCCTCGCGGAATTCGACGTGCTTGCGCGCCACCGGATCGTACTTTTTCTTGACCATCTTGTCGGTCATGGTGCGCGAGTTCTTCTTGGCGACGTAGTAGAAGCCGGTGTCGGCGCTGGAAACCAGCTTGACCTTGATGGTGACCGCCTTGGCCATGTGCAATCCTTCGATGTCGGGAATTCGAAAAAGCCGGCCCGGCGTCAGGCCCGCGTTGGCCGGCAAACTAGCCGCGAAACGCCCAAAGTCAAGGATTTCGAGGCTGTCGACGGCTTGAAATCGGGTTGTTTCCCGCAAAATGACCATTTTCCCGGCTGGCCGCCGCAAGGAGCGGTCGCGCGCCGGCGGCATCGCGGAAATGATGATTCAAGCCGTGCCCGGCAAAATATCCCGTTGCATCCTGCCGCCGCAGAAATGGAAGAACGGCACGTCGGCATCGTGACGCAGCGGACCGGCGGCAAGACGTCTTTCGAGTTCGCCGAGCACGCTTCGGGTGATGGAATGAAGGCCGGCGATAGGTTTTGCATCCATCTCGACCCAGACAAGTTCGACCAGTTCGGCGTCGGCGTGGACCACGCCCTCGACGCGATGGGCGATGGCGGACGCATCCGCGCTGAAGAAGCGGGTATCGAAACGGCGCACGCAACCGGGCGGGGTGATGGCGCGCGCGATCAGGTAGAGGTTTGAGGGATCCGGCAGCAGTCCGGCGTCGCTGAACGGTTGCCACGCTCCGGTCAGTCTTGCGGGGGCGTCCGCGGTCTTGCGACCGAGGCAAAGCCCAGTTTCCTCGCAAACCTCGCGGATCGCGGCGAGTGCAAGCGAGCGGGCGCGCGACGATTGAATTTTCGGACTGCCCTTGAGCAGGTTGGCTTCGAGTTCTTTCGGGATCGGCGCGGCGACAGGCACCCTGTTGTCGGTCTTTTCGACGCTGCCGCCGGGGAAGACGAACTTGCCCGGCATGAAGACCACATTGTCATGGCGCTTGCCGAGCAGCACCCTCGGTGTGGCCGTGCCGCGGTCGATCAGGATCAGCGTGGCGGCGTCCTTCGGCCGGCGATAGGGGTGACGGCTCGTGGCGTGGATTTGACGTTCGCTACCCAACTCCCCACGGGTTCGTGATGCGAACGTCAAATCCAGAACTCCACTGGAAACCTATATTTGCTATGCGAATGTCAGAATCGGACCACTTGCTTGTTGGGCAGGTGCTCCGGTCTCGCGCATGTCGGAACGGACGACTCGATGATCCGGCCGAACTGCCGGATCAAACGTGGTCGTCGACGAAATTCTCGTCAAAACCATGCATGCGGAGAGCCCACTGGAGACCGACAACCCCGCCCTTGATCGGCTGAATCAGCCATAGCGCCAGGAGCAGCGTCATCGGCAGATAGATCGCCCACTGCAGCATGAGCGGCGGTGCGAACTCCTTCTCGATCATCAGGGCCATCGGCACCACGATGTGGCCGACGACGACGATGACGAGGTAGGCCGGAAGGTCATCGGCGCGGTGCGGCGTAAAATCCAGTCCGCATTCGGAACACTTGTCAGCGGTTTTCAGGAAAGAGCGAAAGAGCTTGCCTTCGCCGCATCTCGGGCAGCGGCAGAAAAGGCCGCGTCTCACCGCGGCCCAGGCGTTGCGCTTCTCGCCAATCGCGGATTCGCGGGTCCAGACTTTGGTGGTCGCGGTATCGGGCCGAGGCGCAGTCATGATTTGCCCTTCTTCGGTTTGCCGGTCTTGCTCTTGCCCGGCTTGCGCGATGTCTTGCGCGGTTTGCGGCCCGGATGAGCCTTCGAATGGATTTTGGGATGTCGCGCGCTTTGCGAACCGCGCGTCCCCTTCCTGTTTCGTGCCTCGCGCTGGCGAGAATCGCGTGACCCGGAATGTCCTCCGGACAGGAGTTCAAAACGGAGAGCACCTGCCAAGGGTACAGCTTCTACCAGACGAACCTCCACCACGTCACCCAGCTTGTGCATGGAACCGCTCCGCGAGCCGACCAGCGCATAGCGGCTCTCGTCGTAGTTGAAATATTCCGTACCCAGGGTCCTGATCGGGATCAGCCCGTCGGCGCCGCTATCGGTCAGCTTCACGAACAGCCCTGCGCGGGTCACCCCTGAAATCCGGCCCTCGAAGATATTTCCGATGCGGTCGGCGAGAAAATGCGCGATCAGGCGGTCGGAGGTCTCGCGTTCCGCCTTCATGGCGCGGCGCTCGGTGACGGAAATCTGCGCGGCGACCTCCGCCAGCGTCTCGGCAGTCTCGGTCGCAGGCAAGGCGCCTTCGCCGAGACCGAGCGCCCGGATCAGGGCGCGGTGCACGATCAGGTCCGCGTATCGCCTGATCGGGGAGGTGAAATGCGCGTAGCGGCGCAGGTTGAGGCCGAAGTGGCCGTAGTTCTCGGCGGAATATTCGGCCTGCGCCTGCGAGCGAAGCACGACCTCGTTCACCAGCGATTCGGAGTCGTGGCCCCTGACGTGATCGAGCACGCGATTGAACAGTTCGGGTCTCAGCGCGCCGCTCTTGGCAAACGATATGTCCAGCGTCCTCAGGAATTCGCGAAGGTTGTGAACTTTCTCCACCGTCGGCTCGTCATGGACGCGATAGATCAGCGGCAGGTCTTTCTTCTCCAGCGTTTCGGCGGCGGCGACGTTGGCGAGGATCATGAATTCCTCGATAAGCCGGTGCGCGTCGAGCCGCTCCGGCACGATAACGCGGTCAACCGTACCGTCCTGGTTCAGCAGGATCTTGCGCTCCGGCAGTTCGAGATCGAGGGGATCGCGCTCATCGCGCGCGCGTTTCACCAGCGCGTAGGCCGCATAAAGCGGCTTCAGGATCGGCGCGAGCAGGGGGCCGGTGACGTCGTCGGGGTTGCCGTCGATCGCGGCCTGCGCCTGCGCGTAATTCAGCTTCGCGGCCGAGCGCATCAGGATGCGATGGAATGTGTGCGAGCGCTTGCTGCCGTCGGAGCCGATCACCAGCCGTACGGCGAGAGCCCCGCGCGCCTGCCCCGGCACCAGCGAGCAGAGATCGTTGGAGATGCGCTCCGGCAGCATCGGCACCACGCGATCGGGGAAATAGACCGAATTGCCGCGCTTTAGCGCGTCATGATCCAGCGCCGATTCAGGCCGCACGTAATAGGCGACGTCGGCGATGGCCACAGTGACGACAGCGCCGCCCTTGTTGTTCGGATCCTCGTCGGGCGCGGCATGAACCGCATCGTCGTGATCCTTGGCATCTGGCGGATCGATGGTCACGAGCGGTAGCGCGCGCCAGTCTTCGCGGCCGTGAAGGGTCGCGGGCTTCGCAGTCTCCGCTTCGCGCAAGGCGGCCGGCGCAAAGACTTGCGGAATGTCATGCGCGTGGATCGCGATCAGGCTGACGGCTTTTTCGGTCGCGAGCGAGCCGAGCCGCTCCTTCACCTTGCCTGACGCAGGACCGAAGTCGCGGGTGCGTACAAGTTCGACGCTGACGAGATCGCCGTCCTCCGCACCGGCGCTGTCGGCCTTCGCGATGTTCAATTCACGGCCGGCCTGCTTCTTGTCGACCGGCACCAGGCGACCGCCGCCCTGCGGCAGGACGCGGTAGATGCCGAGGATGCGCGAGCGGGTATGCTCGATGACCTTGATGACGCGGGCGCGATAAGGCGTGGCGTCGTCGGGCTCCGTCGCCTCAATGCGCAGCAGCGCGCGGTCGCCGATGCCCGCCGCGGTGCCGGGCTTCGCGCGGCGCGGCACGTGAATGCGGATTTTCGGCGGGGGGCCTGCTTCCTCGTCCCACTCGGTCGGCGTCGCCAGCAGTTCGCCGTCGCTGTCGCGGCCGGTGATATCGGCCATCAGCGTCGGCGGCAGCGTTTCCGCCTGACGCAGCTTGCGGCCTCGCTTGACGATCGTGCCATCGTCCGCGAGATCGCGCAGGATTTTCTTCAGTTCGATGCGATCCGCGTTTTTCAAGCCGAACGCGCGGGCGATCTCGCGTGTGCCGGTTTGTCCGGGATGCGTGCGGATGAAGGCGACGATGGTCTCGCGGTCCGGGAAACGCCTGTCGCGCGGTTTGTTCACTTTAGCCGTTGCCAGCACTCTTCTTGGCAGGCGCCTTCGCGGTCGTGGCGGGTGGTTTGGCCGCCGCGACAGGGCCTCGCGCCTTGCTCACCGCGTCGGACTTCGGCTTGGCGGAGGCCGGTTTTGCGGCCGCCTTCTTGGCTGCCTTCTTGGCCGGCTTCGTCGCCGTCGCATCCCCCTCGGCGGTCTTTTCAGTTTTGGCGGACTTGGCCTTCTTCGCCATGCGTTTGGTCTTGCCGCCGCCCTTGGCTGCGCGTTCGTCGATCAGCGCGATGGCTTCGGGGAGGGTGATGGTATCCGGCGTCTTGTCGCTCGGAATGGTGGCGTTGACGCCGCCCGCGGTGACATAGGTGCCGTATCGCCCGCTCTTGACCGCCACGGCGCCGAGCGTCGGATGGTCGCCGAGCGGCTTGCCGGGATCGGCGCCAAAGCGCCGGCTTGGCCCCTTCGCGATTTTTTCTGCGATCAGCGTCACCGCGCGGTTGAGGCCGATGTCGAACACCTCGTCGCCGGCTTCAAGACTCGCATAGGTTTTTTCATGCCGAACGAAGGGGCCGAAGCGGCCGATGCCAGCGGTGATGGGCTCGCCGGTCTCCGGATGCTTGCCGACTTCGCGCGGCAGCGACAGGAGCTTCACGGCCAGATCCAGTTCCATATCGGCGGGCGAGGTGTTTTTCGGAATGCCCGCGCGTTTCGGCTTTTCGCCTTCGCCGTAATCGTTAGGCTCACCGAGTTGGATGTAAGGCCCGAAGCGGCCGGACTTCACCGTCACGTCGAGACCGCTCTGTGGATCCTTGCCGAGAACGCGATCGCCGCCCGCATCGCCGTCAGCGGCCAGCGGTCGGGTGTAGCGGCACTCCGGGTAATTGGAGCAGCCGACGAATGCGCCGAATTTTCCGGCCTTGAGGTTTAGCTTCCCGGTGCCGCAGGTCGGGCACTGGCGCGGGTCGCCGCCATCCTCGCGCGGCGCATAGATGTGCGGCCCGAGCATGTTGTCGAGCACGTCGAGCACTTCGGAAACGCGAACGTCCTTGATGTCATTGACCACGCCGATGAAGTCGTCCCAGAAATCCTTCAGGACCTGCTGCCACGACACCTCGTTGTTGGAGATGCGATCGAGCTGCTCCTCGAGGTTGGCGGTGAAGTCGTATTCGACATAGCGCGCGAAGAAGTTTTCTAGGAACGCGACGACGACACGGCCCTTGTCCTCGCCGTAGAGCCGCTTCTTCTCGAGCTTGACGTAACCGCGATCCTTGAGCACCTGCAGGATCGAGGCATAGGTGGAGGGTCGGCCGATGCCGAGTTCCTCCATGCGCTTGACCAGCGAGGCTTCGGAGAAGCGCGGCGGCGGCTCGGTGAAATGCTGGGTGACGCTGAGGTTTTCGCGCCTCAACGCTTCGCCTTCGCTCATGGCGGGAAGGCGGCGGCTGTCGTCGTCTTCCTCGTCGTCGCGGCCTTCCTGATAAAGCGCCAGGAAGCCATCGAACTTGATGACCTGACCACTGGCGCGCAGTTCCAGCATGCGCGCACCGGCCTTTGCCGCGATGTCGACGGTCGTGCGCTCCAGCTCCGCCGATTCCATCTGGCTGGCGATGGTGCGGGTCCAGATCAGCTCATAGAGTCTCGCCTGATCGGAATCGAGACGCCGCTTCATGTCGGCAGGACGGCGCGACAGATCGGTCGGGCGGATCGCCTCATGGGCTTCCTGCGCGTTCTTGGCCTTGGTCTGATACTGGCGCGGCGCGTCCGGCACGTAGGCGTTGCCGTAATCCTCGCCGATCACCTTGCGCGCCTGCGTGATCGCCGACGGATCGATCTGCACGCCGTCGGTTCGCATGTAAGTAATGAGGCCGGTGGTCTCGCCGCCGATGTCGATGCCTTCATAGAGCCGTTGCGCGATCCGCATCGTATGCGCCGGTGCGAAGCCGAGCTTGCGGCTCGCCTCCTGCTGCAGCGTCGAGGTGGTGAACGGCGCATGCGGATTGCGGCGCGCCGGCTTGGCCTCGACGGTGGAGACGGTGAAATTGGCGGCCTCGATCGCCTTCCTGAAATCCTCGGCTTCGGCACCGCTGCCGATGTCGAGCCGCTGGATTTTCTTGCCGTCGGCGCCGACGAGGCGCGCTTCGAAGGTTTCGCCGCGTGGCGTCGCCAGCGTCGCGATCAGCGACCAGTATTCGCGGGGCACGAATTTCTCGATCTCGAGCTCGCGGTCGCAGACCAGCCGCAGAGCGACCGACTGCACCCGGCCGGCCGAGCGCGCGCCGGGCAGCTTGCGCCACAGCACCGGGGAGAGCGTGAAGCCGACCAGATAGTCGAGCGCGCGGCGCGCCATGTAGGCGTCAACCAGCGCGCCGTCGATCTGGCGCGGATTCTTCATCGCGTCGGTGACGGCCTGCTTGGTGATGGCATTGAAGACGACGCGCTCGATCTTCTGGTCCTTCAGCGCGCGCTTCTGCTTCAGTACTTCCAGCACATGCCAGGAGATCGCCTCGCCCTCGCGATCGGGGTCGGTGGCGAGGATCAGCTTGTCAGCGCCCTTGAGCGATTTGGCGATGTCATTGAGTCGGCTGACCGCCTTCGGATCGACCTCCCAGATCATCTGGAAATTGGCGTCCGGATCGACCGATCCATTCTTGGCGGGGAGGTCGCGGACATGGCCGAACGAGGCCAGAACCTCATATGACGCGCCGAGATACTTGTTGATCGTCTTGGCCTTGGCAGGCGACTCGACAATGACGATATTCATGTTATTCCAATAGTTTACGTGAAAACTCGAAGCTGGCTCCATCAGGAGCGCCCCGGCTGTTTCGCGGCGAACATGGGTGCAGCGCGCCCTTAAGTCAAATAGACTTGTGTGAAAGGGCGGGAGTCTGTCCTGTCATTATGGTTGTATTTTTTTCATATCATTACTTATAGTTGTGAACGCATGGAGGGTGGCGAAGCCGAAATACAGCTTCCACTTGGTCATGATGGGGGCTCATGGTGAGAGGAGTGTCCGGGATGAGGGGACGTCCAAACCGGAACCGAGAATCCCGCGACCACGCGGGCGAACCCGCCGGCGACGGTGGTCCGGAGGAGGCAGCGCGCTATCTGGCGGCGACGGTGGCCGATCTCGGACTGATCGCCCGGCGTCACGGGCTGGATACCCTCGGCTTCCTGCTGGACATGGCGCAAATGGAAGCCGAGGACATTGTCCGGCTCCGCGCGACGCGCGACCAGAATTAATCAAGATGCTTCAGGTTCAATGGGGGCTTGCAGGACTGCAATAAGAGTGGGCGTTTCCTTCGGAGGGAAGGCGATCAGTGAAAACCGGGTCGCAGCACCGGCAGGCTTCCGGGGATGGAGCGCTTCGCGGCACTGGCGTCGCTGGAAATCGATTGCACGTTGTCATCCTCCTCGACGTGACGGCTTGCGCGGAGGGTTGGTTTGGCGTGATGCGGCAGCGAAACCATGGCCTTTAACGGCGCAACGGACTTTTCCGGGATTGCAAATATATTCTGGGCCGGCACAGGAAATGTGTCGGTGGCGGGGCCTTCGACCACCGCCGACTGGCGCGGCCACGGCGACTCCTCCGGCACCGGCACGGCGCCTCGCACGAAACGGCGCGAACCGCTGAATGCCTCCGGCAAAAGAAACAGCTTGCCGTCGCGCAAGTCGGAATCCGAAATCGCGGGAGCGGGCAGCGTGCCGGCGTGCGCGAAGCTGAACCGCGGTACCTTTGGCCAATGTGCCGAAGCGACCGCGTCAGACGTCGGATGTGTCTGCCAGTCCTGCGGCGATGTCGGCGTCTTCGGCCGATCGGGCGTGGCGGGCACCACGTGGACGATGCGGTAGCCGCGCTCCTTCAGCGTGCGGAGAATCCTTGGCAGCGCGGCGACCGTCCGCGCCTGGATGTCATGCAACAGCAGGATGCCTTTGCCCTTGGCCTCGATCCGGCTGATCGCGAGCTGGTAGACGCGATCGGCCGATATGTGCCGCCAGTCGTCCGCCGGAAAATCGGCGCTCCAGACCTGAATGCCTTTCGATGCGAGGTAATCCTCGACGTCCTTCGCCCGCAGCAGACCGGGAATGCGCATGAAAGGTGCCACAGCCGCAGGATCGCCCAATGCCGCAGTCGCGGAAGCGATACCGTCGTCGATTTCCTTTCGTGCCCGTTCGATCGGCATCCGGTTCATGCTGAGCGGATGGGTTTGCGAATGGGTGCCGATGGAATGACCCGCGGCCAGCACGCGGCGCAGGTCTTGCGGATAGGCGTGCGCCATGCTGCCGATGGTAAAGAAGGTCGCCTTCACGCATTCCCGCGCCAGGATATCGAGCACCTGGAGGCTGTGCGGTGGCAGCGGACCGTCATCGAAGGTCAGCACCACCTCGTGATCTTTGAGAGGCAACGTTTCGGGGTATTGCATGCCGCCGACACGCGGGTGTTCGCGCGGGTCCACGACCAGCGTCCGCGAGGTTCCGAGCGCATCAGGATTGCCGGGGCAATCGCCGGCCAAAACGGGACCTGCCGCGAGTTCCAGGGCGGCGGCGAGAAGACCGGCGCAAAAAATCCGCTGCGGCTTCAGCCAAGTCCGGTTCAATGTCTTTGCCATTCGAGAGACCTTCGCGCCGCCAATTCGGCCTCGAAACTACCCGCCGGGCTATGAATGCCGCCTTAACTTGTCGGCTGGAACGGAATGAGGAAAAGCGTGTGGCGTTTTCCGGCTCGCATCCCGCTTCAGAAATCGATCATCCCCGGTTTTTGATCGATTTGGGCCAAAATCATCGTGATCTAGCGCAAGAGGTCGGGCTGTTCATCGGCGGACGCATGCTTGTCGGCGCCTTTGGGCTTGGGAACGACGTGCACCACACGGTAGCCGTTGACCCGCATGTATTTGAGGAAATCGGGCAGCATGGCAGCGGTTTGCGCGCGAATGTCGTGAAACAGGATGATGCCTTTCCGCGCAGCCTTGAGCCGTCCGGTAACCAGTTTCAATTCCTCCTGCGGGGTCATCGGCAGCCAGTCGCTCGCCCAGAAGTCGGCTCCGAACACGACGATTCCCCGGGCTTGAAGCATTGCAAGAAGTTCAGGCGTGGACTCGAAGTAGGGAAAGCGAAAAAACGGCGTGCTCGGGATAGTCGTGGCCTTCCCGTTGAGGGCAACTTCGTCCGCCGTGATGCCGCGATCGATGTTGTCCTTGGCGGCTTGAAAGGTCATCGCATTGAGGTGCGGATGCGACCAGGAGTGATGCCCCAGCGTATGGCCGAGCGCCGCGGCTTTTCTGACCATGCCCGGTAACGCCTGCGAATTCCTGCCGACCTGGAAAAACGTCGCAAGCACGCATTCGCGCGCAAGCGCGGCCAGAATGCGCGGCGTTGTTGCCGCCGGACCATCGTCGAAAGTGAGGACCACTTCCTTGTCGTCGAGCGGGAGCGTCTGGGGAAAGCTCTTGAGGCCGACACGCGGATACCTGGCGGCATCGACCTCAAGGATGCGCGACGTACCGAGCGTTCCGGGACGCGGGCAGTCGCCGGCCCATGCCGGGACGGTCCATGCAACAAGAACGAGAAGCGCAATCCTCAACGTGCCCATAATACGACGGCTCATAACGTGTGTATCGCGGTGTTGAGTATAGCTGATTGGCGACCACATGCTCCAACCGTTCACCGGGCCTTAACGCGGATCATCGACCATCGTCCGAATCGTGGGGTGGTCATGCAGCGGTTGCGACTGAAGGCGGACGGCCGGATCGTGGAGATCCGCGATGGGCGGGAGTTTCCGCTGGCGCCCTCGATATCCGTCGCGAATGCGAGTTCCGCTTCGGCCTCTCTCGTTGCGGCGGTGGCCGGAATACCTCCGGACGCACAACCCGAGGTCAAAAGCCTGCGTCGGCGGGCGGGGCTGACCCAGGTCGAATTCGCGGCGCGGCTGGGCGTCCCCGTTGAAACCATCCGGAACTGGGAACAGGGCAAGCGGATGCCGCGCGGACCGGCACGCGCGCTTCTTGCGGTCATTGCGCACGCCCCCGAAACGGTGTTCGCTGCCCTCGACGGACACCCCGGCGGCTAGGCATTCGGCCGCGCCTGGCGGCTCCTGCGGCATAATGTTTGCGCAAAGTTCGGCTTACCCTCGGTGACATCGCCGCAGGAGATTTGCGATGCAATACGTTGAAGCCAATGGCGCGCGCATACCGGCCATCGGACTTGGTACGTGGGAGCTTCGCGGTCGGGCCTGCGCGCGTCTCGTCGAGCAGGCGCTCCGGCTCGGCTATCGCCATATCGACACCGCGCAGATGTATGAGAACGAACGCGAAGTCGGCGACGGCCTGCGCGCGTCCGGCATCGATCGCGACGATGTTTTCGTCACCACCAAGGTCTGGACCACGCATTTCGCGCCTAACGATCTCGAACGGTCCGTCAAGGAAAGCCTCACGCAATTGCGTCTGGCGCAGATCGACCTGGTATTGTTGCACTGGCCCAATCCACGCATTCCGCTGTCGGAGACCATGGGCGCGCTTGCCAACGTCAGGCGGCTCGGCATGGCGCGCCATATCGGCGTGTCAAACTTTACCGTGGCATTGATCGAGGAGGCGGTTGCGCTCTGCCCCGAGCCCTTGGTTTGCGATCAGGTGGAGTATCATCCCTATCTCGACCAGACCAAAGTGCTCGAAGCGTGCCGCCGCCACGACATGGCGCTGGTCGCCTACAGCCCCGTCGCCAAGGGACGCATCAAGACCGATGACGTGCTGCGCCGGATAGGGGCCGCTTACGGCAAGACGGCGGCACAGGTTTGCCTTCGCTGGCTGGTTCAGCAAAATGTGGCGGCTATCCCACGGACCTCGCGGATAGAACGGCTCTCGGAGAATATCGATATTTTCGATTTCAAGCTGAGCGATGACGAGATGGCGCGGATATCGACGATGGGCAGCGCCAAGGGGCGGTTGACGGACTTCGGCTTTGCTCCGAAATGGGATTAGTTCACAGCGCGATGAACCGCGGTGGTTGATTTCGGCGTGCCGCTCGCTCATGGATGTCGCCCCTCCGCTTGCCGGCTGATCGCATGTTCTTCCTGCTTTCCAAAATCATCGGATTTGTCGCGCTGCCGTCGAACGCGATCGCGATCGTCTGCGGCGTGGGCCTGTGCCTGATGGTGATGAGATGGCGACGGACCGGCGTCTGCCTGCTGACGGTGGGCATCGTGTCGCTGTTGGTGTTCGGATATTCACCGGCCGGGAATGTGCTGCTGCTGACATTGTCGGAACGCTTCCCCGCATGGCAGTACGATGGGCACGACCCGGACGGCATCATCATCCTTGGCGGCGCCATCGATCCCGCGATATCTGCCGCCCGCGGCTCCGTGGAGACCAACGGCTCCGCGGAGCGGGTGATCGCGGCGCTCGAATTGGCGCGGCGGTTTCCCAAGGCGCGTATTGTCTACAGCGGCGGAACTGGAAATCTGGTCACCGACTTCGTTCCCGAGGCGCCGGTCGCCGGGCGGCTGCTGGAGACTCTTGGAATATCGTCCGAGCGCATCGTTCTGGAAAGCGACTCCCGCACCACCGACGAGAACGCGCGGTTTACCCGCAAGCTGGTTTCGCCGAAACCCGGCGAACGCTGGCTTCTGGTGACGTCGGCGTTTCACATGCCGCGATCGATCGGCGTGTTCCGCAAGGCGGGCTTCGATGTCGAGGCCTATCCGGTCGATTGGCGCACGCGGGGTTGGGTCGATGCCTTCGCCCCGTTCGACAGGCTGAGCGCAGGCCTCGCCTCCAGCGATACCGCCGTGCATGAATGGGCCGGTCTGGTCGCTTATTGGCTGACGGGGCGCAGCGATGCGTTGTTGCCGTCGCCACGCTCCGATTAGTCGGCGAGTTCAATCCTGCCGCGGCAAGCCCAACCGGTACACGCCGCGGAAGTCCAGCGGATCGACCGGCTTGCCTTTGCGATAGATCACGAGGCGCCCGGATTGCGCCAAAGCCACGGCCGCGCGCCGGATCGGCATCAGCAGAGCGTGCCAGTCGGATCCGGCGGCAATCGCCTGCGCGATTTCCGGCGCGCTCAGAGTCCTGGTGACATCGCGCGTCAGGATCTGGAGAATGCTCTCTTCGAGGGAAAGCGTCGGCTGCGAATCTTGTGCGGTCATGGCTGATGCCATGACGCAACGATTATTGTTCTGCAAGAGGAAGTGTCCGATACGGGAGCTTCAGCCTGCGGCTCGAGAATGAAAACCAATGCGAGTGAAACCGATATGGAGTGAGCCGGGATGACGCTGACGCTCGTGATCGGGAACAAGAATTATTCGTCATGGTCGATGCGGCCCTGGCTGGCGCTCAAGGCCAACGGCATAGCATTCGAAGAGAGGTCCATTCCGCTCTACACCGGCGCAGCCGACAAAAAACGCATTCTGGATGTGAGTCCTTCCGGCAAGGTTCCGGCCCTTATCGATGGCGAGGTGACGGTGTGGGATTCGCTTGCGATCATCGAATACATCGCTGAACGGTTTCCGGAGGCGGGTCTGTGGCCGGCGGACTTGGCCGAGCGTGCGCACGCGCGCTCGATCTCGGCGGAAATGCATTCAGGCTTTGTGGCGCTGCGAAACGAGTGCGGGATGAACCTGCATCGCCCGGTCCGCGCGAAAGCGCTTTCCGACAATGCGCAAGCCGACATCGCTCGCATCCGGGCGATCTGGACCGATTGCCGTCAGCGGTTTGCGAAGGGCGGGCCGTTCCTGCTCGGAGCCTTCAGCGCGGCCGATGCCATGTACGGCCCGGTGGTGCATCGCTTCCGCACCTATGCGATCGGCGTGACGCCACTGATGCGGGCGTACATGGAGGCCATGATGTCGCTGCCGGCGTTTCAGCAGTGGACCGAGCAGGGCCTTGCCGAAACCTGCGTGATCGAGAGGTTGGAGGCCGATTGAATGCCGCCGTCTCGCACATGGCGGCGCGACGGCCGGTGCTGCCAATTCCGATGTTATGGGATGCAGTCACAACCAACACTCGCGGGTTCCGGTCCCGGCAACCTCCAAACGCATTACGTTACTGGAAAACCTGCAAAATTTGCAGTTCCACCCTGTGTTTATGGCTGGCCAAAAGTCTGGGCTGCGTGCTATACATAACAAAATCTTGACCGGCCGCGCGCGGAGCCGCGGGCGGGTTTGTGTTGGCGTTGAGTGATGGAGACGGCGTTGAAGCATAAATTTTTCGTTGGAGAAACGGTCTATTTCACCGCGAGCAACGTGGCGAGGCCGGCTGCGAGCGGCACCTATGAGGTGATCCGTTTGCTTCCCACCGACGGCGACGACTGTCAGTATCGTATCAAGAATTCGGCCGAGGCTTTCGAGCGCGTCGCGAAGGAAAGTCAACTCGCCGCCGGTTAGCACTTCCCGTCACGCATGAGTCCAGGCTTCTTGGACCGAGGCTCCCCTGACCAAAGCTTCCCGGCCAGGGTATTGCCGGACCAGGACTTGCCCTGAAAACCCCACCAGGGGACTCCGGACTGATCTTGCCCCGGACTGATCCTGCCGTATTCCCAGGTCAGTGAATAACCGGGAATCCGCATTGGCATTCGTCGATTGCGTTTTATGCTGCTCGTACTCGGCATGAGGGACAATCGCGCATGAACTTGGCGTCGGTAACATCACTCGATCAATTCTGGGGTTCGTCGGGGTTCCCGATCTGGCTGACGCTGGCCGCAGCGGCATTTTCAGCGATCCTCGTGTTCCTGACGCTGGTTCGCGCCGACAAGTCAGTGGCGAATGTCGTCCTCACCGTCGTCGCATTGCTCGCGATCGGAGCAGCGGCCGCCGTTACCATTCGCAACGGCGGTCCTGACGGCGGTCAGGCGTTCGAGCCGAGAAATCCATCCGTCCCGGTCAACGTGGCGATGCCGGCATTGTCGTGCATCGACGGCCTTGCCGGCGATGTGGTTGAGACTGCCTGCGAGAAAGCATTGTTCGGTACGCCCGATGCGGCGGCTGCCGCCGTCTCCTACGCCGCATCGGAGATCAGCCGATTGAGATCGTTCGGCGAGGTGACCGGCGCCGACAGCATCATGCCGCCGGAATTGCAGGCGCTGCGGCGGGCTATCGAGCGCGATCGTTATGGTCTGGTCGCCCATGTGCTCGTAACGCGGGATCACTGCCAGCCGTCGGACTGCGCTGCGTTTCAATTACTGAGCGATCGCAGCAAGATCGCGGCGAACATGGAGGAGGGGACTTACGAGAAGCTGGTGACGCGTTACGCATCATCCTGGAACGCGCGCGCGGAAATGGCGAATGCGCCGGAGACCGTCATGCCGCCGACGTCGGCGCTCGCGTCGGAGCCGACGGGCAAGCCGACCAACGCCGAGTTTCCGTCATCCGCATCGATCCCGCCAGTCAGCATCATGACGCCCGAACCGCCGACAGGGACCGCGGCACCGTCACCGCCAGCCCCGCCAGCGACTGCGCAGGCTGTTCCGAAGCACCGTCCTGCGAAAAAACAGGCCGCTCCCAAGGCCGCCCCAAAGGTAAACACGGTGGCGCCGGTTCGCCTGACACCTGAACCGCCCACGGCGAGCACGCAGCAGGAATAGCGGACTGTTCGAAGGCTTTGCTGACATGCACCTTAATCTCGTCAAACTGGCGGTCGGTTGCGACTCCGTGAAGGACCTCAGGGGCTGGATCGCTGATCGCATGAAGCAGGCCAAGCGAAAGGGACTGCCGCGTCACCACATCCACATCACCCGGATGACGCCGAAGCGCGATGGGGAATTGCTCGCGGGCGGCTCGCTCTACTGGGTCATCAAGGGTGAAATCGCAGCGCGGGAGAAACTGATCGGGATCGAACCGTTCCGCGATTCCGACGGTATCGGCCGGTGCCGCATCGTCATGCAACCGCAGGTGATCGCCATCAGACCGCGTCCGATGCGTCCGTTTCAGGGCTGGCGCTATCTGTCGGCCGCCGATGCGCCGCCCGACCTTGGCAGCAATGCGGCGAGCGTTGCCGCGATGCCCGAGCCGCTGCGGCGCGAGTTGCGCGATCTGGGGTTGCTGTAAGGCAGCGAAAGCTGCGCTGAACACGACGGGTTGTTGATTCCAAGCAGCCTGTTCTAAACGCCGATATTATCGATCAGGCGCGTCGTTCCGATCTTTGCCGCAACCAGGAGGCGGACCGGTCCGTCCTTTATCGAACGGATCGGAGCCAGCGTTTCAGCGTGACGCGCCTCGAAATAATCGAGCGCGAAGCCTGCGTCACCGATCGTTCTCGCCCCGTCGGCCATGACGGTTTCGAGATCGTCGCCATTGCGCAAACGCTTCGCGGCATTCTTCATGACACCGTGGAGCATCGGCGCTACGGCTCGCTGTTCGACCGACAGATAGACGTTGCGCGACGACATCGCGAGCCCGTCACGTTCGCGCACGATCGGAACCCCGATCACCTTCACGCCGAGATCGAGATCGGCGGCCATTCGCGTCACGACCTTGAGTTGCTGATAGTCTTTCTGACCGAACAGCGCGACGTTCGGCCGGCACTGTGTGAACAGCTTGCCGACGACGGTCGCGACACCGCCGAAAAAATGCGGCCGGAAACGATCTTCAAGACCTGCCGTCGCCGGTCCTTCAGTCAATAGCCGGGTCGCAAATCCCGGCGGGTACATCGTGCCGACGTCCGGATTCCAGACCAGATCAACACGCGCCTCCGTGAGCCTGGCGATGTCGGATTTCCAGGTCCGGGGGTACGATCCGAAATCCTCGTGCGGCGCAAACTGGGCGGGATTGACGAAAATCGAGACGACAACCTTTGAAGCGCGCCGTTTTGCCTGATGCACCAGCGCCAGGTGGCCGTCATGAAGCGCTCCCATGGTCGGCACCAAGGCGACGGTTGCCCGGCGCGCTCGCAAACTCTCCAGGGCGCGGTGCAGCGCGGGAAGGGTGCGGGCGACAGCGGGAGTGCGGGGCATTGCTGTTCGGTACGACCTTTTGCTTTATATGTCATGTCCATATGACATATATCTCGACAGGGATGAGAAGACTTTCTGCAAGCCCGAAGAAGCCACCGGTTGGAACATCGCCAGCGAGCTTTCCTTGCGAATGTTAGAATCGAAGGACCGCTGGCAAACGCAAACTGCTGATGAAGTTTTGAATTTGACTTCGCGCCCGGAACCCGTTGGCTGGATGGGCTGCAAAGGTCAAATTCCCTCCACGGGCTTGTATTGAATCATCCGTGGTTTGCGCCACATTGTGTGTTTAATTTCTTGCGAGTCTCGATGTCCCGCGATCCGCTGCCACCAAAGTATCCTGCTGACCCGGCCGCATGCCGGACTACGTCGCTCGGCGGCGATGCACCGCTGCCCGACGTAAAGCCGTCGACCGCGTCCGATATCGCTGCGTTCGTTGCCAAGGCGCGCGAGATGTCGCCCTATGCCGCGGGCAGTCGGCCCAGGCTGATGTTTGCGCTCGACGCGACCATGAGCCGGCAGCCGACCTGGGACATGGCCTGCGCTCTCCAGGCCGACATGTTTCGCGAAGCCGCCGCGATCGGGAGCCTCGACATCCGCCTGACCTACTATCGCGGGCTCGACGAATGCCGTTCCAGCGGCTGGATATCCGACAGCAAGAAGCTGGCAAGGTTGATGAGCGCCATCGACTGCCGGAGCGGCGATACTCAGATCGGCAAGGTTCTTTCCCACGCGCGCAGCGAAGCGGTCGCCTCGGGCATCAAGGCCGTCGTGTTCGTTGGCGACGCGATGGAGGAATCGGCTGACGATCTCCGCGCGACAGCCGGCCAGTTGGGATTGTTGAAGGTCCCCGTGTTCATGTTCCAGGAAGGACGTGATGCGACCGCGGAGAAGACGTTTCGCGATATCGCGCGGTTGACCGGCGGCGCCTGGTGCCGGTTCGATCCCGGCGCCGCGGCCCAGTTGCGTGAATTGCTTCGGGCGGCCGCGGCCTATGCCGCGGGCGGCCGGGACGCGTTGCGGCGGCTGTCGACCACCAGCGCGACCCAGCTTTTGGGACAAATGAAATTAGCGCCGTGATGCGCCTGGCGTTTCGTATGCCGCCGTAATGCCGCCAACAATCGCTTTCGCCGGTTGCGCCGACATACTATCTATCCGCCATGCCGACTCTGATCCTGGGCCTCGTCGCCTTTCTCTTCCTATATTTGCTGCTTCAATTGCTTCGGGCGGCAAACCCGGCCGTGCTTGCGCGGGCCATCAGGCTCGCAGGCGGCATCATCGCGCTCGCGGTGGCTGCCTTTGTCGGCATCAAGGGAGAGGTGGCGATAGCGCTGCCGCTCGGGATTTTCGGCACCACGCTTCTGGGCTGGTCGCCGTCCCTCGCATCGTTCTTCGGCAAGCTTTTCAGCACGGGGACGCAGGGCGCAGGCGGGCAAACATCCCAGGTGCGCTCGCAGTTTCTCGATATGATCCTGGATCACGACAGCGGCCGTCTCGGCGGACGGATCCTCGTCGGACCAGACGCTGGCCGTTCGCTCGACGATTTCGACCTGCCGCAACTCGTCGCAATGATGACGAGCTTCGACGCCGAGAGCTGTGCGCTACTTGAAAGTTATCTGGACCGCCGGTTTCCCGCCTGGCGTCAGAACGCGCAAGGCGATCCGGGAGGGGGGCGGCGTCACGCGTCGACGGGCGGCAAAATGACGGACGAGGAGGCCTACGAGATCCTTGGCTTGCAGCCGGGAGCGAGCGGGGACGATATCCGGCGCGCGCATCGAGGGCTCATGAAGAAACTGCATCCCGACCAGGGGGGGTCGACGTACTTGGCGGCCCGTGTAAACGAGGCCAAGGATACCTTGCTTCGCACTCATCGCAGCTAACTCCAACGCCACCAAACGCTACACACTGCGAGCTGCTTCTGCCTGTCTCCGCTTGACGTCCCATGTCGTCGTCCGCCGTTGTCCGGCGCCGTTGATCGTTGCGGCTCACTCTATTCGCGAATCCTTGACGAGTGGTTTGCGTGGCCTGGGTTGGTTGCATTTTCGAACGAAGCATCTCCACGGGCCCATTCCCTTATCGCGCCGGTTCAAATGACGAGGGAAACGCGAACAAGCATCACGCACGCAGGATTTTGACGTCCTTCAACGAATGGCCCGGCAAAGCTCGGCGATGCTTGCTCGAACACGCTGGAGCTAAAGTGCGGTGCGGGCGGCGCGCTCAGTTTTTGATCGTGATGCAGGGCAGGTCTGAACGCTTCAGGGTGCGGCACACCGCTTCGGCCTCATCGCGATCGAGCCCGGCGAAGCGGGCGCGGTACAGCTTCTTGTTGCCTTTGCCGACGGGCTCGGTGAAGGGATCGGCCTTGCCGAGCACGCCGCGGGCGCGGCCTCTCGCCGCATCGAGACGCTCGCGGGCCTCGCTTTCGGTTTCCAGCGCGCCGACCTGTATGATCCAGCCCGAATGGGTCGCCACCGGCTTTACCGCGCCGTTCTGCTGGATGGCTTGCGGTTGAGTCGTCCGCGATTGAGCCCTGGGCGGGATATCCGCGTGTGCCATGGCCTGTGACGTCGAAGCAGAGAGGCTGGAGGCCGGCAGCACGCCCAGGATGCCTTGTCCGGTGCCGAAGTTGGCGGGCTGCGGCGGCATGCTGGCCCGCGCCACGACAGAACCCGATGTTTCCGGCGCCATGTCGCGTGCGGCCGCGGCTTCGACCGGCGGCACCGCTGACGTCGGCTCGGCCGAGGCCAACCTGACCGATCCGGCCCTGACCTGGACCGTCTTCACTCGCACCGGTTTCATTGGTTCGGTCGAGCCGGGAACGGCGTCGATCGGCTGGGTCGCGATAACGCCGCTGGTCAAGGGAGCGGGCTCAGGCCTGGCGCGCTTCGACGGCAACGCGGCGGTCGAGGCCGCTATCAGGGAGCGGGCCAGGCGAGCAGGGCGTTCAGGCGGCAGTGCGACCGGTTCAGGCGGAGCCGATGCGGCCTGGATGGCGCCGTCGACCTGCGTCACGTCCGTGGGGCGTGAGCGTGCCTGATCCTCGGCCACCCTCGCATTAGCGTCGGCCGTCGTGCTCTCGGTAATGGCGGCGACTGTCCGCCGCGTCGCCGCCTTGTCGAGATTTTCGGCCAGCAGGCTGCGCATCGTCGCGTCGCGCGAACCGCTGCTGCGGCCTCCCAGGACGACGCCGACCAGATGGCGATTGCCGCGCTTCAGATTGGTGACGAGATTGAAGCCCGACGCCCGGATATATCCGGTCTTGATGCCGTCAACGCCATCGACGCTGCCGAGCAGATGGTTGTGGCCACGGATGGTGCGGCCGCGAAACGTGAACGACGTCGTCGCGAAGTAGCGATAATAGCGCGGAAAGCGGTCCTGCAATGCGCGGCCGAGCGTTGCCTGGTCCCGTGCAGTCGTGACCTGATCGTCGTCGGGAAGACCTGACGCGTTGCGATAGACGGTGCGGGTCATGCCGAGCGCGCGCGCCTTGCGCGTCATCATCCTGGCGAAATCATCCTCATCGCCGCCGATTGCCTCGGCGATCACAACCGCCGCATCGTTGGCGGATTTTGTCACCAACCCCTTGATAGCGTCCTCGGCGCGGATGGTCTGACCGGGCCGCAAACCGAGCTTCGTTGGATCCTGTGCCGCCGCGTGCGCCGAAACCGGCATCTCGGTATTGAGACTCATCTTCCCCGATTCCAGGCGCTCGAACAGCAGATAGAGCGTCATCATTTTGGTCAGCGACGCCGGATGACGAAGACTGTCGGGATTGGTGGATGAAAGCGTCTCGCCGGAATTGGCGTCGACGATGATCGAGGCGAAACGCGGATTGTAGCTTTGCTGGGCCTCGTGGTGAGCGTGATGGCGATGATGGTGACGGGCGCGGCGTGCGTCGGCGTGGTCGGTCGTAAAAACGACGGCGGCGATCGCTGCCAGTCCGAATGCGCCAGCTCGCATGACGCGGGCGGAAGCCAAGGTTGTGCGAAGCATGAACGTCCCCGTCCCCATTTTTTCGACTTTAGTCACCGGTTCGTGAGGCAAAATTGTGCCCGACACTCTGATCTGAACGTTCAGCGCGAACCGGTCTCAAAGGCGAGGTGGCAGATCAGGTTGCCGTTCTGGCTAAGAGCCTGGTTCTACGGTGCTTTTTTGATCTTCCACCGGAACGCCCAGGATACCGGAATTCAGCCTAGGGGGGCGGAGTTTCCAAAAGGTTAAGCAACTCTTGATGGCATCTGTCGGATTTGCCTCGAATCGCTGATTGTGCGATGCACAAAAATAGTTGCTTTTATTGTGCAGTGCATTATATCTGGTGACGAGAGGCCGGATTGCCCGGCTCCCCAATACCAACCGGTGAGGAACCCATCATGATGAAGATCGAAGAAGTGCAGCAGCACGGAAAAGAGCAACTCGACGCGGTCGTCGCGGCGGCGGGCAGCTTCCAGAAAGGTGTCCAGGCGATCGCTCTGGCGTTCGGCGACTACACGCGGAAGTCGTTTGAAGACGGCAACACATTTACCGAGAAACTCGCCGGCGTCCGATCGCTGGACAAGGTCGTCGAGGCGCAGACCGAATATGCCAAGAAGAGCTACGAGACGTTCGTTGCGGAGTCGCAGAGGATTGGCGAACTCTATGCCGATCTCGCCAAGCAGACCTGCAAGCCGTTCGAGGATTTCGCCGCGAAGTTCGTTCCGGCCGCTCGCTGATATTGCAGGCATACCCTCAAATGAAAAAGCCCGGCCGCATTGGCCGGGCTTTTTTGATGGTCGCGGGTGCGTTACTTCGCGATGCGAAGCTGCGAGATTTGCGTGAGAATGTTCTGGAACGCGGCCGCCGTCTGATCGGGGTCCGTGATCATTTGGAAATTGCCGCTGCTGGTATCGTTTTTGCTGCCGGCGCAGTCCTGGAGCACCTTCGAGGTCGGATCCTTGCTGCCGATGTTCACCTGGACGGTGAATATGGTTACACCGGCGTCTTTCGCGGCTTGACAGAGCTTTTCTTGACGCGCGTCGATACAGAGAACGTTGCCGGGAGAGCAAGTATATTGCGTATTTCCGTTGCCGTATGAAGGCCAGCGATCCTGCGTGTTCAGACCGTCTGACAACAGGACCAGATAGTCTTGGTAGATGTGAGTCGAGTCCTTGTCAGGCGCCTGAATTGGCCCATTGGTGGTGCTAAGGGATTGCCATCCCCAGGCAAGTCCGATTGCCTGGTTGGTGCCGCCGGTGGGCTGCATGGCTCCGATTGCAGACTTGAGCGTGCTCCAGTCGTTGGTCATCGGTATGACCGGCTGCAGATACGCGCTGCTTCCTGACTTGCAGTAATTCGTTGAAGCCTGCTTGTATTCCTCGGCAGGAAAAAGGGAGGAGGGGTTGTTGGTATCGTTGGGGACTGCTCCCGAATTTTGTATGTCGTAGCTCTGATCCCGGTCCATGACACAGCCCGACCACGCATTGTGGTTGTTCGGCGTCCATTTTGCCGGTCCCCATACGCCTGATGTCCAGGTATAGTTACCGCTCGTCCATTTATATCCCTTCTGCGTACAATCGCTCTGCGTCGTGTACTTTGATTTCGAGCAGGTTCCGGCTGCGGTGCAGGTGCTCTGCGTTGTGTAGCTCGAGTTCGAGCACGCGCCTGCCGACGTGCAATCACTCTGTTTGGTGTACGAACCGATACTGCAGACATTTTTCGCTACGCAAGTGGCCATCGTCGTGTAGTTGCTACCCGCGCTGCAGGTCCCATTATTTTCGTCCCATGTATCAGGATTTGACGTTCCGGAAGGACTGCTCCACTTGATATAGCTTTGGTTGAAGCTGCTTCCGAGGTTTACGTCCTTCGCAAACGGAACGAGGGAAATATAGACGTCGCCATCATTCTTGTTATAGCCGGACAGCGTGTCGACCATGTTCTTCGCGGCGGATATTAGCGCCGACATCTTGCCATTATCCTTCATCGACCCCGTGTTATCCAGCACCATCGCGACGCGCATGCGCGAGTTGCCCCAGGTCGATGTGGAACTTGTTCCGAAATTGATCTGCGGGAAACCAGCGATCTTCATGAAGTCGGTTTTGACGGAGCCGTGTCCCGTGGCGAGGATAGTTGCCGCCGCCGTTGATGTGCTCGGCGTGTAGATGGCGCTCACCGTGACACCAAACGCATTGCCGTCGTGATAAAGCGCCGAAAAATATTTCTGCAAGGCGTCAGTGATCTGCTGAGACGTCATGGTCGGACTGGCCGCGGCGTCCTTCGAGGCCATCAGCACCGCCGAATCGATTGCCGCCTGCATCGATGAGCGCGCCGCATTGGCTCGTGTGTAGTCTACCGCGGCGCCGACGAAGCCGAGGACCGGCACGAGGGCGATTGCAAATATTGGTGCTATATTACCTCGCAGATCCAAACCGAAACGAGTAGCCGAACTGCGAATCCGTTTGCGAATTGACGTACCAGACATGGCTGTCACCGATCTGTTGGTTTCGACCGGTATTTCGAGCCGCAGGGCTAAACGGGTGGTAAAGTTGTCCTGAGAAAGCAGGTAAATAGCCGCACAAATTGCAAGCACGGGCCGAAAGATCGCCGGCTTTGTCAATGAAGCTTAAAGCGCCGTACCGATTGTTTCCGCACGCCGGCAGGAGCTTTTTAACCGTGGTCCTGCGCCGGATGATGTTTCGGCCTCGATTTACGATCTTGCGGTCAGCCGAATACGGACCCATACTTAAGGGCATTCGGATACCCAGCCGACGGCCGACCGCGACGCTGGCGGCCGTGAAACTTGCCTGGATTGACGACCGCCGAGCGGTTTTGCCCGTCGGCTGTTGCGATCCCGCGGAGATATCGAACGCCTGAGCCATGTTGAAGCTGCCCGCCTTTCAGACATCTGGAACGTCCAAGCTGCGTGTGGCGGATGTCCATCCTTCTTTTGCACCCCGGATGAATGCTGACGAAGGCCGTCCCGATGATCGAGACGATCCGGCCGGGTCGGTCATCACCAAGGTCAAACCGAGGACCAAACGTCCCAATCTCTACCGCGTGCTGATATTGAACGACGACTATACCCCGATGGAATTCGTGGTTCATGTCCTCGAGAAGTTCTTTCAGAAGGATATAGAGGCCGCCACCCAGATTATGCTGCACGTCCACCATCACGGCATAGGCGAATGCGGCGTGTTCACCTATGAGATCGCAGAGACCAAGGTGACGCAGGTGATGGATTTTGCGCGCAAGCACCAGCATCCGCTGCAATGCGTGATGGAAAAAAAGTAGCTGCTCCCGTTCCGTTAAAACGAAACGGGTTTTTGCAGGCCTGGCGGGATTTTGATCGAACCGCGCGGTTCATGATCACCGCGTGGCGTCATTCAGGCGCCTTGCAGGCGGCTTGCCGAATTCGGAACAAGCCCGCACAATTTCTGCGCTGCACCGGCACTTCCCCTCGGATAGTGTATTACTATATCATTGACGAAGGTTGTTGTTGCCTGACGGGGCGATGGCGATCATGATGGCCAAGAGACCCTAGAGGACGCGGAATGCCAACTTTTTCTCAAAGTCTGGAACAATCCCTGCATCGGGCGCTCGCAATCGCAAATGAGCGGCATCATCAATATGCCACGCTTGAGCACCTTCTGCTGTCGCTGGTCGACGATTCTGACGCCGCAGCGGTAATGCGTGCTTGCAGCGTCGACCTCGACAAGCTGCGCGGCAGTCTGGTGAACTATCTCGAAACCGAATTCGAGAATCTTGTGGCGGACGCGTCCGATGACGCCAAGCCGACGGCGGGCTTTCAGCGGGTCATCCAGCGTGCGGTGATCCATGTGCAGTCATCCGGCCGCGAGGAGGTGACGGGCGCCAACGTGCTGATCGCGATCTTTGCGGAGCGCGAAAGCCATGCCGCCTATTTCCTGCAGGAGCAGGATATGACGCGCTACGACGCGGTGAACTACATCAGCCACGGGATTGCCAAACGTCCCGGCGTGTCCGAAGCGCGCCCGGTGCGCGGCGTCGACGAAGAGACCGAAACCAAGAGCGGCGACGACGCCAAGAAGAAGGGCGACGCGCTCGAAACCTACTGTGTCAACCTCAACAAGAAAGCGCGTGACGGCAAGATCGATCCGGTGATCGGGCGCAACGCCGAGATCAACAGGGCGATTCAGGTGCTGTGCCGCCGCCAGAAGAACAATCCTCTCTTTGTCGGCGACGCCGGCGTCGGCAAAACCGCGATCGCGGAAGGCCTGGCGAAGCGCATTGTCGACAGCGAGGTTCCAGAAGTACTGGCCGCCTCGACCGTCTTCTCGCTCGATATGGGGACGCTGCTGGCCGGCACGCGCTATCGCGGCGATTTCGAAGAGCGCCTGAAGCAGGTGCTCAAGGAACTCGAAGCGCATCCGAGCGCGGTTCTGTTCATCGATGAGATCCACACCGTTATCGGCGCCGGCGCGACCTCCGGCGGCGCGATGGACGCGTCCAATCTGCTCAAGCCTGCGCTGGCGTCGGGAACGATCCGCTGCATGGGTTCCACCACCTACAAGGAATACCGGCAGCACTTCGAGAAGGACCGCGCGCTGGTACGTCGGTTCCAGAAGATCGATGTCAATGAACCGTCCGTCGAGGACGCCATCGCCATCCTGAAAGGATTGAAGCCGTACTTCGAGGATTATCACAAGCTGAAGTACACCAACGATGCGATCGAGGCGGCGGTTCAACTGTCGTCGCGCTATATTCACGACCGCAAGCTGCCCGACAAAGCGATCGACGTGATCGACGAGTCCGGCGCGGCGCAGATGCTGGTTGCCGAGAACAAGCGCAAGAAGACGATCGGGATCAAGGAAATCGAGACCACGATCGCGGCGATGGCCCGGATTCCGCCCAAGAGCATGTCGAAGGACGATGCCGAGGTTCTCAAGCATCTCGAGCAGACGCTCAAGCGCGTCGTGTTCGGTCAGGACCGAGCGATCGAAGCCTTGACGGCGTCGATCAAGCTGGCGCGCGCCGGCTTGCGCGAACCGGAGAAGCCGATCGGCTCCTACCTGTTCTCCGGCCCGACCGGTGTCGGCAAGACCGAGGTCGCGAAACAGCTTGCGGAGGCGCTTGGCGTCGAGTTGCTGCGCTTCGACATGTCCGAATACATGGAGCGTCACACCGTTTCGCGGTTGATCGGCGCGCCTCCCGGCTATGTCGGTTTCGATCAGGGCGGCCTGCTGACCGATGGCGTCGATCAGCATCCGCATTCCGTGGTGCTGCTCGACGAAATCGAGAAGGCGCACCCGGATGTCTACAATGTGCTGTTGCAGATCATGGACCACGGCCGGCTCACCGATCACCACGGCAAGCAGGTCAACTTCCGCAACGTGATCCTGATCATGACCACCAACGCAGGTGCCTCCGACATGGCCAAGGCGGCGTTCGGCTTCACGCGTAACAAGCGGGAAGGGGATGATCGCGAAGCCATCAACCGACAGTTCTCGCCTGAGTTCCGCAACCGGCTCGATGCCACCGTCTCGTTCGGCCACCTCAACACCGAGGTGATCGGCATGGTGGTCGAAAAGTTCGTGCTTCAGCTCGAAGCCCAGTTGGCTGATCGCTTCGTGACGATCGAACTGTCCGAGTCCGCCAAGGCCTGGCTGATCGAGCACGGGTATGACGAGCAGATGGGGGCGCGCCCGATGGCGCGGGTGATCCAGGAGCACATCAAGAAGCCGCTGGCGGACGAAGTGCTGTTCGGCAAGCTCAAGGGCGGCGGCCATGTACGCGTCGTCGTGGTCAAGGACGAGGCGGTTGCTGGCGTCGATCTCGAGAAGATCGGTTTCGAGTTCGTCGAGGGGCCGGTCACGCCCAAGCCCGAGAACCTTCCGGGTGGCGCCCGCAAGCGCAAACCCAAGCCCGGCGACGGTATCTCGAAGGAACCGCTCAAGGCTTGAAGATTAGCGCCTCGTTTCTGATGGAATCAGAAGCGAGGCTCCATCATTTTGTTTTGACGCGTTTTCTTGCGCGAACCTGTATCCGGCCTCAGGTCGAGCCCGGTACATGCGTCGCTTGAAAACATTATAATCGCAAACGATCAAACGGCCGGCATGTTTTACGTGCCGGCCGTTTTGCTTGGAGCATGATCCCGAAAAAGCCTGCCCCGGACTTGATCGGGGTGGAAACCGGTTTCCGGATAAGGAATCCTGCGCGATCAAAAAGATCACGTCAGAGTCTTGTTCAACGCAGTTCAAGACTCTGGGGAACAGGCGCCGCCTGACGGTTGCTGATCCGCACCCACCAAACCCGCCTGATTTTATTTCTCCTCCGCGTTCTGTTCTTCTCCGGCTTCGGCGGCCTCGTCGTGCTGCGCTTCCGGATCGAAGAATTCGCCGGCGGCGGCGATCGCCTCCGCGGCGGCGTCGCGATCCTCCTGTCGGCTGCTGATGTCCTCGCCGCGCTTGATGCGCTCGGCTTCGTCGGCGCTGCGGGCGACAGTCACCGTGATATGAGCTTCGACTTCGGGATGGACCGCCACCGTCAGCTTCTGCTGCCCGATCGCCTTGATCGGCGCATCAAGCCAGACTTGCGGGCGGCTGACGATGATGCCGTCCGCGGCCAGCGAGGCCACGATGTCACGGACCGTGACCGAGCCAAACAGTTGACCGGTTTCGGAGGCCTGGCGGATGATGACGATGTCGCGACCGTCAATCTTCTCGGCGACCTTCGCGGCTTCGCCCTTGGCCTTGATATTGTTGGCTTCGAGTTCGGCTTTCATGCCGTCGTATTTGGCGCGGTTGTCGGCGGTTGCGCGCAGGGCCTTGCCGCGCTTGAGAAGGAAGTTGCGGGCAAAACCGTCCTTCACCTTCACGACATCGCCCATCTGGCCAAGCTTGGCCACGCGTTCCAGCAGAATGATTTCCATGTTCGATCCTCTTGTTCGGAGTTAAGCGAGTTAGTGTTGATTCACGATCGAGGTGCGAGCGGCGGAGGCATGCGCCGTTGCACGTAGCGTTGGCGAAAACCAAAAATCGCATCGGCGATGCCGACACCCACGATGGCGATCACCGGCCAGACAAACATCAGCACGATCGCGTAAACGCAGGTCAGCCACAGTCCGCGACCGCGTTGTGCGAGGGTGATCGTGTGGAGCACGGCGAAACCCACGAGCGCATATGCCATCATCAAGCATGCGGTAACGATCTGGGCCAGGATCGCCGGCAGGCCGCCGACGAAGCACAGCGCCAGCGCCACCATCATCGCAACCAGCGTCATCGGCGGGAGCGTTATTGTCTTCATGTCGGGCCAGGGACGTCGCAGCCGGCCGGAGGTGGCGGTGACCTTGGCCGCGAGCCACACATTGAGCGTCAACGTCGTCATCGCGATCGTTGCGGCGGCGGCGGGCGCGATCGCCACAAACGCGTCGACGACTTCGGAGGCCCGATCGCCTGATCCGGCGTCCTGGATGTTGACGATGCGCAGCAACCCGTGGCGCAGCGTCTCTGTAATCGTCGAGGCGTCTGAACCAAGCGTGAGCAGCGCGGCAGTCGTGGTCAGGGCGGCGAAGCACGCGATCCAGACCAGAATGCGTCCGAGCGGATACCAGTCGACCGGCGGCGGTCCCGCCGGCGCTGCGCCCATTCTTTCCGGCGGCCTTTCGGGCGGCGCATCCGCCGCGACCGGGCGGCCGAGCAGGACCAGGTGTCCGAGCCACCAGGCCGGCAACGCGACTGTCAGCACGAAGGCGGCGGAATAGGGCGGGCCGAACATGGCGCCGAGACCGGCGCCGGCCAAAGCGCCGCCGATCGCCGCGCTGGTCGGTCCCCATCCCATCGCCGCGACCATCAGCGGCAGTGGAGCCAGATAGAACAGCAGCAGCGAGACGATCGCTCCCGAAATGATCGAGGCGAACATCAGCGCCGAGGCGCAGCCGGCTGCGACTGCGATGAGAAGATTCCTGATCATCAGCTGTCCCGCTCCCTTCGAGCGGTTAGAGGTTCTTTTGAACCCCAACCATCGGCGACCGGGGTACCCCGGAAACCTTATGAAAGATGACTGGCGGCGTACGTAAACGCCGCCGCCGCTCGTCAACTAGATTCTGATCCAATTCCTTGAATCAGACGCCAGCCTGTCTTTTTGATCGAGCATGATCTTATCCGAAAACCGGTTGCCACTTTTCGGGATCATGTTCTCTAGAGCCTTTCCGCTTCTGAAGGAATCAGAAGCGGGGCTCTATGATTGATTTGACGCGTTTTCTTCACGCGAACCGGTCCCCACTTCGCTCGAAAACGCTCTAGCGAATGACGTAAGGAAGCAGGCCGAGGAAGCGCGCGCGCTTGACCGCACGCGCGAGCTCGCGCTGCTTCTTGGCGGAGACCGCCGTGATGCGGCTCGGCACGATCTTGCCGCGCTCGGAGACGTAACGCATCAGCAGCTTGGAATCCTTGTAGTCGATTTTCGGCGCATTCGAACCCGTGAACGGGCAGGTCTTGCGGCGGCGAAAAAACGGACGGCGTGCACCGGCATCAGCCATGATTCTTACTCCTCAACCACTGCGCTGGCATCGTCGCGCGGACGGCGCGGACCACGGTCGCCGCGGAAGCCTCCGCCTTCGCGGTCACCCCGGAATCCGCCGCCGCGATCGTCGCGCTCGCGGTCCCGATCGGCCTTGCGCATCATCGCTGAGGGGCCTTCCTCGTGCTCTTCGACGCGCACGGTCAGATAGCGGATGACATCCTCGTGGATGCGTTCCTGGCGCTCGACTTCGTTGACCACCGCGGCGGGGCCGTCGATGTTGAGCAGCACGAAATGCGCCTTGCGATTCTTCTTCATGCGGTAGGTGAGGGAGCGAACGCCCCAGTTCTCGGTCTTGGTGACCTTGCCGCCCAATCCGGTGATCACGCCGGTAATCTGGTTGGTCAGTTCCTCGACCTGCTGGGAACTCGCATCCTGACGCGCGAGAAAAACATGCTCATAGAGAGGCATGGATATCCTTTCCTGACGTTGGCGCGGACCTCGGCGGCAAGCCCTTCGAGACCTTCGGAAAGGACTCGGGATAAGCTCAGAAGGCGGAAGCACGGGACGACGGACCGACGGGCCCTGCCGCATCAATATCGCCTGAAAGGTGAGATTGCTGAGACCGTCCGTTCAGCTCCCGGCCGGGATCCACGGATGGCGCGGACTTATACGGATTTTCGGCCCAAAGGCAAGGGAAGGCGGTGCAGTTCCTCGCTTCCCGGATCGTCCGAATCGTCCTGACCCGCGTTCGTCTTGACATCATCCGGCGCGCGGTGTCTCTCGCCCCGATTCAAGGGGGCAATTGCATGACGGCGGCATTTACCTTTCCCGGCCAGGGGTCTCAGGTTGTAGGCATGGGCAAGGCGCTCGCCGAGGCTTTTCCGGCCGCGAAAGTCGTTTTCGACGAGGTGGACGCGGCTCTCGGCGAGAAACTGACCGCCGTGATCTGGGATGGACCCGCGGAAACCCTGCAACTGACGGAGAACGCCCAGCCGGCGTTGATGGCGGTCTCCCTCGCCACGCTCCGCGTGCTTGAGGCCGAAGCCGGATTTTCGGTGGCCCGCGATGCCGCCTTCGTGGCCGGACACTCGCTCGGGGAATACTCGGCGCTTGCGGCTGCGGGAAGTCTGAGCATCGCCGACACGGCGCGGCTGCTGCGGACGCGCGGTGTTGCGATGCAGAAGGCGGTTCCGGTCGGCGTCGGCGCGATGGCGGCGTTGCTGGGTCTCGATTACGCCGCTGCCGTGGCGGTTGCCGAGGAAGCCGCGCAGGGCGAGGTCTGCCAGGCCGCGAACGATAACGGCGGCGGCCAGGTTGTCGTGTCGGGCGACAAGGCGGCGGTCGACCGCGCACTCGAGATCGCCAGGAGCAAAGGCGCCAGGCGCGCGATGCTGCTGCCGGTATCTGCGCCATTTCACTGCAAGCTGATGCAGCCGGCGGCGGACGTCATGGCGGAGGCGCTCGCCAAGGTCACGGTCAGCAGGCCGGTGGCGCCGGTGGTTGCGAATGTCACCGCCGGTCCGGTCAGCGATCCCGACACGATCCGGAAATTTCTGGTGGAACAGGTCACCGGCACGGTGCGCTGGCGCGAAAGCGTGGCCTATATGGCCGCTCACGGCGTCACGCATTTCCTGGAAATAGGTTCGGGCAAGGTACTCACCGGTCTCGTGAAGCGTATCGCGGAAGGCGCCGTCGGCATCGCGGTCGGGGGTCCCGGCGACATCGCCTCCGCCAGGGATGCGATCGCCGCCACGTGCTGAGGTCAGGTGAGGTCAGGGCTCCGCAGGACGTGCCGTGTGCCATTCGGTGGGATTCATTCGGGCGGTTTCAGCGTGCTGTTGATCCAGCCGCGCGCCGAGCCTCGGAGCGGGTCGGCTTCTGTCTCGCAATGCGGGCATCGGCGGGCCGGTCTTTTGACAGTCGCGGATTTGTCCGGCGTCATGGCCAGACCGCATCGCGGACAGGTGTTCTCCCGTTCCTCGTTCATGAGCAACAACCACGCGCCAACGCTACAGGGCGAGCGCGCAGACAATCAGGATGCAGCCGATCAGGCCAAAGTCTTCAAGGGCACACATCGCAATCCCTTCCATGCACGCGATGGAAGCAGAACGGATGTGGTTAGGGGTGGTAGGAGCTTGCGGTCTGAATTGACGATGAATCGACACCATGCCGACGCCGGTGAAACTTGCCCCTTTCCTGCGCAAGAAGACTATCGCGGCTGGAGCAGGGTTATTGACGAGCGGTATTTCCTTGCGGCAAACGGGACACGAATTGCGATTTTCGTTTAACTCGGGAAATGTTCAGACGGGGGCGACATGTTCGATTTGAGCGGCAGGACCGCGCTCGTGACCGGCGCGACCGGTGGCATCGGAGGCGCCATCGCGAAGGCGCTGCATGCGCAGGGCGCGACGGTCGCAATTTCCGGCACCCGACGCGAGGTGCTGGAGGCTCTGGCGGGATCGCTTGGCGAGCGGGTCCACGTGCTGCCCTGCAACCTGTCCGAAACGGCTGAGGTCGAGGCGCTGGTGCCCGATGCCGAGAAGGCGATGGGGCAGGTCGATATCCTCGTCGCCAACGCCGGCGTCACCCGGGACAACCTGTTCGTGCAACTGCGCGACGAGGATTGGGACGACGTCATCCGGATCAATCTGACCGCGACGTTCCGTCTGGCCCGCGCCGCAACCAAATTGATGATGCGCAAGCGCTTCGGCCGCATCATCGCGATCACCTCGGTGGTCGGCGTGACCGGCAATCCGGGTCAGGGCAACTACACCGCATCGAAGGCGGGGCTGATCGGCATGATCAAGACGCTGGGGGCGGAATATGCCAAGCGTGGGGTGACGGCAAACTGCATCGCACCCGGATTTATTTCGACGGCGATGACCGATGCGCTGAATGACAAGCAGCGTGAGGCGATATTGACGAAAGTCCCGGCGGCGCGGCTGGGGACGCCGGAGGATATCGCGGCGGCGGCGGTTTACCTGAGTTCGAACGAAGCGGCTTACGTGACCGGACAGACCATCCATGTCAACGGCGGAATGGCAATGATTTGAGGGGTTTTGGGCCCTTCCACCGGGGCTTGTAGTCAAAGCTTTCGATGTGTGATAACCGGACGAATAACGGGTGGGCAAAGAACGCCATTGCAGGAATTTGAAACCCTGTATATTGGCGGTGCGGAGGCTGCCGTCGTTTGCCGGTCCGCACCCGCTCAAGGCGGAACAGACCGATTCTACACGACTGCAATAGCGACAGAAACTTGACGAGTTAACGCTCCACAAAGACTCGTTTTGCAGTCGGGTCCAATTGAACAAACGCGAGGTTTAATAATGAGCGAGATTGGCGAGCGGGTTAAGAAGATCGTGGTCGAGCACCTTGGCGTAGAGCCCGAGAAGGTCGTCGATAATGCCAGCTTCATCGACGATCTGGGTGCCGACAGTCTCGATACCGTCGAACTCGTGATGGCCTTCGAGGAAGAGTTTGGCTGCGAAATTCCCGACGACGCGGCGGAGACGATTCTGACCGTTGGCGATGCCACCAAGTTCCTCGAGAAGAACGCGAAAAGCTGACGCTCTCGCGCGGTCTTGATGAAGCCGGGCGGACCGTGACTGAACGGTCCACCGGCTTTTCCTTATGGCTGGCACGGAGGCCGGAGTTTTTCCTATGAGGCGCGTCGTCGTTACGGGTATGGGCATGGTGTCGCCGCTTGGCTGCGGCGTGGAGCCGACCTGGAAACGAATCCTCGGTGGCGAAAGCGGCGCGAAGCAGATCGAGACCTTCGACACGACCGACTTGCCGTGCCGAATCGCCTGCATCGTTCCGCGCGGCGACGGGACCGATGGAACCTTCAATCCCGACCAGTGGATGGAGCCGAAGGACCAGCGCAAGGTCGACGACTTCATCATCTTCGCGATGAGCGCCGCAAAGCAGGCGCTCGACGATGCGAACTGGCATCCGGCGACCGAGGAGGATCGTTGCGCAACCGGCACCCTGATCGGGTCCGGCATCGGCGGCCTCTCCGGAATCGCCGACACCGCGGTCCTGATGAAGGAGCGGGGAGCGCGCAAGGTGTCGCCGTTCTTCATTCCGGGACGCCTGATCAACCTTGCCTCGGGCTACGTGTCGATCGAACACGGACTGAAGGGGCCGAACCATGCGGTGGTGACGGCCTGTTCGACCGGCGCACATGCGATCGGCGATGCCAGCCGCCTGATCGCGCTCGGCGACGCCGATGTCATGGTGGCGGGCGGCGCGGAGTCGCCGGTCTGCCGCATCGGCATGGCGGGCTTCTGCGCGGCGCGCGCGCTGTCCACCGGATTCAACGACACGCCGCAGAAAGCCTCGCGTCCCTACGACAAGGATCGCGACGGCTTCGTGATGGGAGAGGGCGCCGGTATCGTTGTGCTCGAGGAGTACGAGCATGCACGGCGGCGCGGGGCGAGAATCCATGCCGAGGTGAGCGGCTACGGACTGTCGGGCGACGCCTATCACATCACCTCGCCATCGCCGGACGGCGACGGCGCGTATCGCAGCATGAGCGCGGCGATGAAGCGCGCAGGGATCTCCGCGTCGGACATCGACTATATCAATGCCCATGGCACGTCGACGCAGGTCGGCGATGAAATCGAACTGGGCGCAGTGGAGCGTCTGCTTGGCAACGCTGCGTCAAGGATTTCGATGTCATCGACCAAATCGTCGATCGGTCATCTCCTCGGCGCGGCCGGCGCGGTCGAAGCGATTTTCAGCATCCTTGCGATTCGCGACAACATCGCACCGCCGACGATCAATCTCGACAATCCCTCGGTGGAAAGCACGATCGATTTCGTTCCGTACAAGGCGCGGCAACGAGAGATCAATATCGCTCTATCGAACTCGTTCGGATTTGGTGGCACAAACGCGTCCGTGATCGTGCGGCGCGTGGTTGATTAACGCGTGACGGCAGCAAATCCACCGTTTCGCCGCATTCGATGATAAATCCTAGTGGTCCGTTTCTGACATTTGCGTTCCGTTGCGGCAGGTGTTCTTGGAAACGTTGCGGGCGTATGCTGTTGGCCGGGGCAACGAATTCGCCGGCCGCGATTGAACCGACAGGATTTTAGGTTACATCGATGACTGAGAGGCCGCCCATTTCTCCGCGCAGTCCGCGTGCCGCACTCGAACCCGAACAAGTGCCACCGCCGCCGAAGCGCTCCGCGCGTGTCCGCAGCCCGCTGGTGATAGCCGGTAACGCGATCATCACGCTCGTGCTGGTCGGGATGCTGGGCGTTGGCGGAATCTATGTCTACGGAAAGCAGAAGATCGAGGCGCCCGGACCGCTGCAGGAAGAGAAAATCGTCAACATTCCGGCGCGGGCCGGAATGACAGACATCGCGGACATTCTCCAGCGCGAGGGCGTGATCGACAACAATCGCTGGGCGTTTTTCGGAAGCGTGTTCGCGCTGAAGGCGCGCGCCGATCTCAAACCTGGCGAATATGCGTTCCAGAAGAACGCCAGCCTGCGCGATGTCATCGGCACCATGGTCGAAGGCAAGGTGGTGCAGCATCTCGTGACGATTCCGGAGGGCTTGACCTCCGAGCAGATCGTCGCGCGGCTTTCCGAGAACGATATCTTCTCTGGGACCATTCGCGAGATTCCGCGCGAGGGCACGCTGCTGCCCGAGACATATAAATTCCCGCGTGGAACGGGTCGCGAGCAGGTGGTCCAGCGCATGCAACAGGCGCAGAAGCGCGTGCTCGCGGAAATCTGGGAACGCCGCGCTCCCGACGCCCCCGTCAAGACGCCGGAGCAGCTCGTCACGCTCGCATCGATCATCGAAAAGGAAACGGGCAGGGCCGATGAGCGCAGCCGGGTTGCGGCGGTGTTCGCCAATCGCCTGAAGCAGAAAATGAAGCTGCAGTCCGATCCGACGATCATCTATGGCCTGGTGGGCGGCAAGGGAACGCTGGGGCGGCCGATCAGACGCAGCGAGATCGCGCAGCCGTCCCCTTACAACACCTATGTGATTGACGGATTGCCGCCCGGACCGATCGCGAACCCCGGCCGGGCCTCGCTCGAAGCTGCGGCAAATCCGGCGCGGACTCGCGATTTGTTCTTCGTTGCTGATGGGACCGGGGGGCACACCTTCACCGAGACCTACGAGCAGCATCAGAAGAACGTCGCCCGGCTGAGGACCATGGAGAAGCAGATCCAGAACGATACGGTCGAGCCGGCGGACGATCCGCCGCAATCGCCCCAGCAGCCTGCGTCTCAGCCGCCACCGGCGGCAGCGGCGCCGCCAGCGGCGGATGCCGAGCCGACGGAAGAAACGCCCGCCGCAAAGCCCGCGCCGCGGAAACGGACCCGGCCGGCCCGGCAGGGCGCGGCAGATCCTTCGCGGAATACCGTCCAACAATAGAGTTGCACTCCGCGCAGCAGTCGGGTTTGACTCGGAGCGTGGATACACTCGCCTGCAAAACCTCTCAGTCCGCTCCAGCCTGGTTGAATCGGACTCCAGCCTCAGCTTTTCTGATAGAGCATGGTCTTATCCGAAAACCGGTTTCCACTGTTTCGGGATCATGCTTTAGATTCTTGATTTGACGCGTTTTCTTCACGCGAACCGGATTCCACTTCGCTCGAAAACGCTCTAACGTAGGAACGTCCGTTCCCACGAATTTCAGATCCAAACGGTTCGGAGACCTACGCAATGGCGTTGTCGAGCATGACCGGCTTTGCGCGAAGCCACGGCGCCAGCGGGCCTTATGCGTTCGAATGGGAACTGAAATCGGTGAACGCCAAGGGATTCGATTTTCGGACACGGCTGCCGCAGGGCTGGGACGATGTCGAAGCAGCGGTACGCAGGCGATCGGCCCAGGTGTTGTCGCGCGGCACCGTCTACGCCAATCTGACCGTGAAGCGCAGCAACGCCGCTTCCGTCATCCGTATTAACGAGGACGTGCTGGCATCCATCCTGAAGGTCGCCGCCGATTTGTCCGGCAGGATCGACGCGGTCGCGCCCAGTATCGACGGACTGCTGTCGATCAAGGGTGTTCTCGAAGTCGTTGAACCGGAGAGTGACGATGCGGAGGAGCAGGCCGCGAAGGCCGCCGTCGCCGAGGCTTTCGAGCAGGCCTTGCGCAGCCTGATCGACATGCGCGAGCGTGAGGGCGTTGCGCTCGGCCAGATCCTTTCGCAGCGCATGGATGAGATCGAACGCCTTGCGAGCAAGGCGGAGGCAGCGCCCGGCCGCCGGCCGGAAGCGGTGAGGGCGCGGCTTGCGGAGCAGATCGCAGCACTTCTCGACACATCGGACCGCTTCGATCAGGATCGGCTCAATCAGGAAGCCGTGCTGATCGCGACGAGGGCTGATATCCGCGAGGAACTCGACCGAATTGCCTCGCATATTTCGCAGACGCGGGAATTGATCGGAGCGGGCGGCCCGATCGGGCGGCGGCTCGATTTCCTCGCGCAGGAATTCAACAGGGAAGTAAACACCTGCTGTTCGAAGTCGAACGATCTCGAATTGACCAATATCGGTCTGGCGATGAAAAACGTCGTCGAGCAGTTTCGCGAACAGGTCCAGAATTTGGAGTGATCGATGGCTGCTCACGGCCAGAGCTTCGATGGAGTTGAACGGCGCGGCCTGATGTTCGTGCTGTCGTCGCCTTCCGGAGCGGGCAAGACCACGCTGTCGCGGCTGTTGATCGAGCGTGTCCAGGGCTTGACCCTGTCGGTCTCCGCCACCACGCGGCCGATGCGGCCGGGCGAGGTCGACGGCCGCGACTACAGGTTCGTCGACACGGCGACGTTCGCAGCGATGGTCAAGCGCGACGAACTGCTGGAGTGGGCCACGGTGTTCGACAATCGTTATGGTACGCCGCGCATCCCGGTGGAGGCGGCGCTGTCATCGGGTCGCGACGTGCTGTTCGACATCGACTGGCAGGGCACGCAGCAATTGCGCGAGAAAGCCCGAGCGGATGTGGTCAGCGTCTTCATTCTGCCGCCATCCGCTGCCGACCTGGAGAGACGTCTGCACACTCGTGCCCAGGATCCCGACCATGTCATTCGCGGACGGATGGACCGCGCCGCGCATGAACTGAGCCATTGGGCGGAATACGACTACATTGTCATCAACCAGAATGTCGATGAAGCCTTTGCCGAGGTGCACTCGATCCTAAAGGCGGAGCGGCTCAAGCGCGAGCGCCGAACTGGATTGACGGCGTTCGTGCGCGAACTGCAAGAACAACTCGAGACATAGAGCCCGCTTCCGACGGGTTGAGAAGCGGAACTCCATGATTTTGATTTGAAGCGTTGTCTTGACGCGAACCGGTTGTCCTCGGGTCAAAGACCCGAGGACATGCTTCGCTGGAAACGCTTTCGTTAATCGCTACGTCGCCGCTCCGCGAGAGGCTCGCGCGAGGATTTCCATGATGTCGCGCGATTGCGCCTCGATCTCTCTCCGCGTGCGGAGCGGGTCGCGGGCCGGTGTCGGTGCGATGTCGTTATCACGCCGCTGCCATGGCGGAAGGTGGCCGGTGTCGACCACGTCCCGGATCGATTCCGATCGAGGAAGAGTGCGCATGACGCTGCTCAGGCTTCCAAACCTGACAACCACAAATCCGAGAACTCCCGCGAAGCCCAGGGCGGCGGCCAGCCCGCCCAGCAGGAACAGCATGGAATAGGACGCTGGCTCGGATTCCGGGGCGCGGACGATGCTGACGGCGGGGCCGGGCTCGCTGCGTTCGGCAACCAACTGCGGAGCCGGCGCGGTCGCGGCCGCTGGCGGCGGCTGGTCGTTCTGCAACTGCGGGCTGGATGTCACGGTTTCCGGCGCGGTCGGCTGTTGTTGCTCCGCCATCTGGATCGGCGGAGCCTTGGTGTTTGCGGGATCGGGCCAGCGCGTGGTCACGGCCGATGGCGAGGTATCGGCTGTCGCGGCGGTCGGCGCTTCGGCTACCGAGGCCACCTCGGAGGGTACGGGGGCGGCGCTCGCCTGGTCGTGCGCACTCGAGTAAGTCGTGTCGGACGGCGGTGCGCTGGCGTTCGCTTGACCATGCGCCGCGTCATCGAATTCCGCACGGGCGTTGGCGACGGACGGCTGCAAAGGCGGCTCCGCAGTCTGGGCCAGTTTTTCCGGTGCGCGAGCATGCGGTCGAGACTTGGCGGCAGGTTTCTGGGCGATCTTGCCGCGTTCTGCGCCGAGATACCAGCAGTGACGTTTCGTCCCCTGTTCGATGCGATAGTACCAGTGGCTTCCACGCGGCGTCGTCGCTTGCGGACCCGCAAGACAGGTATCGTCTGCGCGCGCCGGACCGTGTGCGGCGATTGCGAGCACACTGCCCGCGAACGAAGCGATAAAAAAGGTTGAGAGCAATTTCCCCGAACGATTTGACATGAGCATCCCCGATGATGACGAGATGAACGCAATGAGGTCTTCGCCAAATTGTCGGGAGAGACTGGGGTGGTATTGCGCCACAAATCCGGAAGGGCTGAGGCTTAATTGAGGCCAGCGGCGCAGGAAAATGCTCGTTTTGCGGGTAGTGTATCGTGGTTTCCGGTTTGCCCGGCGAGGTCGGCATGCGCCGGCGAAATGCTCGTCAGTTCTTGAACATGACGCGGCCGACCACCTTGCCGGCCCGCAATTGCTCCATCCATTTCTGAGCGTCGCCCATCGGCTCCTCCCTCATCGGGGTCGGCTTGATCCTGCCGGATCGCGCCAGCGCCATCAGCTCCTTCGCCTCGGCAAGCGTGCCCACCATGAAGCCTTCGATGGTCATGCGCTTGTAAATCCACTGCACGATCGGCAGGTTGAAATTGCCGCCCATCAGTCCGGAAACCACGATCTTTCCGCCGCGGGCGACGGTCGAGACCGCAAAGTTCATCGATTTCTCGTTGCCGGCGAAGTCGACGACAGCATCGAAGCCTCCGTCGTTTTCCTTGATGATGCGCCGGGCGATATCGGCTTCCGACGGGTCGTAGGCGACCGCAGCGCCGTTCGCGAGCGCGGTCTCCCGCGCAGCCGGACTCAGGTCCGCGACGGATACCTTCTGCTTGAACATGGCCTGTGCGAATGCAAGTCCCATCATGCCGACGCCGCCCAAACCGATCAGCAGCAGGTTGCGCTGGCGCGGCCGGTCGACGAGGCGCTTCAGCGCCCCATAGGCGGTGATGCCCGAGCACATCAGCGTCGCCGCCATGTTGACCGATAGAGGATCGTAGTCGAGCAGGTATTTTGCGTCCGGCACCAGCACGTGGGTGGCGAATCCACCGTCGATCGAAACGCCCAGAAAGCGGTTCCTGGCGCAGAGATTTTCGTCTCCGGCCACGCAGTCCCGGCACTGGCCACAGCCGATCCAGGGAAATACCGCTTTCTTTCGCCCGACGATGTCTTTCGGCGCGTCCGGGCCGACTTCGTCGACAACGCCGGCAATCTCGTGGCCGAGGGTGAAGGGCAGGGCCATGCCGCGGGTCGTGTCCAGCCGTTTGCCGTTGCCGAGATCCATGTAGCCGTCCTGCAAATGCAGGTCGGAATGGCAGAGTCCGCAGCGCTCGACCCGCACCAGAACCTCGTGGCCCTGCGGCTTCGGTGCATCGATAATGGTTTCGCACAACGCCGCGTCGAACCTGACGAGCGATTGGCGTTTCATCATGGCCATCACGTTTTCTCCTCAGGCCCGGTTTGCCCTGTTTCGCAAGTCCGCCAATTCCCGGGCCATGGCGACAAAGCCGGATATCGGAACGGTCTCGGCTCGCCGGGTCGGGTCGATCCCGGCGGCTGCGGTCAGCAACGCCGGATCGACGGGCAGCGACTTCAGACTTTGCCGCAGCATCTTGCGACGCTGTCCGAAGGCGGCGGCGGCGACCTGTTCGAGCAAACGGCGCTCGCAAGGCTCGGGCTTGTCGCGAGGCACCAGCCGCACGACGGAGGAGGTGACTTGCGGCTGCGGCACGAAGGCCGCAGGCGAGATGTCGAACAGGATTTTGGTCTCAGCGCGCCAGTTCGACAGTACGCCGAGGCGGCCATAAGCTTCCTCGTTTTCGCGGGCGACGATCCGCTCGGCCACCTCGCGCTGGAACATCAGCACCATCGCGTCATACCAGGGCGGCCATGGCTCGACACTCAGCCAGCCGATCAGAAGCGCCGTTGCGACGTTATAGGGCAGGTTGGCGACGATCTTTGCGCGCTTCGGGCCGAGCAGCGGACGCGGGTCGAATTGCATCGCGTCCGCGTTGACGATGGTGAGGCGTCCGGGATAGCGGTCCGAGATTTCTTGCAGCGCCCCGACGGCACGCTCGTCACGCTCGATGGCGATCACATGCTTGGCACCGGTTGCCAACAGCGCGCGGGTCAATCCGCCGGGGCCGGGCCCAACCTCGATGACAGTCGTATCTTGAAGCGGGCCGGCGGCGCGCGCGATCCGCGCGGTAAGGTTCAGATCGAGCAGAAAGTTTTGTCCCAGGGATTTGCGCGCCGACAGCGCATGACGTTTGATGACGTCGCGGAGCGGGGGAAGGTCATCAATCGTGCTCATGCCGAGTGCGTTGAGTCCGCCATTCGCGCGGCCAAACGCAGCGCCGCGATCAGGCTTGACGGGTCGGCGCGTCCGGTGCCCGCGATGTCGAAGGCCGTGCCGTGATCGGGCGATGTCCTGATGAACGGCAGCCCCAGCGTGACGTTGACCGCGCGGTCGAAAGCCAGCGTCTTGACCGGGATCAGCGCCTGATCGTGGTACATGCAGATCGCGCAGTCATAGGTCCGTCGCGCCGCTTCATGGAACATGGTGTCGGCGGGAAGCGGACCTCTGACGTCGATCCCATCCGCGCGCAAGATCGCGACGGCGGGCGCTACGATCGTCTGATCTTCGGTTCCGAGTGAACCGTCCTCCCCGGCATGGGGATTCAGTCCGGATACCGCGATGCGGGGCCGGACGATTCCGAAGCGTGACCGCAGATCGGCAACGACGATGCGGACGGTGTCCACGATCATCGGGCTCGACAGCGTCGCGATCGCCTCGCGCAAAGGGAGATGAATCGTGACGGGCACCACCGCAAGGTCGGACGACCACAGCAACATCACCGGTTGCCGCGGCTTGCCATCGCCCGCCGCCAGTTCGGCGAGAAACTCGGTGTGGCCGGGATGAGCGAAGCCGGCACGGTAGAGCACGCTCTTGGCGATCGGGTTGGTGACGATCGCGGCTGCGTGTCCGGCAATGACATCGCTGACCGCTTGGCGGATGGACCCGATGGCCGCGGCCGCACTGTTGTCGTCGGGATGACCAGGCCGCGCGGTCGTCGGATAGCCGGTAGAAGTGATCGGAAGCGCGTCCGTAAATATCCGGCAGACGTCGCCGCCAGCGACCTCTGCCAGGGGGAGATCGACGCCAAGCAACCTCGCACGCGCCGAGATGAAGGCCCGGTCGCCGAGGAGATAGAACGGGGGAACGGAATCGCTGTTACGGCGGAGCCACGCTGCGATCGCGATATCAGGTCCGATGCCGGCCGGCTCGCCAAGGGTCAGTGCAAGAGGCTTCACAACGCGGTCGCTCCAGCGCGGCCTCCGTCAGCACATGCCGCCGCTCACAATATTGGGGTCGTGCCCTCGGAAGCGAGGACGCGAACGTCCCTACTACTCCCCTTTTTTCCCGGGGCTACCCTGACGATACTCGATCATCGCGGATTTCCGAATGTCGTCCAGGTAATCCTTGGATTTCTTCTCATACTTGGCGGCGAACATCTTCTCGCGGATTTCCTTTTTCTTCGGGGTATCCACGCTGGTCACCTTCTTTTCGCAGACAGCTACCATTTCCACGCCCTGCCGCGTGATCTCCGGCGGAGTCAGATGCCCCACGGGCGTCTTGTCGAGCAGATCGCGAAGCGGCGGCGGCAGATCGGCCGAGGTCTTGACGACGGTATCGCGTATCGTGGCGTTCCGCATCGCCTTGAAAAGGCGAGCCGCATCCGCGCACGACTGAACGCGTTCGCGCAAGGACTCCGCTTCCTTGCGACGGGCCTCCATCACGGAAGCGGCGGCGCCGCGCGGAACGATCAACACCACGGGACGCATCTGGTATTCGAACCCTTCGGTTTTCGATTGGTCGTCGCCGCTGGCCTTCAGCGCCTCGTTCACGTCGCGATCGCTGACAAGGAGACTGTCTTTGAAGCGCCCGCGCACGAGGCTTCCCCAGACGAGATCGGCCTTCAGGCGCGCCTTGATGGTATCCGGGCGGACACCTTGCGAGGCGAGCGATTTCGTCAGCTGGTCGGGCGACATTCGCATTCGCGCGCCCATGCTGGCATAGGCCTGATCGATATCCGACGAAGTCGGGTTCACGCCGTATTTCTTGGCTTCCCTGATCTTCACCTTTTCGTCGATCAACTCGTCGATCACCTGTTGCCGGGTCGGAGACTTGTGCGTGGATATTTGAATCAGCCGGCTGCGCTGTTCAATATCGAACGTGGTGATCGGCTCGCCATTGACCATGACCGCCACGGACTGCGCATGCAGCGGCGAGTTCAGGCACGCCGACAGAAGAACTGCGAATATGGCAAAGCAGCGGAACGGCCGGAAGAGCAGGATGATTTTCATGTCGGTGGCACTAGCAGATCTCTTGTCAACCGGATCGGGCCCACATCGAGCGGCGTTGCCTGCCACGTCCACAGAGCCGCCGCCCTGCAATCACCGGACGCCCGCTCCGTTCCCTCCGCGGGTCTGGCCCAGTGTCCGCAAACCAAGTTGAAGCATGAAAGAATGGTTAAGCTGGGGCGGCGTTGATCCTGCGGAATATGTATACGAGGTAACGTAGTTGAGGCCGAGGACGAAGCAATCGTCCACGTATCCTGCGCCGATTGTATACTGGTTGATCTCGTTGGATTCCAGATCCCAGCGTGCCGCACCCTGCACGACCCAGTTCGATGCAATCTTGACGGAACCGGAACCCAGAATGCCCCGTCGGCGCGTAAGATAACCGAGGTCCGGCTGCGCTGCATAGTCGCCGTACAACACGCTCGCGGACCAACGGCTGAAGCTGGCACGACCTTCGGCCTCGAAGCGCTGGACGGTCAACGTCTCGTCGTCGAAACGCGCACGCGTGCTGAACGTGAAGATGCTGTTGGGTGAATAGTTGATGCTCGTCACATAGTCCGATTGCTTGCGCTGCAAGCCGGAATCGACACCGGTATTGGTGAGGTCGGCAACGGCGAACGAGTTCAGCCCGAACAGGTGATAGGACTGGCCGAACAGGAAATTGATCGAGCCGCCCTGATCGAACTGGGTCGTCGCCTTTACGCCGACATTGGCGCGGCCGCCGCCTTCGACGCGGTCGTAACCGGAGAACTTGTCGACGCTGAAAAGGTTGGTGGCGTCGAAGACCAGGCTTTGTGCGTCCTCATTCGGCAGCTTGCCTGCATAGCTCTCGTTCGGGCGGATGATGACCTGCGCGATCGGTTCGATCGTCGTGGTGCCCCAGGGCTGAACGTTGATGAAGGGGTAGCGATACTCGAGACCCACCGCGGGCATGAAGCGGACAGTGCTCGCATTGCCCGGCTGCAGGAAGTTGGAAACGCCCGGCTGGTTCGAGATGTCGGCATTGATCGCGTCGGCGCGAAGCGAAGCGAACGGTGTCCAGATCTGGCCGTAGGAATCGGTGAACGACTTCCGCCACTGCGCTTCGGCCGTCAGGCGCGTGTAGGTGCCGGGAACGCCGCGCAGAAGACAGTTGTTGGGTGTCCGCGCCATCGGATCGGCTGACGTCGGGAGACACAGGAAAGAGGTGTTCGCCAGCGTCGAGATCGGATCGAACTGCGCCTGATCGCGCGTGAGATTGGTGAAGTTGAACTTGTAGCTGAACTCTCCGCCGATGACCGAATGGTTGATGACGTTCGAATAGTCGATGACCGGCGCAATGATCGGAACCTGGCTCTGGTTGCCCGAGAAGCTCAGATAGTGGACCGCACGCGCATCGAAATAGCTGCGGTTGCCGACGCCGGTCAAATAGAGTTGCGAGATCGCCTCGGTCGGCAGGCTGAGGAACGATTGCAGGGGATCGCTGTATTGCTTCAACCGGTAGTCGGAGAAGAAATAATAATCGCTCACCAGGACGCCGTCCCAGCCCCAGACCCACTTGTCGTTTAATGCAAACTGTCCTTGGGTATCGAAACCGCCGCGGAACTGGCGATCGCCGGGTTGTCCGGCAAACACCTTTTGATCCAGTTGGTCAATTCCATAAGCGCGGATTTGATAGGCGCCGTCGAGGAGGCGCTGCCTGAACTCACCCTGCACCAGCACGCCCTGCCGCGTGGTGAAGCGCGGCGAGAGAGTCAGATCGTAGTTCGGCGCGAGCGCGAAATAATAGGGGACCTCCACCCCGACCCCGAAAGGATTATAGGAAGTCACATACGGCATCAGAAAGCCGCTCTTGCGCTTCACCGTCGGATCGGGCGTGGAGAAGAACGGCATGTAGGCGAGCGGGACGCCGTAGAATTCCAGTCGGGCGTCCTCGAAATACAGCATCTTCTCGGTTTGATCGTGAATGATGCGGGCGCCCTTGACCTGCCACAGCGGAGGCTTTTTCGGATCCTCCCTGCAGGGCGCGCAGGCGGTGTAGACGCCGTTTTCGAAGACGGTGTAGTTGCCCTTGGTCCGGTCGGCCCGGCTCGCCGCCATGCGCGTGGCGTCCGCGGTGTCGACCCTCAGCGAGTCGACAAAGCCGTCGCGGTAGTCGTCGCTCAGATCGAGGATGTTGGCGTAGGTGATCTTGCCGTCCGCATCGGTCATGCGGATGTTGCCCTCGGCGTGGAGCCTCTTCGTCTTCTGGTCGTAGATGACCTTGTCCGCCTCGACACTCGTGCCGTTGTAGAAGATCTGCACGTTGCCGACCGCCGACACGCGAGAGTTGTTGTAGTCGTAATCGAGTTCGGTTGCCTGAACGAGCATCTGCCCGTTGTTCTGCGCCGGCGGAGGCTTGGGCTTTGTCGGGTGAGGATTGAAGGAGAAACTTTGAGCCGCGGCCGGTGTGATCGTGACGATACCCAGCGAGGCGATGGTGAGCAGGCCAAGCGCTGCCGGGGCCAGGGAGGTCAGAATCGCGGACATACCGATCCGGCGGCGGCGCGGGGAGGTGCGCCGCTTGCAGGCAGGCAAGCGTCTTCGGGGGGCGGCGATTGCAGCCACTACCCGTCCTCCTGGTACAGCAAGACCAAAAAGCCGGCGAGGCCGCCCACACAGACAGGCAGCCACGCCGCAGCAATCGGATTCATCAATTCGGCCTTGCTCAAATCCTCGGTTACCTTGGACAGGACATAGAGCAGAAAGCCCGATCCCACGCCACTTAAAACCATCTTCTGCACGCCGCCGAAGCGGAAGAACCGGAGGCTCACCGAAGCTGCCAACATCACCATCGCAGCCAGCAAAAACGGCTGTGCAAGGAGTTTGTGATATTGCAGCCGGTAGCCTGCGGTGGCGAACCCCGAACTTTCGGATGACCTGATATAGCCCGGTAGTTGCCAAAATGACACAGTCTCGGGGGTCGAAAAACTGTTCCGCACTTGGGCCGGAGTGAGGCTGGTCGGCAGGACGAATCGTTCCTGCTCGACCGGAGGGCGGTCGAGCGTAAAGCGGCGAACATCCTTGAACAGCCAGTGGTGCTCCTCGAGGGTCGCCTCGCGTGCCTCAATACGCTCCCTGAATTGGAAGTCGGGGTCGAACCTGAACACCGTGAGCCCGGTCAGGCGGACGCCCTGCTGTTCGCTGCGCGCGGCGTTGATGATGGCCTGACCCTCGTCCGTCACCTGATTGATCCAGAAGCCCGACGCGTCCTGCAGGCCTCCTGCGGGGGCGCTGCCGAACAGTTCGGCTTCCATCTGCTTGGACAGTTCGCGCAGGTTGGCGGACATCGGATTGTAGGCTGTGGTCGCGAGCACGCCGAGGACGAGCGCGGAGGCGAGCGCCGGCGAGATGAATTGCCATGCGGAGACGCCCGCGGCGCGCGCCACCACCAGTTCGAGCCGCCGCGACAAGGCCAGGTAGCAGGTCATGGCGCCGATCAGCACACAAAACGGCGTCAGTTTCTCCAGCAGCTGCGGCACCCTGAAGAGCGATGTTTCCGCGACCATGATCGCCGACGCCGAGACAAGTCCGGACGTTCTCCGGACCATTTCGATGTAGTCGACGAGAACGAGAAGCAGGAAGATGCTGACGAACACGCCGAGCGCGGCCACCGCGAAACGGCCGGCGAAATAGCGACCCAATGTGTTCGTCAACATGCTCATGCGGCGGCTGGCCTCCCGAACAGGCGGAGGAGCCGCGCGTTCGATCTGTTGATCGCCTCCATCAACGCGGCCGGCGGTTCGAGCACGGTTCCGGCAACGATCACACGGATGCTGAGGCCGATCGCGCCGAACAGAAGCAGGTATTGCAGAAGCGCAGCTGTGGGTGACTTCACGGTCATGACCGAAAGTGCAAAGCCCGCCATGCGCAGGCCGAACACGGAGGCGATCGCAGCCCCCATGGAGAAATTGCGGCTCTGACGCGTCGTGCGCGGGGTTCCGAGGAATGCGAAGGTCAGCGCGGCGAAGGCAAACGGATAGATCGGCGCCGTGAAGCGATCGTGAAGTTCGGCGCGGAACTGGCCCGGCAGTTGTTGAACCAGCGGGTCCGCCGGGTCCGGCGCGATCAGTTCCCAGAGGTAGCGCTCGCGGATGCCGTAAACGACGTCGTGCCCCCGGTTTGAGAATTTCGACATGTCGAACGCATTGCGGTGGAACGCCACCATGTTCGGTTCGCGCTTGCCGGCTTCAAGTCGCTCCAGATGTCCGTTCTCCAGAACGAGGAACGATCCCTGGTCGTTTTTCGTCACGGTTCCCTGGTTGGCAATGATGCTGAGCCGCTCGTTCGGATTGCGGCGGTCGTCGATGAAGATCCCGACGAGCAGGCCGCCGGGCTGGCGTTCCCGAACCCTGATCGTCAGATTCGGATCGAGCTGCGCAAATCGCCCGGGCTGCAGAACGTTCGCCAGAACGTCGGCGGTGATTTCGGCGTCCCATCGTTTCAGCCGGCGCATGCCGTCGGGCGCGAGATAGGCCGCGATGAACGCCACCAGCAAAGCCACGACCACGGTGGCGTAGATGAAGGGCCGGAACAGCCGAAACGGCGACAGGCCGGCAGCGTTCATCACGATGATTTCGGAATCGGTCGCAAGCTTGTGGAGGGTGTGCGAAATCGCGATCATCAGCGCGATCGGCGAGATGATCAGCACCAGCACCGGAATCGCGAGGCTGGTGATCCCCAGAAACGTCAGGATGGTCTGGCCCTGACTCGTCATCAGGTCGATGCCGCGCAACGCCTGCGTAATCCAGATCACGCCCGTCAGGCTGACCAGGACCACGAGGAACGACGCCAGCGTCGTCCGGAAAATATACTTATCGATCGACCCCATTGGTCTGAACGACCCCCCGTCCTCCGGATCGGCACAACCAGTCGCGTCCCGATTCCGGTGGAGGCTTCCCCCAAAGCCCCGGCAATGTTTTACCTGACTCGCCCCTCAGTACCATCCCTTTGATCTGTCAACAAAATGGCCGGGCCTCAATGCGCATCGATTATGGTTAAATTCCAGCCCATGTCACCTTGCCGGCACGGCGGCGAACATCAAATGCGCCCGCGAGTGTGTTTTGGAGCCATAACGGCTGCGGATGGCTGATCCGGGATCGCGGACCCTTGGCAGCGTTGCCTTTGACAGGTCATAGTCGGCCCTTCACAAGCCAGCCTGTTTCGACGCTGCGCCGCCCTTGATTCTGGAGGATTTTTGATGCCCGACGCCGTCAAGGTCGGCTTTGTTCCGTTTTCGGCCGCGCCGCGCGGCATCCTCGTGGTGTTCTGCGACGAGACTCTGAAATTCGGCCGGGCTGCGAGCAAGGCGCTCGGCGCGTCAGCCGCAGTCGTCAAACGAGCCTCGGCGACCAATCGGTTCAAGGGCAAAAGCGCCGCCACGCTCGATATCCTCGCGCCGGAGGGCCTCAAGGTTGATCGCCTGATCGTCGTCGGCGTCGGCAAGGCATCGGCCCTCAAGGACAGCGATTTCCTCAAGTTTGGCGGCGTTCTCGCCGGAAAGATTCGCGGCGATGGCGGCGCCGTGACGGTCATTGCCGAATTGCCCTCGGCGGCGATAAGCCCCGATCAGTCGGCGTCGCTGGCTTCTGGCATGCGGTTGCGCGCCTACAAATTCGATCGTTACAAGACCAAAAAGAAAGACGGCGACGACACGGCGGCGCTGCATGCCGACGTGTCGATCGCGGTCGCCGACGTCGCCGCCGCGAAGAAGGCGTTCGCGCCGGCCAATCACGTTGTCGAGGGCGTCATCATCGCGCGCGATCTCGTGAACGAGCCGCCGAATGTGCTTTATCCCGAGGAATTCGCGCGACGCGCCAGCCGGCTGCGCACGGCCGGCGTCAGAATCGACGTCCTCGACGTCAAGGCGATGACCAGGCTCGGCATGGGCGCGCTGCTGGGCGTCGGGCAGGGGTCGACGCGACCCAGCCGGACGGTGGTCATGCGCTGGAACGGCGGCAGGAAGGGCGAGCCGCCGGTCGCTTTCGTCGGCAAGGGCGTCTGCTTCGATACCGGGGGTATTTCGATCAAGCCCGCCTCCAACATGGAGGAGATGAAGGGCGACATGGGCGGTGCGGCCTGCGTGGTCGGGTTGATGCACGCGCTCGCGACGCGCAAGGCGAAGGTCAACGTCGTCGGCGCGATCGGTCTCGTCGAGAACATGCCCGACGGCAATGCGCAGCGGCCCGGCGATATCGTGACTTCGATGTCGGGCCAGACCATCGAGGTCATCAATACCGACGCGGAAGGCCGGCTGGTCCTCGCCGACGTGCTCTGGTACGTCGCGAAAAAATTCAAGCCGAAGATCATGGTCGACCTTGCGACGCTGACCGGGGCGATCATGGTGGCGCTCGGCACCGAACACGCCGGCCTGTTCTCCAACAACGATCAACTGTCGGAACGGCTCACCAAAGTCGGCCTCGAGACCGGCGAGCGGGTCTGGCGCATGCCGCTTGCGCCCGAATACGACAAGCTGATCGATTCGCAGTTCGCCGACATGAAGAACATCGGCGGCCGCTTCGGCGGCTCGATCACGGCTGCGCAATTCCTGCAGCGGTTCGTCGACAACACGCCGTGGGCGCATCTCGACATCGCGGGAACCGCGATGGGCGCTGCGAAATCCGACATCAATCAGAGTTGGGGATCCGGCTTCGGCGTCCGCCTGCTGGATCGGCTGGTTGCGGAGTACTACGAAGCGCGGCGATGACCGAGGTCCTGTTCTATCATTTGCAGAACATGTCGCTTGAAAATGTCCTGCCGCCGCTGCTCGAAAAGACCTTCGAGCGCGGCTGGCGGGCCGTCGTCCATACAACGTCCGAGGAACGCGCCGATGCGCTCGACACGCATCTGTGGACCTATCGTGACGATTCGTTCCTGCCGCATGCGACCTGGCGGATCAAGGATGCCAGCGAGCAGCCGATCGTGCTGACAATCGACGGGCATAATCCCAATCGGGCAACCGTCATGTTTCTGATCGACAATGCGCCGCTGCCGGAGAGCCCGGAGGCCTACGAACGGCTGGTACTGGTCTTCGACGGCGACGACGGCGTCGCCCTGGAGGCGGCGCGAACCGTCTGGGCCGACTGCAAGTCGCGAGGATTCGATGTGACTTACTGGCAGGCGGACGACCGGGGGCGCTGGCAGCGCCGCCAATAGCGATATATACGCCGATATATATTGTAATTTGTTAATATTTGAGGCTTTCTGATATTGGCTGTCGGCCAGCCATGGTCATGCCTCAAATTGGTGTTCGGACGAGTCGTCAGGATCGGTCGGGAACAGAGTTCATCGTGAGACAGCCCAGATTTCGCCGAAGGGCCTTGATGTCGTTGCTTCTGTTGGCGCCGCTCGTCACGGGCTGCGGCAGCGCATCGGACATGTTGTCATCCGACCTTCTGTCCAAGGATGCGGACTGGTTCTCGCGATCCGGCAGGCTGTTCGTCAAGAACGTCTCGATCGAAACGCCGCCGCTGACGCCGGACAAGCCGGTAACGCCGGACGATCTCATCAGCGCGGACGGCCTTTGTCCGGGCATGGCGCCGCCGATCGGCGCGGGCGAATCAAGCGCGCTTTCCGACGGCGCCGCAGGGGGGCCGACAACCACGGCGTCCACGGCGCCTGTAACGGGCACGGTCGCGCTGGGCCACACCGAATGCGACGTGACGCGCGGCATCGGCGCGCCGGACAATGTCAGCCTTTCCAACAATCCGCACGGCGATCGTGTCGCGGTGTTGACGTTCCTGCACGGGCCCCGCGCCGGAATCTACACCTTTACGGCGGGACGTCTGTCTTCGATCGAAAAGGCGCCCGAACCGGTCGCACCACCCAGGCCGGAACGGCGGGCGAAAAAGAAAAAGAGCGCAGCGACCTGAATTCGCAGCGGCGGGTTTCGCTTCGCCTTGCGTTCATGTTTTAGCAGTGGGAGTCTCAACTAAATGGCAATCTAACGCACTGTACCGGGGATTGCTCGGGTGAGAGGGTCAAGAAAGAATGACCCCGTCGAGGTTCATTTAGGTCGACGTTGGCTGGCGGAGAAGGGCGGGCGACGCACTTAAATCATTCCTCGCTCCCGTGGGAGCGATTACAGTGACGGCCCCGCCGGTTGGCGCCTGGGATAAATACGCCAACAACTTCATCTCGCGGCGACCGCGAGTAACGGTATCGAGCACCAGCCCGGAGGATACCGCCAGCACCGCCATGATCATTACACCCATGGAAAGCACTGCGGTCGGTAGCCGGGGAACGAGGCCCGTTTCCAGATAGGTCTCGACAACCGGAATAGCGAGGCCGATCGACACCACCATCAGGAAGATCCCCATTGCGGTGAAGAAACGCAGCGGTTTTTCCGACCGGTAGAGTTTCAGGATAGTGCCGAGAATCCGGAAACCATCGCGCCAGGTGTTGAGCTTGCTGAACGATCCCGCAGGACGCGCGTAATAGGGTGTTTCGATCTCGGTGACGGGTAACGCCAGTTCGAGCGCATGAACGCTGAGTTCGGTTTCGATCTCGAAACCATCCGACAGCACCGGAAATGATTTGACGAAACGCCGAGAGAATACCCGGTAACCGGAAAGAATATCTTTGAAGGAATCGCCGAATACCGAAGTAAGAAAACTGGTCAGCATCAGGTTGCCAGTGCGATGCCCGGTCCGATAGGCAGCTTGCGCCTGGTCGACGCGAAAGCCGACCACCATATCGAGATGATTCGACATCAGCGAATCGATCATGCGCGGCGCGCTGGTCGCGTCATAGGTCGCATCGCCATCGACCAGAACATAGATGTCGGCATCGATGTCGGCGAACATCCGTCGAACCACATGTCCCTTGCCCCGGCGTCGTTCGGTACGCACTTCGGCTCCTGAGGCGCGTGCGACCTCTGCGGTCCGATCCGACGAATTATTATCGTAGACAAAGGTCCTGGCGGTAGGCAGGCTTTTGCGAAAATCCCCGATCACGGTCGCAACCGTGGCTTCCTCATTGTAACACGGGACCAGAACGGCAATTCGCATAGCTCGCACAGCTTCACGCATGCTTATCGGCCACCTCTCTTATCGGAGCACGTGTAAGTACAAGGTCCGAATTATTCACACCGGCGGCCGCGAAGGCGGCCGCAAACAAGATTCCAAAAGCCGCCGCCTCGCTGCGGCTCACGAAAAACGCGTGGATCTGACTGTGGCTGCTAAGAATTTCAAACCACACAACCGGAATCAGTGTTGGCCACGCGACCAGAAGAAATTTCCGGCGGTCGAAGTCGCCGCGTCGCACCGCCCGAAACGAGATGATCGTAAAGATGACGAAAAATCCAATCCCCCAACTGGCTAGGCAGGAGCCGATCATTTTGGCCGTGGCAATAAGGGGAAAATGAATCACCTTCCTGTTCGCACCGGCAATCCGAAACATCGCAGTCGAGAGCACATCTGCTTTGATGTCAAAGCTTGGGTCAACGAGATAGGCCACAATCCATTTCGCGAACCACGTCAGACCGTAGGCTCCGAACCATGTCGCCACACAGAGGAGCGCAATAGCGGTGCGTTCTTGGGCGGTCCTGTCTGGTGTGGCCATCACAAAAAAAGCCAGCAACATCGGCATCCACGGCGGGTTTACCAGGAAATCCACAAAGTTGAATAATGAGCCGAACGTTGCGGACATCAACAAGAGTGCAACGAGATTTGCGCCGCGCCGAATGGCGAATGCAAATAGCGCTGCGCCGCCGACAATTACCACCGTGCTCACGGTATGCGGCGTCACATGCCAGATTCGAAGATAATCAGAACAAAACACCACTGGTGCACACAACGCGATGGTTTGGGCAGAACCAAGTAGCCGATAAGATTGCACAACAAAAAAGATCGATGCGGCCGCCAGCACAAGGAAGTTGACGAGCTTTAGAGCTAAAATCGGGAGTTTCGAGGCCAGTGGCGCACTGTATAGACGATAGCCGTGCCAATATCGGGGATAGCGAGACCAAGTTACGGCTGAGGGATCTATGGAGGCTTCCTTAAGATCGTCGCATGCATGCCGATCCGATGCTGGCCGCGAAGCAGTGATTCCCGCCACTACCGCGCTTACGCCTGGTTCGAGACCCACGCCAAGCGAATAGCAATCGGTGAAACGATCGCCGCTCGCAATGATTTGGCTGACGAAGTTATGCTCCGCGCCTTGCAGAACGCCTTCCTCGAAGGCCTGGCGGATGTGGATCCAGGTAGTTTTGTGCGAGATCGCATGATCCACCTCGGCCATGGCAAGAAAATAAATCGGCTGCAGTGCGATCACCAGCAGTACGGACGCCAATGCGCCAGCAATAATACATTTTAGATTTAGCATTCGCCCGGCCCCGATCCGGGCAGAATAAATCGCACTCCAGGGCGAGTGCAACAAAAAGCACGACTTTAAGCGAAGAGGTCCCTATCAACGATCATCAATTCTGGGATTAGATTGATCATCGCATCCTGATCACTAACCCGCCGTTTCTTCCTGTGATGCGCTGGCCTCCAGCCATTCCTCTTCGGCGCGCTGCAACGCGCTGGCTGCGCTGGCGCGTGCCTTGCTCAGTTGGGCAGCCTGTTTGGGATCGCGCTTGAACAGATCCGGCAAAGCCAGGGCGACATCGATTTTGGCGATGATGCCGGTGATCCGCTCGATCTCGGCCTCGGCGTCCGCGATCTTCTGCTTGAGCGGCGTCCGCTTTTCAGTCCTGCGTGGAGGCTTGTCACGCTCGGCCGATGATGCGCGGTCGCGGCCGCTGATGCGCAGACCTCGCGCCGACAGAACCGCGCGGCGGTAATCGTCGAGGTCGCCGTCGTAAGGGGTGACGGTCTGGTCGGCGACCACCCACAGCCGGTCGGCGCAGGCTTCGATCAGGTAGCGATCGTGCGAGACCATGATGACAGCGCCCGGAAATTCGTTGATGGCTTCGGCGAGTGCGGCGCGGCTGTCGATGTCGAGATGGTTGGTCGGCTCGTCGAGAATGATCATGTTCGGCGCGAAGAATGTCGCAAGTCCGAGCAGCAGGCGCGCTTTTTCGCCGCCCGACAGGCTTCTCACAAGGGTGTCGCCTGCCTTGCCGGAAAAGCCGATGGCGCCGACGCGAGCGCGAATTTTCGTTTCCGGCGCACCCTGCATCAGCCGCCGCACGTGATCGTAGGGCGAGCCGTCGAGGTCCAGTTCGTCGGTCTGATGCTGGGCGAAGTAGCCGATCGACAGCTTGTCGGCGCGCACCACCTTGCCGGCAAACGGCTGCAGCTTTCCCGCGAGCAGTTTGACGAGGGTGGATTTGCCATTGCCGTTGGCGCCGAGCAGGGCGATGCGATCGTCTTCGTCGATCCGCAAGGTCACACGTTTAAGCACCGGCGCTTCCGCGTCGTAGCCGACAACGGCATCGTCGACGGCGATGATCGGGGGCGACAGCAGCTTGTCGGGTACGGGAAACGAGATCTCGCGCACGTCCTGCGTGATCAGCGCGGTCACCGGCTTCATGCGTTCGAGCATTTTCACGCGCGATTGCGCCTGCCGCGCCTTCGAGGCCTTGGCTTTGAAGCGATCGACGAAGGCCTGCAACCGCTTGCGTTCGTCGGCCTGCCGCCTGGCGTGCTTGGCGTCGAGCATCTCGCGGGTGGCGCGCTGATCCTCGAAAGAGGAATAGGTGCCCTTATAGAGCGTGAGCTTGCCGCGATCGAGGTGCAGGATCTGATCGACGGAGGTGTCGAGCAGGTCGCGGTCATGACTGATGATGATGACCGTGCGCGGGTAATGCGCAAGATGATCTTCCAGCCAGAGCGTCCCTTCGAGGTCGAGGTAGTTGGTCGGCTCGTCCAGCAACAGCAGGTCGGGCGCGGCAAAGAGAGTTGCGGCGAGCGCAACACGCATGCGCCAACCGCCTGAGAACTCTGCGCAAGGCCGGGCCTGATCCGCTGTCGAAAATCCGAGACCACTCAGGATCGACGCCGCGCGCGCCGGGGCGGAATGTGCGTCGATGTCGACGAGACGCGTCTGGATGTCCGCGATCCGGCCCGGGTCGCGCGCGGTTTCCGCTTCGTGCAGCAGCGCGTGACGCTCGACGTCGGCCTTGAGCACCACCTCGATCAGGCTTTCGGGGCCGTCGGGCGCTTCTTGCGCGAGGCTGCCGATGCGCCAGCGCGGCGGAATGGCGATGGTGCCGGTTTCCGTCGGGAGTTCGCCGCGGATCGCGTGGAACAGGGTGGACTTGCCGACGCCGTTGCGTCCGACAAAGCCGACGCGGGCGCCGGGCACGATCTGTACGGAGCTATGGTCGATCAGAAGCCGTCCGGCGATGCGGATCGAGATATCGGTGAGGGAAAGCATGCTGGCTTTTCACCGCTATGCCAGCCAAACGCAACCTGTTTGTGGTCTGTAACAACGAGAAGGCTGATCGAACTTGCGAGCAGTTATGCGGGAAATGGACGCGTTGCGGGTGACGTGTCCTCGACGGCGTCCTCTTGTGCACGCAGTTGCTCCAGCAGGACCCGAAGCCGACCCGGAAGTTCCGGCTCCTCCCGCCGGGCATCGGCTCGCAGCCGCTCGCCGATCGCTTCGGCAACCGCCTTGCCGGTTTTCGCATCGATCCCGTCGGGGTCTTGGGCGGGGCGGTCGGTCATTTACGTTCCGCTTCCGTATCGCTTCCGTATCACAGAGGACCACATGTTAAGTCACGGACCAGCAAATTGTTTCCGCGGTATGCCTACCTCGGGTGGAATCTGCAAGCATAAACGCGGGAATGCATAGGTTGGCGGACCTGCGGGAAATCGCGAAAGTCCGGCGAGAGATTGCCCGGAGGCTTTCAGGCGAGGCGGAGTCAGCCGCTTCCCGCTAACCCTCGTTCAGGCGCAGACCGGCACGGAGAAATTTCTGGGGATCCACGGCTTCTCCGTCGATCCTCGTTTCATAGTGCAGGTGAGGGCCGGTCGAGCGGCCCGTCGATCCGACTTCCCCGACGACCTGTCCGATCTTGATGGATTGGCCGACGCTGACGTTGATCGCGGAGAGATGACCGTAACGGGTCGACAGGCCGTTGCCGTGATCGATCTCGACCATCCGCCCATAGCCGCCACTCCAGCCTGCGGAGACGACCTTTCCGTTCGCCGTCGCGCGCACGGGATCTCCCATCGCCGCGCGAAAATCGAGACCGGTGTGCATCGCCGGGCGTCCGACGAACGGATCGACGCGCACGCCGAAGCCCGAGGTGAATTCGATCTCGCCGACCACCGGTTTGCGATAGGGGACGAGGGCAAGGGCGCCGTTAAGCCGGTCGATCTGCGCCCGGGTGAGATTGACACGGGTGAGCTGGCGCTCGAACGGATCTGCGCCGGGCCGCAGCCTGACGGGAACATAAGGACCCCCGGTGCCGGAACGCGGCGCTGCGGATTCCATCTTCGCCATGCTGAGTCCGAGATCGGAGAACACGCCGCGCAACCGGCGCACCCGCGTCTCCATGCGGTTTTCAACCGCGTTCAGTTCGGCGACCTGGCGGTTCTCGACCCGATCGAGCGACGATTCAAGCCGCATCAGCTTGTTGACCTGACCTGTGGCTTTCTCGAACCTGACCGGCTTACGGAACTCGGACGGCGTGTCGACGGTAGCGGTATCGTTGATCGGGGTGGGTTTTGCGGACCCTGACGAGCCTGCATCGGCATCCTTTTCCGTCTTTCGTGACGTCCCCTTGATCGAGCCTGTTGTTGAAACATCCGGCAATGCGCTCAGGGCGGCTGCGCGGGATTCAAGCACCGCCTGACGGCGCGCGATGTCTTCGAGCTTTCTGTCGAACTGTTCCTGATCGAGCAATTGACGGCTGGTGGTGCGATCGACACGCGCGCGCAATTCCGCGATGCGGTCTTCATAAGCGTACTGCATGTCGGCCTGGCGCGCGATAAGCCGCGTCAGCACATCGTCGCGGAATGCAAAGTAGGTCGCGGTCGCCGCGGACCAGATGCCGAGCAGCGTGACGGTTCCCACGACGATCCAGAACACTACTGGGCCGAATCGAACCTGCCTGCCGGCATGGGCGAGGGTGTAACCGCGCTGGGTTTCGATTTTCCGCGGCAGCGAGGCGACGGACGCTGCGTGGCGGGAGGGATGTCGATTGTGATCGTGCGCGCGATGCTGCGAAGACTCGACATACTGACTGGAACGGTACGACATCGGCACTCCCGCGCCGGCCTGAAATGAGTTCCAGTCGGCTCAACTTCGGTGCTGATTTGAACCGTTCATGGTTAATTTTCGGGAAATGGCGGTGCGTCGTTACAGGTCGCGCGCCGCCGCAAGGACCTCTTCGGCGTGCCCGTCGACCCTGACCCTGCGCCAGATGCGGGCGATCCGGCCGTCCGAGGCCACCAGAACGGTCGTGCGAAGAATACCGAGGAAAACCTTGCCATACATGGATTTCTCGCCCCACGCGCCGTAAGCTTCCAGCATCTCGTGCTTCTCGTCCGAGATGAGAGGAACGGTCAGCTTGTGCTTGGCGCGGAACGATTCCTGCGTCTTCACCGGATCGGCCGATACGCCCAGCACCGTCGTTCCGCAGACTGCGAACTCGTTCGCCAGTCGGCTGAAATCCATCGCCTCCCGGGTGCAGCCCGGCGTATTGGCGCGTGGATAGAAAAAGATCACCAGCTTCCGTCCGAGGAAGTCTGCGAGGGAAACGCGAGCGCCGCCATCCCGGGGAAGGGTGAATGACGGCGCCCGTGAGCCCTCCGCAAGTTCTGAGGCATGGGGTCCGGGCGGTGACGCCGCCGGCCGTGTTTTGGGCTGCTCGCGCGCCGCCGGCTTGGACGCCGGAGCGGCCTTTCGGGCCGGTTTCGCGCGACCGGCCGTTGTCGGGCGGGCAGGCTTGGGGGTAGCGGTCTTAGAGGATTTCTTACGTATCTTCTTGGACATACGCCTTCCTTTCGTCGCTTTCCGGCGCTCAGTATCCGGTCGACTTCCGGAAGATGCGAAAGCGACTCGGGTATGTCGCGGTCGCTGTGCATTTCCGTCGATCGCGGGGTATGTTTGACAAGGGATTCGACGAACCTTCCGTCCCGCGTCCTGCTCGGCAAGCACCAAGGGCCGGATACGCGTAACATGTTACATCGCGGATTGGCAGAAGTGCCGTCACGGGAGCGTTCGTCCGGGAGCGACGCACTGACCGATGACGGCCACCGCTCCGGTCCTGGCCGGCACGAAGAGGCTATGACAAGGAAGACGCCGATCCCAATGCCGACACGCGGCGGCGACCAGGTCTCGCGGGGACAAGCCTCGCAAGGACACGCCTCGCAAGGAGAAGATACCGAGTGGAATGAGGATCACGACGAGGTCCAAAGCCGCCGCGTGCGTCGGCTGCTGTCGCGTTCGGATTCCGGAATCCACAGGCTGGGCGATCGTCTCGGGCGGTTCAAGAATTGGCTTGCGGGCGAACGCTGGGTGAGACGGCTCGCAATCACTTTCTGCGTGCTGGCGGTCGTATTCGCGGGCGGCTTTGGCGCGCTCTGGTGGCGCCTCGGCGCCGGCCCCGTCAATCTCGACATGATGACGCCGTGGCTTGTCGCGGCGATCGAGGAAAATATTGGTCACGGCAACACCGTGGAAATCGGCGGCACGCAGATCGAGCGCGCCGGCAGAATTCGTATCGCGGTTCGCGTTCGTGACGTCGTCGTCCGCGACAGCGATCATGTGATCGTCGCCAGCGCGCCGAAAGCCGAGGTGAGGCTGTCCGGCATGGCGCTGCTGACCGGGCAATTGCGAGCCGAAAGCCTCAATCTGGTCGATGCCGAACTCGCGGTCCGGATTACACCGGACGGTCAGGTTACCGTTTCGGCGGGCGACAACGCCAAGCCGCTTGCCACGGGTGTCGCGTCAGCGCGGCCATCCACCCCGCCGCTGCCGTCCGGCATTGCCCCATCACAGCCGATGTCTCAATCGGGCGAATCCCAGACCGCCGCCGCGCCGGTGATACCCGAGGGACGCAATAACCCTGGCGCGCTTTTGGCGGGATTGAACTGGCTCGACAGCCTCAGCCTGCGGGGGCTCGACGGGCAGAATCTCAATGAGATCGGTCTGAAAAACGGCAGGCTGGTGGTCGATGACCAGCAGCGAGGCAATCGTTGGAGCTTGAGCAATATCAGCCTGAGCCTTCGCCGGCCCCGCGCAGGCGGCGTCGCGTTCAGTGTCGGCGAAGGAGGCGGCGAACCGTGGTCGCTTCAGGTCGTTGTCGGGCCGCCAGCCGATGGCGTGCGCCCCGTTGATCTCCGCGCCACCGCGGTTCCGGCGAAAAACATTCTGCTGGCGCTCCGCATCAAGGATCTCACCTACAGCGCCGACATGCCGCTTAGCGGCGAACTGAAGGGTGAGATCGGCCGCGACGGCCTGCCGACCTATCTTCGCGGCAGCCTCCTCGCAGGCAAGGGCACGCTCATCGACACCGACACGCCGGACTATCCCATGGCGATCGATCAGATCGAAATGAACATGGAGTGGGATTCAGGACGGCGTGTCCTGGTTGCGCCGTTCAAAATCGTGTCCGGCCAGAACCGGATCACGCTGCTCGCCCGTCTCGAGCCGCCGAATGGCAGCATTCCGGACTGGCGGATGGGTTTGAGCGGCGGTACCATCGTCCTCGCCGACTCCGATGGCGACAAGCCGCTGATCTTCAACCGCATTGCGGTCGGAATGCGGTTCGATACCGAACACAAGCAGGTGAGGCTCACTCAGGCCGATATCAGCAACGGTGAGGTCGGCGTCGCCGGCACCGGGAGCATCGACTATTCGGAAGAACCACGCCTGAAACTGGGCTTTGCCGGGACGCCGATGTCCGTGGCTGCGCTGAAGAGCATGTGGCCGGTTCTGATCGTGCCGGAGGTGCGCGAATGGGTCATCGAGCGAATTGGACAAGGCTCTCTCCAACGCATCGAAATCGGCGTCAATTCACCGCTGCGCAATCTGTCGCGGCGCGGACCGCCCATTCCGGACGATGGCCTTTCTGTCGATATCGCCGCCAGCAATGTGACGCTGCATCCCGTCGATGAAATGCCTTCGATCCGCGACGCCGATCTGAAGGCGCGAGTGACCGGCAGAACCGCGACGGTGACGATCGGGCAGGCCGCCGCCGACACCCCGACCGGTCGCAAGCTCAATATTTCCGACGTCGTTTTCGAGGTGCCGGACATGGCGCCCAAACCCGCACCCGCCAGGGTGAAATTCAGGGTCGACGCTCCGGTACCGGCCGTCGCCGAAATTCTCGCCTCGGATCGCCTCAGCGAATTCACCGGCAATCTGATCGATCCGAATTCCAGCAAGGGAACGGTCGCTGCGCAGATCGCGCTCGGACTGCCGATCAAGCGTCAGATCACCAAGGAAGATACGACCTATTCCATCACCGCCGATCTCGCAGGATTTGCCGCCGACCGGCTGGTCATGAATCAGAAGCTCGAAGCGAACGCGCTGAAGGTGGTCGCCAACAACCAGGGTTATCAGGTCAAGGGCGACGTCAAGATCAACGGGCAGCCAGCTTCGCTGGATTATCGCAAGCCGGCGGAAGGCGACGCCGACATCAGGTTGCAGGCCACCCTCGATGACGCGAGCCGCGCAAAACTCGGGATCGACCTCGGTGCCGGGGCGACGGGTTCTATTCCCGTCAAGCTGGTCGGGAAAATCGGCACGGACAAGGACAGCAAGATCGGCATCGATGCCGATCTGACGTCCTTGAAACTCGACAACCTTCTGCCGGGTTGGGTCAAGCTGCCGGGAAAATCAGGCCATGCGACGTTCAATATGGTGCAGAAACCGCAGTCGACGCGCCTGGAGGACATCGTTATCGACGGCGGCGGCGTCACGATCAAGGGTTCGCTGGAGATCGATCAGAACGGCGATCTCTTGAACGCGAATTTCCCGGTTTACGCACCGTCAGAAGGCGACAAGGCTTCCCTGAAAGCCGAGCGCAACGCCGATGGCGTGTTGAAGGTCGTCATGCGCGGCGACGTGTTCGATGGCCGCGGCTTCATCAAATCGGCGATGTCGGGCAAGCAGACCGACGCCAAGGGCAAGGCCAAGAGCCTCGACCTCGACATCGACTTGAAGATCGGAGCCGTCGCCGGATTTTACGGCGAAGCCGTGCGCAGCGCGGATGTGAAGATGGCCCGGCGCAACGGGTCGATCCGCAGCTTGAACATGAGCGGCAAGATCGGGCGCGATACCTCGCTGACCGGAGAACTGCGCGGACGTCCGCAGGGGCAGGACGTCATTCTGATCGAGACCGACGACGCGGGCTCGTTCTTCCGCTTCACCGATACATACGGAAAGATGTTCGGCGGCCAGCTTTCGCTCGCCATGGATCCGCCGACCGCCGAGCCGCGCGCCAAGCAGGGTCTGATCAACGTTCGCGATTTCACCGTCAAGGGCGAGACGGCTCTGGATCGCGCGGCCGCCAGCGGTCCGCAGACCGCACGGAACGGCATCTCGTTTTCACGGCTGCGCGCGGAGTTCACCCGTCAGAACGGGTTGCTTTCCGTGCGCGATGGCGTCGTCAAGGGTCCGATCATCGGCGGGACCATCGAAGGCAGCATCGATTTTCCCGGCAATCAGGTTCGCATGAGAGGCACGTTCGTGCCGATGTACGGGCTCAACAACATCTTCGGACAACTTCCGATCGTGGGGCTGTTCCTTGGCGGCAGCGACGAGGGACTGATCGGCGTGACCTACGAGGTGGTGGGAACGCCGGGCCAGCCGCAATTGCGGGTCAATCCGATTTCGGCCATGGCGCCCGGCGTGCTGCGCAAGATCTTCGAATTCCAGACCGGCAATCCAGCCAATCAGATCGAGTATCCGTCGCAGGGCGGCAACTGATCGTCTGCTTGCACGCGCCGTCTCGTCAATGCCGCCCGCGGATGCTGCCAGAGCCTTTCCGCTTCTGATGGAATCAGAAGCGGAGCTCTATGTTTTGATTTGATGCGTTTCTTCACGCGAACCGGTATCCACTTCGCTCGAAAATGCGCTATGCCGGCCTTAGCAATACGTGGCGCTTTCTGCCCATCGACAGCTTGATCACGCCCTCGGGCGTGAGATGGTCCGGTGTCAGCATCATCTTTTCGTCGGTGACGGCGACATCGTTGACGCGAAGGCCACCGCCCTTGATCTGACGGCGCGCCTCGCCGTTCGAGGCGACGAGACCCGCTTTCACGAACAGCGCGAGCACGCCGGCTCCGCTTGCAAGCTCGCTTTGCGAGATGTCCAGCGTGGGAAGGCTCTCGGCGATGGCGCCTTGCTCGAATGTGGTGCGCGCGGTGTCGGCGGCTTTCTCGGCTTCATCCCGGCCATGCAGAAGCGCGGTCGCTTCCGTCGCCAGCATCTTCTTGGCCTCGTTGATCTCCGCGCCCTGCAAGGCGGCCAGTTTCGCGATCTCGCCCATCGGCAGGGTCGTGAACAGTTTCAGGAATTTGACGACGTCGGCGTCCTCGACATTGCGCCAGTACTGCCAGAAGTCGTAGGGGCTGAAGGCGTCGGCGTTGAGCCAGACCGCGCCTTGCGCGGTCTTGCCCATCTTCGCGCCCGATGCCGTCGTCAGCAACGGCGTCGTCAGGGCGAACAGTTGAGGCGTTCCCATGCGGCGGCCGAGATCGACGCCGTTGACGATGTTGCCCCACTGATCCGAACCGCCCATCTGCAGGCGGCAATCGACACGCCGCGACAGTTCGACGAAATCATAGGCCTGGCAGATCATGTAGTTGAACTCGATGAAACTCATCTCCTGTTCCCGCTCGAGACGGAGACGAACCGAGTCCATCGTCAGCATCCGGTTGACCGAGAAGTGCCGGCCGATGTCGCGCAGCATTTCGATCCAGTTGAGCCTGGTCAGCCATTCGGCGTTGTCCAGCATCACCGCATCGGTCGCGCCGGAACCGTAACGCAGCACCTTGGCGAACACGCCGCGAATGCTGGCCTTGTTGGCCTCGATTTCCGCGACGCTGCGGATCGCGCGCGATTCATCCTTGCCCGATGGGTCGCCGACCATGGTCGTGCCACCGCCCATCAGCGTGATCGGCTTGTTGCCGCTCTGCTGGAGCCAGTGGAGCATCATCATGGTCAGGTAGTTGCCGATGTGCAGCGACGGCGCGGTGCAGTCGTAGCCGACATAAGCCGTCGCCTGGCCCTTCGCGGCGAGCGCGTCGAGACCCTCGATATCGGAGCACTGATGGATGAAGCCCCGTTCCTGAAGAGTGTTGAGGAAATCGGATTTGAAGGCGGCCATGGCTATGGGACCCTGATCGTTCTTGTTCGGCTCTGTCGCAATTCGATTCCGGCGCATCATGGCCGGACACTGCCGCCGGGCTCCGCTGTGTGCCATTATAAGAAGCGCGCGTTCGGCACAAGCCGGACGCCGCATGGCAGCCAGCGGGGGTCCGCACGATGATGACGGCGATCGGTCTGATGAGCGGTACCTCGCTGGACGGTGTCGATATCGCCTTGATCGAAACCGATGGCGAGCGAGTGGCGGCGTTCGGGCCGACCGGCTACCGTCCTTACACGGACCACGAACGCGGCCTGTTGCGAGAGGCGCTGGCGCAGGCGGTCAATCTGAAGCAGCGCGACGCGCGGCCGGGCGTGATCGGCGAGGCTGAGCGCGCCGTGACCATGGCGCACGCCGAAGCCGTTGCTGCGTTCCTCGCGCGAAATCATATCGCGCGCGAAGACATCGAGATCGTCGGCTTTCATGGCCAGACAATCCTGCATCGGCCGGCGGAGCGCCTGACCGTGCAGATCGGCGATGCCGAGGCGTTGGCGAAAGCGATCCGCGTTCCGGTGATGCATGATTTTCGCGCGGCCGATGTGGCCGCTGGCGGGCAGGGCGCGCCGTTTGTCCCGGTCTATCATCGCGCGCTGGTGCAATCGCAGGACCGCGAAGGACCGATTTGCGTAGTCAATATCGGAGGTGTGTCCAACGTCACCTATATCGACGGTGCCGATACGCTGATTGCCTGCGATACCGGCCCCGGCAATGCGCTGCTCGATGATTTCATGCTGCGCGTGACGGGCCAGCCCTTCGATGGCGAAGGTCGGCTGGCGGCACAAGGTCGTCCCGACGAGGACTGGATCGCGCGCGCGCTGCAGCGTCCGTTCTTTGCGCTGCCGCCGCCGAAGTCTCTCGACCGCAACGATTTCGCGTCGTTGCCGCTGCCCGACATGGCGGCCGCCGACGGCGCGGCAACGCTGACGGCCTTTACCGCGGCGGCGATCGCGCGGATCGTTCCGCTGCTGCCGAAGCAGCCGGCAAACTGGATCGTGGCCGGCGGGGGAGCCCGCAATCTAACCATGCTCGGGATGTTGAGGGAGAGGGTTGCGCCGGCATCTGTGGAGTCGGCCGAGGTGCTGGGCTGGTCGGCCGATGCCATCGAGGCGCAGGCTTTCGGGTATCTCGCGGCGCGCGGCCTGCAAGGCTTGCCGCTGAGCTATCCCTCGACCACCGGCGTGCCCGTTCCGATGACCGGCGGAGTGATCGCCAAGCCTTAAGCCGCTTCTTCGGCTGCGAACGGTCAGCGGATGTTGGCGAGCCTCATATCGAGATAGCCGGTCACCGTTTCCATCAAGGGCTCCATCTTGTCCTCGAAGAAATGGTTGGCGCCCGGAATGGTGTGCTGATCTATCACGATGCCCTTCTGGGTCTTCAACTTTTCCACCAGCGTCGTGACATCCTTGGCGGGCGCAACGATATCCTTCTCGCCATGAACGATGAGACCCGACGACGGGCATGGTGCGAGAAAGGAGAAATCATAGCGGTTGGGCTCCGGTGCGATCGAAATGAAGCCTTCGACCTCGGGCCGACGCATCAGCAGTTGCATGCCGATCCATGCGCCGAAGGAAAATCCTGCCACCCAGCAGGCACGCGCTTCCGGATTGATGGTCTGCGCCCAGTCCAGCGCGGCCGCCGCATCCGACAACTCGCCGGTGCCGTGGTCGAACGACCCCTGGCTGCGGCCGACCCCGCGAAAATTGAAACGCAGCACGGAAAAGCCGCGCGCCACAAAAGCGTAGTAGACCTGATAGACGATCGGGTGGTTCATGCTGCCGCGAAATTGCGGATGCGGATGCAGGACCATCGCGATCGGCGCATTTTTCTGCTTCGCCGGATGATAGCGGCCTTCGAGACGGCCGGCGGGACCAGTAAAAATGACTTCAGGCATTAAGAATCCTTGGCAAATCGTCCGCGAATGCTGCCGCGTTCTAACATAGAGCGAGGGGCGAAAAGCAAGCGTCTTGCACGGCAATGTCCGCGCCCGCCAAAAATATCGTAGAGTTACAAGATGATGCCGGAGCGGACTTATCTCGACTGGAATGCGACCACGCCACTGCGCCGGGAGGCGCGCGAGGCGATGGCCGCGGCATGGGATGTTGTCGGTAACCCCTCGTCCATTCATGCAGAAGGCAGGCGCGCGCGCGGGCTCATGGAAAATGCGCGAGCCACGCTGGCTGCCGCCGTCGGCGCCGAACCCCGTAACGTGATCTTCACCTCCGGCGGGACCGAAGCCAACGCGCTGGCTTTAAGTAATGGTCTTCAAAGCAACAAGCAAATTATTGATAGGCTTATCGTTTCTGCCATAGAACATCCCTCGGTACAATCCGGCGGCCAGTTCGCGCCTGACCGGATCGCCCGCCTGCCGGTGCAGCGCTCGGGAGTGCTTGACCTCGACGCCTTGCGACCAATGCTCGCAGGACCGCCGGCTTTGGTGTCGGTCATGCTCGCCAACAATGAAACCGGAGCCATTCAGCCGGTCGCCGAGGTGGCCCGTCTGGTCCACGAGGCGGGTGGCCTGCTGCATGTTGACGCGGTTCAGGCGTTAGGGAAAATAAACTTCAATATCAAAGATTTGAATATCGATCTTCTATCCCTTTCCGCGCACAAGATCGGCGGTCCGAAGGGGACCGGGGCGTTGGTCCTCGCGGAGAACGTGATCGGTCCTCACGCGTTGATACGGGGCGGGGGTCAGGAGCGGGGCCGCCGCGCCGGCACGGAAAACGTGGCGGCCATTGCCGGCTTTGGAGCCGCGGTGAAGGCGGCGGTCGCCGCGCGGGCGAGCGACATGCCCCGGATCGAAAGCCTCCGCAACCGGCTCGAACAAGGCTTGAGGCAAACTCAAGGCGGATCCCAGGTCGGCGTGATTTTTTCGCATGATGTCGCGCGTCTGCCGAATACGACACTTTTCGGCGTTCCGGGGTTGAAAGCGGAGACTGCCGTGGTCAGATTCGATCTAGAGGGGATTGCCGTGTCTTCAGGTTCTGCGTGTTCCTCGGGGAAGGTGCAACCCTCGCATGTACTGCAGGCGATGGGCTACGTTCCGGAACTGGTCAAAAGCGGGATACGATTTTCGCTGGGCTGGGAGACCACGGACGCAGATATCGATCGGGCTATTAAGGCTTGGCGAAAGCTCTCAGGTGCACTACTAAGGAAAGACGAAACAGTGCTTGAACGGTTCTAAGACAATTTCTCGGGAACAGCAGGCGCTGAGACTTCAAATCCACCGTGGTCCTTGAAACCGCGAGCGGAGGTAGTAATGGCAGCCGTACAAGAGACGGTCGATCGGGTTCGCCAGATCGACGTCGATCAATACCGGTATGGATTCGAGACCATCATCGAGTCCGAGAAGGCTCCCAAGGGACTTTCCGAAGACACCATCCGGTTTATTTCAGCGAAGAAAAACGAACCGGCCTGGATGCTGGAGTGGCGGCTTGAAGCCTATCGCCGCTGGCTGACCATGCAGGAGCCGAACTGGGCGCGCGTGAACTATCCGAAGATCGACTATCAGGATCTTTATTATTATTCCGCGCCGAAGCCGAAGAAAGAGATCGCCTCGCTTGACGAGATCGATCCGGAAATCCTGAAGACCTACGAGAAGCTCGGCATTCCCTTGCGCGAGGTCGAGGCGCTGGAAGGCGTCGTTCGTCCCGAGGGCGAGCGGAAAGTCGCGGTCGATGCCGTGTTCGACTCGGTGTCGGTGGCGACCACGTTCCAGGAAGAGCTGAAGAAGGCCGGCGTGATCTTCATGCCGATCTCGCACGCCATCCAGCAGCATCCGGAACTGGTGAAGAAATATCTCGGCAGCGTCGTGCCGACCTCAGACAATTTCTTCGCGACGCTGAACTCGGCGGTGTTTTCCGACGGCTCGTTCGTCTACATCCCGCCGGGCGTGCGATGCCCGATGGAATTGTCGACCTACTTCCGCATCAACGAGCGCAACACCGGCCAGTTCGAGCGCACGCTCATCATCGCCGACAAGGGTGCGTATGTCAGTTATCTCGAGGGCTGCACCGCTCCGCAGCGCGACGAGAACCAGTTGCACGCCGCGGTCGTCGAACTGGTCACGCTTGACGACGCCGAGATCAAGTATTCGACGGTGCAGAACTGGTACCCCGGCAACTCCGAGGGCAAGGGCGGCATCTACAACTTCGTCACCAAGCGCGGCGACTGCCGCGGCGCCAATTCGAAGATCTCGTGGACCCAGGTCGAGACCGGCTCCGCCATCACCTGGAAGTATCCGAGCTGCATCCTGCGCGGCGACAATTCGCGCGGCGAGTTCTACTCGATCGCGATCTCGAACGGCTACCAGCAGGTCGACAGCGGCACCAAGATGCTGCACCTCGGCAAGAACACCACGAGCCGGATCATCTCCAAGGGCATCGCGGCGGGCAAGTCGCAGAACACCTATCGCGGACTCGTCACCGCGCACCGCAAGGCCAGCAACGCGCGCAACTTCACCGCATGTGACTCGCTGCTGATCGGCGACAAGTGTGGCGCGCACACCGTGCCATATATCGAAGCCAAGAACACCTCGGCGCTGTTCGAGCATGAGGCGACCACGTCGAAGATTTCCGAAGACGTGCTGTTCTATTGCGTGCAGCGCGGACTGTCGCAGGAGGAGGCCGTCGGCCTCGTCGTCAACGGCTTCGTGCGCGACGTGCTGCAGCAGTTGCCGATGGAATTCGCGGTCGAGGCCCAGAAGCTGATCTCGATCTCGCTGGAAGGCAGCGTCGGATAACGTTGCGTTCGGGGCCTGGCTCCCCGAGCGACTGACATTGAAACCGTCCTTTGCCGATGCGCTGGCGCACAGCGGTACGACGATCAAAAAGCGGAAACGAAAATGGCATTGCTCGAAGTCCGGAATTTGCACGTTCGCGTCGAGGACCGCGAGATCCTTCATGGCCTCGATCTCACGGTGAATCAGGGGGAGGTTCACGCCATCATGGGGCCGAACGGCTCCGGAAAATCGACGCTCTCCCACGTCATCGCCGGCAAGCCCGGTTATGAGGTGACCGGCGGCGAAATCCTGTTCAAGGGCGAGGACCTTCTGGAAATGGCGCCCGACGAGCGCGCCGCGAAGGGCGTGTTCCTGGCGTTCCAGTATCCGGTGGAAATTCCCGGCGTTGCCACCATGACGTTCCTGCGCACCGCGCTCAACGCGCAGCGCAAGGCGCGCGGCGAGAGCGAATATTCGACGCCGAATTTCCTGAAGAAGGTGCGTGAGGTCGCGGCCTCGCTGAATATTCCGCAGGACATGCTGCGCCGTGGCATCAATGTCGGCTTTTCCGGCGGCGAGAAGAAGCGCAACGAAGTGTTGCAGATGGCGCTGTTCGAGCCGAGCCTTTGCATTCTCGACGAAATGGATTCCGGCCTCGACATCGACGCGCTACGCATTGCGGCGGACGGCGTCAACGCACTGCGCAACAGCGAGCGCGCAATGGTTGTCATCACGCACTACCAGCGGCTGCTCAACTACATCGTCCCGGACTTCGTTCACGTCATGTCGAGTGGCCGCGTCGTGAAGAGCGGCGGCAAGGAACTGGCGCTGGAGCTCGAAGCATCCGGCTACGCCCAGTTCGAAGAAAAAGCAGCCTGAGCGCCATCATGAACGTTGCATTGGTCAAGCCCACGATCGACCACGCCGCCAGCGATGTTTTCGCGGCTGCGCGGGGCCGTCTTCCGGGCAAGGGTCCCGTTGCCGAGGTGCGCGAGGCTGCCTTTGCGGAGTTCGCGCAGCGCGGGCTTCCGCATCGTCGGATCGAGGAATGGAAATACACCGACCTGCGGGTGCTGCTGCGCGAAGTCGTGCCGCTTGCCGCGCGCCCCGATGCCGATGCGCTGAAGCGCGCGTCCGAGGCGCTCGCTCAGATCGAGGTGAAGGGCGGCTGCAGGCTCGTGCTGGTCGATGGCGCGTTCGCGCCGGAACTCTCCGATCTCGGCGCGCTGAAAAAGGGCGTCGATGTCCGCACGCTTCACGACATGCTGGAGAGCGCCGACAACGCGACGCGCGCGGATCTGTTGCGCACCAATGCCACCACGGACGTGATGGTGTCGCTCAATGCCGCGATGGCGACCGACGGCGTCGTCGTCGGCGTTGCGGATGGCGTCGTGCTGACGAAGCCGCTGCACATCGTTCATGTCGCGACGCAGTCGTCCGCGTCCTCGTTCACGCGTTCGCTGCTGCAAGTGGCAAAGGGCGCGCGGGTCACGCTGGTGGAAAGCTTTGTCGCAGCGAACGGCGCGCAGGGCTATCAGGTGAACGATGCCGTGGTGTTGTGGGCGGGCGAGGGCGCCGTTGTCCAGCACGTCCGTCTCGTCGAAGACGCGCGCGACGCCAGCAACATCTCGACCGCAATCGTGACCCTCAACGGCAGGACGCAGTACAATACATTCAGCCTGACGACCGGTTCGGTGCTTAGCCGCTATCAGGCGTTCGTCCGCTTCGGCGGCGAGGGAGCGAATGCGTCGATCAACGGCGTCAACCTGCTGAAGGATCAGCAGCACGGCGACGCCACGCTGGTGGTCGATCATGCGGTGCCGCATTGCCAGAGCCGCGAGATCTTCCGCGCGGTGGTGGACGATCGCGCGCACTCGGTGTTCCAGGGCAAGATCATCGTTCAGCCCGACGCGCAGAAGACCGACGGCAAGATGATGACGCGGGCGTTGCTGCTGTCCGATGGAGCGGAAGCCGATAACAAGCCCGAGCTTGAGATTTTCGCCGATGACGTCACTTGCGGTCACGGTGCAACGGTCGGCGCGCTCGACGAGAGCCTGCTGTTCTATCTGCGCGCGCGCGGTCTTTCGGAAAAGGAAGCGCAGGCGCTGCTGATTCAGGCGTTCATCGGCGAGGCGATCGAATCCATCGCCGACGACGGCGTGCGCGAGATCGTCATCGGAGCCGGCGAGCGGTGGCTCGCGGCGCGCGGGTAAGAGATTGTCGGAGAGTCATTGCGAGCTGACGGGTCGTCGCGAAGCGACCGTCCGATAACAGGCTCCGCGAAGCAGCCCAAAGGTCTCGGGAGAGCCGGATTGCTTCGCCGCTTCGCCAAGAACGAGACCGGCGTTGCCGGTCTTGCTCCGGCCTCGCAATGACGGGCGCTCCCTTCACAGGGGAGAGGTCCAAGGTCCTGACGATGGATATGGAAGTAGTGACATGACCCATCCGGCGGTCGCCAACGGTTCTTATGATGTGATGCGCGTGCGTCAGGATTTCCCGGCGCTGGCGATGAAAATCTACGGCAAGCCGCTCATCTATCTCGACAACGCAGCCTCGGCGCAGAAACCGGACGCGGTGCTCGACCGCATGACGCAGGCCTACAAGACCGAATACGCCAACGTTCATCGCGGACTGCACTATCTCGCCAATGCCGCGACCGAAGCCTATGAAGGCGGCCGCACCAGGGTCGCGGAATTCCTCAACGCGAAGCGGACCGAGGAGATCATCTTCACCCGCAACGCCACCGAAGCGATCAACCTGGTGGCGTCGTCCTGGGGCGAGCCGAACATCAAGGCCGGCGACGAGATCGTGCTTTCGATCATGGAGCATCACTCCAACATCGTGCCTTGGCATTTCCTGCGCGAGCGGCACGGGGCGGTCATCAAGTGGGCGCCTGTCGATGACGACGGCAATTTTCTGATCGACGAATTCGAGAAGCTGCTGACGCCGAAGACCAAGCTCGTCGCCATCACGCAGATGTCGAACGCGCTCGGCACCATTGTTCCGGTCAAGGAGGTGGTGAAACTCGCGCATGCGCGCGGCATTCCGGTGCTCGTCGACGGCAGCCAGGCGGCGGTGCATCTTGCCGCCGACGTGCAGGACATCGATTGCGACTTCTACATTTTCACGGGTCACAAACTCTACGGACCGACCGGCATCGGCGTGCTGTATGCGAAGTACGAGCATCTTGTCGCCATGCGGCCGTATAACGGCGGCGGCGAGATGATCCGCGAGGTCGCGCAGGACTGGGTCACCTATGGCGATCCGCCGCACAAGTTCGAGGCCGGCACGCCGGCGATCGTCGAGGCGATCGGGCTCGGCGCCGCGATCGATTATGTGAACTCGATCGGCAAGGCGCGCATCGCGGCGCACGAGCACGATCTTCTGGTCTACGCGCAGGAGCGGCTGCGCGAGATCAACTCGCTGCGCATCATCGGCACCGCGCGCGACAAGGGACCGGTGATCTCGTTCGAGATGAAAGGCGCGCACCCCCACGATGTCGCGACCGTGATCGACCGCGCCGGCATCGCCGTTCGCGCCGGCACCCATTGCGTGATGCCGCTTTTAGAGCGGTTCAACGTTTCAGCGACCTGCAGGGCCTCGTTCGGCATGTATAATACGCGCGAGGAAGTCGATCATCTGGCGCAGGCGTTGATCAAGGCACGGGATTTGTTCTCATGAGCGAAACCGCTGAAATCGTAAAAAACCATACCTGTCACATGCAGACCAGTTCGGCGCTTGCGCCGGAGGAAACCGAACGCATGGGCACGGGAATCGTAGCCGCGCTGAAAACCGTGTTCGACCCGGAGATTCCCGCGGACATCTATGAACTCGGACTGATCTACAAGGTGGACATCAAGGACGACCGCGCCGTCGATGTCGAAATGACGCTGACGACGCCGAACTGTCCGTCCGCTGCGGAACTCCCGACCATGGTTGAGAATGCGGTAGCGAGCGTTCCCGGCGTCGGCGTTGTGAACGTCAACATCGTCTGGGAACCGCCGTGGATGCCCGAGCGGATGACCGACGAGGCCCGCCTCGTCCTCAATATGTGGTGACGATTTTACCTTCTGCCTGTGCTATGATCAGGGTTGATTTACTTTCAGGATTGACCAGATGACAGAGATGACGCCGAGCACACCAGCCGCCAAGCCGAAACCGAGACCGCGCCCGCAGGTCATGCGGCTGACCGACGCCGCGGCGGCACGGGTCAAGGAACTCGCGGCACGCGCGGATTCGGAGATCGTCGGCCTGCGCGTCGGCATCAAGAATGGCGGATGCGCCGGCCAGTCCTACACGGTGGAATATGCCCACGACGTCAGACCCACCGACGAAGTGGTCGAGGACAAGGGCGTCAAGATTCTGGTCGACCCCAAGGCGGTGCTGTACCTGCTCGGCACCGAGATGGATTACAAGTCCGAAAAAATGCAGGCGCAGTTCATTTTCAACAACCCGAACCAGGTCTCGGCCTGCGGATGCGGCGAATCCGTGCAGCTCACGCCCGCCAAGATCGACGGCTGAGGTTTCCTGGCTGTCCCTGGAGCGTTTTCAAGCGAAGGGGCGGCCGGTTCGCGTAACGCCTCAAATCAAAATCATAGAGCCCCGCTTCTGATTCCATCAGAAGCGGAAAGGCTTTAGGAACGCAAATTCGGCGAAGCCCCTTTAAGGGAACATCGAGCGGGCGTCAGGCCACCTGCACGTGGATGTCGGCGCAAAATGAACATTCCGAGTCGCCTTCGCAAACGACGCGATTGCGGCCATTGCGCTTGGCGGCGTACAGGCAGGTGTCGGCGCGTTCGATCAGCGAGTCCGTGGTATCTCCGCAGCGAAGCATCGAGACGCCGACCGAGATCGTGACCCGGCCGAGGATTTCGCCGGTCGATTTTTTCTTCAACTCCTTGGCCATCACGGCGCGGCGGATATGATCGGCGACGATTACCGCCTGATGTATCTTGGTATTGGGCAGCACGACCGCGAATTCCTCGCCGCCGTAGCGCGCGGTGATGTCCTGGCCCTTGATGGTCTGCTTCAGCGACATCGCAACCAGCCGCAGCACCTGATCGCCGGTCAGGTGGCCGTAGTTGTCGTTGAACGATTTGAAGTGATCGATGTCGAACATCAGCAGCGACAGCGGCCCGCCTTCGTTGAGCGCCAGCGTCACTGCGTCCGCGACGGCGCGGTCGAAATATTTGCGGTTGCCGAGACCGGTGAGCGGATCGGTCATGCTCTCGGTCCTGATCGCTTCAAGGCTATGCTGAAGATTGTTGATCTCGACCTTCGAGAGCTCCAGCCGGTTTTCCAGCGCCTTGTTGGCTTCCTGGATCTCGCTGGTTGATTTTATCAACGCCGTGATGACCGCTTTGACCTGCTCGCGGCTTTGGGCGACGCCGAGCCTTTCGGCTGCTCCCTTCAGGCTGTCGCCGAAACCGGCCGTTATGCCGAGCGCGTCGGTGATGAGCCTCATCACGTCATCGATCTCGGTGATGACGCGCCCGCCGAGCTTGTCGATGCGCTCGGTCGTTCTGATCGGGGAGAGATAGTTGTCGTAGATCTGCTCGAGATCGGATTCGGTCAGCTTGCCGTTGCGCGCGAGGGTCTCGTTGATGACCTTGTTGAACGCGGAATTGTATCCGGTAGCGTAGACGTACCAGATTTCGTAGTTGCGCGGGATCGCAGTCTGTCGCAGCGATCGGATCTGGCCGAGCGCCACCTCCGCGAACGCCAATGTGCGCTCATGTTCGTCCAGCCCGACCACTGCTGCGGCTCCGCCGACGATTCGACCGATCGTCGCCCTAAACGACAAAGTATCAACGTAGAGTAATGCTGAGAAACTACCGGTAGAGAGTTTACGTGCGGTAAATGGTGTTCCGCCGGGCGAGGAGGCCGCGCGGCTGGAGCGTTTTCGAGCGAAGTGGAATCCGGTTCGCGTGAAGAAAACGCGTCAAATCAAGAAGCTAGAGCCTCTCACTGTTTCCATGAAACGGTGAAAGGTTCTAGAGTCCGGTTCAACTGCGTTGAATCAGACTCGTCGCTTATCTTTTTGATTGAGCATGATCTTTTTTCGAAAAGCGTTTCCACCCCGGATCAAGTCCGGGGCAGGCTTTTCGGAATCACGCTCTAAACGCTCAGCCCCGGGCGCGGATCGGGCGAAGCAGGAACGCCGGCAGGTGAGAGTGATCTCCGGTTTCGGAGATAGCCTCGCGGCGCGGCGCGGGCGCGCGACCGATCGATGGCGGCTGCGGCGCGGCCATAGCTGCACCGGCCGGTGCGGCGGGGACCTCGTGTCTCTGGTGATCGCCGCTGGAGCGCCGCGGTTTGCGGCCCTCGCGCTTGCCGCCGCGGGCAAAGGCCTCGCCGCTCTTGTCGCGGGCTTGACGGGATCGGGAAGGACGGCGGCCCGTCGACGCCGTCTCGGCGCCGGGTTCGGCATCGGCTTCGCTTGCGCCGGAGTCATGACCGGGAAGGTCGGCCTTGATATCTGCCTTGGGAATGGACTGACCGGTCAGTTTTTCGATCGCCGCGAGCGATTTGAAATCGGCCGGACAAACGATCGTGATCGCGGTGCCGGTACGGCCGGCGCGGCCGGTGCGGCCGATACGATGCACGTAGTCGTCGGGGTGGTACGGCACGTCGAAGTTGAGAACGTGGCTGACCTCGGGAATGTCGAGGCCGCGCGCGGCCACGTCGGAGGCGACCAGCAGCGGCAACTCGCCCTTGCGGAATTGATCCAGCGAAGCGGTTCGCGCCGACTGGTCCATGTCGCCGTGCAGGGCGCCGACGCTGAAACCGTGTTTCTGGAGCGACTTGCAGACGATGGCGACGTCGCGCTTGCGGTTGCAGAAGATGATTGCGTTCTTGAGATCCTGGGCCTCGCGCAGCAGGCGGCGCAGCAGTTCACGCTTCTCGTGCGGTTCGCGTCCGCAACTGACCTGCGACTGCGCGACGGTCGCCGCCGTGGTTGCCGGCCTCGATACCTCGACCTTTTCCGGGTTGTGCAGGAAGGTGTCGGTGATGCGCCGGATTTCGTTCGGCATCGTCGCGGTGAAAAACAGGGTCTGCCGCGTGAACGGCACCAGCTTGCAGATACGTTCGATATCGGGAATGAAGCCCATATCCAGCATCCGGTCGGCTTCGTCGATCACCAGAAGTTCCACGCCGGTGAGCAGCAGGCCGCCGCGTTCGGTGTGATCGAGCAGGCGGCCCGGAGTTGCGATCAGCACATCGACGCCGCGCGTCAGTTTCATGTCCTGGTCGCCGAACGAGACGCCGCCGATCAGAAGCGCCACGTTGAGTTTCTGGCCGGCGCCATACTTGTCGAACTGTTCCTTAACCTGCGCCGCGAGTTCGCGGGTCGGCTCCAGGATCAGCGTACGGGGCATTCGCGCTCGGGCGCGGCCTTTCTCCAGCAGCGTGAGCATGGGCAGGACGAAGGCCGCGGTCTTGCCGGTACCGGTCTGGGCGATGCCGAGAACGTCGCGGCGCGCCAGAACGTGGGGGATGGCCTGATCCTGAATGGGGGTGGGGGAAGTGTAACCTGAGGCCGCGACTGCAGCCAGGACCTTATCGGATAAACCAAGATGTGAAAAAGACATTGAGCCTCTGCTCGACACCGCCGTCCGGAATCGAATGTAGAAGGCTGTCGCGCTCAACCCCTTAACGGCGTGCTTTTAAGAAGCGAAGGGGGCTCTGGCTTGCGCTGACGGGCGGCTCACCATGGAATCGTGTTTCGATCCCGGGCCGCGTTACCGCGAAACATAGGGGGGAAATGCGTAAAGTCAATTGAGAAACGGCGGAAATATCGAAAAACCTTGCCGTTTTTTGCTTGAACCCGGCGGAATGACCGCTGAGATATTCGATAGCCTGTCGCATTTTCGGCTCGCGAGGACATCAGTATGGATGCAGGCCGTCCGCGCAAACAGCGCCAGATCTCCACGCGCTGCTGCATCGTCGGCGGCGGGCCAGCCGGCATGATGCTCGGCTACCTGCTCGCCCGCGCCGGGATTGAAACCGTCGTTCTCGAAAAGCACGCCGACTTCTTCCGCGACTTTCGCGGCGATACCGTGCACCCATCGACCATGCAGGTGATGGACGAACTCGGCCTGATCGATGATTTCCTGAAAGTGCCGCACGATGAACTGCAAAAGCTGGAAGGCTGCTTCGGTAAGGCCCGCCTGCGCATCGCCGACGTCAGCCGCACCGGCGCGAAGTATCCGTTCATCGCCTTCATGCCGCAGTGGGATTTTCTCAATTTCCTGCGCGACAAGGGCCGCCGCTTTCCGAACCTCAAGATCATGATGAACACCGAGGCGATCGGGCTTATCCACGACGGCGACAGGGTGGCGGGCGTCCGCGCAGACGCTGGCGGTCCGCTCGACATCAGGGCCGACCTGACGGTCGCCTGCGACGGGCGACATTCCATCATTCGGCGGAGCGCGGGGCTTGAGGTCGAGGAGATCGGAGCGCCGATGGACGTGCTGTGGTTTCGCGTCGGCAAGGGCGCCGAGACCGAAAGCATGTTCGCGCGCATCGAGGCGGGCAAGATGATGGTGACGCTCGATCGCGGCACGTACTGGCAATGCGCCTACGTCATCGTCAAGGGACGCTACGACGAGATCAAGGCGCGAGGCATCGAGGCGTTGCGCGCCGACGTGGTCGCGCTGGCGCCGCCGCTCCGGTCCGGCATCGCGGACGTAAAGAGCTGGGACGACGTGAAGCTGCTCACCGTCGCTGTGAACCGTCTCAAGCGGTGGACCCGGCCCGGTCTGCTTTGCATCGGCGACGCCGCGCATGCGATGTCGCCGATTGGTGGCGTCGGCGTCAACATCGCGGTTCAGGATGCGGTGGCGTCGGCGAACCTGCTTGCGGCGAAGCTCGCGAGCGACGGCGCCGTGAGCGAGGATGATCTCGCCGCCGTCCAGCGCCGCCGCGAATTTCCGATGCGCATGACGCAAGCCATGCAGGTGATCGTCCAGACCAACATCGTCAGCGCGGCGCTCAAACACGGCAACGGCCCGTTGAAGCCGCCGCTGCTTGCGCGCATCGTCAACGCTGTGCCGTGGTTGCAGGGTTTGACTGCGAAGTTCATCGCTGTCGGTGTGCGGCCCGAACATGTCCATTCGCCGAAAGCGTGATCGCGTTTTGCAGAGCTAAATAGAGACGGCTTAAACGGCGAGGTAAATTATTCGTCCCAAAGCACCGAGCAAGAGTGCAAAGGCGGCGGCGGACTGAATAAAGAAACCCGGAAACCGTTTCCCGGGATCCGAAAGATAGCCGACGAAGTAAATGATCCGTCCTAGCAGCCATAGCGTCCCAAGGGCCGCGGCCCAAGCGACGCTCCAATAGATCGCGAATAGCCACATCGAGGGAAGAAAAACTGGAATCCACTCCACCGTGTTCAGGTGCGCGCGGACAGCTCTTTCAAGATGCGGATCGCCGGTCATGAGAGGCGCGAGAATTCTTGTCTTGGCGTGAAGCCTCGAAACGGTGAGTGCCATTCCGAATACGACTAGTCCGCCGACAAGCGTGACAATGGCGACGGGATAATAGCGTTCCATGACGAGCCTTTAATTCTGCTGGCCGTGCTTGCGGATTGTGCCGGCATACCGAGATCATTTTGACAGGATTACAGCCGCCGCGACAGCAGAAGCGCCAGCAGGCCGGCGACCGCCACCGCGCCGCCGTACCAAACCCACTGCGTCTGCCTGATCATGATACTCGAGGCCGGATAGGGAAACACGCCGGTGCCCTGACCGGCCCAGACAAGGCCCATCAGGATCGCGAGCAGGCCGAGGATCACAAGTGCCAGTCTCATGATTGAACAATGCCTCCGGATGGTTCCGCGCGGTGGTCGGTTTACACGTCGAGCATCTCCTCGCTGGCGAATTCGGCCTTGTCGGAGATGAAGGCGAAGCGCGCCTCCGCCTTGGTGCCCATCAGCCGCTCGACCGAGTCCGCCGTGTCCTCGCGATCGTCCGCCAGCAGCACCACGCGCAACATCGTGCGCTTCGCCGGGTCCATGGTGGTTTCCTTGAGCTGCGCCGGCATCATCTCGCCGAGGCCCTTGAAGCGGCCGACGTCCACCTTGGCATTGGCGTTGAACTCGCTCTTGAGCAGCGCCTCCTTGTGGGCATCGTCGCGGGCGTAGACCGTCTTGCTGCCGTGGGTCAGCCGATAAAGCGGCGGCACCGCGAGATAGAGATGGCCCTCGTCGATCAGGCGCGGCATCTGGCGGTAGAAGAACGTGATCAGCAGCGAGGCGATATGGGCGCCGTCGACGTCGGCATCGGTCATGATGATGACGCGCGAATAGCGCAGGTCCTCTTCGCGATAGTTGGTGGCGGTGCCGCAGCCGAGCGCCTGGATCAGGTCGGCGAGCTGCGCGTTGGCGGTGACCTTGTCCCGGCCTGCGGAGGCCACGTTGAGGATCTTGCCGCGCAACGGCAGCACAGCTTGCGTCTTGCGGTCGCGCGCCTGCTTGGCGCTGCCGCCGGCCGAGTCGCCCTCGACGATGAACAGTTCGGAGCCGTCGGTCGCGGTGTCGGTGCAGTCGGCGAGCTTGCCGGGGAGGCGCAGCTTCTTCACCGCGCTCTTGCGCGAGGTTTCCTTCTCGGCGCGTCGGCGCAGCCGCTCGTCGGCGCGCTCGACCACGAAGTCGAGCAGCCTGTTGGCCTGCGTCGGATTGCCGGACAGCCAGTGATCGAACGGATCCTTGATCGCCTGTTCGACGATCCGCGAGGCCTCGGCGGTGGCGAGGCGATCCTTGGTCTGGCCCTGGAATTCCGGCTCGCGCACGAACACCGAGAGCATCACGGCGGCCCCGACCATGACGTCCTCGGACGTGATGGAGCCCGCGCGCTTGCCCTGGCCGACGCGCTCGGCGTGATCCTTCAATCCGCGCAGCAGCGCGCTGCGCAGGCCCGACTCGTGAGTGCCGCCGTCGGGCGTCGGCACCGTGTTGCAATAGGAGGACAGGAAGCCGTCGGCGTCCGCGGTCCACGCCACCGCCCATTCGCAGGCGCCGTGCGCGCCGTTGCGCCCCGACCTGCCGGAGAAGATGTCCGGATGAACCAGGGTGTCCTTGTGGATCGCCGCGGCCAAATAGTCCTTCAAGCCGCCAGGGAAGTGGAAGGTTGCTTCCGCCGGGATGTCGTCGAGGCCTTTGAGCAGTTCCGGCGCGCACCGCCAGCGGATTTCGACGCCGCCGAACAGATACGCCTTCGAGCGCGTCATCTTGAACAGGCGCTGCGGTTTGAACGCGGCCTTTGCGCCAAAAATTTCGGTGTCGGGCTTGAAGCGGATGGTGGTGCCGCGCCGGTTGGCGATCCTGCCCAAGTCCTCGAGCTTGCCCTTGGGGTGGCCGCGCTCGAACGTCATCTTGTAGAGGTTCTGGCTGCGCGCCACCTCCACTTCGAGGCGGGAGGAGAGGGCGTTGACCACGGACACGCCGACGCCGTGCAGGCCGCCCGAGGTCTCGTAGACCTTGGAGTCGAACTTGCCGCCCGAATGCAGCGTGCACATGATGACTTCGAGCGCCGACTTCTTCGGAAATTTCGGATGTGGATCGACCGGGATGCCGCGTCCGTTGTCGGTGACGGTGAGGAAGCCGTCGGCGGATAGTTCCACCACGATGAAGGTCGCGTGCCCCGCCAGCGCCTCGTCCATCGAGTTGTCGATCACCTCGGCGAACAGGTGGTGCAGCGCTTTTTCGTCGGTGCCTCCGATGTACATGCCGGGGCGGCGGCGGACCGGCTCAAGTCCCTCCAGCACCTCGATGTCGGCGGCGGTGTAGCCTGCCTCGGCTCCCGACGCGCGGCTTGATCCGCGGCCGGGGCGGGCCCTGGTGTCGGAGGTCTTGGCCTCGGCCTCGAACAGGTCGTCGGCGGATTTTGACTTTGTGTTTTGTTTCAGTGATTTGGACATATTTCTTCAAAAATCAGGCGCGTCGGGACAAGACGAATCGGCCACGCTGACTATGCCACGGACGCAGGTCGAATTGTGAAGACCTCCAGGAAGCCGGGTGGGGTCGGGGCGTCAGGTGATTCTGATATCTTAAGAAACAGAATGGGAGCGGAAAATTGCTGCGCGTTTTTCCTGTCCCGCTCTCGTGAGGATCGGTTGCCGGCCGCCACCGCCGGCTCCAATACGCAGTTCTTTCCAATATGCAAGTCTTTCCAATATCCAAGTCTTTGTGACTTGAAGTTGCATGAGAGGCTAGTTTAGCTGCTTCCGATTGTTTTGTACCGCCGCGGAGGCTCAAACAACCCCTTCGCTAAGGGAGCGGCAAGAGGCATTTTGGAATGGAAGACGTCGGACGCGGCCTGGTCGACTTCGTGAGCGATCATCAGGTTTGGGCCGCCCCTGTCGTGCTGCTGCTTGCCTTCGGCGAGTCGCTTGCCTTCATCTCGCTATTGGTTCCGGCGTGGGGCGTGCTGGTGGCGATCGGCGCGATGCTGGGGCCGGGGCAGATCAATTTCTGGCCGGTGTGGATCGCGGCCGCCGTCGGCGCGGCGCTCGGCGACTGGCTGTCGTACTGGCTCGGCTACCACTTCAAGGATCGCGTCGCCGAAATATGGCCGCTGTCGCGCCGTCCCGATCTGTTGCCGCGCGGCCGGGCTTTCGTGCTGCGATGGGGTATCCCATCTATTTACATCGGACGGTTTTTCGGGCCGCTGCGCGCCTCGGTCCCGCTCGCCGCCGGAATCTTTGCAATGCCGTACTGGCGTTTCCAGATCGCAAACTGGACCTCGGCATTGATCTGGTCGGCGGTGTTGCTGATCTTCGGCGACCTGATCTCGCGGATCGTCGAATGGATATGGCGCACGGTTTGAGCGTGAGCCAGTCCCGAAGTGATGTCGGACGCGGGTGGTCGCGCAGCCGCCGCATTTGGATTACAAGGCGGGCCAGCGAGCACGCTCGCGGGATGCAAGGATAAAGTCGTGACTGCCGCAGACACCAGAACGAAAGACTTAACTTCCAGCGGCAACACCGCCGACCGACCGACGGTGTTCGTCGATGGCGCGTCTGGAACCACGGGGCTCGAAATCCGCCAGCGGCTCGATCGGCAGGGCGACGTCCTCGTCAAAAGCCTCGACGGCGACAAGCGGAAGGATCCGGCCGCCAAGCGCGCGTTGATGGCGGAGGTCGATCTGGTGATCCTTTGCCTGCCCGATGACGCGGCCAAGGAAACCGTCGCGTTGATCGACGGCATGGGCGCGGACGCGCCGAAGGTGCTCGACGCTTCGACGGCGTTTCGCGTCGCGCCGGACTGGACCTACGGCTTTCCGGAACTGACTTCGGATCAGGCGGACAGGATCAAGGGGTCCCGCAAGGTCACGAACCCCGGCTGCTATCCGACCGGATCGATCGCGTTGCTGCGGCCGCTGACCGATGCCGGTCTGATCCCACCGGACTATCCCGTCACCATCAACGCGGTGAGCGGATACTCCGGCGGCGGCAAGTCCATGATCGAGAGTTTTGAGAGCGGGACCGCGCCTGCGTTCGAGCTTTACGGTCTTGGCTTCGAGCACAAGCATCTGCCGGAAACGCAGAAGTACGCCAACCTGACGCGGCGGCCGATTTTCGCGCCGTCGGTCGGCGACTACCGGCAGGGCATGCTGGTATCGATCCCGCTGCATCTCGATACGCTGCCGGGCAAGCCCGATGGCGCCGCGCTTCATGCGGCGCTGGCCAAGCGTTACGCGGGCAGCACTTATGTTTCGGTGATGCCGCTCGACAACGACGCGACGAAAAACGGACGGATCGAGCCGGAGGCGCTGAACGGCAGCAACAGGCTCGAGCTTTATGTCTTCGCCAGTGACAAGCACCGGCAGGCCGTTCTGGTCGCGCGGCTCGACAATCTCGGCAAGGGCGCATCGGGCGCGGCGGTGCAGAACATGCGGCTGATGCTTGGGCTGAGGGATATGGGGGTGGATTGAGGCTTTGACTCATTAGGCGCAGCCAAATTCGGATTGATGCGAGTTTGGCGAACGTGAATGATTCAAGGGGAAGTTTCCGGTGGCACACCCAGCCGTCCAATGTTTCGCATCCGCTCAACGCATCGCTAAAATTTTATGCAACCACAAGTGCCGTCGGTAACCCCTCCCACCTAGTATGTAGCCGTTCAGAGGCTGCACGCATGTATTCAGTCAAAAACTCTTCGCGAGCGTTGCTCGTTGCCCTGGTGCCGCTCACGGCTGTGAATGCCGTTCTGCTCGCGATGGCATTGCTTGCGACACAGACGACGCCGCCACTGGCGAGTATGCCCGCGCCGGACAATATCCTGATCTACTCTTTCGGGCGCGTGGCAATGGATGGAGCATTGCTGTTTGCGGGTCACCTGGTTCTGCGGCAACGGGCCATCTCGAGCCGCTTTGCGTATGGGTTGATGGGCGGCGTCATGGCCGCCTCCAGTTATGCGATCGCGCTACGCAATGGTTTCTTGTTGTTTCCGCCAAGCAGTGGAAGCGAGATTACGTCGGGCTTGCTACCGACTGCTGCGGGAAGTCTTGCCGGTTTCCTTTATGGCCAATTCGCAGGGATTGAGCCGGCAGCCAACACGCCAAGAAACTCGTCTGAAATCGAGACGCCGGTTGCACCGCGAACATTCGACGGTCCCGTGCGTGTCCGCAGTTCGATTGCGGCGACTATCATCGCGGCGACGATACCCGCCGCGCTGACTGCAATTCTGGTTTTTGGCATTATGATGCTTAGCTTGTCGAGCGATGGCCCCGGCATGTTGTTCGTAACAGCGCTCCCGGCACAGACGTTTCTGACTGTCCTGCTCGCAACCATTTTGCCATCGGCGATTTTCGTCCTCGGCGCACATCATATCGCCAGGGCTCTCCGTCGCCATCGCGGATATGAATATGCGGCGATCGGGAGCCTGGTGGCGGGGCTGTGCGCTAGCCCGCTTGCACTGCTGATGCCGCTGACTCCGATCTTCCTGCTGGCTCTCGCGGTGGTATACGGCGCAATCATGGGCGCTCTCTATCGCCGCTTCGCCGGCATCGAGCCGGTGCCGTTGCCTGAAGCCGTGCTCGCGACGGATGAGGCCGCATTGGTGGGCGCCGACCATCCGTCACGACGACAGCACAGTGTCATTCTCACGAATGGCGCGGCACAAACACGTTCCTAGGAGCTTACCCTGAGGGCACTGGCTGCAATCGGCGTTGCCGGACTGTTTGCGGCTGCCGGCTTACTCTGGTTCTCGACAAACCCAAATGTCGTCGCGCTCAAGGTTGAGCCGATGAAAACGAACCCCGATTTGCCTTCGTTCAAGCAGGTGCAGGATGCCCTGAGGCAGCAGAGCGGTCGATGAGTAACTCTGTTGGTAGCCTCGTCGCTCGGCAAGGGGATGGGCGAGTGCGCAGCTTGCTGCTGTCTCGAACGAGTAAGCAAAATTCGTGTCTCCTGAATTTTGCGCATTCCGTTTATTGAATCACCTCACGCCCGCACGCGCACATAACTGCCCGGCGCGTCCTCGATCGGCGGCAGCGCGGCGCTGCCGACTTCGCGGGCAGGGACGACCTCGGCGTCGATTCCGCGCAGCCAGGCGTGCCAGTCCGGCCACCACGAGCCCTTGTGCTCCTGCGCGCTCTTCATCCACTCCGCAACCGTGGTGTTGCCGATGGCATCGCTGGTCCAGTACTGGTATTTGCCGAGCGACGGCGGATTGATGACCCCGGCGATGTGTCCCGACCCTGACAACACGTAACGCACGGGGCCGCCGAAGAATCGCGAGCCGTACAGAACGGATTCCGCGGGCGCGATGTGATCCTCGCGGGTCGCGAGATTGTAGATCGGCACCTTGACCTTCGAGAGGTCGAGCAGGGTGTTGTCGAGCACCATCGAGCCGGTCGAGAGGCGGTTCTCCAGATAGCAGTTGCGCAGATAATAGGAATGGTTGGCCGCGGGCATCCGCGTCGCGTCCGAATTCCAGTGCAGCAGGTCGAACGCCGGCGGCGTCTTTCCCTTGAGATAGTTGCTGACGACGTAGGACCAGATCAGGTCATTGGGGCGCAGCATGTTGAAGGCCATCGCCATCTTGCTGCCTTCCAGCACGCCGGACTGCTTCATGTCGCGTTCGAGCGCGGAAATCTGGTCTTCGTCCACGAATACCAGCAGGTCGCCGGCGTGGGTGAAGTCGACCTGCGCGGCGAAGAACGTCGCCGACGTCACGCGCGACCGCTGCTTGTCCGCAAGCCACGCCAGCGTGGTCGCGAGCAGAGTGCCGCCGACGCAATAGCCAACGGTATGCACCTTGGTCTCGCCGGTCGCTTTCTCGATCGCGTCCATCGCTGCCAGCGGACCTTCCTTCATGTAATCCTCGAAGGTCTTTTCGCCGAGCCTCTTGTCGGGATTGACCCAGGATATCACGAACACCGTGATGCCCTGATCGACGCACCACTTGATGAAGGACTTCTCCGGCTTCAGGTCGAGGATGTAGAACTTGTTGATCCACGGCGGCACGATCAGGAGCGGCGTCCGCAGCACCGTCTCGGTGCTCGGCGAATACTGGATCAATTGCATCAGTTCGTTCTGGTAGATCACCTTGCCCGGCGTCGTGGCCATGTTGACGCCGACTTCGAGGTGGCTGGAGTCGGACTGCCGGATACGCAGAACCCCGTTGCCCGCATTGATATCTTCGGCCAGCATTTTCATGCCGCGCGCCAGGTTGTCGGCGTTCGAGGCGAAGGTTTCGCGCAGCACATCCGGATTGGTCATCACGAAATTCGACGGCGCGAGCGCGTTGGTGATCTGCGCGATATAGAACTCGGCCTTCTTGCGGGTGTGCGGATCGAGGTTCTCGGCGTCGCGAACCAGCTCGTTCGCCCATTTGGTCGTCAGCAGATACGCCTGCATCACAAAATCGAAGAACTGGTTCGATCGCCATTCCGCATCGGTGAAACGCTTATCGCGGGGTGCGGGTGCGACGGTGGGCTTGATCTCCTCGCCGGCGAGGCGGCGCGCGGCGTAGCCCCAGAGGTCCAGATAGGCCTTGCCGAGTTTCGTCTTCAATTCGACCGCGCGGGTCTGGTCCGAGAGCCAGTAGTCCGCCACCGTGCTGACAGTCCTGATCAACTCGGCGAACTCGTTCGGCTGGCTGTCGCGCGCCTCGCCGCTCTCACGCGCCTTGAGGTAAGCGGCCAGCGCCTTGCCGCCGCTCTCCATCGCATTGGCGAGGTTCATCGCGAAGGTGTCCGGGTCGAACCGGGGCTTGGCCTCGGCCTTGGTCTCGACAGGTAACTCGCTCATGGCCGCACACCTGAGGGTTTGTTCAAAATTCCGTCCCGCACGTGGCGGGCAGCGATCATGACATAATCTGGGGAGCATTGCCGGTTTCGATGTGTTGCGGTGCGACAAAACATCTTTATGCGGCCATATATGAGCCCTGATGAACTGGCTTAAGGACGCTGGGCCGGCGCGATAGCGGCTTTGGCGTTCCCGGGCGATAATGATTCCAAGCGTGCGATTCGATCTTATGAAGCAAACGCATCATGAAGCCGCAGGTTCGGATGGAAACGTGAGCGCGTCCGGGTCGACAGCCTCCAACAGACAGGCGCGCAAACGCAGCGGCTGCGCGATGGCCGGCGCCGCCACTTTGGTGCTGCTGCTGTCGCTGTCGCTCGGCGGCTGCTCGACGTCGATTGCGGATCTGCCTATCGGCACCCCGCCGGATGCGCCGGAACGGGCGGCCGAGGTGCCGGACTATCCCGCGGTGCATGACCTGCCGGCCCCGAGAGACCACGCAGCGATGAACCCCGCCGAACAGGCCAGGGTTGAGAAGGAACTGATCGCCGCGCGCGACCACCAGTCCCAGGCGGCTCAGACCTCGGACCCCAAATAAGCCGCGCATCAGCCCGCGATGGACGCGAAGTGCTGGCGGAGCAGGGCGTCCGTGTTGGGCTTTTCACCGTTTCACGGAAAACGGCCAAAAACTCCAGAGGCTTTCCGCTTCTGAAGAATCGACCCGGGCGATACCTCACCTCTCCCCAAAGGGGAGAGGTCGGAGCCGAAGGCTCCGGGTGAGGGGGTTCGATCTATCGATAGGCTGTAACCCCTCACCCCAACCCTCTCCCAATGGGAGAGGGGGCGCGTCGTTTCATGGACAGGTGTTTCGATCAAAATCGAAAAAACTCTAGATTCTTGATTTGACGCGTTTTCTTCACGCGAACCGAATTCCACTTCGCTCGAAAACGCTATAGAGTGGCACGATTCAGTACGAGATCGCGCGCGTGGAACCGTCAGGTCTGGCGACGCCGGCCTCGTGCCAATCGCCCGTCAAATCCGGCCCGGAGCCAGGAGCCATGGAAGAGTTTTATCGTATCCGCCGTCTGCCGCCTTACGTGTTCGAACAGGTCAATCGCGCCAAGGCGGCCGCACGGAACGCCGGAGCCGATATCATCGACCTCGGTATGGGCAACCCGGACCTGCCGACGCCGCCCCATGTCCTCGACAAGCTCAAGGAAACCCTGGGCAAACCCAAGACAGACCGCTATTCGGCCTCCCGCGGCGTCACCGGCCTGCGCAAGGCGCAAGCCGGCTACTACGCCCGCCGCTTCGGGGTGAAACTCAATCCCGACACGCAGATCGTGGCGACGCTCGGCTCCAAGGAGGGTTTTGCGAATGTCGCCCAGGCGATCACCGCGCCGGGCGATGTCGTGCTGTGCCCGAACCCGAGCTATCCGATTCACGCATTCGGCTTTCTGATGGCAGGCGGCGTCATCCGCTCGGTACCATCCGCGCCGACGCCGGATTTTTTCGCGGCCTGCGAGCGCGCGATCATCCATTCCATACCGAAGCCGATCGCGCTGATCGTGTGCTATCCGTCGAACCCGACGGCGCAGATCGCGAGTCTCGATTTCTACCGCGATCTCGTTGCGTTCGCGAAGAAACACGAGATCTTCATCCTGTCGGACCTCGCATATTCAGAGGTCTACTTCGACGACAACCCGCCGCCCTCGGTGCTTCAGGTGCCCGGTGCGGTCGACGTCACCGTCGAGTTCACCTCGATGTCGAAGACGTTCTCGATGGCCGGATGGCGCATCGGCTTCGCGGTCGGCAACGAACGCATCATCGCGGCTCTCGCGCGGGTGAAATCCTATCTGGATTACGGGGCCTTCACGCCGATCCAGGTGGCGGCGACTGCGGCCCTGAACGGTCCGGACACCTGCATTCGCGAGATGCGCGACATCTATCGCAAGCGCCGCGACGCGTTGGTGGAATCCTTCGGCCGCGCCGGATGGGTGATCCCGCCGCCGCAGGCCTCGATGTTCGCATGGGCGCCGCTGCCCGAACGGTTTCGCGATCTCGGCAGCATGCAGTTCGCAACCCTGATGGTCGAGAAATCCGGGGTCGTAGTCTCGCCCGGCGTCGCCTTCGGCGAGCACGGCGAGGGCTATGTCCGCATCGCCATGGTGGAAAACGAACAGAGAATTCGTCAGGCCGCCCGCGGCGTCCGCCACTTCCTTGAAAGCGGCATCGAAACGTTGCACAACGTGGTTCCTCTCGCCAACCGGCGATAGGCGCCGGTTCGGGGACGGCCTTGCGGCCTTTCGGGCCGGTCGTGCCTTGATCGTTCCTTGCAACACCGGTTTTTCCAGCAGGTTTCCTTATGGTCGCACCCCTGAAAGTGGGCATTGCGGGGCTCGGCACTGTGGGGTCGGCTGTCGTTCACCTCATCGAGCAGCAGGGCCGGGCGCTGTCGGCGCGCTGCGGGCGCGGCGTCCGCGTGGTCGCCGTCGCCGCGCGCTCGAAGACCAAGAAGCGCGACATCGACCTTCGCGGCGTGGCGTGGGCCAAGGACGCGCTGGCGCTGGCGAACGATCCCGACATCGACTGTTTCGTCGAGTTGATGGGCGGGGCGGGCGACCCGGCGCAATCGGCGATCGAGGCGGCGCTGAAATCGGGCAAGTCGGTGGTGACGGCCAACAAAGCGCTGATCGCCAGGCACGGCCTGCGGCTCGCGACTCTCGCCGAGCAGCACGGTGGCGCGCTGAACTACGAGGCCGCGGTCGGCGCCGCCATTCCTGTCATCAAGACACTGCGGGAAGGACTTGCCGGGACCACGATCAACCGCGTCTACGGCATCCTCAATGGCACCTGCAACTACATCCTGACGCGGATGGAGCGGGAAAACCTGTCGTTCGCCGAGTGCCTGAAGGAGGCCCAGCGTCTCGGCTATGCCGAGGCCGATCCCTCGTTCGACGTCGACGGTCACGATACCGCGCAGAAGCTGTCGATCCTGGCGAGCCTCGCCTTCGGCACCCGCGTCGCCCAGAGCGCGGTCTATGTCGAGGGCATCTCGTCGATCGCGCCGGAGGACCTTCGCGCGGCGGAAGAACTCGGCTACCGCGTCAAGCTGCTCGGCGTCGCGATGCGCACCGCCAAGGGCATCGAACAGCGGGTGCATCCGACCATGGTGCCCAAAACCTCGTCAATCGCGCAGGTGATGGGCGTCACCAACGCGGTCACCATCGATGGCGACGGCATTCCGCCGATCACGCTGGTCGGCCCCGGCGCCGGCGGCGCCGCGACGGCGTCCGCCGTGGTCGCCGATATCGCCGATGTGGCGTGCGGCATTCGCGCCTTGCCGTTCGGACGGCCGGCGTCGCGGCTCAAGGCGACCAAGAAGGCGCCGATGGAGCGCCATGAGGGCGGCTACTACATCCGCCTGATGGCGCGCGATTTCGCCGGCACCGCCGCGACCATCGCCACACGTCTCGCCGAGCAGAAAATCTCGATTGAATCGATCGTCCAGCGCCATCCCAACGGCAAGCTCGATATGACCGACGCCGGCAAACCTGCGGAGCCCGTTCCGGTGCTCCTGATCACCTATGCGACCAGCGAGGACGCGGTGCACCGCGCGCTTCATGCGGTGAGGGCGGACAAGGTCATCACCGGCCGTCCGCAGGTCATCCGTATCGAAAAGAACTGAGGGATCCCGCCGCGCCGCCCGAGGAGAGTTGAGCCGATGCCGACAGATATTTCCATTCCGCCGCAACAGGCGCTCCGCCGCCTCCTGACGCTCGAGATCGTGCGTGTGACGGAGCGGGCGGCGGTGGCGGCGGCGCGGCTGCGCGGGCGCGGCATGGAAAAGGCGTCCGATCAGGCCGCGGTCGACGCCATGCGGCGCGAACTCAACAAGCTGCCGATCGACGGCACGGTGGTGATCGGCGAGGGCGAGATCGACGAGGCTCCGATGCTGTTCATCGGCGAGAAAGTCGGCAATTCCCACGGACCGGAGGTCGACATCGCGGTCGATCCGCTCGAAGGCACCGTGCTGTGCGCCAAGAACATGCCCGGCGCGATCGCCACCATCGCGATGGCCGAGCGCGGCACGCTGCTTCACGCCCCCGATTGCTACATGGACAAGATCGCGATCGGTCCCGGCTATCCCAAGGGCACGGTGGACCTCGACGCGCCGGTGGAAGAGAACATCATCAATCTCGCCAAGGCCAAGGGAATCAAGCCGACCGAGATCACCGCGATCCTGCTCGACCGGCCGCGCCATGCCGCCAAGATCGCCGCACTGCGCAAGGTCGGCGCCGCGGTGAGCCTGATCAGCGACGGCGACGTCGCCGGCGTCATCCACACCGCCGAGCCGCGAACCGGAATCGATATTTATCTGGGCAGCGGTGGCGCGCCCGAAGGCGTGCTGTCCGCGGCGGCGCTGCGCTGCATCGGCGGCCAGATGCAGACCCGTCTCATCATCGATAACGAGGCCTTGCGCGAGCGGACCCTGCAGATGGGGATCAAGGACCCCAAAAAGAAATACGAGATCTGCGACATGGTGAAGGGCGATTGCGTGTTCGCCGCGACCGGCGTGACCTCGGGGTCGCTGCTCTCGGGCGTCCGGTTCAGCAAGGACGTGATCAAGACCGATACGGTGGTGATGCGCTCGGTGACGGGTACCGTGCGCCGCATCAAGGCCGAGCATCGGCAGTTGGATAAATTTCACCTGGATTGAGTCATGTCCAATTTCGGCGACGGTGTCGCGGCTTTGCCTGCGGTCCTTCAATTCTAACATCGCAAGAAGGCTCGCTGAAACGGGATGCGAATGTCAGAATTGGACCACTGGAGCAGTTCATATGGGAACGCAGCTTGTCGTCATTGCGAGCGAAGCGAAGCAATCCAGTGGCATCTGGATTGCTTCGTCGCTCCGCTCCTCGCAATGACGAGAACAGAGCCAAGTGGTGAACGGCTCTAGATTCCATACGATATCGCAAGGTAGGACGATAGCATGACCTTGCCTGCCACCGCATTTCCGGTCGAAGCGCCCGACGCCTTTCTCGGCGTCGCGCATTCGGCCACGGGCCGCCTGTGGCGCGATCGCCTCGATGCGCGGGGCGCGGCGCGTGCGCTGGCGATCGCGCAGCGGCATCAACTGCCGGAGATGCTGGCACGGGTGATTGCCGGGCGCGGCGTCGAGATCGACGCGGTCGCGGATTTTCTCGATCCCACCATACGGCGGCTGATGCCCGATCCCTTCACCGTGACGCAGATGGAGGCGGCGGCGCAACGGCTCGCCGATGCCGCGATGCGCGGCGAGACGGTCGCGATCTTCGGCGACTACGATGTCGACGGCGCGACCTCGGCTGCGCTGCTCGCGTGGCATCTGCGCCATTGCGGCCTCACGCCGCTGATCCACATCCCCGACCGGATTTTCGAGGGCTACGGCCCGAACGTCGACGCGATCAACGCGCTCGCGGCAAAAGGCGCGACGCTGCTGGTGACGGTGGACTGCGGCACCACCAGCATCGAGCCGCTGGCGGTCGCAAGGCAACAGGGCATGTCGGTGGTCGTGATCGATCATCACCAGTGCGCCGACGATCTGCCGGATGTGGACGCGCTGGTGAATCCGAACCGGCCGGACGATCTCTCTGGCCTCGGGCATCTCGCCGCCGTCGGTCTTGTCCTGGTGACGCTGGTCGCGCTGAACCGCGAACTGCGCCAGCGCGGCTTCTGGACGCCCGAGCGGCCGGAGCCCGATCTTCTGAACATGCTGCACCACGTCGCGCTCGGCACGGTCGCCGACGTCGCGCCGCTAACCGGCCTCAACCGCGCCTTCGTGGCGAAGGGGCTGATCGCGCTGCGCCGTCGCGATCACATCGGCCACACCGCGCTGATGGATGTCGCGCGGCTGAACGGCCCGCCGGAAGCCTGGCATCTCGGCTTCATGCTGGGACCGCGCATCAACGCCGGCGGCCGCATCGGTCGTGCTGACCTGGGCGTGCGGCTGTTGCTCGAAGCCGATGTCTCGGAAGCCGCGCGCATCGCCGCCGAACTCGATCGCCTCAATACCGAGCGCCGCGTGATCGAGCAGGCAGCCGAGGCGCAGGCCGAAGCCGAGGCGCTGGCCTCGCTCGGTCTCGAGGACAAGGGCTCCGTTATCGTCACGGCGTCCGAGGGCTGGCATCCTGGCGTCGTCGGTCTCGTCGCGTCGCGGCTGAAGGACAAGTTCGGTCGGCCCGCCTTCGTCGTCGCGCTGGAGCCTGGCGGGATCGGCACCGGATCGGGCCGCTCCATCGGCGGCGTCGATCTCGGCAGGGCGGTGCGGCAGGCGGTGACCGACGGCGTGCTGCTCAAGGGCGGCGGTCACGCCATGGCGGCCGGCGTGACGCTGCGGAAAGATCGGCTGGCGGAATTCCGCGCCTACATGGAAAAGGCGCTCGCCGCCGATGTCGCACAGTCGCGCCATGTCAACGAACTGTTCATCGACGGCGCGGTCAGCGCGCGAGCAGTAACGCCTGAGTTCGTGGCGATGCTCAATCGCGCGGGACCGTTCGGCGCGGGCAATCCCGAACCGGTATTGGCTCTGCCGTCGCACCAACTCATCCATGCCGACGAGGTCGGGCAGGCGCACCTGCGGCTGCGATTCAAGTCCGGCGACGGCGCGATCGTGAACGGCATCGCGTTCCGCGCGGTTGGCCAGCCGCTCGGCAACGCGCTGGCGCAAATGCGCGGCCAGCCGCTGCATGTGGCTGGGTCGCTGGCTGTGGATCGCTGGCAGGGCGCGGAGCGTGTGCAGTTGCGCGTCTGCGATGTCGCGGTACCCGATCCGGGTCCGGCGGTCATTCGTTGAAGTGGTTACATTTGAATGGAAGGGCTTCGTCGAAGCAATGCAAACTCCTTCTCCCGCTTGCGGGCCGAGACGAGCAAAGCTCGCTCTGCGAGAGTTGGGGAGGTAATGTCAGTGAAGATACCCACCCGACGGACTTCGTCGGTCGACCTCCGCCGCAAGCGGGAGAGGTTGGGAGTCGTTCGTGGCGGTTCACTGCAAATCCGAGTCGCCAGCTACAATCCCTGCCGCAGCTTCGCCAGCACTTGCAATCCCGCATAGCCGTCGGCGGGCAGGCCGACGCGGGTCTGGAAATCCTTCACCGCTTTCATGGTGTCGTTGCCGACGCGGCCGTCGGTGCCGCCGGTGTCGAAGCCGGCCTTGGTCAGGCGCGTCTGCACCTCCTGCACTTCCGCAAGCGTGAGCGCGCGCTCGGAGCCGGGGAAAGGCTGGATGAAGGGCGGCGCGCCGAGGATGCGGTCGCCGAGATGGCAGATCGCAAGCGCGTAATTCATCGACGGGTTGTAACTGCGCACCGCGTAGAAATTCGGTCCCAGCAGGAACGTTGGACCGCCCGGTTCGGGAATCCAGAGTCTGGCCGAGGCGTTCGGCTGCGGAAACGCCTTGCCGTCGGCGCGATGCACGCCGGCCGCCGACCATGCGGCGTAGCTGCGATTGCCGCTCGCGCCATCGGGTGCGCGCACTTCACATCCCCAATGCTCGCCGCGATGATATTTGCCGCGGTTGATGAGATAACGCGCGGTCGAGCCCAGCGCGTCGTCGGGCTTCCCGAACGGCGAGACCCGGCCGTCGCCGTCGTAATCCATGCCGACGTTGAGCCAGACCTCCGGCATCCATTGCGTATGCCCCATCGCGCCGGCCCATGACCCGCGCATCTCCTCGGGCGTGCTCCAGCCTTTGTTCACGATGCGCAGCGCGTTGATCAGTTCGGTTTCCCAATAGGTGCGTCGCCGCGGTTCGTTCCATGCGAGCGCCGCCAGCGAGGGGAATACCGGCCGCATGTGGTTCTTCTGCACCAGCGGATCGCCGAACGCGGACTCGACGCCCCACAATGCGAGCAGCGTTCCGCGCTCGACGCCGAAATCGCGCTCGATCCGCGCAAACAGCGCCTCGTTTTTCCGCAGCGCCTCCTTGCCGGCGATGATGCGCCAGTCCGAGACGCGGCGGTTGATGTATTGCCAGGTCTTCTCGTGAAACTCCGGCTGGTTGCGCATCTGCTTGAACACACTCATGTCCGGCTCGATCCGGCCCATGCAGCGATTCCATGTCGCCTCCGAGATTCCCTTCGCCAGCGCGCGGGCGCGAAACTTGTCGCGCCACTGCTCGAAGCCCTGCGGCGTTGCTGCGAGAGCCGGGAAGGGCACGAGCACCGCCGTCGCGCCGAGACATTGCAGCGCGCCGCGCCGGCTGATTTGGATTCGGGAATCGAAAGTTTTCATGCAGCGAGCTTAACGGAGGGAAGCGCCTGGCCGCAAAGGTTCATTGCGTCGCGGGAACTCGATCCTTCTCAATCGTCCTCGCCCTCGGCGGGCTTCTCGGGATGAACGGGATCCTGCGGCTTCGCGGGCGGCGGACCGGCTTCGGCTTCAGTGGCGATCTCGCGACCGCGCTCGCCGATCAGGCGTTCATAGGCCGAGATCAGCGTGACGTAGGGGTTGACCCAGATCCAGCCGTCGCGCGTGAACACCTGCACGTCGAAATGCAGGTGTGTCGTCGTGCCGCCGGGGTGATCCATGTAGTTCGATATCAGCCCGATCTTTTCACCTTCGCTCACGCGGCGGTCGTCGAGCATCCCGCTTTTATCCAGTTGCGCCGGATTCATGTGCATGTAGCGAAAGCGCAGATGCTCGTTGCGGGTGTTGACCAGCAACGTCACGCTTTGGTGTTTCGGTGAACGGATGATGACGCCATCGCGCACGGCCACAACCGCATACCGGTTCGGGATGCAGCGGTCGGCGCGCTTGTTGCGGAGCGTGCATGTCGCCGGGCGCAGGTCCTGTCCCTGGTGTCCGAAGCCAGCGGGGCATTGTCCGACGTTGAAATCACGAGCCTCGCAGAAATTGTCCTGCCAGGGATAGGAGTAGTTTTCAGGGGCGGATTCGTCGAACACCAGCGGCTTGTTGCTCGACTTGCAATGATAGTGATCGCCTTTGTCGGATGGCGGGGGAACGCGGCCGCGATAGAAGCAGTCGCCCCAGTTCAGGAACGATTGCGAGTTCGCGTAAGCCGGCGCCCGTTCGATCGGAAACCGGATCTGCGAATAGACGGTCGTGTCGGCATGGCCACTCTCGCCGCGATAGCCACTGTTGGCGATGATGTCGCCGGGCGGCCGGTAGGTGAAATCGGGCGAGAACGTTTCCGGGCGCGGCATCACGCCGGGCGCGATGGGCATACGGGATTGCAACGGCCGCCCGCCCGCGATGCGCAACGCTTTCAGAAACCGCTCGGCCACGACCGAGGCCTCGCGGCACGCCAGCCGGTTCGCGCGCGGTGCGCTGTCGAGGCAATGGATGGAAACCACATAGGGAACGCCGAACCGCGTGAATGCGTAGCGCACGTCCCCTTCGCGAATGATCCGCCGGAGATCCGGAAACTGCGCCGCCAGCGCGCTAACAGGCTCGCCCTTTCCTCCCGACGGATCGTCGATGTCGTAAGTGAGGATCGAACCTGTGATCTGAACTTCGACGGGCCTTTTGTAGGTGAGTTGCGGCATGCCGCCGGCCGCGCCGGGCGCCAGCGCGAACTTGGCGTCATAGCCGGCCGGACCGGCATTGAACATCCGCTCCTGAAACCCGTCCTGAAAGTGCGCGAGCGGCGGGCGCGGCGATGCGTTGGTCATGCGCTCGGCGAGATACATGCCGGTATCGAACGGCAGCAGCACCGGCACCGGACTCTGGTTGATGCGCTCAAAAAGCGGCAGCGTCACCGCATTGAGTTGCATCAGCGCCGGCATGGTGCGCGGATCGGTCGGCGGCAGGTGACGCAAAGCGTTGAAGGTGAAGCGTCCGGCGATGGCAGGCCGATCCTCGATCTCGGACTTGAGCTGGTCGAGAACGGTGCGCCACTCCACGCGAACGATGGAAATTCCGGGCGTCCTGAAGTCGCCGGCGGCAGCACCGCCGATCGTGATTGCGAGCAGCAGCCATGCCGCGGCGGCGCGTCCGGCGAACCGGAGAGAAATACTGCCGCGAACCGCCGGTCTCACATCCGTGGCCCTGCTTCCTCTCTTAGTCCTTGGCGCGTTCGACGTAGGAGCCGTCTTCCGTCATGACCACGATGCGGGTGCCGACGCCGACATGGGGCGGCACGCCGGTCCGCACGCCGTTCGACAGCATGGCGGGCTTGTAGGACGAGGACGCGGTCTGCCCCTTGGTGACGGGTTCGGTCTCCACGACCTCGAGCGTCACCCGCTGCGGCAGCGTGATCGCCACCGGTACCATGTCGTGCAGGGACAGTTTCACCACCATGTTTTCCTGCAAGTAGGGCGCGGCGTTGCCAACAACGTCCTTTGGCACCTGAACCTGATCGTAGGTCTCCGCATTCATGAAGTGGAAGCCGTCGGCATCTTCGTAGAGGTAGGTAAAGTTGTGATCCTCGATGGTGGCGCGCTCGACCTGGTCGGTGGTCTTGTAGCGCTCGGATATCTTCACGCCGTCGCTGATCCGCCGCATCTCGATCTGGCTGACTGGAGTTCCCTTGCCGGGGTGGATGTTTTCCGCGGTCAGGACCACGTAGAGCTTGCCGTCCTGCTCGATGACGTTGCCCTTGCGAATAGAACTGGCGATGACTCTCAAGGCTGGATTTCCTAAGGTTCGGGCTCGAGACCGGTCCGGACGGGGACGTCCTGCGGCCGTTGAGGCGGTTTCGGGCCGCAACATACTGATTTGGCCCGTCGGCGCCAGTAGTTTGCGGCCGATTCCGGTCGATTGCTGAGGATGGATGAATCGGATTTCACCCTGGTGGGACCAGGCCAGGCACGCGGACCGGCGACCCTTCCTGCAGGCGCGCTGTGCGGTGACCAGGGCGCTGCGGGCCTGGTTCGACGCGCAGGGGTTCGTCGAGGTCGAAACCGGCGTTTTGCAGGTGTCGCCGGGCAACGAAACCCACCTCCATGCGCCTCGCACCGCGCTGACGGCACCGGCCGGCGAGCAGGTCACGCGCTACTTGCGCACCTCTCCGGAATTCGCCTGCAAGAAGCTGCTTGCGGCCGGCGAACGGAAGATCGTCGAATTCGCGAAGGCGTTTCGGGACCGCGAGCGCGGCGACCTGCATCTTGCCGAATTCACCATGCTTGAGTGGTATCGCGCAGGCAGTTCCTACGACGTCATCATGGCCGACTGCATCGCTGTCATCGCCCGCGCGGCCAAGACGACGGGCATCTGCACGTTCGCGTTTCGCGGCCGGCAAGCCGATCCGCTGGCGGAGCCGGAGCGACTGACGGTCGCCGCCGCGTTCGATCGCTTCGCCGGGATCGATCTTCTGAAAACCATAGCCGCCGGCGAGGGCGATCGCGCGGCGCTGGCGGGGGCGGCGCAGGGCAAGGTGCGGATCGCGGATGACGACACCTGGTCGGATATTTTCAGCAAGGTACTGGTCGAGCACATCGAGCCGCGGCTCGGGCAGGGGCGGCTGACGATCCTCTTCGAATACCCCGCGCCGGAGGCCGCGCTGGCGCGCCCCAAGGCATCGGACCCGCGCGTCGCGGAGAGGTTCGAGGTCTATGCCTGCGGCGTCGAACTCGCGAACGGGTTCGGGGAATTGACCGACGCCGCCGAACAGCGCACCCGTTTCATGCGCGCGATGGACGAGAAGCAAACCCGCTACGGCGAGCGCTATCCGCTGGACGAGGATTTTCTCGCGGCGGTCGGCTCGATGCCGGAAGCGAGCGGGGTGGCGCTCGGCTTCGACCGGCTGGTGATGCTGGCAAGCGGCGCTTCAAGGATCGATCAGGTGGTGTGGACGCCGCCCGCGGAGGATGCATGAGCGCCGGGCACAGCAAGAGCGTGATTTCGACATTGCGGCAGCCGGAGGATCTCATCGCCCATGGCCTCGCGCCGGCTGCGGCTTTGCCCGATCTCGCGAAGGTTGCCGCGCGCTACGCGATCGCGATCACGCCGCACGTGGCCGGTCTGATCGATCCGGCCGATCCCGACGATCCGATCGCGCGGCAATACGTCCCGAGCGCCGATGAACTTGCGGCCGAACCCGGCGAGCGCGCCGACCCGATCGGCGACCACGCGCATTCGCCGGTGGACGGCATCGTCCACCGCTATCCCGACCGCGTGCTGCTCAAGCTTGTCCATGTCTGCGCGGTCTATTGCCGGTTCTGCTTCCGTCGCGAAATGGTCGGTCCCGCCAAGGAAACCGCGCTGTCGAAATCGGCGACCTCGGCCGCGCTCGATTACGTCCGCTCGCACCCGCAAGTCTGGGAAGTGATCCTGACCGGCGGCGATCCGCTGATGCTGTCACCGCGGCGGCTGGCCGAGATCATGGGCGAGCTTGCCGCCATCGATCACGTCAGGATCGTGCGCATTCATACGCGCGTGCCGGTCGCCGATCCCGCGCGCGTTACTGACGAGATGGTGGCGGCCCTGAAAGTCGCGGGCGCCACAACCTGGCTGGCGCTGCATGCCAATCATCCGCGCGAACTGACGCCTGCGGCGCGGTCGGCCTGCGCGCGGATCGTCGACGCCGGAATTCCCATGGTCAGCCAGTCCGTGCTGCTGCGCGGCGTCAACGACGATGCGGCAACGCTGGAGGCCTTGATGCGCGCCTTCGTCGAATGCCGCATCAAGCCGTACTATCTGCATCACGGCGATCTTGCGCCGGGCACGGCGCATCTGCGGACCACGCTGGAGCAGGGCCAGGCCTTGATGCGCACATTGCGCGGCCGCGTGTCGGGATTGTGCCAGCCCGATTATGTCCTCGACATTCCGGGCGGATACGGCAAGTCGCCGGTGGGGCCGAACTATCTGTCGCGTTCAGATTTAACCTCCGGGAAAGGTGAACCTCCGCCGGAATTGCGGTATCGTATCGTCGACTATTGCGGAGGCGTTCACCTCTATCCGCCGTTGCCTTAGAGCGAGGTTCGAGAATGTGCATGATCTTTTCGCCACATCGCTCATATTTTGGCGGATTTTGCGCTCGAGGGTCCAGGTCGGCGGCGTGCTTGCGCAAGTCGCGAAACGTTGAGGGTTCCGGAACGTCCCCGACAATACCAACATTTGGAGCAGCGAAATGAGCAAGACCCTTGCGATCGCGGTTTCTGTGGCTTTGATCGGAGCGACCGTGGCAGTGGCGCAACAAGGAACGAAAGGCGGATTGTACGATCCGTCCGCCACCCAATCATCGCCTTACCTTAACAACGCGCCGGTCGGTCACCGTCAGCCGCGCCTCAACGACCTTCCTCCCGAGACCAGGGAGGCCGAGAAGCCGAAGGTCGATCCGGCGGATGCCGCTCTCGACCGCAAGATCAGGAGCATCTGCCGGGGCTGCTGACGGCACCGGATCAAGATGATTTTGGATCGAATTGCTCCAAAATCATTAAGGTGATCGATCTTGTCCTGATGCGAATGACGGATCGGATCGCCAGAGCCTTTCCGCCTCTGATGGAATCAGAAGCGGGGCTTCATGGCGTTTTCGAGCGAGGTGGAATCCGGTTCGCGTGAAGAAAACGCATCAAATCAAGAATCTGGAGCTTTCACCGTTTCCGTGAAAACGGTGAAGAACTCCAGGGAATGCTTTAGCTCGCGTTGCGTGCCGCGAGCGCCATTCCGATCAGCGTAGCGCCGCCGAACATCATGTTGAGGCCAACCAGCAATCCGATGGCCCATGCCGCCGTTCCCGGCAGCCCGATGATGATGACGAACGCGACGATGATGTCCATCAACCCCGCGGTCAATAACCAGCCCCATCGCTGCGAGAGTTCGCGGCGATGGTCGAGCGCGTACATGATGGTGACGGCGCCCTCGGCGAGGAAGTAGGCGCCGACCACGATGGTCAGCGTCAGCATGCCCCGGACAGGCTGTATCACCAGCAGGACGCCGACGAGCAGCGCGAGCGCGGCAGAGAGCAGCGACCACCAGAAACCGGGTATCCGTGGCGCCCAGAACGTGACCATCAGCCCGCCGATGCCGACGATGAGAAACAGCCAGCCGAGGAAGATCGTGATGGCAAGGCTTGCGAGCGACGGCACGACGATCGCCGCGATCCCGAGGACCGCCAGCAGGATGCCCTCGAACAGGAAGGCCTTCCAATGCTCGCGAACTTCGGTGGTGACTTTCAACTGAAGACGTTCGAAATCCTGGGAAGGGGTCGTCATCGGCGGAGGCTCCATGAAAACGAAAACCGCGCATCCTTCGGGCCGTAGTCTAACGCACGACGGCTCAAAAAGTGACAAAAAAAGCGGTTTTCGGCAGCAAAGCCCATCACGATGATTTTTGGATCGAGGCGATCCGACATCATGAACGTGATCGATTCCAATATTTAAGAAGCGGTATACCGGCGGAAGTCCGCTACGTACTTTTCTTCATCCTGCTCCGGTCAACCCGGATCGGGCGGGACTCGTCCCGGCCATCCGGAGGCGGTTGCGTCCGCGCACATAGACGGCGGAAGTCATGAGCAGGAGGACGGTCCCGGTCAGGATTGCAACCATTCCGACCGGGACGAGATAGGTGGCGACGTGCTTGTCCGCGTTGGTCATCCATCGATGGATCGATGACAGGATGAAGGCCGCGCCGAGAAAGCTTACCCCGCCGCCGCTGACCAGCAGCGCCCACATGCTGCGCAGGTGGCGCAGGCGCTCGCGGGAGGTCTCGGTGCGAGGGGCGTGATGCGCGCCGACGCGACGAACCAGATAGGCCGCGAACAGGATGGCGCCGAATCCGACCAGCATGGCCGTACCTTCCAGCGCGAGCGCGCCGGGTCCGCTCAGATCGGGATTCCGTTGCAACGCGAGCAGCGGCGCGTCGAAACTCGCATGCAGCGCGATGGGTATTGCGAAGATTGCCAGACGGTTACGGATGCGCGCCCAGTCGCGGGCGTGGCGGTGCGCGCCGAGCGCGGTGCCCGAGCGCGCGATGGCGATGTAAGCACCGGCAATGACGCCCAGCGCGCCGTGGAAGGGTACGGTGAGCACGCTGCGCAGCACCGCGAGCGAGCGCCAGATGTCGGCGTGTTGCATCAGATAAGCGAGGTTTTCATAGGCCGCAAAGCCGAGTCCGGCGGCGGCGCCGTACACCACCGCATCCATGGGATCGGCTGGCTTGCGGCGCATCGCAGCAACCGCGGCAATGGCGGCGATCTTCACCAGTTCCTCGGGCGCGGCGATCGCGAAAAGCGAATGCAGGATCAACGCAAGCCACGGCGGCTCCGTTACGTTCAGCAGCGGCGCGAACGGCGCTCGGGTCAACCCAAGCAGCGATACGCTGGCTGCGCCGAGCACGAACGCCGCCCAGACCATCGCGGGCGGTCCCGGGCGCTCGTCCGCCGCGATCACCAGCCAAAGCAGCAGCAGCGCAGGGGCGATGGCGGCTGCGCCCATGACGGTGGGAAGGGTTTCGAGCAGATTCATGTCAGCCGAAAATAAACGGTCTCAAAGATTTATACGTAATTTCGCAACGCATGTCGCTGCTTTGAAGGCCCGTGCGCCCGATTCCGCTGATCTCCGCGGTCACGACCTTCGCAGGTCCGCGGCCGTCGAAACCGTTCTGTATGAACGGAAATCAGCAAGCTTTGCCGGGACTTTTCAGCCGCGCGCCGGTTCCCCGTTGCAGGGGGCGCTGTTCCAGGTGCCCCAGTGAACGCTGGCGAGGCTGCGATAGTCGGTCGTCCGCGGACGGCGCGTTCGCTTCTCGTAAGCGCCAATGACCCGCTCGGAAGCGGTGATCTTGCGCTGCAGGTCGGCCATCAGGCGTAGCTTCTCGGCGCGCGCTTGGGGCTCTGCGGTCTCGCCATAACGGAAACGGCGGACCTCCATGTCGCGCAGAACGTCGCGATGTTTTTTCAACTGGGCGCGATGCCAGGCGATGGTGCTGTCGCTGTCCGCCATCGAAGACCTCACTCCTGCGGGGCTGTCTTGAGCCGCGGTAAAGAACGAGAGAGCCGAAGCGCTACTCATCCACTGACAGATGCGGCAGCAGGATGAGGCACATAGGCTGGCAGCAACGTCGCCGGATTCTGGTTAATCAAGGGTTAATGGATCGTTCGCGCGGCACGTGGCGCAAGTCTCGCCGCGCCCCGACCTCCGGCAACCCGAACCGTGCGGTGCGGACGTTTTCTCCGACTGTCGATCGACCCCGAAACATCTGGAATTGCTCCAAATCCGGCTAGGCGATCGGGAGGTTTTACGCTATATATGAATTGATATCACGAGAGGGTTTCGGCCTGTCAGCCGTCCGCAACCGGTGAAAGCCGGTTAACAGCCGGACTTCGGTCCGGACTTGTTCCCCAGGACTGCCGCGCTATTCACTCGGTGGATAGCGCGGCATTTTGCCGGAACGCTGACATTTTTCCTACTTTCCGGGACGCAGACCAGCCGCAGCGCGCTGCGGGCAGGGACCCCGAACTCTTGCCCGCACAGTGGCCGGCTGCATTCGCCGCTGGACCTCTCCGGCTCTGACGAAATCGGAAGAAGGGGCTCTATGATTTTGATTTGACGTGTTTTATTCGCGACCGGGCATCCGTCTGCAGCTTAGCCTTAGGACCGTGATTCGCTGGAAGATGCTGTAAAGCACGTGGCCCTGTGCCCCTTGTGTGGCGTGTCTCTCAAAGATACGATTCCAGGTAGTTGAGTAACTGGAGGCGCACGCAATGCTGGCGGACATCAAGGAGCAGGTACTATCGGTAATGAGCCTCAGGTTGATGGCGGTGGTGTTGCCGGCGATAGTCCTGTCAATTCTGACAGCCATGGCGATGTACCAGTTGGGTTTTCCGACGATGGTGTACAACGAGGTGGTCCTGATCCTGACGACGCTGATGCACGTGGTGCTGGGCATCTGGTCGGCGCTGAACGCCGTCCTTTTTGGGATCGTGATTGCCGGACTTCTGTTCGCTCTCCTCCTGCCGGTCTTGATCGTATTGAGGGAAATCCAGAAGAAGCGGAATGAGCCTTCCGCTGTCTCGGATCCGGCTGTTCATTCCTCATCCGATCTGGCGGACGCGGCGCGGCAATAGTCGCGGGGACGCCGCCCTCGCATCTCCGCCATCTCGCCGCGTGCCACAGCCATCGGCCCCGGACTTCGCGTGAACGCCGCATCACGGGTCGGCATGTTCGTCGACACGTCACGCGTTCCTTATCAAATGCGCTCCCTTCCAACCGACGAAGGCCAAAGCGGGCGGTAACGCAGGTCGCCGTCTGACCGCGGCGCCGGTGAATCACTGACTCGGATCAAGGTCGAGGGCATGCTTTGCCCCGAAACGCTACATCATTGTTTGATTGACCGGCAGCGATTTGCACGTATAGCAAGGCCGCGAAAATTTGTGGCTGTCCTGGCCTGCATTTCCGGTTGATACGATGAGTTCATTGGCAACGGCCATTATGGGTCTCGATAAGGAGATTCTGCTTACGCTCAATTCAATCGGTGGAAGAAATCAGGATCTCTGGGACCTCGCGAACAATTCGCTGTTCAGAGGATTTCCATTATTCTTTTCCATTGTCGCCCTGTGGTTTTCCAACGAGCAGCCGGAGCGGCGCGGCCGAATGCTGGCTGGACTGATGGCGGTCTGCCTGGCAACGATGCTTTCGGTTTGGTCGCAGTTTCACACCGCGGTCCACATGCGCCCAATTCTGGATCTGGCGATTCCCCTGGACACCGTCATACCGCGGACGCCATGGGACCGGACGAATTCGTTTCCGAGCGACACGGCGACCCTGTTTTTCAGCCTTGCTACCGTCGTTTTCGTAGAGAAGCGTTGGATTGGATTATTCTGCTTCGCATGGGTCGCGGTGATCGTCGCGATTCCCAGGGTTATTATGGGGCTGCACTATCCAAGCGACATCATCGGCGCGCTGGTTCTTGGGCCGGCGACCGTTTTCACGTTTGCAAAACTTCCATATCCGAAGCGTCTGTTTGAATGCGCGTTCAGGTGGCTCGACGGCCGCATGTATATCGTTCACGCGCTCCTGTTCATTTTTCTGGCGGAGGCGTTCGACTTGTTCCCGAGCTTGCAAGCTCTCGGAAAACTGTTTGCGCGCCTGCTTCACGCATAGCCTTTTGCTTTTTGACGTGCGGTCGCGCGTGGGCAAGACGTGAAGCGACGCCAGCACCCTTCGTGGCCCATAGATTCGAAGGCGAGGGGGTGCTTTTGGCTAGTTCGCCTTGGATGCCGGCGATGATCCTGATGGACCCGCAGGTCCCACAGGCCCCGGTGGGCCAGCGAGTCCGGTTGGACCGGGAGGCCCCGGCGGTCCGGCAGGACCGGGCGAGCCGGGAGGACCTGGTGGTCCGGCAGGCCCCGCTGATCCGGTGGGTCCGGGCTGTCCTTCGGGCCCCGGAGGACCAGCAGGTCCGCAGTTTTGTATCACCGCGTCGCGGGTCTCGGACCCGGAGGTGATCGTCACCACGCAGGTCGTGGGAAACTCAGTTCCGGTCCATCTGAACGCCCCGGTCGCCGTGCTCTCGACTTTCACCGTCTTGGCCGGGCTGATCTTGATTTCGACGTTGGGGTCGCGCGTGCGCCGGATCCGTCCCTCGATCACCAGATCCCCGCGTCGTATGCTGGCGCTGGTGACGAAGATATCGGCAGATGCATTGACCGGCCATGCGGCAACAAGGCAGGTGGCGGTGGCCGCGGCGGCGCTGACTAGCTTCGAAAGCATAGTGCACATCCTCCCCAACACGAGCCAAATCTCACCACGAAAATGCGCTGAGGGCAACCACGTGCGCGAGCAGGGATATTGCGATGCGCATCGCTTAAAGCAAAAAGAATGCTCCAAGGGGCGAGGAAGCGCACGAAGCGACTTGCAGGTTGGAGCAAAGGGCGCTACTCGCCCTTATGGCCTTGAAGCGTTCCAAACCCGGTGTGCGAACCCGCGAGGGTGGTGAATATATTTGTCCCGGGTGCGGGGCCGTTTATAAAGTGACGGTCTATACCAGCCCGTTCAAGGACACGAACCATCAAGACTGCGACGTCTGCAACGCGCTCCTCAGAAGCTGGACCCATGCAACGACCTGGTGGTCCTACAAGCTGGTCAAACGGCCGCGGAAATAGCCGATCCGGTGAGCCGGCCGCGATGAAGAGATAACGCGCGCGGATAGGGCCGTTCAACCGGGTCATGCGTGGGCGGATTGCAGTGGTGGCGTTGCGCCGCGATAGGAGCTTCCTTTGTGCCCCGTCGCATACGGCCATGCCTTGCGAAGAAGCGGGAGGAAGAGCAATCATCTCGCTATCGCCCTCAACGGGTGTTTCGCGGCGGGTGGTCGCGTGATCTACAATCTTCTCTGATACGGACCATGCCTCATGATTTCGATGCTGTTCACACTTGCATTCGTTGGCGTCATGCTATTCAGCGCGGGACGGATCATCCTGGGCTGGATCCGGCCGAAGCGCCGTCGTTAGGGACCGCTACACCGCTTTCGAGCTAAGCATGACCGCGTGCTCGACCCCGGGGACGGATCCCGCTTCGCGTCAAGAAAACGCATCGAAAAATCAATAGATCGATAGCGCGGCAATCGTCTCGCATGCTCAGAGACGGGACAATTCGCGGGGAAAAGCGAAGGAAATCAGGGGGCGAAACGGCGTTTGGCGCTCCCTAGCGGAATCGAACCGCTCTCTCCACCGTGAAAGGGTGGCGTCCTAACCGATAGACGAAGGGAGCTGAACTTTTCAGCGACGAATCGCGCCGTCGTTTCAGTCTCAAAACCGCTGCGATAATGCCGTTTAATCAACGTCCTGCATGGGATTGATCACACAGCGTCTCCGGTGGGCAAGTAAACCTGACCGGCGGCAGCGGCGGAACGTATAGTGGCGTTTGCCCGGGGGGGCAAGCATTCTCCCGATGCAAGCCGGAAGCGGCGTAGGGCCTCGGTTGGGCCGCAAAACGATGCAAAGAGGTCGTTGGGGGGGGCCCGAGTGCCCGTCATGGGAAGCCAACATGAGATGGCGATCGTTGAGCGGGATGCTCGTGGTGCTGACAGTCGCCGGTGTGCCTGCCTGGGCCCAGACGCGCGGTTCGCCTAATTCCGGTCGCGATATCAAGATCGGGACCAAACAGCCACCGTCAGCGCGAAAATCCTGTTCGGAATACGGACCCGGCTTTGTCAGGGTCGAGGGCGCATCGACTTGCGTGCGGATCGGCGGCGGCATCAGCGTCGGTGGCGGCATCGGGCGCTGACGCACCGTTGCCGTCTGACGTGCGGCGGAGACGCGAAGCGGGAATGCAAAAGGCCTCGCCGAAGCGAGGCCCTCATTGAGGCCGGACGCGGTCGTCAACGACCGAAGAACAGCCACAGAAGAATGATTATCGGTATCGGCACGCCAAGCAGCCAAAGCAAAATTCCACGTCCCATTCTGCTCTCCTCGAAAGTCGATATTTGCAAGGTGAACATCGCGCGAGGGGAATCGTTCCGGCTCTCAGTGTTTTGCAGATACAGGCAGCCGCGGCCTCGATGGTCTCACCAATGACCCGTGTTCGGCATCGAACTCCACGGCTCGGCCGGCGGCCGGGCCTCGCCCTTCTGCAACAGCTCGATCGAATGCCGATCCGGCGAGCGGACGAAAGCCATCTGGCCGTCGCGGGGCGGCCGATTGATCGTGACCCCGAGCTTCATCAGGCGCTCGCAAGTGGTATAGATGTCGTCGACCTCATAGGCGAGATGACCGAAATAGCGGTCCTCGCCGTAGGTCTCCTCGTCCCAATTGTAGGTCAGTTCGACCAGCGGCGCGCCGCGTCCCCTGGACTCCTTAACGAGGTTCTCGTCCTGCGGCGCACACAGGAACACCAGCGTGAATTTCGCCTTCTCGTTGTCGACGCGACGAACTTCCTTCAGCCCGAGCGCATCGCGATAGAATTTCAGTGCGGTCTCGAGATTGCGCACGCGCAGCATGGTGTGAAGGTAACGCATGTTCCGTGTCTCCTGCCGACAATGATTTGGCTTTGGACGGCAGCGCGCGGCGATCCAGTCGCCGCTCCACGGACGAATGGCGGATCCCGGCTGCCGATAGCAACAAACCTGCGCCGGCCGCGACCTGCAAGACCGATTTTCGCACCGGAAGGGATTTAATTTCCAACGGGGGACGAAACGTCGTGGAAGCGGCCACTTTTCCTTTTCGCCGGGCTGCTGGAACGGTGTTCGTCACACGCCATTGATGAGGATGGTGCGCGAAGATCCAGCAAAGCCGCCACCGCCGCCGAAATCCTATCCGGCCGAGAAGGCGCGGGGGGCGAAATCAATCTGAGAACGACACCCGCAAGGTCATTTTCATTGCTGGGCTGGCAGGATCCGTGCTGCTCGGATTCCTGGTGGTCTTTTGCCCGTTAGTTTTTATTCCACGCGCGTTCCGCGTCGACCAGAGTTCCCTTCCATAACCAAGAACATCAAGAACCTCTCTAAAATTCCGATTTGTCCCGGGTTCCGGATGGCGCAGACAATTGCGCGGAGGACTGGTTCTTGCCGCTCGCCTCTTGCAACCAAACCCAGGGGACCGCGTTGTTTGCCGGTACCTCGCAGGAGGATAGAGCATGAAAAAGACGGCGATCATGATTGCGACTGCGGCGGCGATCGGTACTGCCGCTGCACCAGCGCCGGCTCAGGCCTATCGAATGGGGCCCGGCCTTGGCGTGGGTCTCGCCATCGGCGCGCTGGCCGCGGGCGCGGCGGCCAGTTCCTACTATTACGGGCCTTACGGATATTACCGGCCGCGTTATTACCGGCCATATTATGGACCGGCGTATTACGGCGGATGGTCTCCGGCCTACTCTTATTACGGCGGCCCGCCGGCCTATTATGGCGGGTATCCGGTCTATTACGGTGCGTCGTATGCCTATCGCCCGGGCCCGTATTGGCACCGCCGCTGGCATCGCCCGTATCGCTATTGGTGAGCCATGCTGAACCCCCTGAGGTCGATACCTCGGGGGCCGAGCATCATTCAGGCGTTATGACGTCCGTCGGCTGCGGAAGGTCCAGCGCACGATTTATCCGCGCGCGGACCGACGTGTAGTACTCCTCGCGCTGCCGTTGGAGTCTGGCTTGATGCGCCTTGAAGTTGGCCACGCGCCGCGTGATGTCGGCGCGCTCTGATCCTTGGGCGCGCTCTGATCCTTGCCTGTCTTCCGGACCTGTCTGATTTTTCGGCCGCGGCCTGTTATCCCGCTCTTGCATTCAAGTCTCCTGCATCCGCGCCGTATCTGGAACGATTTCAACGACGAGGACCTCGTGTTTCAATCGAATGTAATTGCGGAGACGCTGTTCGCTCCTACAATGCATGGGGCGTACTATGCGCTACATCTTTGTGATCGCGACGAGAAAATGCGGCGCGAAGGTGCTTATCCTCAACAAGCAGCCATTCGACGGCTGATTTGTCCCATCCTGCGCGACATCAACGACACAGAAATACTTAATCGGCAGCGGGACGACAAAAATGATTCGCGCATGTGCAAGGCTGTTCATAGCGTCAGGTCAAATTATTTTTTGTCTTGCGACGTCAACCATAGTGTTATCTTTTGATTCGTAAGATTCGCGCGGCTATATTCATCTGGGAATAACGGTGGTAAATCCAGAGGGTAGCCGTAGTGTCGTAGTACAGGTGTGGGGTCCTGGGCATGGGGTCGGATGGATTTGAATCCAGGAAGTTTGGAGGTCCGCCGGTGAGCGATCACCTTGGATCGAAGGACTTTTCTGGAACCACGGATCACGAGTCAGGGGTCGGTCCCTTTACGGGACTCGGAGAATCCCCTGCAAACATCGTCGAGATCAGCGGCGTCATCAAATGGTTTGACGCTTCAAAAGGCTACGGTTTTATCGTCCCTGATAACGGCTGGCCGGACGTGCTGCTGCATGTCACCGTGCTTCGTCGCGACGGCTACCAGACGGCCTATGAGGGATCGCGTCTGGTCTGCGAGTGCGTGCAGCGGGCGAAGGGCTATCAGGCGTTCCGGATCACGTCCATGGACGAGTCCACGGCCATTCACCCCGCGCAGATGCTGCCGCCGCGGACGCATGTCAGCGTGACGCCGACCAGCGGTCTGGAGCGGGCGCAGGTGAAATGGTTCAATCGGCTGCGCGGCTTCGGGTTCTTGACCTGCGGCGAGGGGACGCCCGATATCTTCGTCCACATGGAAACGCTGCGACGCTTCGGCATGACGGAGCTTCGGCCGGGACAGTTCGTCCTGGTCCGGTTCGGGCCGGGTTCCAAGGGAATGATGGCGGCGGAAGTTCAACCGGAATCCGGCGCTGCGGGTCTTTCCTCGCACTGAGTCGGCGAACGGCTGCCACCGAAGGCGGCCTGCGTGCCGGGCTCGACCGGCTTGAGGCGGGACCTTCCGGAAATCGTGTTTTGCCGCCGTCGTGGTCGGCCGCTACAGGTCGTGTCCCGTGGGCCGGTGATGCCGTTTCCGGCTGCTGCGAAATATGCCTTCGCCCTGACAGGTTGCCCGATGATGCGAATGCGGAAGATCGGTCTTGAGCGCCTGCATCTCGCTTTATGGATTGTGCTGCTGTCGTGGATCGGCATTGCCGCGCCATATGGTGCCGGGGCCCGCGCCGCCGAATTCCAGACGCTGGAAATCGCAACTCGCGCAGGCGTGAAAATGTTCTCGGTGGAGATGGCGACGACCGAGCAAGAAAAAGAAAAAGGGCTGATGTATCGGAAGCATCTGCCGGACGGGCAGGGGATGCTGTTCGATTTTTCTCCGGCCCAGCAGGTGTCGATGTGGATGAAGAACACCTACATCTCGCTCGACATGATCTTTATCGATCCCGACGGCCGCGTTCTCCGTATTGCGGAGAACACCGAGCCGCTCTCGACCCGCATCATTTCCTCGGGCGGTCTGGCCAAAGGCGTGCTGGAGGTGATCGCGGGGACCGCGAAAAAGTACGGCATCGCGCCGGGCGACCGGGTCTCGCACCCGCTTTTTAACGGCCATTGAGACGTTTTCGAGCAAAACGCGTCCGGCTGACCGAGGGGAACAGGCGCCGCTCCACGCGGAAAAACGCGTCTATCTAACAAAAAATAGAGCGGCGCTCCGGTCTCTCTCAGAAGGGAAGGCTCTGGTCGGCTTGCTGGGCCAGCCGGAAGCATGTAACGACATCGTTTCCCAGCGGATCGGGGTATAGCGCAGCCTGGTAGCGCGGCAGTTTTGGGTACTGCAGGTCGTTGGTTCGAATCCAGCTGCCCCGACCATATCAACGACTTGGCATTTTTGGGCGAAGCACGCCCTAGGTCTTGACCCGGGGGTTGGATACCGAGTCGCGCGAAGAAAACGCGTCAAAACAAATACATGGAGATCGAGATCAGTTTTCAGTCTGATGATCGACGGGTAGCTGCCTGCCTCAACGATCTTCCGGCGTTCACCTTGCGGCAACCCATCAATAATCCGGGGTGCCGCGCGGATTTGCTTTAGCCCAGGCCGTAACCTTTTCATCTGGAATGATAAGCGATGACTGGCCGCTGGACGCGTAATAGCTCTTTCCGCTCTCCACGGAATAAGCCACTCCGCCCCATACTGCGTCGTCGTCCAGATGTATGCGTCCGATCTCCGGACTGACGTTGCTTACGGCCGTGATCTTGATTTCAAGGCGACCATACTGGCGGGTTTTGACCGCTGCCAGATCGCCAATCTTGACGTTGCGATAGTAGCGCTCGATTTCTTCAGCCGTTTGATCGTGGCTTGGGTCGCCGGAGGGCTTTCCGGGAGGAAGCATATTCTAGGCAGCCTTCTAAAAACACGCGACGGAACGAGCCGCTTTATCGTTTTCGACCATCCGGATGGATGCTCTCGCTAATCCAGGGATTTCTAGGACAATAGCCGGCCGAATGATAGCGTGCCAATTGCCTCTGCTGTTGTGGCGCGGGTCCGTGGTGCTGCCGAACCGAACGTCCCCGGTCGGCATTTGCGGGATAACTCGCTAACCGCGCCGTTATTCGCGGACTATCAGGACGCTTCCGGCATCCTCAAGGGGGCCTCACTGGCGCCGTCGCTGCGGCGCAATTCGTCCGGATCTGGTCAAAATCTGCGTCGCGCCAGAACCGGGCGAGGGCGCCGGTCGACAACGACGCGTGGGAGGATTAAACGGTCGCCGCGGCCAAGCCGAACTTGTGGGTCGACATCGTTGATCTAGCGCAGCGATCAAGGACGCTGAGTCAGGTAGACGACATTGACCGGGTTCGGCGTACGAGGTGCGTCGGTGGAATCAGAGAGGGCGGGATCGATGTCCGCATGGGATGAGCGCGTTGAGATTTGGCCGGAGAGGATGGGGCAATGAGCATTTGGACGCTTGTTGCTCGACCCGACGGGGATAGTTTCGCGGCTGATCTGACGATCGACGGCGGATCGCCGCTCACATTGGGCCGGGTCGAAATGGAGAGGTTGGAAGCCGCGCTGGATAACGCGCTCGCGGGTGTTGACGATATGTACAGCCGGATTTCGTGCGTGAACGCGGGCAATCAGATCGTCGTATCGGTCGACAAAGTCACCGTCGCGGCCCTGAGATATGACAAGGCGGAGCTGATGCGCGACCAGTTGAAAGAGCTTCTGGCGGGCGAGGGCACTGAATTTATCGGCTAGCGCAGTCGGAGAGACTGCGCGCGTTATTCCGCGGGCTCGCGTCACCGTCCGAATCAATGTCCGAATCAATCGCCATGATTTCGGATTGTCTGAAAGCGCACCGATAAACTCATCGAGTCGTGCTCTTCACGTCCTGCCCGCGCTCCTCATCAAATAAAAAGCATCGCAATCTCGTCGAGAAAGCATCCGCCCTGGCGAGCGAGCTAGGCTTACAGCGCAGGGCAGCAATGCTGCGATGGGTCGCTGCTAAAAAAATCTGTCGCCATCAAGAAAAACCCGTCGGTGAAGAGGATCACCGGCGGGTTTTTACGCGGTACTGGGGATGAACGGGTGGCTAGACCGTCCGGCGAGACAACGCATGAACTGCGCAGAAGTTGCTATGCGCGATGCGCGGGGGTGCTCCGCCGCTGGCGGTAGAAGTAAATCAGGCGATGTATAGTAGGACATATATCTCCCCTTGACGGAAGAAAACCCGCCGGTGTTTCGGCGGGCTGCGTCGCGGATCTGCTTCTCGGACGTGTCCTCACGATCCGATTGCGGATGCGTGGATATGGGGAAGTCAGGAAGAGAAAAAAATGATGTCTGATGCAAATCGAGTAGAGTTCGGGAAACGCCTTGCAAAGCTTGTCGCTGACAAACATTGGACTGATGCGCAATTCGCCCGCGAAGCATCGAAGCATTACCGCGGTGCACATGATTTCCGCCGCTGCGACATCTCGCTCTATATGCGCGGCGTCCAGTTTCCGAAGCCTGCGCGCCTGAAGGCGATATGCGAAACGCTCGGGGTCGCGGAAAACGCGCTTGGAGCCGAAGTTCACGTCGGCATGAAGCACTAATTCCCATTCCATCAGAATCTTTCGAGTTCTGATGGAATCAGAATCAGAGCTGCGATTCCGATCTGACGCGTTTTCGCGCGCCTGCAGCCGCCATCGGGGCGAGCCCGAGGACGGATACCGGTTCGCGTCAGAAAACGCGTCAAAACAACAATCGGAAGTTTTCGCTCCTGATTACTCAGAAGCGAAATGCTCTAGCCGACCTGACGTCGAGACGCGTGAGCCATTCCCGCGATGGGGATGGCTCTGCCCAGCGAGTCGACCGGACGCATGCCGGTTATGGAATCGTTGGCGTCGTTGGCGCCGAATGCATCGGTGATTGTAACGTACACGCCAGGCCCCACGATCTTCGGCCACGGCTTCTGCCATTGCCAATCCTTGAAAAACTGCCAGTTGCCTTCGAGGACAACGAGCGACGACGTTTGATCGTTGAAATTGAACTCGTCGACTTGATTGCTGAGATTCTGGATGTGGTCGAATACGTGCTTGTGGTTGCCTTGGAATTCGGCGTTCTCGAAAAGAATGGCATGAGCTGGCATGGTCGCGACTCCCTGATGGTGTTGGCGATCCCGCGGGATCTGTCTGGTAGTTGGTCCCGCCGCCGTTTGGGTTCGCCAGTTCTCTCGCCCATCACAGACTACTGATTCAACTTCGCATCGATATTGCACGATCCGATCGTTGAGGATGCCGTACTCCGATCGCATTTCGAGTTTCGATCGATCGGTCGCAACGCGCTTCGGCTTGAAAATCGTCCGCGCTCAAAAAGACTCCGCGTTCAAAAGACACAAGGTTCAAAAGGCGCCGCTCATAAAAGAAAAAGGGTGCGCCAGCGAACCGGCGCACCCTTCACGACTTGCGGATTAACCGGCAATCAGTACGGGCAGATCGTGCGGCCCCAGCGCGGGCTGTAATAGCAGCCCGGCGCGATAATGCCGACGCCACCCCAGCCGCGACCGCGGTAGCCCCAGCCGCGACCACGGTAGCCCCAGCCACCGCCACGTCCGCGACCCCAGCCGCCGCCACGTCCCCGGCCGCGCCCCCCGCCACGGGCTTCAGCAGACGTGCTCGATCCGGCGATCAGAACCGAAGAAACGCCAGCAACGCCGATAAAGTAGACGCAAACCATCGCCGTTGCCGCCAGGACACGGGTGATGATGCTGCGTTGCGTGCTCGAACTTTTTTGAACCATCAGGAGAATCTCCAACTCTGTTTGGCACCGTCGTGAAGCAGACCCTGTATTCGGGACAACCATTGTCGCGAATATAAGGCGGTCAGTTTGTTTTGGTCCGGTGCGTGATAAAATAACATTTCCAACGAATTGAGCGTGTGCCGCTAATCGAGACCAGGGTCGGCTTACGCCCAGTCAGGGGTCGGCTCCCGCCGTGCTCAGGTTCACGCGCCTTGGTGAAAAATCAGAAAACGCCCCGGCGCTTCAATTGTAACCTGTAATTGTAGTGATAGTCATGCGCGCTTTCCGGTTGTGAGCAGGCGTCGGCCGGTTTTCCGCTGCAACCGCGTGAACTTGCTGTGCCGCAGAAGCGACGCAAAAGGGCAGTCATAACGTGGACGAGCGGCGCGGCGCGTTAACCGCTCTCTCACCTACGGGCTCAGGCTACGCGGTCCGAGCCCGAATTCTTCCCTCCAGATCGCTCCGCAGAGGCTCATGTCAAAACAGCACACCTATGTCCTCGGTCTCAACACCTACGATCACGATGTGAGCGCCTGCCTGCTTCGCGACGGCGCCATCACTGTCGCCATCGCCAAGGAGCGGATTACGCGCGAGAAGCATGCCAGCGGATTCTACAAGGAAGTCATCGATTATTGCCTGAGCGCCGAAGGCATCGGCATGGGCGACATCGATCTGGTGGTCAGCAATTGCTACATCCTTCCGGTTCCCGAGATGGAGGAGCGGCTGATCTATCAGGACATGCCGGGATTCCTGCCGGCCGAGGAGCGGCAGCAGGCGAAGGACCATCCTTATTTTCGCGCCCATTCCGACAAGGTGGTGTCGATCTCCCACCATCTCGCGCACGCCTACAGCGCCTTCGCGGCCTGTCCGTTCGAGGAGGGCGCGATCATGATTGTCGATGGCGTCGGCAGCTACCGTTCGGACGTGAACGAGACTTGTCCGGAAAGCGATCCTGCATCGCCGCTCGCGCGGGAATCGGAGAGCTACTATCGGTTCAGCGGCAAGACGCTCGAATGCCTGAAAAAGGTCTGGATGGAGCCGGACCGCGGCTTTTTCAGCGACGAGTTCTACAACATGCCCGGCCTCGGCGCGCTCTACAGCCGAGCTTCGACCTACATATTCGGCGACTGGAACAAGTGCGGCGAGTTGATGGGGCTCGCGCCCTACGGACGCCGCGACACCATCAAGCCGCTGATGGAGATCGCGGACAATCGTCTCACGGTGCCGCGCTGGTCGGCCGACCTCAACCAGCCCTACATCGCCGAAAGCGGCGGGAAATGGGAAAAAAGCCCTTCCATGCGGCATTGGGAGGATCTCGCCTGGCGGGTTCAGGACGACACCGAAAAGGTGCTGCTCGCGCGCGCCAGATGGCTGCGTGAAACCACCGGCGCAAAGAACCTCTGCATCGCCGGCGGCGTGGCGCTGAACTGCGTCGCCAATGGACGCGTCGCGCGGGAAGCCGGATTCGAGAACGTCTGGATTCAGCCCGCCGCAGGGGACGACGGCATTGCCATCGGCTGCGCCTATTACGGCTGGCTTGAGGTGCTGAAGCAGGGCCGCGGATTCGTGATGGAGCACGCCTATGTCGGCCGCAGCTACTCGGACGCCGAGGTCGAGGCCGCAACCCGGCGCTCGATCGTCAAGGTCCAGACGGCGGCGGTGAAAAGTCCGAACGTCTACGCCGAAACCGCGAAACTTCTGGCGGATCAGAAAGTCATCGGCTGGTTTCAGGGGCGTTCCGAATTCGGCCCGCGCGCGCTGGGCAACCGCAGCCTGATCGCCGATCCACGCAAGGCCGACATGAAGGATATCCTCAACAGCAGGGTCAAGCACCGCCAGCCGTTCCGCCCGTTCGCGCCCATCGTGCTGGCCGAGCGCATGACGGATATCTTCGAGGGCGACGAGGACTCGCCGTTCATGCTGATTGCAAAGAGCGTCCGGCCGGAGTGGCGCGACCGGATTCCGGCGGTGGTTCACGTCGACGGCACGGCGAGGGTGCAGACCGTGCGCGAGAGCACGAACCCGCCGCTCTACCGGCTGCTGAAGGAATTCGAGGAACTGACCGGGGTCCCGGTGCTGATCAACACCTCGTTCAACGTCAAGGGCGAGCCGATCGTGGAGACGCCGCGCGATGCGATGCGCTGCTTCCTGACCACGGGCGTCGATCACCTCGTGCTGCACGACACGGTGATTTCCAAGAAGGGGCTGCACCGGATCGTGGGACCCCTCGTTGGCGTCTACACCGACGTCGGCGCCGTCGTCATGTCCAACCTCAGGCAGGCCTGAGGTCCGGCCGGATGCGCCGTCCTGTCGCGCCCGCGGAGGACGAGATTGTCACGCCGGGGCATACAGAATATACCCAACGGGTCCGCCGGGCTTTTGCCGGACGGCATGGCAGCAGGTTACAGCGATCCATGACAGCACGTATCTTCAAGCCCGCCAAAAACGCGATGCAATCGGGGGTCGCCCAGACCAAGGAATGGCAGCTCGATTACGAGCCCGAGCAGCCGCAGGTCATCGAGCCCCTGATGGGCTGGACCAGCTCCGGCGACATGAAGCAGCAGATCACGATTCGCTTCGATACAAAGGAGGACGCCGTCGCCTATTGCGAGCGCGAGGGCATTGCCTATCAGGTGATCGAGCCGAAGCCGAAGGTGGAAAGAAAGGCAGCCTACGCCGACAATTTCGCATTTCGCCGTATCGAGCCCTGGACGCATTAGCGCAGGTCGCCTCGCCCATAATCATCATGGCCGGGCTTGGCCGTTCGAGGACCGGCGGCGCTTCCGCTCGGCCATAGCCGTTTGAAGAATGGCATCGCTTCACTCGCCTATGGTCCCGGCCATCCACAGTTTTTCGCTGAATTCCAAAGACGTGGACGCCCGGCATAAAGCCGGGCACGACGGGTTGCTGATTCCGTCCAAAAGAAACATGCTCCAGGCGAGAGCTTCAACGCCTGCCACCACCCTGGGCTGCCATGGCGCTTCGTTCCGGTATCGATCCCACGTCGTCCGATTTTGTGCGCAACGCCGATGCGATGAAGGCTCTCGTCGCGGAGTTGCGCAACAAGCTCGCGGTCGCCGCGGGCGGAGGCGGCGAGGCCGCGCGAGCCCGCCATGCCTCGCGCGGCAAGATGCTGGCCCGCGAGCGCGTCGATCTGCTGCTCGATCCCGGCACCGCGTTTCTCGAACTGTCGCCGCTGGCGGCGAATGGCATGTACGGCGGCGATGTTCATTCGGCGAGCATCATCACCGGCGTCGGCCGCGTCTCGGGCCGCGAGTGCGTGATCGTCGCCAACGATGCCACCATCAAGGGCGGCACCTATTATCCGATGACCGTGAAGAAGCATCTGCGGGCGCAGGATATCGCGCGGCAGAACAATCTGCCCTGCATCTACATGGTGGATTCCGGCGGCGCGTTCCTGCCGCAGCAGGACGAGATCTTTCCGGACGAGCGCCACTTCGGCCGCATCTTCTACAATCAGGCCAATATGTCGGCGCAGGGCATTGCGCAGATCGCCATCGTGATGGGATCCTGCACCGCGGGCGGAGCCTATGTGCCGGCGATGTCGGACGAAAGCATCATCGTCCGCAATCAAGGCACGATCTTTCTCGGCGGGCCGCCGCTGGTAAAGGCCGCCACTGGCGAGGTCGTCACAGCGGAAGAACTCGGCGGTGCCGACGTGCACTCGCGGCAGTCCGGCGTCACCGATCATTATGCGCAGAGCGATGCTCACGCGATCGGGATCGCGCGCCGTATCGTTTCCATGTTGAAGCCGCCGCAACGCGCGCCGCTCAATATGCGTGAGCCGCGCGAGCCGCTGTTCGCGAGAGAGGAAATTTACGGCGTGGTGCCGGCGGATGGCCGCAAGCCGTTCGACGTGCGCGACATCATTGCGCGCATTGTCGACGGATCTGAATTCGACGAGTTCAAGAAGCTTTACGGCCAAACCCTGGTGTGCGGCTTCGCTCATATCTGGGGTTATCCGGTCGGCATCGTTGCCAACAACGGCATCCTGTTCAGCGAAAGCGCGCTGAAAGGTACGCATTTCGTCGAACTGTGCTGCCAGCGCGACATTCCGCTTGTGTTCCTGCAGAACATCACCGGCTTCATGGTCGGCAAGAAGTACGAGGCCGGCGGCATCGCGCGCGACGGCGCCAAACTTGTCACGGCGGTCGCGACCGCCGCCGTGCCGAAATTCACCGTGGTGATCGGCGGCTCCTACGGAGCGGGCAATTACGGCATGTGCGGCCGCGCGTTCTCGCCACGATTTCTGTGGATGTGGCCGAACGCGCGGATTTCCGTGATGGGTGGCGAGCAGGCCTCCATTGTTCTCAGCACGTTGCGGCGGGAGAACATCGAAGCCAAAGGGGGCACGTGGTCGAACGAGGAGGAGCGCGAATTCCAGGCGCCGATCCGCGCGCAATACGAAAGCCAGGGCAATCCCTATTACGCCACCGCGCGGTTGTGGGACGACGGCGTGATCGACCCGGTGGATACGCGTCTGGTGCTGGCGCTCGGATTGTCGGCGGCGGCGAACGCAGCCGTTGAGCCGACGACGTTCGGCCTGTTCAGGATGTGACGATGGCGCGTAGCCCAAGCTATCGCCGCTTCAACACGCTCCTGATCGCCAATCGCGGCGAGATCGCCTGCCGCGTCATCCGTTCCGCCCGCGCCATGGGGCTGCGCACGGTCGCCGTTTATTCCGAGGCCAATCGCGACGCGCTGCATGTCGCGATGGCCGACGAGGCTGTGCTACTTGGACCGGCGCCCGCCCGCGACAGCTATCTCAACATCGAGAGGGTGATCGACGCAGCCCGCCGATCCGGCGCGGAAGGCGTCCATCCCGGCTACGGGTTTTTGTCGGAGAATCCCGCCTTCGCACAAGCCTGCGCCGATGCGGGTCTCGTATTCGTCGGCCCGACCGCCGCGATGATGACGGCGATGGGCTCGAAGTCGGGCGCCAAGGCGCTGATGGAGAAGGCGGGTGTGCCGCTGGTGCCCGGCTATCACGGCGAGGCGCAGGACGACGCGACGCTGCAAGGCGCGGCGGAGCGGATCGGCTATCCGGTTCTGGTCAAGGCGTCCGCTGGCGGCGGCGGTCGCGGCATGCGGATCGTGCGCAAGACCGGTGAGCTTGCGGCGGCGCTGGCGAGCGCGAGGCGCGAGGCGAAAGCGGCGTTCGGCGATGAGCGGATGCTGATCGAGAAGTACGTCGAGAATCCGCGCCACATCGAGGTGCAGGTGATCGGGGATACGCACGGCAATCTGCTGTCGCTGTTCGATCGCGAATGCACCTTGCAGCGACGGCACCAGAAGGTGATCGAGGAAGCGCCTTCGCCGACCCTGAACGCGGCGCAGCGCGACACAGTGTGCGAAGCGGCGCGCAAGGCCGCCGGCGCGGTGAACTACATCGGTGCCGGCACGGTCGAGTTCGTGTCCGACGGCAAGGAGGTGTTCTTCATCGAGATGAACACGCGCTTGCAGGTCGAGCATCCCGTGACCGAACTCATCACCGGCATCGATCTGGTCGAATGGCAGCTCCGCGTCGCGTTTGGCGAAAAGCTGCCGCTGATGCAGGATCGGATTGTCATGAATGGCCACGCCATCGAGGCGCGCGTCTACGCCGAGAACCCGAACAAGGAGTTCATGCCTTCGGTCGGCCGCATCACCACTTGGCGCACGCCGCCGGAGATCGACGGCTTGCGTATCGATTCCGGCTACCGCAAAGGCGATACGGTGTCGCCGCACTACGACGCCATGCTCGCCAAAGTGATCGCCTGGGCTGAAACCCGCGATGCCGCGATTGGCCGGCTCGCGCGCGCGCTGGACGGGATCGACGTCCGCGGCGTCGTCACCAACGTTCCGTTCCTGTCCGCGCTGGTGACGCATATCGATGTGCGCGCCAACGCGATCGACACCGGCTTCATCGAACGCCATCTGTCAGACCTGACCGAGGCGTCGGCGGCACCAGGTGAAACCGAACTTGCCGCCGCCGTTGTGGGCATCATGCAGGCGGAACGCGAAGCCTCTCGGACCGATGCGGCATCACCGTGGCGAACCGCGGGCTGGATGCCGGTCGGTCGCCGTCAACGCAAATTTGTGTTTCGTCACGGACAGAGCGAGCACGAAGTCACGCTCGTCTACGGCAACGGGCCGTCGCAATTGCGCGTCGGAGACAAGAACCTTGCATTCGCATTTGAGGCGGACGAGACGGGAGGTCTGACGCTCTCGCTCGATGGAATGCGCAGCCGCATCGTCTCTGTCGTCGAGGGCCGCGAGGTGTATGTGCGGACCCGCAACGGCCGGTTCGCGTTGCACTGGGTCGATCCGTTCGGCGGCGATGACGAGGAGCAGGCCAATGAGGATCGCATCATCGCGCCGCTGCCGGGCATCGTGGTCGCGCTGCTCGCGGAAGAGGGCGCGGTTCTGGAGAAGGGTGCACCCATTCTCACGCTCGAGGTGATGAAGATGGAGCAGACGCTGCGCGCGCCCTACGCGGGGACACTGAAAACGATCAGGTGCAAGGTCGGCGATATCGTGCAGGAGGGCGTCGAACTCGCCGAGATCGAGCCCGCCGCTTGATCTATTTCCCTGCCAGGTTTTTCGTCCTGGCGACTTTCGGTCAGTCCTGCTCGCGACGAGATGCCGCATCGGCCGGTTCGTCTTCAGCGTCTTCGCCGCCGGTATACGGCAGTGGGTGAGGGACTAACTTTCGTCGTATCGCGGGTTATTTCTTCCGCTTCTTTCTGGCGGCATAGCGGGCATCGCGCGCCGCCTTGCGTTCGCTTTCGAAAGTGGCCTTGGCGGCCGTCGCTTCTTCCTTCTCCAGGGCGAGCTGCGCGGCGGCGGCCGCAGCGGCCTCCGCCTCGTGGGCCTTTCGCGCAGCCTTCTCGGCTTCGCGGGCCTGCCGCGCCGTCTCGCGGGCCGCCGCATGGGCCTCGCGCTCGGCCTGTCTTTGCTTCACGACGGGATCGTCAGGACCGGGCTGCGCGCGAAACTTGTCGAGAATATTTTTCCGGGCCTCAAGCGCCGCCTTTTGGCGGTCAGCAAAGCCGGGCTCCTTGAATCCACTCATCTGTCGAGCCAGTTCGTTCATACTAATAGCTGGTGTGGGGGCGCTTATAGCAGCTTCGTCATCGCATGCGCTGGGAAAAACGCGTTACCTACCGAAATCGCCAGATTTTCAAGGGCGCGCGATCCCTGTGCGGGCTGTTTTCTGCGTTGCCAGCTTGGCGTCGGCGTGCCGAGCGCGCTTGCCGTCAATGAGGCGCGCCGATATAAGCGCCGCAATTCCCAAGGCCGCTCAATCAAGGATCTCGACATGGCGACTGAACGCACCTTTTCCATTATCAAACCGGATGCAACCGCGCGAAACCTGACCGGTGCGATCAACGCCCTGATCGAAAAGGCAGGCCTGCGGATCGTGGCCCAGAAGCGCATCCGCATGACCCGCGAGCAGGCCGAGACGTTCTATGCCGTGCACAAGGCGCGCCCCTTTTTCGGAGAGTTGGTCGATTTCATGATTTCCGCTCCCGTTGTCGTGCAGGTGCTAGAAGGGGACAACGCCGTCCTCAAATATCGCGAGATCATGGGTGCGACCGATCCGTCCAAGGCCGCCGACGGCACGATCCGCAAGCTCCATGCGAAGTCGGTCGGCGAAAATTCCGTTCACGGATCGGACGCGACCGAGACCGCTGCGGTCGAAATCGCCCAGTTTTTCTCAAGTAACGAGATCGTCGGCTAAACGGCGAGGTAAAGGACGCCATTGGATTCACTGCTGCACATCTTCGATCTGGCGACGATCACATCGGTCTTCGCCGAATTTCGAAGCGAGTCGCATCATTCGGCGTTCTGGCTTGCCGTCGGCAAGATCATCTGGATTAACGTACTGTTGTCCGGCGACAACGCGCTGGTCATTGCGCTGGCCTGTCGCGGGCTGGCGCCGCCGCAGCGGTTTTGGGGCATGGTCCTCGGAGCCGCCGCCGCGGTCGTTCTCCGCATTGTCTTTACGGGGATTGTCGCAACCCTGATGGAATTGCCCTACCTCAAGCTGGCGGGGGGCATCGCGCTGCTCGTGATTGCCGCCAAGTTGCTGATGCCGGAGAAGGAGGACGAGGAGGGGGTTGCCGCGGCCCGGCATCTGTGGGCCGCCGTTCAGGTCGTGGTCGTCGCGGACATCGTGATGAGTCTCGACAATGTGATCGCGGTTGCGGCGGCCGCGAATGGCAGTTTGCCGCTGTTGATCATCGGACTGGCCATCAGCGTGCCGCTGATCGTGGCCGGCGCCGCGCTGATCATGCTGTTGCTGAATCGCCTGCCTTTTCTGGTGTGGGCCGGAGCGGCCTTGCTGGGTTGGATCGCGGGGCAAGTCATCGCGACCGATCCGGCGGTCGCGCCGCGACTGCACACGCTGTTCGACGCTGGCGCGGGTGCCTTTCTGGATACGGTGCTGGTGCGGTTCGGCCTTGCGCGGCAATTTGCCGTTGACGGCGGCACCGGAGAGGAAATTGTTTGTGCCGTGCTGGGGGCGATCATCGTGCTGATCGCCGGCTCGCTCTGGCGCAGGCGGATAAAGGTCTCCGCCGAGCGTCTCTAGAACGGGATTGATCCGTCGCGCCGCGCATTTCACGGCCGGTATCAAACATGTGGAAGCCGGGACACGCCCGCAAAGCGAGGCCGGTGCCGCCGCAGCGTCGTTCTGCGGGTGCGGTCGCCCCGCCGGCATTTCGAAACCATGGGGCCTCGGCCAGTTTCACGATAACCGGTCGTGGCTTGCTAAGAGGTAATTTTCGTGTTGCAATCTATGCACAATCGGATCTTGGTCCGTTCGTCTGTGCGTTTCGCGAATTCGAAGGTTCAGCAGAGATCAGGAGGGGGTCGTTTGTAACGTGGTGCGCGATGCGCGGCCGCGTCTTTTTTTATACCCAGACAGGGAGACAGACGATGCAGAAGGGCACCGTCAAATGGTTCAATCCGACCAAGGGGTACGGGTTCATCAAGCCGACGACTGGAGACAAGGACGTGTTCGTTCACATCTCAGCCGTGGAGCGGGCTGGCCTTAGCACCCTCAATGAGGATCAGGTGATCGAATTCGATCTGGTCGAAAATCGTGGCAAGGCCTCGGCTGAAAATCTGAAGGTCTCATAACTCCATTATGTTTCCGGCGATTGGCGCAAGCCGCTGCGGCGTGTATCCAATTCGCGACCCGGGGACTTGTCCTTGCCCAGTCCGGACCCGGTCATATCACCGAAGGTGAGATCAGGCTGTCGTCCGGACTGGCGTTTGCCGACGTCTTGCAGATGTCGCCGTCCAGTCGCGTGCCGCCGCTCGCGACAAGCCGCAGCGCATCCGGGTAGATGCGATGCTCGATCTCCAGCACGCGCGCGGCCAGCGTCTCCGCCGTGTCGTCGTCGCGTATCGCGACCGCGCCCTGGATGATAATGGGACCGGCATCGGTTTCGGGAATGACGAAATGGACGGTCGCGCCGGAAATCTTCACGCCGGCGCGCAGTGCCTGGCCGTGAGGATCGAGGCCGCGAAACGACGGAAGCAGCGACGGGTGGATGTTGAGCATTCGTCCCTGCCAACGCTGGACGAAATCGGCTGTGAACAGCCGCATGAAACCGCCGAGACAGATGAGATCGATGCGGTTGTCGTCCAGTGCCGATTGCAATTTGGCTTCGAACGCCGCGCGGTCCTGGCCGAACGGTTTGCTCTCGATGACGAGCGTTGGAATGCTGGCCGCCTGGGCTCTGGCAAGGCCCTCCGCCGCGGCCTTGTTGGAAATAACGAGGGCAATTTCAGCCGGGAAGTCCTGGGCCTTTGCGGCCTCCACCAGCGCGGTCATGTTCGACCCGCGCCCGGAAATCAGGATTGCGACACGGCGTTTCATGCTTTTCATCCTGCCGGATCGTCTCAGATCACGAGATCGAGGTGGTTGTCGTAGGTGACGCGGCTGTCGTCGCCGGCGGCGATCACCTCACCGAGCAGCGCAACGCGTTCGCCGGCCTGCGTCAGCACCTCCGCGACCTGGTCGACCGCCTCGCGCCGCACGATCGCGATCATTCCGACGCCGCAATTGAAGGTTCGCAGCAGCTCAAGCTCGGCGATACCGCCCTGCTGCGCCAGCCATTTGAAGACCGGCAGCACCGTCACCTGGGCGAGGTCGATGCGCACGCCGAGATGCTTGGGCAATACGCGAGGGATGTTGTCGGTAAAGCCGCCGCCCGTGATGTGGGCAAGCCCCTTCACCGCGCCGGTTTCGCGGATCGCGCGCAGGCAGGATTTGACGTAGAGCCGGGTCGGCGTAAGCAAAGCACCGCCGAGCGTCGTGACCGGCGCAAACGGCGCAGGAGCCGCGAGGCCGAGGCCCGAAATCTCGAGAATTTTCCGGACCAGTGAATATCCGTTGGAATGCAGGCCGGACGACGCAAGCCCGATCACGGCGTCGCCAGCGGCGATGTCGCGGCCTGGCAGCAGGGTGCCGCGTTCGGCCGCGCCGACCGCGAAGCCCGCCAGATCGTAGTCTCCCTCGCTGTAGAGGCCCGGCATTTCGGCCGTTTCGCCGCCGATCAGGGCGCAACCGGCCTCCTGGCACCCTTCCGCGATACCGGCCACCACAGCGGCCGCAGCTTCGGGGTCGAGCTTGCCGCAGGCAAAATAGTCGAGGAAGAACAGGGGCTCCGCGCCCTGCACGACGAGGTCGTTGACGGACATGGCGACGAGATCGATCCCGATCGTGTCGTGTACCCCGGTTTCAATCGCAAGCTTGACCTTCGTTCCCACGCCGTCATTGGCGGCGACCAGAATCGGGTCCGTGAACCCGGCCGCCTTGAGATCGAACAGCCCGCCGAATCCGCCAATTTCAGCGTCCGCGCCCGCGCGGGCGGTGGCGCGCACCATCGGCTTGATGAGGTCGACCAGCCGGTTGCCAGCATCGATGTCGACGCCTGCCTCGGCATAGGTCAGGCCGTTCTTGCGGTCGGTCATGCAATTTGTATCCAGAATTTCCCGGCTGGTTACGTGGGATTGCGGACCCGCGCAATGGCTCGCAAAGTCTCTCCAGCATATACTATCTAGACAAGAGGCTGTTCCGGGCGCGGAGGCCTCAAATCCCGCGCCGGTTTGCGCGGAAAACGGGCCGGAGGGCAGGAAGCGTCGCGTGAGTATTCCGAATATTATTACACTCGGTCGCATTCTGCTGGTGCCGATCATTATCTGGGCTATCGCCTCCAATCAGATGGAAATCGCTTTCGCGATCTTTGTGGTCGCCGGTGTCAGCGACGCGGTGGACGGGTTTCTCGCCAAGCGCTTCAACATGGCGAGCGAACTGGGCGCGCTTCTGGATCCCCTGGCCGACAAGGCGCTGCTGGTCTCGATCTACGTGACGCTCGGCATCCTGGGCGCCGTTCCCCGCTGGCTCGTGATCCTTGTCGTTTCGCGCGACATCATGATCGTCGGCGCCGTGATCGTCTCGTGGCTGTTCAACAAGCCGATACCCATGAAGCCGCTGATGGTCTCGAAGCTCAACACCGGAGCGCAGGTCGCGTTCGCCGCGCTGGTGCTGGCCGCGCTGGGCTTCGGGTTCGATTCCTCGCCCTACGAGGGCGTTCTGATGACCGCCATCACGATCTTGACCCTGGTTTCGGTCTCGCTCTATCTCGTGGAGTGGGGACGCCACATGAGCACCATCGAGCAGAAATGAAGATCGCTCGATGATGCGCGCGAGTTGGATCTAGCATGGAGTAGATGCGTGGCAGGCCGCCCCGGACCCCGTCAGCTCGCATTCGCGCTGCCGCACGCGGAAAGCCTCTCGCGAGACGATTTTCTTGAGGGGTCGGCAAACGCGGCGGCGCTGTCGCTGGTCGAGAACTGGCCGGAGTGGCCGAACCGGATCATGCTGCTCGCCGGCCCCGAAGGCTGCGGCAAGAGCCATCTGGCCGCGATCTGGGCGGAGCAGGCGGGCGCGCGCTCGATGTCCGCGCACGGCCTGACCGCGGCGGCGGTGCCGGGGGCGCTGGCGACGGGCGCGCTCGTCGTCGAAGACCTCAACCCGCCAGCGTTCGATGAGCTTGCGCTGTTTCACCTGATGAATCTTGCTCGCGAGGACGGCGCCTTCGTCCTGCTGACGGCGCGGGAGCCTCCCGCCGCGATCGAGATCGGATTGCGGGACCTGCGGTCTCGGCTTCGCGCCGTGCCTGTGGTCACGCTGCTGCCGCCCGACGATCACTTGCTGCGGGCGCTGATCGTCAAGTTCTGTGCGGACCGCCAGATGAACATCGACGAGACCGTCGTCAACTTCATCGCCACGCGGACCGAGCGGTCGTTCGCCGCGATCCGTCACGCCGTCGACCAGCTCGATGCGGAATCGTTGCGGCTCGGCAGGCCGGTGACGCGCGCGCTCGCCGCCGAATTGCTGCGCGATCGAAACTGAAACGGGACGATTTTCGCCGCGCTGTCCCGTTGACCGATCTTGACGCGCCGGCGTTCCGGAACCTCAATGTCATTGAAACGTCATTGAGCTGGCCCATGGTTCGGCGCTGTTTGCGCGGCCTGCCGGCGACGCGACGAGAGATGGACCAAGACATCCATGGATTCCGTTCAAGCTATTGTTATTGAAGATAAAAAAGCAGAACCGGAGCAAGGCTCCGCGATCCGGACCAGTCCGGAGCGATTCATCAATCGGGAGCTGTCCTGGCTGCATTTCAATCGCCGGGTGCTTGAGGAATCGGTCAATCCCGGCCATCCCGCGCTCGAGCGCGTTCGCTTCCTGTCGATTTCCGCCAATAACCTTGACGAGTTCTTTATGGTCCGCGTCGCCGGCATCAAGGCGCAGGTGCGGGAAGGGATCACGGAACGCAGTCCGGACGGGTTGACGCCGTCGGAGCAACTCGCGCTCATCAACCAGACCGTCTCCAATCTCGCAAACGACCAGCAGGCGATCTGGCGCGATCTGCGCAACGTGCTGACCGAAGTTGGCATTGTCCTGATCGACGGCAAGGACGTCACCAAGGCCGAGCGGGCGTGGATCGCGGATCACTTTCTCCACAACATCTTCCCCTTGCTGACGCCGCTCGCCATCGATCCGGCGCACCCGTTTCCGTTCATTCCGAGTCTCGGCTTCACCATCGCGCTACAACTCGCGCGCTCCTCCGACGGCAAGCCGATGAATGCGCTGATCCGCATGCCCGGCAAGATCGACAGGTTTCTGCGGCTGCCGCCGGCGGCCAAGGACGACCCCGTCAGGCTGATCACGCTTGAAGGCGCGACCAGCCTGTTCATCAACCGGCTGTTCCCGGGCTACACGGTCAAGGGGCAGGGCGCGTTTCGCATCATCCGGGACTCCGAACTCGAGATCGAGGAAGAGGCGGAAGATCTGGTTCGCCTGTTCGAAACCGCCTTGAAGCGTCGCCGTCGCGGCTCCGTCATTCGCCTTGAAATCGAAGCCGCGATGCCGGCCGAGCTGCGTGCGTTCGTACAGCGGGCGCTATCGGCCACCGACGACGAAGTGTTACTGGTGGACGGCGTCCTGGCCATGAACGAGCTGTCGCAACTGACGCGGCTCGACCGGCCCGACCTCGAATTCGTGCCCTACGTCCCGCGCCATCCCGAGCGTGTGCGCGATCACGGCGGCGACGTGTTCGCAGCGATCCGGCAGAAGGACCTGATCGTTCATCATCCCTATGAATCGTTCGACGTCGTGGTGCAATTCCTGCAGCAGGCCGCGCGTGATCCTGACGTCGTCGCGATCAAGCAGACGCTTTACCGCACCTCCAACAACTCGCCGATCGTGCGGGCCCTGGCGGAGGCGGCGGAGGCCGGCAAGTCGGTTACGGCGCTCGTCGAACTCAAGGCGCGGTTCGATGAAGAAGCCAATATCCGCTGGGCGCGCGATCTCGAACGCGCCGGCGTGCAGGTGGTTTACGGCTTCATCGAACTGAAGACCCACGCCAAGCTGTCGATGGTGGTGCGCCGGGAGGGCGGTGGTCTCACGACCTACGTTCATACCGGGACCGGAAACTATCACCCCTTGACGGCGCGCATCTATACCGACTTGTCGTATTTCACGTCGGACCCCGCCATCGGCCGCGACGCCGCCCGCGTATTCAATTACATCACCGGCTACGCCGAGCCGAGCGACATCGAGAAGATGGCGGTGTCGCCGCTGACCTTGCGCAACCGCATTCTCGACCACATTCGCGGAGAAACCGCTTTCGCCCGCCACGGCAAGCCGGCTGCGATCTGGATGAAGATGAACGCGCTGGTCGACCCCGACATCATCGATGCGCTATATGAAGCATCGCAAGCCGGCGTTTCGGTTGAGCTGATCGTGCGCGGCATTTGCTGCTTGCGGCCCGGAGTTCCCGGATTGTCGGAGAACATTCGCGTCAAGTCCGTGATCGGGCGGTTTCTGGAACACGGCCGGATTTACTGTTTCGGCATGGGGCACAACATGCCCGGACCAAAGGCGGCTGTGTATATCTCGTCCGCCGACATGATGCCGCGTAACCTCGACCGGCGCGTCGAAATTCTGTGCCCGCTGCAAAATGCGACCGTGCATCAACAGGTTCTCGAGCAGATCATGGTCGCGAACCTGAAGGATACCGAACAGAGCTGGCGGTTGTTGCCGGATGGATCGTCAACGCGTATGAAGGCCGCGAAGGGTGAGGAGCCCTTCAACCTGCACAACTATTTCATGACCAATCCGAGTCTGTCCGGCCGTGGAAAGTCGCTCAAGGAATCTTCGCCGCGCCGCCTTACGCGTCGCGCAGAGCGGCAGCCGCCTCCGTAGGAGGGCTGTGCGGAAATATCCGCGTCCGCGCAAGCCGGACGCGAGCGTCGCTGTTATCGACATCGGGTCGAACTCCGTCCGCCTCGTCGTTTACGAAGCGTTGGAGCGCAGCCTCGTCTCGATCTTCAACGAGAAGGCGTTGTGCGGGCTTGGCCGCGAGGTGCAATCCACCGGCCTGCTCGCGCCCGATGCGATCAAGAAGGCGCTGATGTCGTTGCGGCGCTTTCACGCGCTATGCAAGGTGATGAAGGTCGGCCGTGTTTACGCCATCGCAACGGCCGCCTGCCGCGACGCCACGAACGGCGCGGATTTCATCGCCAAAGCCGAACGCATTTGCGGCGTGCCGATCGACGTCCTGTCTGGTCCGCAGGAGGCGCACCTGGCGGCGCTGGGCGTGGTTTCCAGTGTTCACAAGCCGGACGGCATTGTCGGGGATCTGGGCGGCGGCTCGCTGGAATTGACCGACGTGCGCGGCCATCGCGTCCATCGCGGCGTGACGCTGCCGCTAGGCAGTCTCGCATTACAGGATGCATCGAAGACTTCGTTGAAGAGCGCCGAGCGGATCGTGAAGGCCGAACTCTCTGGCGTCGCGCCGCTCAAGGCCGGCAAGGGCCGTACCTTCTATGCCGTCGGCGGAACATGGCGGGCGCTGGCGCGGATTCACATCATCCAGAGCGGCTATCCACTTCGCGTGATGCACGGCTATTCCATTCCCGCCGCCGACGCGCTCGATTTTCTTCGGCGGCTGCGACGTCTGGCGGTTTCGCAAACGCTGGCGGATATCGAAGTGGTCACCGATGCGCGACAGCCGCTGCTGGCTTATGCCGCACTCGTGCTGGAATACATCATCCGGATCGCGAAGCCGAAGACCATCATGTTTTCGACCTACGGCGTCCGCGAAGGCCTGCTTTATTCGCTGTTGCCCGCGACCGAACGCTCCAGGGATGGATTGATTTGCGCTGCGCAAACGTTGAACGGGCTGATGTCGCGTTCGGCGCGTCATGCCGACGAACTGATCGGATGGACCGATCGATTGGTCCGGATTTCGAAACTACCGGAGACCGAAGAGGATCGGCGGCTGCGTCATGCTGCCTGTCTGCTCTCGGACATCGGCTGGCGCATCCATCCGGACTATCGCGGTGAGCAGACGCTCAATCTCATCATGAACGGCAATTTCGGCGACATCGATCATCAGGGGCGGGCGTTCATCGCGCTGTCGGTGTTCTACCGCTACGTCGGACCGAACAAGGTCAATGCACCGTCGTCCGTGCACGACCTGGTCACACCCGCCATGGACGAGAGAGCGCGTATTCTCGGTGCGGCTTTCCGCGTCGCGTATCTGATTTCGGCGGCCAGGCCCGGTGTATTGTCTGCAATGCATTTCAGAAGCAGTGGCCGCAAGCTGAAACTTGTGTTCGAACACCGGCTGGTCGATCTGGTTGCGGATCGCGTCGGCGGCCGGTTCAAGCAACTGGCGCGCCTTGTCGGCCGTTCGGGTTCGATCGTGCTGCGCTGACAGTCTCGCGCGTTTTTTGATCTCGTCATTGTGAACCGCCTCGGCTGTTCGAAATCGCATCGGGCCGGTTATCGTGTTGCCGGTGTGCTCTCTCATCGAGGCATCATCCGGCATGGGGGCTCCAGTATTTCGTGGAGCAAGCCATGACTGAAAGCTCTCCCTACGCGCGCATCAAAGAACCTTCAGCCGGTCGTCCGAGTCGCCGCGATTTCCTCTATGTCGCCACCGCCGCCATGGGTACCGTTGGAGTTGCAGCGACGATCGTACCGATGATCGCGCAGTTAGAACCGGACAAGGCGACGCTCGCAGCCGGCGGTCCGGTTGAACTCGATCTCAGCAAGATGCAACCCGGCCAACAGGTGATCGTCCGCTGGCGCGATCATCCGATCTTTGTCATCAACCGTCCCGCCGCGGCGCTCAAGATGCTTCAGAATCCAAAACTGGTTGAGCGGCTGGCCGATCCCCGGTCCGACGAGATGCAGCAACCGAAATACGCCCAAAATTGGCACCGTTCGGCTAATCCGAATTACGGCGTATTCGTCGGCATCTGCACCCATCTCGGATGCATTCCGCTCTACTATCCGGATCCAAGTGCGAGCGAACCGGCGGCCGACTGGCTCGGCGGTTACTTCTGTCCTTGTCATGGTTCGAAATACGATCTTGCGGGCCGCGTCTTCAGCGGCGTGCCGGCGCCGTACAATCTGCCGGTGCCGCCGTATCGCTTTGTGAATGATCATATGATCCGGATCGGAGAAAATCCGCCGGGCTCGCATTTTGATTTCGCGAGCATCCGGCAAATCTGACGGAACAGGTGGGACCTCAGTCCCGCTCCACGCGCACCACGCGACCCTTTTCGATCGCCAATGCCAGCCGGCCATGCTTCAGCGCGAGCGCGGCTTCGCCGAACAGCTCGCGCCGCCAGCCGTGCAGCGCACCGACATCGGCCTCGTCGTCCGCCGCGATCTGCTCCAGATCGTCCACGGTGGCGATCACCTTGCTGGCGACGGCATGGCGCTCGGACGTCATCCGAAGGAGGACCTTGAGGAGTTCAACGGTAGCGGCGCCGTTGGAGTTGTTGCGCGGCTTCTCCATCTTCGGAAGCGTACGCGGGTCTCGGGCGAGACCGCGCTGGACCGCCGCGACGATGTCGGCGCCCCACTGCGATTTTTCGAAACCTTTCGGCAGCGAGCGCAGCGCCGCCAGCCGCTCCGGGCTCGCAGGCGCGTGGGTCACGATATCGCCGACCGCGTCGTCTTTCAGGACCCGGGAGCGCGGAACGTTCCGGCTCTGGGCTTCCTGTTCGCGCCAGGCCGCCACCTCCATCAGCACGGCAAGATCCTTCGGCTTGCGAACCCGCGTCTTCAATCGCTCCCATGCCCGCTCGGGATGGAAGTCATAGGTTTTCGGCGAGGTCAGAACCTCCATCTCCTCGCTGACCCAGTCGCTGCGGCCGCGCTTCTTGAGGTCGGCATCGAGGGCGGCGAAGACGTCACGCAGATGGGTGACGTCCGCCACGGCATATTCGAGCTGGTTCATGGTCAGTGGCCGGCGCGACCAGTCGGTGAAGCGGTGGGTCTTGTCCGGCCGATGTCCGGTGACGCGCTCGACCAGCGCGTCATAAGCGATGGAATCGCCATAGCCGAGTACCATGGCCGCCACTTGCGTGTCGAAGACCGGATGGGGAATGATGCCGGCCTGGTGCCAGACGATTTCGATGTCCTGGCGGGCGGCGTGGAACACCTTCAGGACGCGCTCGTTCGACATCAGTTCAAAAAAGGGCTTCAGATCGATTCCCTGGGCAAGCGCATCGACCACCACGGCCTCATCGGGGCTCGCCATCTGGAGCACGCAGAGCAGCGGATAGTAGGTGGTCTCGCGGAGGAATTCCGTATCGACCGTGATGACGGGGTGGCTGGCTAGTCGAGCGCAGACGGATGCCAATCCCGCGCTGGTCGTGATAAGGTCCATGAGCGCTCCATAGCCCGTCTTTTTGCCCTTGTCGCCCTGCATTCGGCAGGCACGATCTTGTTTTTCTCCAACTTTTCCGGTCAAGAACGACATCCCGATCCGCCATCGCAGGTTCCGTCATTCGGTTGCCGCGCTTCCCCCGCTCGGGTAAACCGCTGACGCTTTCCACCCGGCCGGACCTCTGATTCCGCCTCTGACGCATTCTTGCAGGATTTCCATGCATCGCTATCGGTCCCATACCTGCGGCGCGCTCCGCGACAGCCACATTGACCAGACGGTCCGCCTGTCCGGCTGGTGCCACCGCATTCGCGACCATGGCGGGGTGTTGTTCATCGACCTGCGCGACCACTACGGGCTCACCCAATGCGTGGCTGATCCGGATTCGCCCGCCTTCGCGCAGGCCGAGAAGCTGCGCTCGGAATGGGTGGTCCGGATCGACGGCAAGGCACGCCGCCGCCCTGCCGGTACCGAGAACCCGGAACTGCCGACCGGCGACGTCGAGGTCTATGTCACCGAGATTGAGGTGCTGGGCCCGGCCGGCGAACTGCCGCTGCCGGTATTCGGCGAGCAGGAATATCCAGAAGACATAAGGCTTAAGTACCGTTTTCTCGACCTTCGTCGGGAGAAGCTGCACCAGAACATCATGACCCGCGGCGCCATCGTCGATTCGATGCGCAGGCGCATGAAGGAGCAGGGATTTTTTGAGTTCCAGACCCCGATCCTGACGGCATCCTCTCCGGAAGGCGCGCGCGACTTCCTGGTGCCGAGCCGCATCCATCCCGGGAAGTTCTACGCGCTGCCGCAGGCTCCGCAGCAATACAAGCAGCTTCTGATGATGTCCGGCTTCGACCGCTACTTCCAGATCGCGCCGTGTTTTCGCGACGAGGATCCGCGCGCCGATCGCCTGCCGGGAGAGTTCTACCAGCTCGACCTCGAGATGAGTTTCGTCGAGCAGGACGATGTTTTTGTTGCGGTTGAGCCGGTCATCACCGGCGTGTTCGAGGAGTTCGCCAAGGGCAAGCCCGTGACAAAGAGCTGGCCGCGGATTCCGTTTGCCGAGGCGATCCGCAAATACGGCAGCGACAAGCCGGATCTGCGCAATCCGCTTCTCATGCAGGACGTGTCCGAGCACTTCCGTGGCTCCGGCTTCAAGGTGTTCGCGCGGATGCTGGAGAATTCGAAGAATCAGGTCTGGGCGATACCGGGGCCGGGCGGCGGCAGCCGTGCCTTCTGCGACCGCATGAATTCATGGGCGCAGGGCGAGGGCCAGCCCGGACTTGGCTACATCATGTGGCGCGAGGGAGATGAGGGTGCGGGGCCGCTCGCCAACAACATCGGAGCCGAGCGCACCGAAGCGATCCGCGTTCAACTCGGACTGAAAGCTGGCGACGCCGCGTTCTTCGTTGCCGGCGATCCGGCGAAATTCTGGAAGTTCGCAGGGCTTGCGCGCACCAGGCTCGGGGAAGAACTGAACCTGATCGATAAGGACAGGTTCGAACTCGCCTGGATCGTCGACTTCCCGATGTACGAATACAACGAGGAGGAGAAGAAGGTCGACTTCTCGCACAACCCGTTCTCGATGCCACAGGGCGGGCTGGAGGCGCTGAACAATCAGGACCCGCTGACGATCAACGCGTTCCAGTACGACATCACCTGCAACGGCTACGAGATCGCTTCGGGCGGCATTCGCAACCATCGGCCGGAAGCAATGGTGAAGGCGTTCGAGATCGCAGGCTATGGCGAGAACGAGGTGGTCGAGCGCTTCGGCGGCATGTACCGCGCGTTTCAATACGGCGCACCGCCGCATGGCGGCATGGCCGCCGGCGTCGATCGCATTGTCATGCTGCTCTGCGGCACCACCAACCTGCGCGAGATCTCGCTGTTTCCGATGAACCAGCGGGCCGAGGATCTGCTGATGGGCGCGCCGTCCGATGTCACGCCGAAGCAGTTGCGCGAGCTTCATATCCGGCTCAATCTGCCGCAGGACTAGCGGTTCGATTCTGGCATTGGCTTCTGGTTCTTGCAGGCATTCCTGCGAATGCCGGAATCGAGGAAGTGCTGGCAAATTGCTGGCGAGGCTTCGGATTTGACATTCGTGTTCGGGACCGGCGGCCGGTGGCGCGCCGATGTCAAATCCGCTCCGCCAACAGGCTGATCAAAGCTGCGGGGAGCGTATATCGTGTCGTATTCCGAGGATCTCCGCTCCGCCGCGCTGTCCTTCCACCGCAACCCGCGGCCCGGCAAACTCGAAATCCAGGCCACCAAGCCGCTCGCCAACCAGCGCGACCTCGCGCTGGCCTATTCCCCGGGCGTGGCGGCGGCCTGCGAGGAGATTGTCGCCGATCCGGCGGAAGCGGCGTCCCTCACCGGGCGGGCCAATCTGGTCGCCGTGGTGTCGAACGGCACGGCCGTGCTCGGTCTCGGCAATATCGGTCCGCTCGCGGCCAAGCCGGTCATGGAAGGCAAGGCGGTCCTGTTCAAGAAGTTCGCTGGCATCGACGTGTTCGATATCGAGATAGCAGCCGACACCATCGAGCGCGTGGTGGAGACGGTCGCGGCGCTGGAGCCGACGTTCGGCGGGATCAACCTTGAGGACATCAAGGGCCCGGAGTGCTTCGAGATCGAGGAGCAGTTGAAGGCCCGGATGAAGATTCCGGTGTTCCACGACGATCAGCACGGCACCGCGATCATCGTCGCAGCCGCCATCACCAACGGGCTGCTCCTGAACGGCAAGACGCTTGCGGACATCAAGATCGTCGCTTCCGGGGCCGGGGCGGCCGCCATCGCCTGCCTCGATCTTCTGGTGTCGATGGGGGCGCAGCGCAAGAACATCTGGGTCTGCGATATCGACGGCTTGGTCTATCAGGGCCGCGAACGGCTGATGGACCGGTGGAAGGCGGCCTATGCGCAGAAGACCGACAAGCGCACGCTGGCCGATGTGATCGCAGGCGCGGACGTCTTTCTCGGGGTTTCGGCCGGCGGCGTGCTGAAGCCGGAGATGGTCGCGCAGATGGCGGACAAGCCGCTGGTGATGGCGCTCGCCAATCCTAACCCGGAGATCATGCCGGACGAGGCGCGCAAGGTGCGGCCCGACGCCATGATCTGCACCGGTCGTTCCGACTTTCCCAATCAGGTGAACAATGTCCTGTGCTTTCCCTTCATTTTCCGCGGCGCTCTCGACGTCGGCGCGACCGCGATCAATGAGGACATGAAGCTCGCTGCTGCCGATGCCATCGCGCGGCTCGCGCGCGAGCCGCCGTCCGATGCGGCAATCAGGTTCGACGGAGAGATCGAGGGTTTTGGACCGGGTTCGCTAATTCCGAGTCCGTTCGATCCCCGGCTGATCCTGCGCATCGCGCCCGCGGTTGCGAAAGCCGCCATGGCGTCCGGCGTCGCGACGCGGCCGATCACGAATTTCGACGAATACCAGGGGCGGCTTGAGCGCTTCGCGTTCCGCTCCGGCCTCGTCATGAAGCCGATGTTTACCCAGGCGAAAACCCAGCCGGTTCGAGTGATCTACGCCGAGGGCGAGGATATGCGGGTGCTGCGGGCAACCCAGCAAGTGCTTGAGGAGCGACTGGCACGTCCGATTCTGGTTGGTCGCCCGTCGGTGGTGGAAACGCGGATCAGGCGTCTGCGTCTCGCGATCAAGGCCGGCAAGGATTTCGACCTCATCAATCCCGAGGATGATCCCCGCTACCGTTCATACGTGCAGTCCTACATCGATGCCGCCGGCCGCTTCGGCGCGACGCCCGATGTCGCCCGCACCACGATCCGCACCAATGCGACGGTGATCGCCGCGCTTGCCGTGGTGCGCGGCGAGGCCGACGCCATGCTGTGCGGCGTCGAAGGCAGCTACATGCGGCACCTCCGGCACATCAGGGAAATCATCGGATACATGCCCGGCGCGAGCGATTTCGCCGCGCTGTCATTGATGATCACGAGCAAGGGCGCTTATTTCATTGCGGACACGCAGGTTCGCCCGAACCCGTCGGCGGAGGAACTGGCCGACATCGCGGCACGAGCGGCGGTGCATGTGCAGCGCTTCAACATCAAGCCGAAGATCGCGTTCGTGTCGCATTCCGATTTCGGCAGCTATCATACGGAGTCGTCGTGCAAGGCGCGCCACGCCGCCAATCTGTTCCATGAACGTCATCCCGACATCGAGTCCGACGGCGAGATGCAGGGCGATACAGCGCTGTCGGAGTCGGCGCGGCAATTGATCCTGCCGCATTCACGGCTGACCGGTGTCGCCAACGTCCTGATCCTGCCGAATCTCGATGCGGCCAACGCGGCCTACCAGATGATCAAGGTGATTGGCGGCGGGTTGCAGGTCGGTCCCATTCTGATCGGCCCCGCGCGGCCCGCGCACATCCTGACGCCGTCGGTGACGGCGCGCGGCATCCTCAACATGACGGCGGTGGCGGTGGTCGAGGCGCAGGAACGCACGAGTCGGCAGCAACCTGCCTTGTTCGGCTGAAATATGACGGACGACGTTTTTTTGATCTTTCAAAACGCCGCGTGAAGCGTTCATACTTGAATTCCTGAAGGACGATCCACGTCCACCTGAATCTGTGGGGGCCGACATGCCGGTGTTCATCACTGTGGGACGAGTTTTGTTTTCGGCGTTGTTTATCGTGTCGGGCGTGTCAAAGCTGTTCGACATCGCGGGGACGGCGGAAGGGATCGCATCCAGGGTGGTCATTCCGGCCGCGCTGACGAGCTTGACGACCCAGATCGAAGGGTTGACCGGCATGCCGACCGCTCAAATGCTGGCCATCGCGGTCGGTGCGCTCGAACTCATCTGCGGCGTGTTCATCGCGCTCAACCTCGGAGCGCGGTTCTTTTCGCTGGTGCTGGCCGCCTTTGTTGTCGCGGCAACGTTCTATTATCACGACTTCTGGAACCAGACCGGACCTGAGTCGAAGAGCAGCATGATTCAGGCGTTGAAGAACCTGTCGCTGATCGGAGCGTTGTTCATCATAGCCGGGATTGGCCGTGGGCCGCGACCTGCCGATGCGACCGGCAGCGAAGTCTGATCGCCGCCGCACTTTCGCTTCTGATTCATCAGAAGCGGAAGGCTCTATGGCCCGCGGCGCCATGCGGTGACGCGAACATCATTCGCCGCGTCGAGTATCCTGGTCTCGCGCGGCTGCAGCCCGTGAGACGTCAGCACGGCCTGCGGAGACTCGTCGGGAACACGTGGGAAACAGCCCTCGCCGCCGGGCAGCGTCACGTGGGGAGCCTCGGACAGCCAGAACGTATCGTATCGGTCGAGAAACATTTCGAAGACGGACGGCCCGCCGATGATCGCGACCGTTCCGTCGTGCACCCCGGCGCGATTGCAGGCGTCCTCGAACGAGGCACCGGCAGGATTCCACAACGTCGCTTTCGGATTGTCGGGGTCGGCGGCGATATTCGTGACGCGATGGGTCAATATGATCCGCTTGCGGAGCGGTGAGTTGGGCTGATCTTCATACGAATTACGGCCATGCACGACGAGGTCGGCGCGATCCAGCCCGGCGGTGAAGAACTCAAGGTCGCCTTTGAATTTCAGCGCCTGCGGCATCACATGGTTCGCATCGGCGAGCATTCCGTCCGCCGACACAATGACGTAGCCTTCGATGCGAAGCATATCCGTTCCAGGTCGTGGCGCGCTATTCGGAGATCGTCTGGATGACGCTGTTGACGGGCCGGGAACTCACGGTCGGCAGCTTGGTGTCCTTCTTCAGTTCCTCGTCGTATTGCGCGAGCGTCTCGACCGGCGCCTTGGCCTTCATCTGCACGACCTTGTATCCGCCGGCCTTCAGCCTGCGTAGAATCTCCGGCAGCGCCTCGGCGGTATGCTTCTGGAAATCGTGCATCAGAATGATGCCCTTGCCGACCTTGTCGAGTTTCTTGAAGATGTTGTCGACCACCTGTTCAGGCTTGCGCGCCTTGAAATCGAACGAGTCGACGTCGCAGGAGAAGATCGCGATGTTGCGCTCGCCGAGGTAGGTCACCATCTCCGGCGGATGCTGGAGCGCGGGGAAGCGGAAGAATGGGGCGGGCGCCGCCTCGAGCGCCCACTTGACGGCGCTGAATCCTTTCTCGATCTCGTCCTTGCGCTGCGCTTCGGACAGCTTCTTGTTGTTGAGGTTGGCGTGCGACCATGTGTGTCCGCCGACCGTATGTCCGGCTGCTGCGACCTGCCGCAGGATTTCGGGATGGTAGGTCGCGTGCTTGCCGATCGAGAAGAAGATGCCGGTGGTGCATTGATCGGCGAGCGCCTTCAGCACCGCGGGCGTATGTCCGGGCCACGGGCCGTCGTCGAACGTCAGCACCACTTCCTTGTCGCGCAGGAAATCAAGCTGCTTGAAATGTTCAAAGCCGAATCCCGGGCCGCCGGTGGTATCGACCTGCACCACGCGCGCGACGCCGAGCGCATCGGGGTTTCCGTTGCAGGCGACCTTCGGTCCGCTCGCCGGCGCGGGAGTTGGAACGGCCGCGGGCGCGGGTTGCGTAGCTCCCCTGGGCGTCTGTGACCACGCGGCTGTCGTCGCACATAATGAAACCGCGCCTGCAAAAATCAGTCCCATCGCGATGCGCATATCAAAACCCCAACATTGGCCGCGCGTTGAATCACCCGCGCCTCATCGACATCCTAGCGCAGCAGTAGCTGACCTCCCACGAAAATAGCATTTATTCCCCAGCCAGTTAGCTGTTCCCATGGAGTGCAACGGGGATCGGCCGTATTTTCCTTGTGTGACAACTATCACTGTCTTGAGCTGGGCGTTCGACAATATTGAGGCGATGGTTTCGGGAAGAGTCCCTAACCGGCAATGCATGGAGATTTCAATGACCTCGGCTCACAATGCTGGCAATATACGCGAACTGACCGTCGACGAATTGAATGACGTTTCCGGCGGCTTCAAGGTCAGCGCCTTCGGCGTCACGCTTCGAGCAAGTGCCGAATTCCTGGGTGTATCCGTCTCCATCGAAGGTGTCGGCGGACTCTCAGTCAGCGAGCAGGGCATCTCGGCGACGGACGGCAAAGGCAACATCGTCAACGTGCCCTGGTCGCACTGACGGCCGGAGCGGCGAAAATCTAGCGCAGCTTGACGATGAAGTCAGTGCCTTCGCCGGTTTCACCGCCAGCAACGACGCCCTGATCGGAGACGATGATGGAATCGCCGGTCGACAGCGCGTCGGCGATTTTCGTCATGACGTTTTCGGGAATGGAAATGCGGTCCAGAGCCTCGGTTGCGCTGTCCGGAATGGCAGCCGACCTCGACGTTACGCCGGCACCGCCCGTTCGCGGATGGGACCGGTCGTGGGCCTGAACCTGCTCCGTGCGTGGCGCCGGGAGTGATACGACCGACCAGCGAAAGTCGCCCTCGCTGTGTTTGTCGACTTCGGCAGTGAACACGTGCGTTCCCAGAGGCCGGTCGCCCGCGGTGATGGTAACAGGAGCATCGAACACCGGTTCAAAGTTCTGCCGAACGTAAATCCTGCTGTCCTTGCCGCTGACCAGCACCGCGATGCGACCGTTCCGCTTGAGGGCGGGGGCCGTAGCGGGATCAGCTTTCACGGCAGTCACCGGCAAGGGCTGAGACTGATCCTGCGCCGCGGTGGCGGAACCGGCGCTTCGCTCGTCGCTCCCGACCGTGTCCGTGTCGGGCTTGATAGCGGCTAACGCGACATCGGTGTTCTTTGCGTCGCCGTTGGCGGTGGCGGTGACCAGTTCAGGAGCGGCGGGGGGAGGCTCGGGCCGATGGGTCATCAGCAGCGGATGCGAGAACTGCGCAGGCACCACTTCGCCGGGGATGATGATCACTCGTGCGCCTATTCTGGTCCAGCCCCACATCTTCACCGCGAAACTCGTAGGCATTCGGATACATCCATGCGATGCGGGATAACCCGGAAGCACGCCTGCGTGCATCGCAATGCCGGACCAGGTAATGCGTTGCATGTAGGGCATCGGCGCGTCGCTGTAGATATTCGAGCGGTGCCACTTCTGTTTCTGGATGACGCTGAAGACACCCATCGGAGTCGAGTGGCCTGGCATTCCTGTCGATACCGGCGTTTCGGCGAAAAAGCCGTTGGCGTCATAGATCTTGAGCGTTTGCCGGCGGATTGAAATGGCAATGATGACCGGTCCTTTGGGCTTGCGCGTACTTTTTGCGGCCTGTTCGGGCTTTGCGGGACGATGATGCTTGGCTCGATGCGATGGCGGCCTCATGCCGGGCGGTGGAGGAGACTCTTCGATATAGATGTCCGGATAACCATCGTCCTGCCAGAATATCTGGCTGTGTGCGGGCGATCCTAGGCCGATGAGGAGAACGACGACCAGTCCAAACCCGAGGCGCGCCGAGGCAAGCCACGCAGCGGCGGCCTGGAACCATCCTGCCTTCGACAGTAAAGACCAATACTCGTTCACGCCTTCATTCCTTAAATACCGGTTCGGTCATAGGTGCCGCCCGCCGCTTGTCACGTTCACCCGCGCGCAATCGGCGATCTTGCTTCGATCAAAACTAGTGTGAATGTGTTCACACGAATCTAATGCCCATCGTTTTACGCCCTCCGGCATCTTTTCGCGGGAAACCTGCGATCATACATTGGCGGGGACCCAGCAAACGGAGCAAATGATGACATTTCGAGGTCAAACTGATGGCGGACACCGCAGAGCCTGGAACTTTCGGGTCTTCGTCATCCTTGCGATCGCGGTGCTTGCCGGATCGCAAGCCCATGCGGCCGACGAACCCGACCTGATCTTTCGCCGCTCGACCGTATTCAACTTGCTGACTCCGAATGACAAACTTGCGACCTATGGCGTCGATGATCCGGAAATCGAAGGCGTTGCGTGCCATTTTACCGTGCCGGAAAAGGGCGGTATCAAGGGATGGTTGGGAGTGGCCGAAGAAGTCTCGGATATTTCGCTATCCTGCCGTCAGATCGGGCCGATCCGTTTCAAGGAAAAGATGTCACAGGGCGAAGACATGTTTCGACAGCGGCGCTCGCTGTTCTTCAAGAAAATGCAGATCGTGCGCGGCTGCGACGCCAAACGAAATGTGCTGGTCTACATGGTTTATTCGGACCGGCTGATTGAAGGCTCACCACAGAATTCGACGTCCTCCGTCCCGATCATGCCATGGGGCGCCGCGGATACGACTGTGCAGAAATGCGCGGATTTTTTTTCTAAATAGGCGGGGTCAGAGGCTGCGATTTCAAGTAGCGGTGTGATCCCGCATTCAGCGCTTCGGGCCGGTGCGTGATATGCATTTGCGCGATGGAATGACGCCGGCCGGCCCGAGCTTGGCGCCGGAAATTTCCTTGATCTGTCCCGCCGGGCACGATCCGTCGTCGACAAGAACGCGTTCGCCCAGCCGCAGATTGACGATGTCGGCTTCTCGCGACACTTGCGAGGCGTTCGCGGCGGTCGCCGTGCCGATCAACACGCCGATCATAAGGAACAGCGTGTCGCGAATACCGGGCATCACAGTCTCCATTGTGTCTCGGTCGGGCAGAAGGCAATGACAGCCTAAGCCGTTTTCGAGTGAAGCGGAATCCATCTTCCGGTCAGGTCGAGCCCGAGGTCATGCTGCGATCGAAAACGCTGCAAGCTGGCTGGTGACGGCGGCGATCCGGGGATCCGGATCAGACTCGTTTATCGTTGCCTAGCCTGCGGACCACGCGGCGCTCGACGACAACCGAGCGCAGCGCGCCTTGCTCACCGGCGATCACGCGCGTCGTAGGCGACCGCGCGACGGTCCGGGCAGTTTTCTTGACCTCGGCATGAACGAGATCGAGCGGCATCCCGATCAGCGACGCCGCGATCTCGGCCTGCGAGTCGAGATCGTCGGTGATCCCGGTGGCCGCGAAGATGGCTTCATCCAGCGTGGGAGGATCGCGGCGAACCCGCCGGATGCCATATTTCGTCTGCCAACCTTCACTCATCATTCGCCTCAATGGAATGCGCAACGACGACGCGCTTCAGCGCATCGTGATCGCGCCTGACTTTCGAAAACGACGCCGCTTCGCTCCTCTGGTTCCGTACATAACGTCGTTGATTCGATTCAATTTCGGAACGCACGGGGAAAACGAAACATTTCCGCATTAGGATGAGTCGAAGCTGCATCTCAATACGGGATTTGGTGTGGCAATACAGCTATGCATTTTGCCGCGCATGCGGGTTTTTCCGAACGGATTCAGTCGAAGATTTCGACGATCACGGCCGCCGCAGATTGTTCGCAGCCGATGTGGGCGGCGCGGGGGCTCAAGCCCACATCTTCAACCCGGCCCCGGCGACCGTGGCTCCATCTCGGAAGAATGCTGCGGCCATCGTTTCAACGCGGCGTGACCCGCGTTAGTCAGGGCGTAGGTGCCGCGCTCCACGCGGTCGAACCATCCGTAGACGTTATGGAGAAGGATTTTTCCGGCATCCGGATTCTCCGGCCTGAGATCCCGCACGCGGCGCGGACCCACGGCCATCGCGGCCGCACAGTTCAACGCCTGCTGGCGATAGGCCGTCATGATCGGTATTCGAGAGGAGCCGCCGGCAACCGGGTCGCCCCTGCGACGCTGGTGCTCCGTGACCAGCCGGGAACGCTTTTTTGGATTGCGGCGCGGATTGACGCTGGCGGGCGCGACCAGCACTTCAACGCCGCCACGGTCGGTCACACCGAGCATCCCGAAGCCGAGCCGCCGGCACAGGTTGCGATAACGCGCGTCGCTTTCGCGGCCTTTGCCGCGCGCCGACAACCTGGCGGCAAGCCAGACCTCGTCGCAGGCGGCGGCACGTTCGACGCCTTGCAGGATCAATTCGAGATTGAAGCTCAGCTTCAACTCGCCGATCACCACGAGGGGCGGATCGTCGCCGCTCAACGCAACAAGATCGCAGCCGCCGATTTCGCCCTTGACCGTGAAGCCGAGGCTTTCGAGATGACGTTTGACCGGAAGATAAAGAGCGGTTTCCACAGTTGCGGCGGCTCCGGGCGACTCTGGCTTAAGCTTATCAACCGGCCGGTTCGGTCGGCGAGTCGGGAAGACGCTTGAACAGGCCAAGGCGGAGATCACTGGCGCGGTAGATCAACTCGCCGTCGGCGTGTACCGTACCATCGGCAATCGCCATCACCAGTTTCGAACGCATCACGCGCTTGATATCCACGGTGTATGCAACCTTGCGAATGTGCGGCAGGATCTGGCCGGTGAATTTCAACTCACCGAGACCGAGCGCGCGTGCCCGCACATGCCGGTCGCGACCGAGCCAGACCAGATAGAATCCGACCATCTGCCAAAGCCCGTCGAGGCCAAGGCAGCCGGGCATCACCGGATCGTTATGGAAGTGACACCGGAAGAACCAGAGCTCCGGGTTGATGTCGAGCTCCGTGCGCACCAACCCGCGTCCATATTTCCCGCCGCCCTCGGTAATTTCCGTGATGCGATCAAACATCAGCATCGGCGGCAGCGGAAGTTTCGGCTCGCTGGGGCCGAACATTTCACCCCGGCCACAGGCCAACAAGTCGTCGTATCCGTAGCTGCTGCGGCGTTGAAGCATGAGTCGCTGATCCTGCAGGAGAATCCGAGGGAAAAAGGAAACGGGCCCACGACAGGATCGGGGCAATTCCATGGTCACCAGCGAAAGTAGTAAAAAGGGGCGCCGCCCTGTCTGATTGAAGGACAAGAGCGTTAAGAACGCGTTACTTAATATCAAGTTTGGCTATATTATAAAATTTATAGCGCGCAAGCGGACTCAGACGCGTCCGCGCACGGGCAGCAGCGCCCCTGTCACGGCGCTGGCCGCATCGCTTGCCAGAAACAGGATGACGTTCGCGAGTTCATCCGCCGTCACCCAAGTCGTGAAGTCCGCTTTGGGCATGTCCCTGCGATTGGCGGGCGTGTCGATGGTGGTGGGCAGCACGGCGTTGACGGTGACCTTGCCCTTCAGTTCCGCGGCGAGGGCTTCGGTCAGACGATGCACCCCGGCTTTCGAGGCGGCATAGGCGCCCATGCCGGCGCCAGCCTGCAACGCCGCCATCGCGCCGACGTTGACGATGCGTCCCGCCCCGGAGGCTGTCAGATGCGGGATCGCGGCCTGCGAAGCGTTCAGCGCAGTGGTCACGTTGATCGCGTAAAGGCGCTGCCAGGTTTTCGGATCGCCATCGGCTATTGTCTCGAACGCGAACCCGCCGGCGATGTTGACGAGAACGTCGAGCCGGCCGAAATGGGCCGCCGCCGCGTCGATAGCCTGCACGGCCTGCGCGGCGTCGGACAGGTCGACGCCGCCGAACTCGATCCGGTCGGCCGTCGTCGCTGCGCCTGTCGCGGGGGCAAAGTCAATCGTGGCCACGCGGGCGCCGCGTGCGAGGGCGGCGCTTACGACAACCTTGCCAAGCGCGCCGGAGGCTCCGGTGATGACGACGACCTTTCCGTGCATGAAGGGCTCTCCAGTTTGGAATGACTGACTCCAGAGGGCGGGATCTCAGGCCGGCTTGGCGAGCTTGTCCTGCGTCCGGGTTTCGAAGTCGGAGGCGTCATGGCGCTCGTGAAGCTGGCTTGCGGGATCGCCGGAGGAGCGGTTGACCATACGGCCCCGCTTCACCGCGGGCCGCGCGGCGATCTGCGCCGTCCAGCGTTGCACGTTCCTGTAGCTCTGGACGTCAAGGAAAGCGGCGCTGTCGCCATAAAGGAGGCCCTGGGCCAGACCGCCGTACCATGGCCACACCGCCATGTCCGCGATCGTGTATTCGGTGCCGGCAAGGTATTCGTTGTCCTTGAGCCGGCGGTCCAGCACGTCCATCTGCCGCTTGGTCTCCATGGCGAAGCGGTTGATGGCGTATTCGATCTTCTCCGGTGCATAATTATAGAAGTGGCCGAAGCCGCCGCCGAGATAAGGCGCGCTGCCCATCTGCCAGAACAGCCATGACAGGCATTCGGCGCGCGCCGGCGCCGTCTTCGGGATGAATGCGTCGAATTTCTCCGCAAGATGCAAAAGGATCGCGCCGGATTCGAACACGCGGAACGGCTCCGGTCCGGAGCGATCGATCAGTGCCGGAATCTTCGAGTTCGGATTGACCTCGACAAAACCGGAGCCGAACTGCTCACCGTCGATCCGGATCATCCAGGCGTCATACTCCGCGCCGGTGCAGCCGAGCGCGAGCAGCTCCTCGAACATGATCGTGACCTTCTGGCCGTTCGGCGTTCCCCGCGAATAAAGCTGGAAGGGATGTTTGCCGACGGGCAGCACCTTCTCGTGGGTCGCGCCGGCGGTCGGCCGGTTGACGGACGCAAATCTGCCGCCGTTCTCCTTGTCAAAGGTCCAGACTTTGGGCGGCGCATAGGGTGCATCGGTCATCGCGGGAGGGCTCCGGAAAGGCGGGATTTTGGGGTCAGTTAGACCTGAATGCGCGGACGTGCAAGCGTACGGCCGCCGCGACGGAACGAATGACATGGGTCGTACGTTGACGGAAAAGCCAAGATGAAAACGTGCCGCACCCCAAAATCAGCCCGCACCATTCTCGCGATCGACGTCGGCGGGTCTCACGTCAAGGTGATGACCAGCAGGGATCGCATCAAACGCGAGTTCGCATCAGGGCCCGACCTGACCGCGAAACAGATGGTTCGCGAGGTCGAGGCGCTGACCAAGGACTGGTCCTTCGACGCCGTCTCGATCGGCTATCCCGGCCCGGTCGCCGGCAATCGCCCGCTGCGCGAGCCCTTCAATCTCGGCGAGGGCTGGAAGGGCTTCAATTTCGAAAAGGCGTTCGGCAAGCCGACGAAAGTCGTCAACGATGCGCTGATGCAGGCGCTCGGTGGCTATCGCGGCGGGCGGATGCTGTTTCTCGGGCTCGGCACCGGCCTCGGCTCCGCGATGATCGTCGACGGCGAACCGGAGCCGATGGAGTTGGGACACCTGCCGTATCGCAAGGGCAAGACCTACGAGGACTATGCCGGCGAGGCCGGGCGCAAGCGCCGCGGCGACAGGAAATGGCGCAAGCGCGTCGCTGACATTGTCAGGCAACTCACCGCCGCGCTCGAGCCGGACGAGGTGCTGATCGGCGGCGGCAATGTCGAACATCTCGACAAGCTGCCGCCGAAATCGCGCCGCGGCGACAACGCTGACGCATTCGAGGGCGGGTTTCGGTTGTGGAGCCAAACCGGGTTGATGGCCGCGCGGAAAAACCGCGACGCGGCCAAGACGGATGACGCTGCGCTTATCGCGCGCTGTCCGCCCGGATTTTGAATGGCCCCGTGGGCGCCGAACGTCTATGATCGGCCGATGTCGCGCCTCCTGTGTCTATCGATAGCCCTCGTTCTGTCGCTCTCGTCCGTCGCGGCGAATGCCGCGCCGCGTCACAAGAAGCACGCGCAACGCCCGCACAGCTACGGCTTCCTGCCGGGCTACCGTCAACCGCTGAACAACGCCGCTCCGCTGTTCAAGCAGGAGGCGTCGGTGCTGCGCAACGCGCGCCGTCCCCGGCGCCATTGGTACATCGATCCGAACGTGCAGTATTTCAATTTTTACGAGGGCGAATGGCGCTATCCCGGCCGTCCTGGTTTCTACCGCGGCCGCTACAACGGCGGCAGCATCGGCCCGTGCTGGACGCAGACGCCGATCGGGCCGGTGTGGACGTGCGGGTGAGGAAGCGCGAAAGATTCATGTCTGACAGGACGATGTCGCTGCTTCTTACCTCTTCCCGCTTGCGGAGGGAGGTCGGATCGCATCAGCGATCCAGATGAAGGGCGCTCAACGTTGAAGCAACAAATGCCTCTCACCCCGACCTTCTCCCCGCTTGCGGGGAGAAGGGGTCAGTAGTGCATCTGCAGCCGCGAAAGCTCTAGCCGTCGAAGCCTACGAAGACGGTGGCTTCCGCACCGACCTGCGCTCGGACATCACGGCGTTAGCGGGATAGCTGCCATCCGGCCATCCGAGCGCGATGCTTTTCATGATGACCTGATCGTCGGCGATGCCGGCATACTCGCGCACCACCGGCGACTGCTTGATGTCCTGGCTGTTGATGGCGGCGCCGAGCCGCGCGACCATGCGGCATTGACCAGCGCGTCGCCACCGCGCCGCAGTCGAACGGCGTGTCGTCGCTGCCGTCGAGCACGCCCTCATAGGTGACGATTACGCAGACCGGCGCGTCGAACTGGCGGAAGCGGCGCAGCACCCAATCCTGCCGCCTCTCTTTGTCGTCGCGCGCAATCCCGAGAACAGTTGTTTGGCGACGCCGATCTGCCGCTCGCGGTGGGAACTGCGAACGGTTGCTCGGTGCGGAATTCGCGCGATTGCGGAATGCCCGCGACCATCCGCCTCGGTGTTGCCGGCGCGAATGCGGTTCAGCGGTTCGCCGGCGACGACATAGAAATTCTACGGCTGGTGTTCATCGATGACGGCGCCCGCATCGCAAGCCCGATGATCTCTCAATCAGCTTGCGTTGCGCCGGATCGGCTTGTAGCCCCGCGATGCTGCGACGGCCGAGGATCACGTTGAGTGTCCGGAGCGGTTTTGAATTGGCCGGGATATTCAAACCTGCCGTATGGCTAATTTTTAGCAGTGATGTGAGGCCCTATAACGCCCGGAAAGAATGGCGCTATGTTGCCCTCATTAAAGGAAAGACGATATTCGCGCTTTTCATCTCGGACCACCAGACTGAATTTACTCCATTTCTTAAGAAATGCATCTTGGCTCTGATTTTCGGGCGCGCCAAACGTGGCAAGTAATTGAATCGGCGCCCCCGACGGAACCACGTTTATATTCTTTACTTCGGTGGGTACATTTTCCGCCATTGCTTTTAGATCGAGTGCGTCGCCAGTGATCGTAGAAATTAGTTGCGCTGAGATAATTCGGATTTCCTGTTGTGAAGTATTATGTCCATGGAACATAAGCGTTTGCACTCCGTGTCCGAAGCCACCGGACAACGTTAGGTTATAATAAAAGGTAAGGGGTCCCTCATCGTTACGGGGAGGGGCAAATGGCGATGAAATTTGCGTTGGCGGGTAGATAATCGTGTAGGCCCAAGTTGTTAGAGTGAGTGTTACGAATAACCACAAGCCTATTAAAGAAAATATCCAAACATGCCAAAGCTGAATTCCCGCCATTTTCCGCAGTGTCCTTTTGCGGTGCCATTGAATTGTTGACCAAACAAGTAGGGCAAATCCAAGCGTGAAAGCCGCTGGTAAGTTGTTAAATCCCGATAATTGGGTAACCCAGCCCCACAAAATTCCCATAAAGAGATTCCGTCAGCCTTCTCGATCCTCGTTGGCATATGGAGATATCGGAAAGGGCCGTTTTTTTCGAGCGGCCTCCCACCATCATCCTCCGTTCATCATCTCAAGTAGAGCTAACTCACGAGTACCCCGTCATCGATAAACACGTGTCGCACTTCGCAGGTGCCGTTGCGCAACAGCGTGAAATTGCGTCCCGTGCCACCTTGTCCGGGGGCCGGCGATACTGATGTCACCGTCCGGCCAGAAGCCCGGCAAGCGAAACGGCCTCGTCAATTTCATCCCAGTGCAGACCGACAAGGCTGATCTCGACGTTGGCGCGTTGTTCTGGGGTGGCCTTCTGAAGGCGCGGAAACCATGCCAGCGGTACGCCGAGCGTACGGCCATCAGATAATTCGACCCACATGGTTTGTTCGTCAAAACGAACGCTGGTTGGCGAAACGCTCATCGTCTCTTTCTCTCATAGCCGCGTCAAACCCGACCACGGCACTAACCCAGGCAGCTGATTAAGAGTCAGCTCGTCGTTCATCGAGCTAATCACGAACACCCCGTCGTGCCGCCGCAGGTGTCGCACTTCATGCAGGTGCCATTCCTCACCAAAGTGAAGTTGCCGCACTCCGGGCACATCTCGCCCTCGTAGCCTCTCGCCTTTGCTTCGGCGCGGCGTTCCGCCTTGGTCGGCGCGGTTGAATGCGCGGCAGCCTTGCTTCTTTGCTGCTGCTCCAGCCGTTCGGTCGGCGAGAGATCGTGCTCGGTCTCCTGCTTCAGCGCGACCGCGCCGTCCGTCGCATCGCCGACGCGCGAGGAGCCGAGGGCGGTGACCTTGGACCCCCCTCCCTGACCCTCCCCCACAAGGGGTGAGGGAACAGAAGTGTTGCGCGTGTCGCCGCCGCCACGCATGACGACGAGGTTATCGGTGCGCGAGCGGGTCAGGCCCTTGGAGACGTAGCGGGTCGCCTGTTGCGATTGACCTTCCGGCTCCTTGCCTTCCGCAACGCCCTTGCCGATGGCGTCGAAGCCGGATTCCGAGGGATCGACGTGGGCGAGATCGAACCGCGACATGTAGCTGACCGCGAGTTCGCGGAAGACATAGTCGAGGATCGAGGTCGCGTACTTGATCGAGTCGTTGCCCTGCACAGGCCCCGCGGGCTCGAAGCGGGTGAAGGTGAAGGCGTCGACATATTCTTCCAGCGGCACGCCGTATTGCAGGCCCAATGAAACAGCAATGGCGAAGTTGTTGATGAAGGAGCGCAGCGCCGCGCCTTCCTTGTGCATGTCGATGAAGATCTCGCCCAGGCGTCCGTCATCGTATTCGCCGGTGCGGAGATAAACTTTATGTCCGCCGACGACGGCCTTCTGTGTGTAGCCCTTGCGGCGGTCCGGCATCTTCTCGCGCTCGCGCATCACGATGATGCGTTCGACCAGCCGCTCCACCACCTTCTCGGAGACGGCGGCGGCGCGCGCAGCCATCGGCTTCTCCAGCAGCGCCTCGATGGCATCGTCTTCATCGTCATCGTCGGCGATGAGTTGCGAGTTGAGCGGCTGGGACAGTTTCGAGCCGTCGCGATAGAGCGCGTTGGCCTTCAGCGCCAGTTTCCAGGAGAGCAGGTAGGCCGACTTGCAGTCTTCCACCGTGGCGTCGTTCGGCATGTTGATGGTTTTGGAGATCGCGCCCGAGATGAAGGGCTGCGACGCCGCCATCATGCGGATGTGGCTCTCCACCGACAGATAACGCTTGCCGATCTTGCCGCAAGGATTTGCGCAGTCGAACACCGCATAGTGCTCGGGTTTGAGATGCGGCGCGCCTTCCACCGTCATCGCGCCGCAGATGTGCACGTTGGCGGCCTCGATCTCGCGCCTGGTGAAGCCGACCGCGGCGAGCAAATCGAAGGCTGGTGAGGCGAGGGCCTCGGCGTCGATGCCGAGCGTGTCGCGGATGAAGTCTTCGCCGAAGGTCCACTTGTTGAAGGCGAACTTGATGTCGAACGCGGTCGGCAGCACCTTCTCCACTTTCGCGATCGCCTCGTCGGTGAAACCCTTGGCCTTCAGCGTGGAGACGTTGATGCCGGGCGCGTTGGACAGCGAGCCGTGACCGACCGCATAGGCTTCGATCTCGGCGATCTCGCTCTCGCGATAGCCGAGCGCGCGCAACGCTTCCGGCACGGCGCGGTTGATGATCTTCCAGTATCCGCCGCCGGCGAGCTTCTTGAACTTCACCAGCGCGAAGTCGGGCTCGATTCCGGTGGTGTCGCAGTCCATCACCAGGCCGATGGTGCCGGTCGGCGCGACCACAGTGACCTGCGCGTTGCGGTAGCCGTGCTGCTCGCCGAGCGCGAGCGCATCGTCCCATGCTCTCGTCGCGTGGGCGACGAGGCCGGGTTGCGGGCAGGAGGCATGATCGAGCGGCACCGGGTTGACCGACAACGCCTCGTAGCCGCTGGACTGGCCATGCGCGGCGCGGAGGTGATTGCGGATCACGCGCAGCATGTGGCCGGCGTTCTTCTTGTGGCCGGGGAAAGCGCCAAGTTCGCCCGCCATCTCGGCGGAGGTCTTGTAGGCGATGCCGGTCATGATCGCGGTCAGCGCGCCGCACAGGGCGCGGCTTTCCCTGGAGTCATAGGACAGGCCCATGGTCATCAGGAGTCCGCCGATATTGGCGAAGCCGAGGCCCAGCGTACGGAATTCGTAAGACAGTTCCGCGATCGCCTTGGACGGGAACTGCGCCATCAGCACCGAGATTTCCAGCACCACGGTCCAGAGCCGCACGGTGTGTTCATAGGCGTCGACATCGAATTCTTTCGTCATTCCGGGACGGCCCGTCGGGCCGGACCCGGAATCCGGCAATCTGTTCTGGATTCCCGGTTCGCGCGAAGACGCGCGCCCCGGAATGACGTCAGAATCATTGTAGAACGTCAGCAGATTCAGCGAGGCGAGATTGCAGGCGGTGTCGTCGAGGAACATGTATTCCGAGCACGGATTGCTCGCGCGGATGTCGCCTGACGCCTTGCAGGTGTGCCAGTCGTTCATCGTGGTGTTGAAGTGCAGGCCGGGATCGGCCGAAGCCCAGGCGGCGTAGCCGATCTTCTCCCAGAGTTCGCGCGCCTTGAGTGTCTTCGTCACCTTCCCGTTCGTGCGTCCCTTCAGATTCCAGGTGCCATCGGTCTCGACCGCGCGCAGGAAGTCGTCCCTCAGCGACACCGAGTTGTTTGAGTTCTGGCCGGAGACGGTGAGATAGGCTTCGCTATCCCAATCGGTGTCGTAGACCGGGAAGTCGATATCCTTGTAGCCTTGCCTGGCGAACTGGATGACGCGCTTGATGTAATTGTCGGGCACCATGGCGCGGCGCGCCAGCTTGATCTCCCGGCGCAGCGCGGGATTCTTTTCTGGCACGAAGCAGTCGTCGCCTGAGCCCTCGCAGTTGACGCAGGCGCGCATCACCGCCTTGAGGTGCTTCTGGTTGATCCTGGAGCCGGTGACGAGAGCGGCGACCTTCTGCTCCTCCTTCACCTTCCAGTCTATGTACTGTTCGATATCCGGATGATCGGCGTCGACCACAACCATCTTGGCGGCGCGGCGCGTGGTGCCGCCCGACTTGATCGCGCCCGCGGCGCGGTCGCCGATCTTGAGGAAGCTCATCAGCCCGGAGGAGCGGCCGCCGCCAGAAAGGCGCTCGCCTTCGCCGCGCAGCCGCGAGAAGTTGGAGCCGGTGCCGGAGCCGTATTTGAACAGACGCGCCTCGCGCACCCACAGGTCCATGATGCCGCCCTCGTTGACGAGGTCGTCCTCGATGCCCTGGATGAAGCAGGCGTGCGGCTGCGGGTGCTCATAGGAGGACTTCGACCTGATCAGCTTGCCGGTCTTGAAGTCGACGTAGTAGTGGCCCTGGCCCGGACCGTCGATGCCATAGGCCCAGTGCAGGCCGGTGTTGAACCACTGCGGCGAGTTCGGCGCGACCATCTGGCGCGCCAGCATGTAGCGCAACTCGTCATTGAAGGCGCGGGCGTCATCTTCCGAACTGAAGTAGCCGCCTTTCCAGCCCCAATAGGTCCAGCAGCCGGCAAGCCGATCGAACACCTGCTTGGCCGAGGTTTCGCCGCCGATGCGCTCGGCCTCGGGGAGGGTGGCGAGCGCGTCGGTGTCGGGCACCGAACGCCACAGCCATGAGGGGACCGTCTCTTCCTCGATTCTCTTCAGGCGCGCCGCGACGCCCGCTTTGCGGAAATACTTTTGCGCGAGCACGTCGGAGGCGACCTGCGACCAGAATTCAGGCACCTCGACGTTCTCGAGGCAAAACACCACCGAGCCGTCCGGATTGCGGATCTCGCTCGTCGTCAGCCGGAAATCGATCTCCGCATAGGGTGACTGCTGGTCCCTGGTGTAGCGCCGTTCGAATCTCATGTCCCTTGCCCCGTCACTGTCCGCGCCGCTTCAACGGCATCGGCGATTTCCATTCGCGAACTTTTTCGGTCCGCAGTTCGGCCGTGCGTTCCTGGCCGTCGATCCTCTGGAGCACGAGCAGGGGCGGAGTTGGGTCCGCCACCGATCATACCCTAACGCCCCACACTGCGATTTGAGCCGTTTTGGCTCGTTTTTGACGTCCCCAAACATCTTGTCGCCAAGGCAGACACCCCCGCGACCCCGTCGCCAGCCGGCGGACGAAGTGTTCATAATGGAACCCTTGAGGGAGGCTCGGCGTGACCCAGTTACATGCGCGTCGAGCGGGTCAAAAGCTAAGGCAACTCCCGCTAACCCGTCAAGGATTAGTATTCATTTCTCAATGAAATACTAAATATGGTGGAAAGAGAGGAAAACCAAGAGCTGGCGACGCCTTGGATGAGGTCAAGTATCGGTGAGTCCTCAAGGATTCCAAAGCGAAAGAATCCTCAACCGCCCTGCTGGAATGAGCTTCTCCCACTGTTCACAGGACAGCTATTTATTGATCGTCGGGGGGTTGCATCGCAGCGACTCGGACCTCGTTTCTCAAGGAGGCATGTTCACCGCCGGAGGCGGGCGTAATGGACGCGATTTTGGGCATCGATTCCGCAGGACTCTCGCCCATGTCTGAGCCCGCCAGCGGCGATTCGTATCGTTCGCTTGTTGCATGGGAGGACTGAAAGCGGACATGAAAAAGAAAAGCGGTGCGCAAAGGCACCGCTTTTGATTTGAGGGACAGGCCCGCTCTAGCACTTCTGATTCCATCAGAAGCGAAAGTGCTCGGAGCCTAAGTTACGTCACGGGCAGGGGTGACGCAGACCGTCGTAACCAAGATAGGTGCCCGAACTGACGTCGTATGATTTGAACCGCTGCTGGCAATACGCAACGTCGCCGCCGCCGGGAGCGACTTCATAGGTCGGGCTGTCATCATAGTACCCGTAGGAATCATCGTAGTAATACGGACTAGCGAACGTACTGCCGATCGCTGAGCCCACCACGAAGCCCGGAAAGAAGCCGCCGCCATAGTAGCCGCCGCCGCCCCACCGGTGGCCTCCGCCATGCCAGTGCCCACCACCACCATGCCAGCCGCCGCCGCCAGCCCAATGTCGGCCACCGCCACCGGCCCAATTTCCGCCGCCACCGCCGCCCGGTCGCATACCCATATGGCCACCACCCATGTGACCACCACCACCACGACCCATATGCCCGCCGCCGCCACCGTGGCCGCCACCGCCACCAGAGTACTGAGCTTTTGTTTGCGCGGAGCTGGGGGAAGTCGTGGCCAGCGGCACTGCAAGCGCAATGACAGCCGCGGCTAATACTGGTTTGAAACTCAACATATTTTCAACTCCGTATGGTGATTTCGTGTATCGAGCGTTGAATTCCAACGTGGCAATGCAACGCAAGTTCCGCAATTCGGATTACGGAATTGTCATCCGGTTTTCCTTTGTCCGGACTTTTCGTCGCAGCGAGTCTGGAAGAATTCCGGCAGAGCCAGGCAGACGGCCAAAATTACACCTGATGATTCTGACGAATCGACCAGCGTGATCGCGTTATTCCGCCGCCTCGCTCGCATTCCGCCGCTTCGGCTTTCCCGCTTTCTCCAGCACCGGCTTCAGAAATTGTCCGGTATAGCTGCGCGGCGCTTTCACGATGTCTTCCGGCGGTCCCCAGGCGACGATCTCGCCGCCGCCATCGCCGCCTTCAGGGCCGAGGTCGATCACCCAGTCAGCGGTCTTGATGACTTCGAGATTGTGTTCGATCACCACGACGGAATTGCCCTGCGCCACCAACTCGTGCAGCACATCAAGAAGTTTCTTCACGTCATGGAAATGCAGGCCGGTGGTCGGCTCGTCGAGAATATAGAGCGTGCGTCCGGTCGCGCGTTTCGACAACTCCTTGGCGAGCTTGACGCGCTGCGCTTCGCCGCCTGACAGCGTGGTGGCCTGCTGTCCCACATGAATGTAGTCGAGACCGACGCGATGCAGCGTCTTGAAAGTTTCGCGCACGCGCGGCACCGCCTTGAAAAATTCGGCGGCTTCCTCGACCGTCATGTCGAGCACGTCCGAGATCGACTTGCCCTTGAACAACACCTCCAGCGTCTCGCGGTTATATCGCTTGCCCTTGCAAGTGTCGCAGGTGACGTAAACGTCGGGCAGGAAGTGCATCTCGATCTTGATGACGCCGTCGCCCTGGCACGCCTCGCAGCGGCCGCCCTTGACGTTGAACGAGAAGCGGCCCGGCTCGTAGCCGCGCGCCTTGGATTCCGGCAGGCCGGCGAACCATTCGCGGATCGGCGTGAAGGCGCCGGTGTAGGTTGCGGGATTGGAGCGCGGCGTGCGGCCGATCGGCGACTGATCGATGTCGATGATCTTGTCGATGTGCTCCAGCCCCTCGATGCGGTCGTGAGGCGCGGCGCCTTCGCTCGCATTGTTGAGCTTGCGCGCGATCGCCCGGTAGAGCGTGTCGATCAGCAGCGTCGATTTGCCGCCGCCCGAGACGCCGGTAATGCAAGTGAACAGGCCGAGCGGAACTTCCGCGGTGACATTCTTGAGATTGTTGCCGCGCGCATTGACCACTTTGATGGTGCGACGATGGTTCGGCGGCCGCCGCTCCGGCACCTCGACCGCCAGTTCGCCGGTGAGATATTTGCCGGTTAGCGACTTCGGGTTTCGCATGACATCGGCCGGCGTGCCTTGCGCGACGATATGGCCGCCGTGAACGCCTGCGCCGGGACCGATGTCGAGCACATGATCGGCGAGACGGATGGCGTCCTCGTCGTGTTCGACCACGATCACGGTGTTGCCGAGGTCGCGCAGCCGCTTCAGAGTCTCGAGCAGCCGCGCGTTGTCGCGCTGGTGCAGGCCGATGGACGGTTCATCCAGCACATAGAGCACGCCCGTCAGGCCTGAACCGATCTGCGAGGCCAGCCGAATGCGCTGGCTCTCGCCTCCGGACAGCGTGCCAGACGCTCGCGACAGCGTCAGATAGTTGAGGCCAACGTCGAGCAGGAACGACAGCCGTTCGCGTATCTCCTTGAGCACGCGGCCAGCGATCTCGTTCTGTTGCGACGACAGCATTTTCGGAACGGTCTCAAACCATTCGCCGGCGTGTCGTACCGACAGTTGGCTGATCTCGCCGATGTGCTTGCCGCCGATCCTGACGCACAATGCCTCGGGTTTCAGCCGATAACCCTTGCAGGCGTCGCATGGCACGTCGGAAAAATACTTTCCGAGTTCCTCGCGTGCCCATTCGCTCTCGGTCTCCCGGAAGCGGCGCTCGATGTTGGTGATGACGCCCTCGAACGGTTTCTTGGTATCGTAGGAGCGCACGCCGTCTTCATATGAGAACTTGATCTCGTTGTCGCCCGAGCCGTGCAGCAGCGCGGCCTGCGTCTTTTTCGGCAGATCCTTCCATTTGGTATCCAGCGTGAACTTGTAGAATTTTCCGAGCGCGGTCAGTGTCTGCAGATAATACGGCGACGACGATTTCGCCCACGGCGCGATCGCGCCCTTGCGCAACGTCAGTTCCTTGTCGGGAATGACGAGGTCTTCATCGACATGTTGCTCGACGCCGAGGCCGCCGCATTTCGGGCAAGCGCCGTATGGGTTGTTGAATGAGAACAGCCGCGGCTCGATCTCGGGAAGGGTGAAGCCGGAGACCGGGCAGGCGAACTTTTCCGAAAACAGGATGCGTTCAGGACCGCTCTTGTCGTGAATCTTGGCGATTTTTTTCTTCTCGTCATGGCCGGGCTTGACCCGACCCTCCGTCTCTTTTGAAGATGACGGATCACCGGGTCTCGCACTTTCGGTGCGGCCCGGTGATGACGGAGGGGCATCGGCAAACTCCACCACCGCCAGCCCCTCGGCCAGTTTCAGCGCGGTCTCGAAACTCTCCGCCAGCCGCTGGCCGATGTCCGACCGTACCACGATGCGATCGACCACCACGTCGATGTCGTGCGGAAACTTCTTGTCGAGCGCCGGGGCATCAGCAAGTTCGTGAAACGCGCCGTCGATCTTGACGCGCTGAAAACCCTTCTTGAGATACTCCGCCAGTTCCTTTCGATATTCGCCCTTGCGGCCGCGCACGACGGGCGCCAGCAGATAGAGCCGGGTGCCTTCGGGCAGGGCCAGCACGCGGTCGACCATCTGCGACACCGTCTGGCTTTCGATCGGCAGGCCCGTGGCGGGGGAATAGGGCACGCCGACGCGCGCCCACAACAGCCGCATGTAGTCGTAGATCTCGGTGACGGTGCCGACGGTGGAGCGCGGGTTCTTGGAGGTGGTCTTCTGTTCGATGGAGATCGCCGGCGACAGCCCGTCGATCTGGTCGACATCCGGCTTCTGCATCATCTCCAGGAACTGGCGCGCATAGGCCGACAGCGATTCGACGTAGCGGCGCTGGCCCTCGGCATAAATGGTATCGAATGCCAGCGACGACTTGCCCGAGCCGGACAGGCCGGTGAACACCACCAGCTTGTCGCGCGGGATTTCCAGATCGACATTCTTGAGGTTGTGTTCGCGGGCGCCGCGGATCGTGATGGCGCGCGTGGCGGAACCTGGTTGTTGCCGCTTCGCCTTGATGACTTCGTCCATGACTGGCTTTTCCGGGCGCGAAAGTCGCGCCGCGTTCGGGTGCGCCGCACCGGGCGAAATCCCCGGCTGGTGTGGTGGTTCAGAGGTTCGCTTCATTGTCTCGGTGAGTCCATCAAGCGAACGTCTGAACCCGAACCACACTGGAATCACAGGGTTGCCAGTGTCCCATTGATTCCGAAGTTCGTATCAAGGGTGGCTGCAAGGACATGCGAGTTTCGGAATCGGGACCCTGGCGCGGTGTGTGGCTATCACTGGAACGTAAATAGAACGACGGGTAATTTCCAGAGGGCGGATGATGATCATCAACGATTTCGTTGCGCTGGACAGCCCTCGTCGGCACCGCCGCCGGTCTGTCGGCTCCGACCTGGGGGTACCGGCCGCACTCAAACAAAAAAGGCCGGCAAAAAGCCGGCCTTTTTCGTAGTTCCGAGAGACGTTCGGATCAGATGTAATCAGTACCGCGCAACGGCCGGGCCACCCCAGCGATAGTTGATGCGAGCGGTGACGAGGTCCACACCGTCCTGATGAATGTTGTCAGTTGCGAACACCGCACCGTTATTGTCGAGGAAGGTGTGGGTGCTGCTGTTCGTGAAGACGTGGTCGTATTCGAAGCCGAGCGACCAGTTCGGCGCGAAGCCATATTCGAGGCCCACTCCGACCACGCCGCCCCAGCGCGTGTCGTTGACATTGTTGGTCAACTGAGCGCCGGTGGCAGTATCGAGGCTTCGATAGCGGTTGGACGTCACCGCGGCGCCACCCTTCACATAGAGCAGGGCAGCATCCCAAGCGTAGCCGATCTGGCCGGTGAACAGGCCGAACGCATCAAGGCGGCTGTCGTTAGTGACGAAAGCGTTTTGGAAGCTGACATTGCGGCCGTTCAGATCGGCCCAGTTGCCCTGGGCTTCAAGACCGAAAACCCACGCACTGGACTGCCAGCGATAACCGATCTGGCCACCGACCGTGCCGCCGGTTGCGTCATGGCAACCTTCGGAACCTACCCCGACCCAGTCCCAGCAATTCCTGCTCGATCCCCAGCCGCCGTTCGCGCCGATGTACATGCCGCTCCAGTCATAGATCGCGGCGACCATCGGAGGAGGAGCCTTCGTATAATGACGCGCTGCGAGGTCGGCTGCAGCGGCAGGCGCCGCGCTGAGGCCGATGGCGAGAGCACCAATGGCGCCGATCAGTAGCTTGTTCATTTCAAATCCCCGGAATTTCAACTTCGTTTGGACGCGAGCGCAGCCCGAATTCGATAAATGCTGTATATCGCCCGGCGCAGAAAAAAGCCGTCTCTCAAATGCAACACTTCGGGCAAATTGGAGCCGCCGCTAGGCCTTCCGCCTCATCGGTCCATTCGCAAATCTTTCATGGTCGCTCCACCGACCGGGGCCATCGCCTCTTGAGAACAAATATGGAACATTATATATTGGACCGGTGGATAACCCGGCGAATGACCGCCTCCGCGCGATAACGGGAGTGTAGGGTCGCCACCGTTGCCGCGAAGGCGGTGCCCGGCGTTCGAACCGGCGGCGGCATTCGGATTGGCAATCGGACGGAGATTGGGAGAACGGCGATGGCGGGTAGCGTAAACAAGGTCATTCTGATCGGCAATCTCGGCGCCGATCCCGAAATCAAGCGGACCCAGGACGGCCGCCCGATCGCCAATTTGCGAATCGCCACGTCTGAAAGCTGGCGCGATCGGACCAGCGGTGAGCGCAAGGAGAAAACCGAGTGGCACCGCGTCGTGATCTTCAACGAGGGCCTCTGCAAGGTCGCTGAGCAGTACCTGAAAAAAGGCTCGAAGGTTTACATCGAGGGCCAGTTGCAGACCCGCAAATGGACCGATCAGAACGGCGTCGAAAAATACTCCACCGAAGTCGTGCTGCAGAATTTCAACTCGACGCTGACGATGCTCGACGGCCGCAACAGCGGTGGGGGCGGAGGCAATTTCGGACCGGATGATTCCGGAGGCGATTTCGGATCGGGGAGTCCATCCGGCGGCCAGCGCCGTGCCGTTGCCGCCGGCGCCCGTCGCAGCGACATGGATGACGACATTCCGTTCTAGGGAGCAGCAACTCCAGGGAGGAGCAGCTCATAAGGCAGCAGTTTGGGCACGGGGTGTGAGTTCGGATATTGGCGCCCCGGCCCCTGCCATCCGGGCCCGGCGACCAAAATTCTCTGCGGTCTGCCTCTGCTGACTTTAAAGTGGCGATCCCGGCAGGATTCGAACCTGCAACCCGCGGAGTAGAAAACTTTTGGAGAACAAGCAAAATCAATCAGTTGCGGCCACCATGTTGCGTTGGTGTTTAAGTCACGGCCAATAGATTGCGAAGATGCTGCAAATCGCGCTTGCCGCAGCGGCGAGCGCTGCACGACCGCTCCATGTTGACTGCCTTTCGAGGGTGGCGTGGAGATCAATGCGCCGCCCATTTGAGAGCTTGGTGACCAAATATCCACCCATCAAGGCACCTTGGCCGGCGGTTTCAGGCGGTGCGGGCACGGTAACTCTCGCAGAATAGATCCACATGACCGCCGCCGCGCCCGCATTGAAGGCGGTCACTAGAGGCCAAAGGTGCGAGATCGCAGTCATGAGCTTTGCCTACCCAGGAGCCGGGTCTGAATACTCTCCGCCGCCTTCTGGCCGGCCTCAGCATCAGCGAATAGGTGGCCATATACGTCGAATGTCACCTTGATTGAACTATGTCCCATAAGATTCTGAATCTGCTTCGGGTTGTAGCCACTCTCAATCCAAAGGGAAGCGCAGGCGTGGCGCAACGAGTGCATGCCGTACTTGCCCGCCACGATGACCTTGGGCTCGCCAGCATCATCCAAGATCGGCTTGCCTGCCTTGTTCAGTGCCGGCCGCGGTTCGGTCAGTCCGGCTGCTACCAGAATCGGATACAGACCGCGTTCGATCAGGTTTGAGTGGCTTTCGACCTTGCCAAGGCCGTTGGGGAAGACGAGATCGAGGATCTTTACCGATTCGCCATTAGCGTCCCTCTTGCCCATGTCGCGCTTCGGGCAAACCAGCTTCCACTCCCGCAGGGCGTTGATGACGATCGGCGGGCAGGGGATCGAACGATAACCGGCCTTCGATTTGAGCTTCCCGATTCGGTGCGAGGCATCAGCACGCTGCGTCAGACTCAGTTGCTTGGCCTCGAAATCGACGTTGGCCCAGCGCAGTCCTCGGAGCTCGCTCGCCCGTAGACCGCAGAAGACCGCCACCAGGATCACCGGCCGCCAGCGACCGGTGGCGCCGGCGATGATCGACTGAAGCTCGGCCTTGGTCGGGATCACGGGGCGCGGATCATCGCGATCGGGGAGTTTTAGCTCGATTCCCACGGTGGGGGCGGTGCTGGCCAGACTGAGGCGGCGCACTTCTTTGAAGATGCCGCCGAGCGATCTTACCACGCGTTTGACCATCTCGGCGGACCGGACGCCTTTGCGCAGTTGATCGGCGAACGCATTGACAGCAGGAACGGTGATCTCGGCAAGTTTCCTGCCGCCGATAAATGGCACGATGTGCAGATTAACGTGCTCTTCGTAGCCCTTCACCGTCATGGGCTCGAGGCCCTTCTCGTTACAGTTCTCGATCCAGAGGGTCGCGGCCTCTTTAACCGTTGGCGAAATGCTACCCGGCGTATGAACGCCGCATGCAACGTCGTGGCGAGTTTGAACCAGCCAGGCATTTGCTTCTGACTTGCGTTCGAACTGTTTAAAGCGACGCTTGCCGGCGCCATCGACATAGCCCGCTAACCAGCGAACGAGGTTAGAGGGGAGGGTGCGCTTACGAACGGTGGCCAACGCCGATCGCAAGAAATTCGAAGACCTCAATTCATCTTTTCATCAGCTTGCGGTCGATGCTTTGCGCGCTGGGCCGACGTTGAGGCGACCGGAGGACCCTCCGAGGTCAACTCGATTGGCGCGACCGGAATCGCGCAATGGCTCGGCGGCCGCAAGAACGGTGTGGTCCGCGGCGACTTCGAGGGGCAGCTCGCCCATGCCGTGCGTGAGTTGAAATCGACAGAGGGTCGAGCTTACCGGGCACTCCTGGGAGCAAAGGACGATCGATCCGCGGCGATCGGCGCCGCGATGTTTGAGCGCGCAGAGGGTTACAACGCGCGGACCGGCGAAGATTTGTTCGTCGACAAGACGGTGAGATCGTGTCGCGAGTTTTGCGGGGGTGTCGGGCCGCACGGTCGAGAAGATCGCGAAGGTGGTGGAGGCCCGTATCTGTGCCGGCGAGCGCATCGGTACACCCGGGATCCGCGCAACACGTGGAGCGCTTAAGACCGCAGCCTGCTAAATCCGGCTCAAGACGCAGCGGGCGTTCGAGTTTTCAAACTATCGACGGCGTGCACCGGGGGCATGTCACCCCGCATCAAGTGAGCGATTGCGCCGTACACCAACCGCTGTCTCTCGAGCGTGCTCATGCCGGCGAATACGGGCGACGTCACGTCGATATTGAAATGTCCCCCGCCGCCGTCGACTGTGGCCTGTGAATTTTGAATCTGCTGCTCGATAGCCTCGCGCAGCGCGTCGATGACGGAACCCTGGAAGTCGGTTGGATGGGATGACATAGTGGTCCTTTTCGTTCTCCAGACGCATTTATTTCGCGGATGATGTCCGTAGCCCCCGACAAACTGCCCGTCAACGTTCCGGCTGCCCCAACAGCTTGGCAATTTCGTCCAAGTTCCCCGACGGATCTCCGCAAGGAGATTCCTCACGGATGGCACCCGGCTGGGTCGCTGCGAACAAACCTAAGCTGTTGAATTGAACGCTACGAGAAACCCCGCTCCGGCGGGGTTTTCTATTCTGCTGATCCTCGGGAATAACACCGCTCATCGCGATGGTCTCTAGCTCCTGCGCCATCTTACGGTAGTCCTCGGCCAGCTTCTTAAAACACCTCGCGCTTTTCATGACCCATGGCGAGTTTGCCGATCAGCGCGCAATCCTCGGCATCGGTTAAAAGCTTCTCAATGCGGGGCTCGGATGTCTTTCAATAGCTCATCCCTGCGTCTGCGTTGGGATATTCACTGTAGGTTTGCCGTCTCCTACGAGGGTGTAGGAAAGAATGACCAGCAGCGCGGTGATCGCACCTCCAATAATCCAGCCTGTTTTGACACCCATAGTGTTCGTCCTCCAGATGAAAAATATGCACGATCCCGGTTCCAGGTCAGCGTGATGCGCCTAAGGGACGGTTCATTTCCCTTTCTTCAGCCCGATCTCGACGATGAAGATATCTAACGCAACATGGAGTCTCTAAGCTGATCCAGCACTTGACGAATATTAGGGCAGATAGTGCCGCCGCTGTATTTGCATCTTCGCGCCATCTCCTTTTGCGAAAACGAGAAGGATTTTTCCGATCCGCCGCCCTCAATATGAGCTTCGATGCCGCATTCGGGACATTTGATTGTGTCGGTGTCGATCACCATTGCCAATCCTCCCATCACTTCCTCTTTAGCCCCAGCTCTACCAGGCGGCGGATGGCCGTGGCCAGCGCGGGAACGTCTACCTGTTTTGCGGCCCAAGCCCTTATGTCGTTTTGAAGCTCTTCCGTCATGCGAACACCGACCAACGGCGCATTGCCGGTCGCCGGACGACCTCGTTTTTTTAGATTATCTTTTATTGACTTCTTCATGAATTTGAGATTATCTTAAAAGCAAGCCGAGGGGAAGCTGTAACTTCCGCCCCGGCTCTAACCCAAGCCGATGAGGATAAGTCATGGCTCGAGCTGACTCTCACCATACTACGAATCCGTCCATTCGCCGCGCCGGCGTGCCCCAATGCACGCCGTTTCAGCCCCTCGATGTCGAGTTCGATTGGAGCAACGAGGAGTGGTCAAAGACATTCCTTCCACTGATACGCCTCGCCGTAGTGGCGGTCCAAAAGGACGAAGGATTGTTTGAAGTTGTTTTGCAGGAGTGGATGGCCAGCGGAGTGATCGATGAAGCGTTAGAGAGGTGGCTGGAGACGGCCGAACACCTCGATGGGCTGATCGCTGTTCTCAATTGCGTCCTCGCGCGCTCGGCGAAAGTTATCCGCAAAATCGGAGTCGAGCCCGACGTCACGCAGACGTTGGTGGGGAAAGAGCCATGAAGCGCGTTTCCCCATCCCAAGGTAAGACGTTAGAGGCCGCAGCGGACATCTCTGTTCCGGTGAAGCCTGTTCCGGTCACTCCGGAGGAGTTCTTCCGCGCCTGGAGCCGGAAGGACACGGAAGCGCTGGTCGAGGTGCTTATCGCCTCGCTCGACAAGGCCGACGCCGATCCCGACCTCGAGTCCTTGCTCGGCGCGCCGGAGGTCCGCGACGGTCACGAGCGCCGGGCCTACGTTTGGGCCCGCGGCGCGACAGACGATCGCGAAGGCGACGCGGGATGCGATGATCGCGAGGACGTGTGCGAGGACGAAGGTGCTGAGCATGACGGGAGCGAGCCGGACGTCGACGGTGAGCCGATCCTCGGTGCCTTCGACAGCGTCGTGAACCAGGAGAGATCGTGGGTGACCGCTCGGCAAGCCGACGAACTCGACGATTGCGATCTCGAAGACACCGGCGACGATGAACCGTCGATCGGCGGAGACGATCGCGAGGACGATTTCGCCGAGCGCAGCGGCATCGGCGATGTAGAGGGGCTGCTGGAGCAGACTGAATTTGGCCGTGGCTTCGCCGTGGCTGTTGAATGACCAATCGGCGCGCCCGCCGTCTCAAATCGGCGGGCGCGCCGTCACCGCTTCTGCTTTTTCAGCTTCTCGGCGGCCAGCCGAGCGGCAAACCCCACGATCATCGAATCGGAAGTCCAATTGGTACGGCGGCGTCTTGTGCCTGAAGGCAGAAACACTTCGCGGTTCCGGCGCTGTTCGATGAAATCTTGGATGTCAGTCTCGGTAAACCGGCGCCTGGGCCTCTTTTGGCCGCGACTCACAGCAATGCAGGCCATCTCGCCGTCGCTGACCAACTGGTGAAGCTGGTTCACCGTTACCGCGAGCCATGCAGCTGCTTCCTTCGGGGTCAACAACGGGGCAGGGGGTCCTGTGGTCATGCGACCACTATTACCGACGTTCGAGCGATTCGGCTGGCCTGTCCGGAAGGTAGCCGGATCATCCACATCGTTGGACTATCGGAATGCGGTGATTGGCGAACAGATATTGAACCTGAGTGTTGCGCTCGTGTTGCGTGGAGTGAATTGTAGGAACTGGAAAAACATTGATTCTATTGGCATTCGCCGAAAACAGGCCGCAACACGAACCTGATCCGGAGAACAAAGCCGAAATGACAAAAAACGTATATTTTACAATTACTTATGATGGCGATCCCGGCAGGATTCGAACCTGCAACCCGCGGAGTAGAAATCCGCTACTCTATCCAGTTGAGCTACGGGACCTTAAGACCGCTCACATCACCGCAATATGAAAAATCCGACCTCGCGCCAAGCCCCGATCCGAACCACTCTGAACGATCGGGCGACGAACCTGCGGGCGAGACCTGCTGCTTGTCCCCCCCCGTTCGGCTTCGTCGGGTAGCGAATGAGGAGGGTTCGCAGTAATGTCCTTGAGTATCCTTCAAGCGAAATTTCGAACCTAAGCCACACGAAAATCACAAGTTTGCCAGTATCTGTTCGAGTCCGGATTTCGCTACCAGACGCGGCAGCATGAGGCGGACTTCGGAGAAATGCAGGGCGCACTCGTCCGCGCAGGGAGCTTTTCATGACCGGGATGGTTCGTGCCATCGTCCTTTGTGCGGTGCTGGCGATTGGGCTGGTTTCGGCGCAGGCGGCGGATAAGGCGTTCAAGCGCGACGATCTCGCCGACGCGGCAATCAAGCTCGAGGCCCAGATCAAGAGCGAAGCCGGCACCATTGCCAAATCGGCCCCGACGCTGCGGACCGACGCCGACGCCGCCTTCAAGCGATCCGATTTCCGCAGCGGCCTTCAGATTCTCGGCCAGATCGCGGTCGTCGCGCCCAACGACAGCGGCAACTGGCTGCGGCTGGCACGGACGATTTTCCAGATCAAACCGGCCACGAGCCAGGAGCAGACCTTCCTGCTGGAGCGGGCTTCCACAGCCGCCTACATCGCCTATCAGCGTGCGCATGATCCGGGTGCCGAGGCCGACGCGCTGGCCGTTCTCGGCCGCACTTTTTCGGAACGCAAGCTGTGGCGTCCGGCGCTCGACACGCTGCGGCTGTCGCTCGATCTGCGCGAGGTCGCGGGCGTTCGCGAGCAGTACGAAAAGATGCGCGATGACCACGGCTTCCGGCTGCTTGATTACACCGTGGATTCGGACTCGGCCTCGCCGCGGATCTGCTTCCAGTTCTCGGAGGATCTTGCCAAGCGGACCGACTTTTCACCGTTTGTGGCGCTTGCCGGCACCGACCGTCCGGCGCTGTCGTCGGAGGACAAGCAGCTTTGCGTCGAGGGTCTCAAGCACGGCGAGCGCTACAATATCAATCTGCGCGCCGGCCTGCCCTCGACGGTCAAGGAAAGCCTGCCCAAATCCGCGGAATTCAATGTCTATGTGCGGGACCGCAAGCCGTTCGTCCGCTTCACCGGCCGTGCCTATGTGCTGCCGCGCACCGGCCAGCGCGGCATTCCGCTGGTCAGCGTCAACACGCAAGCCGTGTCGGTGCAGGTGTTCCGGATCGGCGACCGCAACCTTATCAACACCGTCGTCGACAGCGACTTCCAGAAGACCCTCAGCGGCTATCAATTGTCGGACCTCGGCAACGAGCGCGGGGTCAAGGTCTGGTCGGGCGAGATTGCGACAGCCGTCACGCTGAACGCCGATGTGACGACCGCGTTCCCGGTCGACGAGGCACTCGGAAACCTGCAGCCCGGCGTCTATGTGATGACGGCCGCGCCCAAGGGTCCGGGTTCGGCGAGCGACGAGGAGTCCGGCTCGCTGGCGACCCAGTGGTTCATCGTCTCCGATCTGGGCCTGACCGCCTATTCCGGCAATGACGGCATCCACGTCTTCGTCAATTCGCTGGCGACGACCGATGCGGTGAGCAAGGCGGACGTACGCCTGATCGCACGCAACAACGAGATCCTTGCGACACGAAAGACCGATGAGTCCGGTCATGCGCTGTTCGAGCCGGGTCTCGCCCGAGGCGAGGGCGGGCTGTCACCGGCGCTGCTGACGGTGAGCACCGACAAGGCCGATTATGCATTCCTCAGTCTGAAATCGAACGCGTTCGACCTGACTGACCGCGGCGTTTCTGGTCGAACGGTGCCCGAGGGCGCCGACGCTTTCGTTTATGCGGAGCGGGGGGTGTATCGTTCCGGGGAAACGGTCTTCCTCACGGCGCTGTTGCGCGACGGGCAGGGCAATGCCGTGACCGGCGGGCCGCTGACGCTCGTGGTCGAACGGCCCGACGGGGTGGAATTCCGCCGTGCCGTACTGCCCGATCAGGGCGCCGGCGGGCGAAGCCTGAGCCTGCCGCTCAACTCGGCCGTGCCCACCGGGACATGGCGGGTTCGCGCCTTTACCGACCCGAAGGGGCGATCCGTCGGCGAAACCACCTTCATGGTGGAAGATTATGTGCCGGACAGGATCGAATTCGACTTAACAACCAAGGCAAAGCAGATCACTGCTGAGGCTCCGGTCGAACTCAAGGTCAATGGCCATTTCCTCTACGGTGCGCCGGCATCCGGGTTGCAACTCGAAGGCGATATGCTGGTGGCTCCTGCCGAGAGCCGCCCGGGTTATGCCGGCTATCAGTTCGGCGTCGCCGATGACGAGGAGAGCGCCAGCAACGAGCGCACGCCGATCGAGAACCTGCCCGAAGCCGATGCAAACGGCGTCGCCACATTCCCGGTCAGTCTTGCCGCGCCACCGTCATCGACCCGCCCACAGGAAGCGCAGATTTTCATTCGCATGGCGGAAGCGGGCGGGCGCGCGGTCGAGCGGAAGCTCGTGCTTCCGGTCGCCCCGGCCGCAGCCATGATCGGCGTGAAGCCCCTGTTCGCCGACAGGAACGTCGCCGAAGGCGACAAGGCCGGATTCGATGTCGCGTTCGTCGCGCCGGACGGCACCTCGCTCGCACGCGATGGCCTGCGTTATGAACTGCTCAAGCTCGAAAGCAGATATCAGTGGTATCGCCAGGATTCGGCGTGGGAATACGAGCCTGTGAAATCGACCAGGCGCGTCGCTGACGGCGACCTCTCGATTGTCTCGAACAAGCCCGCGCGGATCGAATTTTCTCCCCAGCCCGGACGCTACCGGCTGGATGTCAAATCGACCGATCCAAACGGTCCGCTGACGTCGGTTCAGTTCGATGTCGGCTGGTATTCCGACGGCAGCGCCGACACGCCCGATCTTTTGGAAACCTCGATCGACAAACCGGACTACCAGTCCGGTGATACCATGACCGTGTCAGTCAACGCCCGGACCGCCGGTAAACTCACGATCAACGTTCTCGGCGATCGGCTGCTGACCACCCGGACCACGGACGTCAAGGAAGGCACCTCGCAGGTCAAAATCCCGATCGGCAAGGATTGGGGTACAGGTGCCTATGTGGTGGCGACGCTGCGCCGGCCGCTCGACGTTGAAGCCCGGCGGATGCCGGGCCGCGCGATCGGCATCAAATGGTTCGGCATCGACAAGACGGCGCGTACGCTGTCGGTCAGCCTGTCGCCGCCGACACTGGTGCGGCCGTCGACGACGCTGAAGCTGCCTGTGAGGATCGGCGGTCTAAACCCCGGCGAGGATGCCAAGATCGTGGTAGCCGCCGTCGATGTCGGCATTCTCAATCTCACCGGCTACAAGCCGCCCGCGCCGGACGACTATTATCTCGGCCAGCGCCGCATGACCTCGGAAATTCGCGATCTCTACGGACAGTTGATCGATGGCATGCAGGGGACGCGCGGCCAGCTCCGGACCGGTGGCGATTCGGCGGGAGCTGAGTTGCAGGGCAGCCCGCCGACGCAAAAGCCGCTCGCGCTTTATTCCGGCATCGTGACGGTGGCGGCGGACGGCACCGCCGAGATCAGCTTCGATATTCCGGAATTCGCCGGCACCGCGCGCGTGATGGCGGTCGCCTGGAGCGCGACCAAACTGGGGCGAGCGACCGTCGACGTCACCGTGCGCGATCCGGTCGTGCTGACGGCGACCTTGCCGCGCTTCCTGCTCACCGGCGACCAGGGGACCATGAGTTTCGACCTGGACAACGTCGAGGGCGCGCCGGGCGACTACACCGTGAACGTAAAAACCTCCGGCCCCGTCAAAATGGCGGGCAATCCCGCGACTACCATCAAGCTCGCGGCGAAGCAGCGCGGCTCGATGGCGCTGGCGCTCAATGCCGGCGGGGCCGCCGGCACCGCGCAATTCGACGTCGACATCAAGGGACCGAACGGCCTGACGCTGGCGCGGCACTACGATCTCGACGTCAAGCCCGCGACGCAGATCCTGGCGCGCCGCTCGGTCCGCACGTTGGCGAAAGGCGAGAGCCTGACGCTGACCTCAGACATGTTCTCCGACCTCGTGCCGGGAACGGGGGGCGTATCGATGTCCGTCGGCCTGTCGTCGGCGCTGGACGCGGCGACCGTCCTCAAAGCCCTCGATCGTTATCCGTTCGGCTGTTCCGAGCAGATCGCCAGCCGCGCGATGCCGCTGCTGTATGTCAACGACCTTGCGGCCGGCGCGCACCTCGCGATGGACACGAGCGTCGACGACCGTATCAAGAGTTCGATCGACCGCCTGTTGGCGCGGCAAGGCTCGAACGGCTCGTTCGGCTTGTGGTCATCAGGCGGCGACGATCCGTGGCTCGACGCCTATGTCACCGACTTCCTGACCCGTGCCCGCGAAAAGGGATTTGCGGTCCCAGATTCCGTGTTCAAGAGCGCGCTGGATCGCGTTCGCAATTCTGTGGTGAATGCATCAGAGCCGGAGAAGGACGGCGGCCGTGATCTGGCTTACGGACTTTACGTTCTCGCCAGGAACGGGACCGCGCCGGTCGGAGACCTCCGCTATCTCGCCGATACCAAGCTGGATAATCTGGCGACGCCGATCGCCAAGGCGCAACTGGCTGCGGCGCTAGCACTTGTGGGCGACCGGGCGCGAGCGGAGCGCGTCTACGCGGCGGCGGCCGAAAGCCTCGCGCCGAAACCCGCCATCGAGTTCGGCCGCACGGATTACGGTTCGGCGCTGCGCGATGCTGCGGCGCTGGTGTCGCTCGCAGGCGAAGGCAACGCACCGCGTGCCACGGTGACGCAGGCGGTGCAGCGCGTCGAGGCGGCGCGCGGACTGACGCCCTCAACCTCGACGCAGGAGAATGCCTGGCTGGTTCTGGCGGCGAGGGCGCTTGCGAAGGAAACCATGTCGCTCGACGTCGCCGGTGCTCCGGTCAAGACCGCGCTCTATCGCAGCTACAAGGCGGATGAGATGACGGGCAAGCCGATCAGGATCACCAACACCGGCGATGCCCCGGTACAGGCGGTGGTTTCCGTTGCCGGCGCGCCGGCGACTCCGGAACCGGCGACATCGAACGGCTTTGCGATCGAGCGAAACTATTTCACTCTCGACGGGACGCCTGCGGATCCGGCTCAGGCCAGACAGAACGACCGGTTCGCCGTTGTTCTCAAGATCACGGAGGCCAAGCCCGCCTACGGTCACATCATGGTGGCCGACTATCTTCCGGCAGGTTTCGAGATCGACAATCCCCACCTGGTGTCGTCCGGCGACACCGGCACGCTCGACTGGATCGAGGATGGCCAGCAGGCGGTCAACACCGAATTCCGCGACGATCGGTTCACCGCGGCCTTCGATCGCGCCGGCAACGACAAGGCGGTATTCACCGTCGCCTATATCGTGCGGGCGGTATCGCCGGGCAAGTACGTTCTGCCGCAGGCCTATGTCGAGGACATGTACAATCCCTCGCGCTACGGGCGCACAGGTACCGGCCGCGTCGAGGTTCATCCCGCGAAATGAGTGTATCCGGCACCACAGCGACGACGACACGGCCGCGCAGCTTTCGACGCGTGAAGCTGGCGGCCTTGGTTATCGCTGTCGTGGTGGTTGTGACTGGGGCCGCGGCGGCGGGCTGGATCGCCTCGCTGGGCCCTCTGCCGCTGGCGGAGGCGCGCGAGGTCTCGACCACGGTGCTCGATCGCAACGGAAAATTGTTGCGCGCCTTCGCCATGGCCGATGGCCGGTGGCGGTTGCCGGTCGACGCAAGGACCGACGTCGATCCCGGATATCTCAACCTGCTGCTGGGTTATGAGGACCAGCGCTTCTATTCGCACGCAGGCGTCGATCCGCTCGCGCTCGGGCGAGCCGCGCTGCAACTCCTGACCCGCGGCCACATCGTCTCGGGCGGATCGACCATCACCATGCAGCTTGCCCGGCTGATCGAACCGCGCCGCCGACGTTCGATCCACGCCAAGCTGCGTCAGATCGTGCGCGCATTCGAGCTTGAGCACGAACTCTCCAAGGATGAAATCCTCAACCTGTATCTGACGCTTGCGCCGTTCGGCGGCAATCTCGAGGGCATTCGCGCGGCCTCCATCGCCTATTTCGGGAAGGAGCCGAAGCGGTTGTCGCTCGCGGAGTCGGCGCTGCTCGTGGCCTTGCCGCAATCGCCGGAAAGGCGTCGTCTCGACCGGCATCCGACGGCCGCGCGCGCAGCCCGCGACCGCGTGCTCGAACGCATGGTCGAGGAGTCGCGCATCTCGGCGGAAGATGCCGCGCAGGCCAAGACGGTGCCGGTCAGGCGCATGCGAAACCCGTTTCCGATGCTGGCGCCGCATTCGACCGATCGGGCGCTGGCGACGGTCAGGGGTTCCAATGTCATCCGCCTCACGCTCGAATCCGGATTGCAGCGAGCGCTCGAAGCGCTGGCGCGGGATCGCGCGGCCGCGCTCGGGCCCGACATTTCCATCGGGATCATCGCGGTCGACAACGCCACCGGCGACGTGCTGGCTCATGTCGGCTCCGCCGACTATTTCGACGAACGCCGCGCCGGGCAGGTGGATATGACGCAGGCCGTGCGCTCGCCGGGATCGACGCTGAAGCCGTTTATCTATGGGCTGGCGTTCGAAGACGGATTCGTTCACCCGGATAGCCTGATCGACGACCGCCCGGTCCGGTTCGGCAGCTACGCGCCGGAAAACTTCGACATGACGTTTCAGGGCACGGTCGCGGTACGCCGCGCCCTGCAATTGTCGCTCAACGTTCCGGCGATCGAACTGCTCGACCGGGTCGGCGCCAGCCGGTTGTCGTCACGGCTGAAACAGGCCGGCACGGGCCTGGTGCTGCCGAAGGACGAGGTTCCGGGGCTGGCGATGGGACTCGGCGGCGTCGGGGTGACGCTGCATGACCTGGTGCAGGCCTATTCCGGCATTCCGAGGCTGGGCAGCGTGTTGTCCTTGCGTGAAATCGTGCGCGACGACGGCGGCGATCGGGAGCCTTTGCGGCTGATGGATGCGGTCGCGGCATGGCAGGTCGGCAACGTCCTGTTGGGGACGCCGCCGCCGGAAAACGCGGTTAGGAACCGGATCGCCTTCAAGACCGGCACCAGTTACAGCTATCGCGATGCGTGGTCCGTCGGCTTCGACGGCCGCATGACAGTCGGCGTCTGGGTCGGGCGTCCGGACGGCGCGCCGGTATCCGGTCTGATCGGGCGCGTGGCAGCCGCGCCAGTCTTGTTCGATGCTTTTGCTCGTACCGGCAAGCTGCTGGCGCCATTGCCGAAAGCTCCACGTGGAACCCTGATCGCCGCCAATGCAAAGCTGCCTCTGCCGTTGCGGCGATTTCGCCCCGCGGGTGAACTGATCCGGACCAGTAACGAGCACACGCTCCGCATCCAGTTTCCGCTGAACGGCTCGCGGATCGATGCCGGAGGCGGGGACGGCACAAAATTGTCCGCGCTGCCGGTGAAGGTCGCCGGCGGCGTCTTTCCGATGACCATGCTGGTCAACGGGAAATCAGTCGGAGAAATCGAAAGAAACCGGCGTCGGGGGATGATCGAACCGCCCGGACCCGGCTTTGTCCGGCTGACCGTTATGGACGCTGCTGGCGCGGCGGACACAGTTACGATCAGAATTCAATAGTGACGGGCTAAGCGGTTGTCCCTGCGTTGGGTTCAGCGTATGCGGAGCCTCCATGGCTGAGACCCTTTCCCGTCCCCGATTTGGACAAGCGCGCGAACCGAAAACCCCGGTGAATCCGGGGCGTGGGCTGGCATTCGTGATCGACTTCGTAGCCGCCCGACACGTCAGGTCGGTGCTCTTTCTGACCATCGTCGGCCTGCTGTTCTTTCTGCCCGGCTTCTTCAACATTCCGCCGATCGACCGCGACGAGCCCCGTTTCGCGCAGGCGACCAAACAGATGGTCGAGACCGGCGATTTCGTCGACATCCGTTTCCAGGACGAGGTGCGTTACAAGAAGCCGGTCGGCATTTACTGGCTGCAGGCCGCCGCCGTCGAAACGGCGTCGTCGCTCGGATTGCCGCGCGCGCAGATCCGTATCTGGCTGTACCGCGTCCCATCCCTGATCGGCGCGATCGGCGCGGTGCTTCTGACGTACTGGACGGCACTCGCCTTCGCGTCGCGTCGGGGCGCGGTCCTGGCCGGCCTGATGATGTGCAGTTCGGTATTACTCGGAGTGGAAGCGCGGCTCGCAAAGACCGACGCCATGCTGCTGCTGACCGTCGTTGCCGCGATGGGTGCGCTCGCGCGGGTTTATCTGTCGTGGCAGAGGAGCGGAAACCTCGAACGGCCGTCCTGGACACATCCGGCGATCTTCTGGACGGCGCTCGCCGGCGGAATTCTGCTCAAGGGTCCGTTGATCCTGATGTTTGTCGGACTGACGGTCGGAACCGTCGTCATTCTCGATCGCTCGGCGGCGTGGCTGAGGCGTTTGCAGCCTGTCTGGGGGCTGATGTGGATGCTGGTCCTCGTCATGCCGTGGTTCGTCGCGATTTTCCTGCGCGCCGGCGATACGTTTTTTGCGGACTCGATCGGCGGCGACATGCTGAGCAAACTGGCGGCGCAGGAATCACATGGAGCGCCCCCCGGAACCTACTTCCTGCTGTTCTGGATTACGTTCTGGCCCGGCGCCCCTCTGGCGGGGTTGGCTGCGCCCGCCGTCTGGCGCATGCGCCGCGAGCCGGAAGTGCGGTTTCTGCTGGCGTGGCTGATTCCATCATGGATCGTGTTCGAACTGGTCCTGACCAAACTGCCGCACTACGTGCTGCCGCTTTATCCGGCCATCGCGATCCTGTCGGTCTGGGCGCTGGAGCGCCGCGTGCTGTCCATATCCTGGCTCAGGAAGGGCACCGCGTGGTGGTTCGCCATCCCGGCGATCACCCTGGTGCTCGCGGTCATCGCGACCATTACCCTGACGCGTCAACCCGTGTTTCTGGCGTGGCCCTTTGCCGCCGCGGCCCTGATCTCCGGATTGTTCGCATGGTGGCTTTATGACGACGGCAATGCGGAACGTTCCTTGCTGAATGCGGTCTTGGCGGCGCTTTTTCTCAGCGCATCGGTCTACGGAATTATTGTCGCGGCGCTGACGCCGCTGTTTCCGAGTCCCGAAGTCGCACGCGCGCTGCGAAATGTCGAGTGCATAGGGCCGAAAGTGGCGGCTGCGGGTTACCACGAGCCAAGCCTCGTCTTCATGACCGGAACGTCGACGTTATTGACCGATGGCCCCGGTGCGGCCGATTTCCTCGGTCACGGAAGCTGCCGGTTCGCGCTCGTCGAATCCCGTTCCGAACGAGCATTCGCGCAGCGCGCCGAAGCGATCGGCTTGCGCTACAACGTCGCGACGCGCATCGACGGCTATAACTTCTCGCAGGGCAAGACGATTTCGATCGCCATCTTCCGCTCCGAGGGAACGCGTTAGAGCATGATCCCGAAAAGTGGAAACCGGTTCTCGGAAAAGATCATGCTCAAACAAAAAATAAACGACGAGTCTGATTCAACGCAGTTGAAACAGACACTAAGATATTTCGCGAAAGGCCCAAAAGAGTTGCCCCCGGCGCTTGCGCGCCATAAGAAGCGGACGCGGCCAGACCACTTTGGCGCGGGGTTCTGACCGGCGGACCAATCGGAACAGTGAACGACGACATGCCCAACAGCACGCCTGCGCCGACTGTGTCCATTGTTGTGCCCGTGCGCAACGAGGCGGACAATGTCGCGCCCCTTGTGGAGGAGATCGCCGCCGCGCTCGACGGACGATGGAATTACGAAATCGTCTACGTCAATGACGGCTCGACCGACGCGACCGGTGAACGTCTGTCGGAGATCATGGCGCGGCGCGGCAGCGTTCGTCAGATCCGCCACGAAAAATCGTCAGGACAATCGGCGGCGATCCGCACCGGGGTGCGCGCGGCGCGCGGCACGATCGTTGCGACGCTGGATGGCGACGGCCAGAACAATCCGGCGTTCCTGCCCGAGCTGATAACCGCCATCGAGAACGGCGGCATACGTATTGGTCTTGCCGCCGGCCAGCGCGTCGGACGCAAGGATACCGGATTCAAGAAATTCCAGTCGCGGATCGCCAACGGAGTACGAAGCCGCGTTCTGAGCGACGGCACGCGCGACACCGGCTGCGGATTGAAAGCCTTGCGGCGCGAGGTGTTCCTGTCACTGCCTTACTTCGATGGCCTGCACCGGTTTCTGCCGGCGCTGGTGCGGCGGGAAGGCTATGACATCGCCTATGTCGACGTGACCGATCGGCCACGACGTTCGGGCGTATCGAATTACGGCTTCTTCGATCGCCTGTGGATCGGAATCATGGACCTCGCCGGTGTGTGGTGGCTGATCCGCCGGAAAAAATCCACGCCCGTTGCAACCGAGATCATGAGACATGACTGATACGGTCGGTATGCTGTCCAGCTATCTCTACGATGTGTTCGTCACCAAGTTCGACGGCTGGGTCGTGCTCGGATTCGTGGCGCAGGCGCTCTTCACGATGCGGTTCGTCGTGCAGTGGATCGCCTCCGAACGCGCGCGAAAAAGCGTGATCCCGGTCGCGTTCTGGTTTTTCTCGATCGGAGGCGGTACGCTTCTTCTGGCTTACGCGCTGTACCGACGCGATCCGGTGTTCATCGCTGGCCAGGCTCTCGGACTTGTGGTGTATTTCCGTAACGTCTACTTCATCATCCTCAACGGACGTCAGTCATCGACCTGAACCGTGTCTGTTATAGCGAAGCATGTCCTCAGGCTTGACTCGAGGATGAAATCCGGTTCGCGTGAAGAAAACGCGTGAAAACAGACTCTAGCGCGGGGACATATCCGCCGGCGTGGAAATCCCCAACAGATCGGTTTCGTTCTGCCGTAAAGCGGGAAGCTGACCTGCCGCATCGAGGACCGGATAAGCAACCGAGCAGATGTGTGAATGGATCCGCCGCAGATCGCGCAGCACGTCGAGGTGCAGCGACGTCGTCTCAATCGTTTCGAGGCGTCCCTCGCGCAATCGATCGAGATGCCGCTCGGTCGCCGCGAGTTCGAAGTTGCGCAGGGCAACTTTCTCTGCGATCAGCCAGCGAGCTTCATCGACATTACCGGACATGAAGATACCGAAGGCAATACGAAGCGAATCCATGACCCGCTTGTGAAACGCCAAAAGTTCGTCGGCGCCTTCGGGTGAGAACTGAAAGTGGCGCCTGATTTTCTTGGTGGCGAGTTCGCTCAGGTTCTTGTCGACGATGTCGCCGATATGTTCGAGGTTGATGGCGAACGCGATGATCTCCATTGCGCGATGACCCTCTCGTTCATCAAGGCTGCCGCGTGTCAGCTTGGTCACATACAGCTTGATCGCTTCATCGAGACCGTCGACGCCGTCATCCATCCGCGAGACCTGATCGACCAGCGATTTGTCGTTGGTCATCATCGCGCCCATCACCTTTCGCAACATGGCTTCCACGAGGTCGCCCATGCGCAGCGTTTCGCGCGCCGCATCGGCGAGCGCGAGTGAAGGTGTTTCCAGCGCGCTTTCGTCGAGATAACGAGGCCGCGACGGGTCGGCTTCAGGCACTTTGTCAGGAAGGAGCCGCACGAGCATGCGCGCCACGCCATCGAGCAGGCCGATAAAAAGGATCGCGGTCATGACATTGAACGCGATGTGAAACGCAGCGGTCGCCTTGGCGAGGTTGGGCTGCAACGCCAGCATGACATCCACGATTGGGTGCAGAAATGGCGCGACCAGCAGCACTCCGACGAGTCGGTTGAGCATGTTGCCGAGCGGCAGCCGATAGCTCGCGGGATTATCGCGCCGGACACCTTCGAAGACCGGGTTGACAGCGCTGCCGATATTGGCGCCGAGCACCAGCGCGAAGGCCGCATATGGCGAAACGAACTGGGAATAGGCGAGCGACATGACCAGAAGCACGCTGGCGACGCTGGAATGTACGGCCCACGTTGTAACGGCCCCGATAATAATGCACAGGACGGGATCGCCGGTGATGGCGTTAAGAAAAACCCGCGCGCCCGGTGCGTTTTCAGCCGGCGCAAGCGTTGTCAGCAGAATATGGAGCGCCAGCAGCATCAGGCCAAGACCGATGAAGACGCGGCCGACATCCTTGACGCGGGAGCGGGCGCCGCTGCGGAAAGCCACCAGTCCGATCACGAACAAGATCGGCGCTGCCGCGGAGATATTGAACGACAGCACCTGAACGATCAGCGTGGTTCCGACATTTGCGCCGAGCATGATCGCGAGTGCCGGTACGAGGCTTACAAGACCTTCGGCTGCGAACGAACTGGTGAGCAGGCCAGTGGCGGTGCTGCTCTGGAGCAGGGCGGTGAGACCGAGGCCCGCGCCGAAGGCGGCAAAACGATTGCGAAGCGCCTTGCCCAGAAACCGGCGGAGGTCCGGACCGAAGGCGCGCAGGATTCCGCTCCGGACCATATGCAGGCCCCAGAGCAGAAGCGCGATGCCGCCCATCAGATCGAGAAGAACAAGGCTTCCCATCGGTTCCCCGTCAACAAATTTGGGTCGAAGGGTCAGGCTATCGGCAATTGGCGGTGGATCAAATTCTTTTATTTCAGCCGACCGGAGTAAATTTGGCAGGCCAAAAGTTTGGCTCAAGGCGACATTTATTGTCGGGCGTTGAACGCCTCAAATCCCCGCTCGAGATCGGCCTTGAGATCGTCGACATTCTCCAGCCCGATGTGCAGCCGCAGCGTCGGCCCATCCGGCGCCCAACGCGTCACGGTACGATACGCAGCGCAATCGAAAGGAATGATGAGGCTCTCGTAGCCGCCCCAGGAGTAGCCCATGCCAAACAGTTTCACGGAGTCGAGCAGCGCATCGACGGCCTGTGGCGGCGCGGGCCAGAGGACGATGCTGAACAGTCCCGACGCGCCGGTGAAGTCGCGCTTCCAGATCGCGTGGCCGGGATCGTCCGGAAAGGCAGGATGCAGAATCCTCGCAACTTCAGGCCGTTTCGCGAGCCACTGTGCGATCGCGATCGCGGCTTGCTGGTGATGCTGCAGCCTTACGGCGAGCGTGCGCAATCCACGCAACGCCAGAAACACATCGTCGGGGCCAGCGCAGAGGCCGAGCAGCCGGATGGCTTCCGCGACCGCAGGCCAGGCCTTGGCGTTGGCGGATATGGTTCCGAACATGATGTCGGAATGCCCGCCGATGTATTTGGTCGCCGCCTGGATGCTGATGTCGACACCCTGTTCGAGCGCACGACGGAACAGCGGTGTCGCCCATGTATTGTCGTCGACCACGAAAGCTCCGCGCGCATGTGCGACGGCGGCGATCGCCGGAACGTCCGGCATTTCCAGGGACTGGGAGCCGGGAGCCTCGACCATGACAGCGCGGGTGTTGGGCCGGAACAGCGCCGCGATGTCCGAGCCAATCAGCGGGTCGAAATAGCTGGTCTCGATTCCGTAGCGCGCCAGGATTCCGTCGCAGAAATTCCGCGTGGGACGATAGACGTTATCGCAGACGAGGATGTGATCGCCGGCCTTCAATATCGACAGCAGCGCAGTGGAAATCGCGGACACGCCCGATGGAACGAGGCCGACGCCCGCGCATTGCGGACCTTCCAGCGCAACCAACGCCTCCTGCAAGGCACGGGTGGTGGGTGTCCCGTACCGTCCATAATGGAATTCTCCGCGATGGGCGTGCAGGTCGTCCGCAGTCGGATAGAGCACGGTCGAGCCGCGAACGATGGGAGGATTGACGAACCCCTTTTGAGCCTCGGTGTCTCGACCTGAGACAACCAGTCTGGTTTCCGCTCGAAGCGAATCCGTGGGTTTGTCGCCCTTTGAAAAGGTCATCTGCCTGCCGCTGCAAAGGAGGCGTTTTGCCGCTGACGCGGGCTGCCTCTGTTTAATCGTGTTTTCGGAGTGATTGCTTTAGTAACAGGAAGGGGAAGACCCTCGTCAACCCCTTGACCCTGCCCGCCAGTGGAGTGAATTTGACATCCGATCCGCCCGGTATCCCCGAACCCGCTGTTGACCGGGTGTTGAGAGGCTCACCGCGTTTCGACCCGTTCTCTCTCTCGGTTGATCGACGAGGTCCATCTTTGGCCCGATTGGCGGAGGAAACAAATCGACCGATCGGATTCGACCTGGCGTCTGAACGGCGACAAATTGACAATCCATTGATGTCCTTGAAAGGCATTGCCATGAAATGCGTACTTGCTGTCATTTTCGCTTTCACCGCCGGTCTTTCGCTGCAATCGGCATCCGCGCAGGAATCCGCGAAGGCGAAGACTACGCTCGACGCAGTCAAGGCGCGAGGCATGCTGTCCTGCGGCGTGAGCCAGGGATTGCCCGGATTCTCCGCCCCTGACGACAAAGGCAACTGGACCGGGCTCGATGTGGATGTCTGCCGCGCGATCGCGGCCGCCGTATTCAACGACCCGAGCAAGGTCAAGTTCGTTCCGTTGTCCGCCAAAGACCGGTTTATCGCCCTGCAATCCGGCGAAATAGATCTCCTATCGCGCAATACGACGTGGACGCTCTCGCGCGACACTTCGCTAGGCGGGAACTTCACCGGCGTGACTTATTACGATGGGCAGGGATTTCTGGTCAGGAAATCGCTCAAGGTCAATTCGGCGCTGGAATTGAACAGCGCGTCCGTCTGCGTCCAGACCGGTACCACGAACGAACAGAATCTCGCCGACTACTTCAAGAGCAACAAGATGAAGTACGAGGTCATCGCTTTCAGCACGGCCGACGAAACCATCAAGGCTTATGAATCAGGCCGGTGCGATGTGTTTACATCCGATATTTCGCAGCTCTATGCCGAACGGCTGAAACTCTCCAATCCCGCCGATCATGCGGTCCTGCCGGAGGTGATCTCGAAGGAGCCGCTCGGGCCGATGGTGCGTCACGGTGACGATCAGTGGTTCGATCTCGTCAAGTGGACGCTGTTTGCGATGATCAACGCCGAAGAACTTGGCATCACGCAGAAGAACGTCGACGAGATGGCGAAATCGGACCGGCCGGAACTGAAGCGCGTCTTCGGGACCGATGGCAATTTCGGCGAACAGCTCGGCCTCACCAAGGACTGGGTGACACGCATCATCAAGGCCGTCGGCAATTACGGCGAGTCGTTCGATCGCAACGTCGGTGCAGGCTCTCGGCTTGGAATCGCGCGAGGTCTCAACAAGCTCTGGAACCAGGGCGGCATTCAGTACGCGCCGCCGATCCGCTAGCGGCGCCGCCGGAAACGGCGATGGCCGCCGAGCCTCGAAAACCGCCGCTGCAGTTCTTCCTGAAACTGCGACGCGCGCTCGGCGGAAAAGCGGGCTGGGGCGGGCTTGCGCTGCAAGTGCTGTTCGTCGCTGTCCTGGTCTGGATCGCCTACGAGATCATCGACAATGCGAGGGGAAACCTCGCCGCGCAGCACGTCGCGTCCGGCTTCGGCTTCATGTCACAAACCGCCGGCTTCGGCGTCAGCCAGACCCTGATTCCGTATTCCGAGACCGACAGTTACACCCGCGTGTTTCTGGTCGGCCTTCTCAATACGCTGCTGGTGTCCGTCGTCGGCATCGTCTTCGCAACGATCATCGGCTTCGTCGTGGCGCTCGGCCGACTGTCGCCGAACTGGCTGATATCGCGCATTTCCGGCGGCTATGTGGAATTGGTTCGGAACCTGCCGCTGCTGTTCCAGATTCTGTTCTGGTATCTTGCAGTGCTGAGGGCGCTGCCGAGTCCGAGAGAAAGCGTTTCGGTCTTCGATGCATTCTTTCTCAGCAATCGCGGCCTCGTCATTCCGAAGCCGATTGCGCAGGAGGGGCTGGTTGCCTTTAGCGTTTCGATTGCGGCTTCCGTCATCGGCTGTCTGTGGCTCCGCAGTTATTCGCGCCGGGCGCTTTTCCAAAGCGGACGAGTCGTTGTCGTGTGGCCCTACGTTCTTGCGCTGCTGATCGGCGTTCCGCTGGTCGCGATGCTCATCTTCGGCGTTCCCGTCACATTCGAGATCCCTGCTCTCAGGGGATTCAATTTCTCCGGTGGGACGCGCGTGACCCCGGAATTCGTCGCGCTCGCGGTCGCGCTTTCGACATATACGGCGGCATTCATCGCGGAAGTCGTGCGCGCCGGAATTCTCTCGGTTCATAAGGGACAGATGGAGGCGGGAGCCTCGCTCGGGCTCTCGCGCGGCTTGACGCTGCGATTGATCGTGGTGCCGCAAGCGATGCGCGTCATCCTGCCGCCGCTGACCAATCAGTATCTCAACCTCATCAAGAATTCGTCGCTGGCCGTCGGCATCGGATATCCGGACCTGTTTTCGGTGTTTGCCGGCACGACGCTGAGCCAGACCGGCCAAGCCATCGAAATCATCGCGATCACGATGGGCGTTTATCTGCTGATCTCGCTGGTCACCAGCGCGATCATGAGTTTCTACGGCTGGCGTATCGCGAGGAGCATGGGCGGATGACCGATCATCCCGCACGGTCATTCGTTCGCGCCGATCTGGTCCCGGAGCGGTCGGCTCCGATCAAAATGACGGGCTTTTTCGCCTTCCTGCGGACCCGTCTGCTCAATTCTCCGGGCAACGTGCTGCTGACGGCCGTCGGTGTCGTACTGCTGTGGTTCATCATCGTCCCGACGATCCGGTTTCTTCTCGTGGACGCGGTCTGGGAAGGCGCGGATCGAACATCGTGTCTGGCTGCGGATGCAGGACAGTCGGTCGGGGCCTGCTGGCCGTTCGTCCAGGCGAAGATCACGCAATTCATCTATGGCTTCTATCCCGAGCCTGAGCGGTGGCGGGTGAATCTGACGTTCCTGCTGGCCGCCGTTTTGCTGCTGCCGCTTCTGGTGCCGCGGTTACCCGCGAAAAGTCTCAACGCCGGTGTATTCTTTGTGGCGTTTCCCATCGTGGCTTTTTTCCTGCTGCATGGCGGAGGCGTGAGCGGGTTCGGCGTGAAGTGGACCGTCAATTTTCTGTCGAGCTTCGCCGACGGCGTCAGCAGCGTCGGACGGCAACTCGCCGCGTCAGGAGAGGCGGGCGGCATCGGCCCGGTTTTGCAGCTTGCAGGACATGCCGTTGTGTGGATCGGCGACGCAGTGAACTTGCTGGCGTGGCCGCTGGTCCGGCTTCACGACTGGCTGCGAAATTCCGATCAGCCGGTCTGGTACGACTTTGCATGCACTGCCGTGATCGTCTCGCTGCTGTTTTTTCTTTTGAACGGCGCCTTCCGGACGGGCTGGCGCGCGCTGTTCACGAGCCTGACGGTATTCCTCGGTGCTGGCGTGGTGATGGCGATGATGCACCTCGATCGCGGCGGACTTCCGATCGTCGATACCCGTCTCTGGGGCGGTCTGCTCGTGACGCTGGTGGTGTCGGTGACCGGCATCGTATCGTCGATACCGGTCGGGATCGCGCTGGCGCTGGGACGGCGCGCCACCATTCCACTGATTCGGGTGTTCTCGGTCGCCTTCATCGAGTTCTGGCGCGGCGTTCCGCTCATTACGGTTCTGTTTTTCGCGACCTACATGCTTCCGCTTTTTCTTCCCGGCAACTTTACTGTCGATGGTCTGGTCCGGGTTCTGATCGGCATCGCGCTGTTCGCCGGCGCCTATAACGCTGAAGTTATTCGCGGCGGTTTGGCCGCGATTCCGCGCGGGCAGGCGGAAGCCGCCAATGCGCTTGGCCTGTCGTACTGGAAGACGACGGGACTGATCGTGATGCCACAAGCGTTGCGGCACGTCATTCCCGGACTGGTGAACAGCTTTATCGCATTGTTCAAGGACACCTCGCTGGTCTCGATCATCGCGCTGTTCGATCTGCTCGGGAGCTTGCGAGCCTCGTTCGCAGATCCGACATGGGCGACGCCAACCACGCTGTTCACCGGGTTTGCCTTCACCGGCATCATTTACTTCGTGTTCTGCTTCGGCATGTCCCGATATTCACTGTTCGTCGAACATCGGCTGAATCCGGACAGGCGAAGCTGAGCTTGGATGAGGCCATGACAGACGAAAATGCCATCGTTTCCATCACCGGCCTCAATAAGTGGTTCGGCAGCTTCCATGTGCTGCGGGACATCGATCTCGATGTGGCGCGGAGCGAGCGTATCGTCATCTGCGGTCCGTCAGGCTCGGGAAAATCGACGCTGATCCGCTGCATCAACGCGCTCGAGGAATTTCAGGAAGGCCGGATCATCGTCGATGGAATCGAACTGGGGCCCAATCTGCGGCGCGTCGAGGAAGTCCGGCGCGAGGTCGGAATGGTTTTTCAGAACTTCAATCTGTTTCCGCACCTGACGGTGCTTGAAAACTGCACGCTTGCTCCGATCTGGGTCCGCAATATCCCGAAGAAAGACGCCGAGGCGACGGCGATGAAATTTCTTGAACGCGTCAAGATTCCTCAACAGGCCAATAAATATCCCGGCCAGCTGTCGGGAGGCCAGCAGCAACGCGTGGCGATCGCGCGCGCGCTCACGATGAATCCGAAGGTCATGCTGTTCGACGAGCCGACCTCGGCGCTCGACCCCGAGATGGTCAAGGAGGTGCTCGACACGATGGTCGACCTCGCCAGGGAAGGCATGACCATGCTCGTGGTCACGCACGAAATGGGATTCGCCAAGGAAGTGGCGAACCGGATGGTGTTTATGGACGATGGGCAGATCATCGAATCCGACACGCCGGCGAATTTTTTCGCCAATCCGAAGCATCCGCGGACCCAGCTTTTCCTCAGCCAGATCCTGCGTTGAGAGCGCTAAAGGCAGCCTAACCCGGCGCGAGCGGAATCTTCACCGTGGTTCGTTTCTCCAGCCATTGCGGCACGGGAAGGTTTTTGGAGCGCATGAAGTCGGGATTGAACAGCTTCGACTGATAGCGGTTGCCGGAGTCGCACAGGATCGTCACGATCGTGTGGCCGGGCCCCAACTGGCGCGCGAGACGAATTGCGCCGGCGACATTGATGCCGGTCGAGCCGCCGAGGCAGAGCCCCTCGTGTTCAAGCAGATCGTAGATCACCGGCACGGCTTCCTCGTCGGGAATGAGGTAGGCTTCGTCGACCTTGGCATTGGCGATAACCGGCGTCACCCGTCCAAGTCCGATTCCCTCGGTGATCGATCCGCCCGGAGTTGCCTTGGCCACGCCGTTCCTGAACAGTTCATACATGGCGGCCCCGCGCGGGTCAGCGACGCCGATGATGATGTCCTTCTTTTTTTCCCGCAGGAAAGCACCGGTGCCGGCCAGCGTGCCGCCGGTCCCGATCGAACAGATGAATCCGTCGATCTTGCCGCCGGTCTGCTCCCAGATTTCGGGGCCGGTCGAAACGTAATGAGCCTTGGGATTGTCGAGGTTGTTCCACTGATCGGCAAACAGCACGCCGTTCGGCTCGGATTGGCGCAGTTCGTCAGCGAGACGCTTCGCGATGTGCTGGTAATTATTCGGATTGCTGTAGGGGAGCGCCGGGACCTCGACCAGTTCGGCCCCGCATAGCCGCAGCATGTCCTTCTTTTCCTGGCTCTGCGTCTCCGGGATCACGATCATGGTGCGATAACCGCGCGCGCTGGCGACGACGGCGAGGCCGATGCCGGTATTGCCGGCGGTGCCTTCGACCACGAGGCCGCCGGGCTTGAGATCGCCCCGCTTTTCGGCTTCAAGGATCATCTGTTTGCCGGCGCGATCCTTGACCGACTGACCCGGATTCATGAACTCGGCCTTGCCGAGGATGGTGCATCCCGTCGTTTCCGATGCGTGCTTCAATTTGATAAGCGGCGTATTGCCGATCGCTTCGACGACGTCGTTGTTGATTCTCATGAGATGCTTAATCTTGTCAGTCCGTTGGAGGAATACGGCAACCCTAGTTGAGAGGCGGGGGCGCTACAAGGGAGGGAGCAAGGCGGTCGATCGCACAGGCGGCAGGATGAGGCGGCGCGGTTCGCCTTGTTGCGAAGAAGCCGTCAGAGGCATCCTGTGTCTTTCACGAACTGTCCGGCGCAAATTAAGTGCGCGCGCGTTTCGATTCGTCCGCTGTGCCCGGGCCAAAATCTGGCGCCGCGTGTCGTCCGGAGCCGAAACGGCGCATGAAATCTTGGTAAGATTGCCGGGTCCGCCCGTGACCCGACGTCCAGAAAGCCTTTCAAAACGGGGCTTTTTGATGAATCAGGTCATCTGCAATGGCGCGAAGCCCATGGAACGTATCTAAGGTTCTTGGCGGGGCGGGACTGTCCGTCCACTCATCGGCCCGCTAGAATAGGACGGTTCCAAGAGAAAGCATGATTACCGGTGGCTGGGTCGTTTTTTATATCGAAAAAGGTTGGTATGTGGGTGCTCCGCCCTCACAATATCCGTCGTTTCCGGTCCCCCTGCGGGGGTCGGCGTGAGTGATTTTCCTGCGAAGGCCTTGAGCGATCCTCGACGGGCTGCGATCTGGACTTGGCGTCCGGTCATGCTGTTCGCAGCTTTGGCGGCGGTTGCAACCTCGGCTGGATGCATTCTGACCGGAGATCTTCCCGATCCGGCGCTGGACATTCCGGCCGGATACAAGGCCGCGCGGCCAGGCGCGGCCGATGCTTCGCCGACGCTCGACTGGTGGCGTGGCTTTCGCTCCTCGGAACTGACCGACCTGATGGAGGAAGCCCAGACCGTCAACCTGGACATCGCCGCGGCGACGGCGCGGATCATTCAGGCCGATCAGCAAGCCCGGATCGCGGGCGCGGCGCTGTTGCCGAGCATCAGCATCGGGGGGCAGGAAAACTATTCCCGCACCTCAGGCTCGAGTTCCAGCGGCCTCAGCATCGGCGGCCGCGAGGTGGTGAACTATTCGTCCACGCTGAGCGCCGCCAGCTATGAGATCGATTTCTGGGGCAAAAACCGCGACGCCACCCTGGCCGCGGAGGAAACTGCCAATGCGAACCGCTTTGACCGGGACGTCGTCGCGCTGACGACGCTCACCAGCGTCGCGAATGCCTATTTTCAGGTTCTCGCGGCGCAGGACCGAATTCGCACGGCCGAGCGCAACATCGCCAGCGCCGCGCGCGTTCTCGAGGCGATCAAGCAGCGGCTGAATGCTGGCACGGGAAGCGATCTCGACGTGGCGCAACAGGAGAGCGTGCTGGCAAATCAGCGAGCCGCCGTTCCGCCGCTTCGCGAGACGCTGGGGCAAAACATCAACGCGCTTGCGACGCTGGTGGCTCGGCCGCCGGAAAGCGTGAAGGTCAAGGGCGGTTCGCTCAACCGGGTCGCCGTCCCGCGGGTGACACCGGGTCTGCCGTCGGAATTGCTGACGCAGCGTCCGGATATCCGCCGTCAGGAGGCGCAACTCGCATCGGCAACTGCCAATGTGGGCAGCGCGCGTGCGCAATTCTTCCCGAGCATTCAATTGACCGGGCAGGGCGGTTATCAGAGTTCGGCCCTGGTTGCGCTGTTCCAGCCTCATGCTGCGTTTTTCAGCCTTGCCGGTGGACTGACGCAGCCGATTTTCGACGGCGGCAGGATTCTCGGCAACTTCGAATACACAAGAGCGAAACAGGACGAACTGCTGCAGACTTACCGCAAGACAGTGGTTTCGGCGTTCGCCGACGTGGATAACGCGTTGATCGCGATCCGTCAGACCACAGAGAAGCTGCGCCTTCAGCGGGAGGTTCTGGCCGCCTCGCGCAGGGCGTTCGAACTGTCCGAACAGCAGCTTCGGGCCGGCACCGCCGATATCGTGACGGTGCTGAACACACAACTGACGTTGTTTCAGGCGGAGGATGCATTGTCGCAGGCACAGCTTGCGCGGCTTTTGGCAATCGTGAGCCTTTATCAGGCGCTGGGGGGCGGCTGGGAACCGAGGATAGAGAGGCCGGGCAATGCTCTTTAAGCCGGGTATCGACCAGAGTGCCGAAACGGCCGGTGGCGGGACGCCCGGCAACGTGCCGGCTCGCGGCCGGCGACGCAGGGCCTGGATCGTGATCGCGCTTCTGATCGCCGCGGGCCTCGCCTATCTCGGCTGGAGCGCGTTCGAGCAGAAGAAGCGCGAGGGAAGGACGCGGCCTGATCTTGCAATTCCGGTGCTTGCCGCAACGCCGCGCGTCCAGGACGTGCCGGTCTACCTCGATGGCGTCGGAGCCGTCCGCGCCCTGAACACGGTCACCGTGCGCTCGCAGGTCGACGGCAAGCTGATAGCCGTCAATTTCACCGAAGGACAGGATGTCAGGAAAGGCGACGTGCTGGGCGAAATCGATCCCGTGATCTATCAGGCGCAGTATGACCAGGCGGTCGCGAAGAAGGCTCAGGACGAAGCGCAACTCGCCAACATGCGCCTCGACCTGAAGCGCTATCAGCAACTGGCTGCCTCCAATGCCGGATCGAAGCAGCAGGCCGATACGCAGACGGCGGTCGTTGCGCAGCAGGAGGCGCTCATCAAGGCCGATCAGGCGGCGATCGACAACGCCCAGGCGACGCTCGGTTACACCAAGATCATCGCGCCGATTTCGGGCCGGGCGGGGCTCCGTCAGGTCGATCAGGGCAACATCATCCATGCGTCCGATGCGACCGGACTTGTCATCATAACGCAGCTTCAGCCTATCGCCGTACAGTTCAGCCTTCCGCAGCAGCAGATTACGCGCGTGAACGCGGCAGTGGCGAAGGGAGTTCTCGAAGTCGACGTCTTCGGAAACGACGGAACGACGGTTGCCGACATCGGCAGGCTGGTCGGCATCGACAATCAGGTCGATCCAACGACCGGCACATTGAAGCTGAAGGCCGAGTTTCCCAATGGAAACTTCCAGCTATGGCCGGGCCAGTTCGTCAATGTCCGCCTCAAGGTGGAAACGCTGTCGCAGGCGACGGTGATACCGACGTCGGCGGTGCAGCGCGGTCCGCTCGGAACCTTCGCCTATGTGATCGGAAGCGACGACGATACCGTAACCGCAAAGCCGGTGCCGGTGACGCAGCAGAACGAACAGGATGCGGTGATCGCCAAGGGCATCGCTCCTGCGGATCGGGTAGTCACCACGGGTTTTGCCAATCTGTCCGACGGCGCGAAGGTGAAGGTCAGCGAGAACAATCAGCCGCCGACGGCTGATCTCGCGCCACAGAAACGGCAGGGCAGACGCGGCAATCGCCAGGAGGGCGGAAACGGCGAACAGCGGGGCAAGCGGGGCGAAGGGAATCAAAGGCGGTCGGGCGGCGGCGCACAGGATAACGGGCAGTCGAGCGGCAGCACAAAGGCTCAACCGTGAGCCGCGAGGCAGGGCGCCGAATATCGAGCCCGCGGTAGCGGGCTGACAGACGAGTTGACAGACATGGGCGTCTCCGAACCGTTTATTCGTCGGCCGATCGCAACCTCCTTGCTCGGGATCGCGCTGATGATCGGAGGCGCGCTCGGCTATTGGGCGTTGCCGATCTCCGCGCTGCCGCAGGTCGACTTTCCGACCGTGCAGGTGAGCACGCAGTTGCCTGGCGCAAGTCCCGACGTGGTGGCGTCGCTGCTGACCGCGCCACTGGAACGGCAACTCGGACAGATTCCCTCGCTGTCGTCGATGACATCGACAAGCTCATTTGGCGTCAGTCAGATTTCCCTGCAATTCGATCTGAACCGCGATATCGACGGCGCGACCCAGGATGTGCAGGCCGCCATCAACGCCGCCGCCGGGATTTTGCCGAAGAACCTTCCGTATCCGCCGACTTACGCCAAGGTGAATCCTGCCGCCGCGCCGGTGATGACGCTCGCGCTGACGTCTGACACCGTCTCGCTGCGCGCCATGAGCGATCTTGCGGATACCATCCTGACGCAGCGCCTCAGTCAGATTTCGGGTGTAGGCCGCGTGTCCGTGCTCGGCGGTCTGAAGCCGGCGGTGCGAGTGCAGGCCGATCTCGCGCGGCTGGCCGCTTACGGCATTTCGATGGAAGACCTGCGGACCGCGATTGCGGGCGCCAATGTATCAGGCCCGAAGGGGTCGCTGGACGGCGCGCAGCAGGCCTACACCATCGCAGCCAATGATCAGATCGCGGCGGCGGATGCGTACAAGCCGATCATCATCGCCTATCGCAACGGCTCTCCGGTCACGATCGGCGATGTCGCCCGGATCGTCGACGGACTGGAAAATGATCGCACCGGCGGCTGGTATAACGGAACGCCGGCCGTCATCATCGACATCCAGCGTCAGCCCGGCGCCAACGTGATCGAGGTCGTCCGGCAGATCCGGGAGGCGATTCCGGCCCTCCAGCGCACGATTCCGGCCGGCGTCAAACTGACGGTGGTCAGCGACCGCACCGTGACCATCCGCGCCTCCGTTCACGACGTGCAGTTCACGCTGATCCTCAGCGCCGTGCTCGTCACGCTTGTCGTCCTGCTGTTCCTGCGCTCGCTGCGGGCGACGCTGATCGCAGGCGTGGCGCTCCCGTTATCGCTGATCACCAGCTTCGGCATCATGTATTTCGCCGGGTTCAGCCTCGACAACCTGTCGCTGATGGCGCTGACGATCGGCACCGGATTCGTGGTCGACGATGCAATCGTCATGATCGAAAACATCGTCCGTCACATCGAGAACGGCGAGAGCGTCATGGAAGCCTCGCTGCGAGGCGCGAGCGAGATCGGCTTTACCGTAATTTCGCTGACGGTCTCGCTGATCGCGGTATTCATCCCGCTCCTGTTCATGTCTGGACTGGTCGGGAGGATGTTCCGCGAATTTGCCCTGACGCTGACCACCGCGGTCGTCACATCAGCAGTCGTATCGCTGACTTTGACGCCCATGATGTGCTCGCGTCTTCTGAAACACTCCGACGACAAGCGCGGCCTTCCGGGATTGGCGTGGGTCAGCGGCAATATCGATCGGTTGGTCGAGCTCTACCATCGGAGCCTGCTGTGGGTGCTTGCGCACCAGCCCGCGACGCTGGTCGTGACCTTCGCAACCATCGCCGCGACGCTGATCCTCTACGCGGTCGTACCGAAGGGATTTCTGCCCCTGCAGGATACGGCGTCCATCACGGCGGTCACCGAGGCCGGACCGCAGGTATCGTTCGCCGAAATGCAAAGCCGGCAGACCGAGGCGGCCAACGCAATAAGGGAAGATCCTGATGTGACGGGCCTCGTATCCGTCATCGGCGCCGGTTCCGTGAATCCGACGACGAATGTCGGACGCCTGGTGATGACGCTGAAACCGCGGGGCGACCGCCGCGACGACGTTGCCGCCGTCGTTGCGCGCCTGAAGGAGCGCGTGGCCGCCATCCCGGGCATGACGGTTTATTTTCAACCGGTGCAGGACGTCCAGATCAGTACGCAGTCGAGCCGCTCGCAATATCAGTACACGCTGACGGGGACCGATGCTGCGGACGTTTCGGAGTGGACCCGCAAGCTCGTTGCCGAACTGCGTCGCGATCCGCTGTTTCAGGACGTATCGTCGGAAGTACAGGAGGGAGGTCTGCGAGCCGCGCTGAATATCGATCGGGCGCGCGCGGGTCAGCTCGGCGTCAGCATCCAGGGCGTCAACGACACCTTGAACGACGCGTTCGCGCAGCGCCAGATATCGACCGTTTACGGGCAGGCCAATCAGTATCGCGTCGTGCTGGAGGCCTTGCCCCAGTATCAGCGCGATCCCTCGATCCTTTCCAAGCTGTATCTACCCGGGCTCGCCGGCGCGCAGGTGCCGCTATCCGCCGTTGCGACGTTGACCCGAACGACGGCGCCGCTGGCGATCTCGCATCGCGCGCAATTCCCGGCGGCATCGCTGAGTTTCAATCTTGCTCCGGGAGAATCGCTTGGCGATGCCGTGGATCGGGTCAAGACCATCGAAAGCCGCATCGGCATGCCGACAAGTATCGTCGGCGTGTTCTCCGGCGACGCGGCGGAGTTCTCGAAGTCGCTGGCCGGGCAGCCCTGGCTGATCCTGGCCGCGCTGGTTACGATCTACATCGTGCTGGGAGTCTTGTACGAGAGCTACATTCATCCGATCACGATTCTTTCGACGCTGCCTTCGGCGGGCGTCGGCGCCATCCTCGCGCTGATGCTGTTCGGGCAGGATCTGTCCGTCATCGGCCTGATCGGCATCATTCTTCTGATGGGCATCGTGAAGAAGAACGCCATCATGATGATCGACTTCGCGCTCGAGGCTGAGCGCCATCAGGGCATGTCTGCGACCGAAGCGATCGTGCAGGCATGTCTGCTCCGGTTCAGACCGATCATGATGACAACGCTGGCTGCGCTGTTCGGCGCATTGCCGCTGGCTGTCGAAAGCGGCACCGGCGCGGAGCTGAGATTTCCTCTCGGTATCTCGATCATCGGAGGCCTGCTGCTCAGCCAGTTGCTCACGCTCTACACCACGCCGGTGATCTACCTGGCGCTGGACCGGCTGAACAAACGCATCGAACAGGCCGTGCCGACCGGCGGGCCCAAGCCGCCGCCGATCGCGGGCATGAGCGAGGGAATGCAGTAGTGGCCTCCATTTCCGAGCCGTTCATCCGAAGGCCGGTCGGTACCACCCTTCTGGCGATCGGCCTGTTTCTGACCGGCCTGGTCGCTTACGGATTCCTCCCCGTAGCTTCGGTGCCGAACGTCGACTTTCCGATGATCAGGGTCGCGGCCAGCCGGCCGGGAGCGGACCCTTCGGTCATGGCGGCGACCGTCGCCGCGCCGCTGGAGCGCCGGCTCGGCGAGATTGCGGGCATCGATCAGATCACGTCCTCAAGCACGCTCGGCTCAACCAGTATCCAGTTGCAGTTCGCCATCGGGCGGGACATCGACCACGCCGCGCGCGACGTGCAGGCGGCCATCAACGCCTCGCTCGCAGATTTGCCAAGCGATCTGCCGACGCTGCCGACATTCCGCAAGGCCAATCCCGCTGCCGCGCCGGTCTTCGTTCTGGCGCTGACCTCAAAGACGATGTCGACCAGCGCGATCTACGATGTCGCCGACACGGTGATCGTGCAGCGCATCTCGCAGGTGCCGGGCGTCGGTGAAGTTTCCGTGAGCGGCGCGGACCAGCCGGCCGTCCGTATTGCGCTCAACCCGGTGGCGCTCTCGAACGCGGGCATCGCGACCGACGATGTCCGGACCGCGATCGTGAACGCCAACCCGCTCGGCCCGGTCGGCATATTCAACGGTGGCCGCCAGAGCGAGACGCTGTCGACCAACCGGCAGATGCGGACTGCGGCCGAATTTCGCGACATCGTCATCAAAAGCTCGGGAGGGAATTTTGTCCGGCTGTCGGACGTGGCCGACGTCAAGGACGCTACGCGCAACAGCCGCTCGATCGCGTGGTTCAACAAGCAACCGGCGGTGCTGATCCAGATCACCAAACAGGGCGACGCCAACGTCATCGACACGGTCGATCGGGTGAAGGCGATGCTCCCCGGACTCAAGCAGTGGATTCCCGCTGGCGTTGAGATCTCGACCATCGTCGACCGCACCGGTTCGATCCGGGCAAGTGTCGACGACATGCAGTGGACGCTGTTGGCGACTGCCTTTCTGGTGATGGTGGTGGTCTATGCGTTTCTCCGCCGCCTCACGCCGACGGTCGCGGCCGGCGTGTCGGTTCCGCTGGCGCTGGCGGGGACATGCGCGGGCATGTGGCTGGCAGGCTTCTCCATCGACAACCTGTCGTTGATGGCGTTAGCCATTTCCGTCGGCTTCGTGGTCGACGATGCCATCGTCATGATCGAGAACATGTACCGCAACCTCGAGCACGGCCTGCCGCCTTACCAGGCTGCGCTCGAAGGAGCGCGGCAAATTGGCTTCACGGTGCTGTCGATCAGCCTGTCGCTGGTCGCTGCATTCACGCCTTTGATCTTCATGGACGGCATCGTCGGCCGCTTGCTGCGGGAATTTTCCCTGACCCTCACCTTCGCGATCGTGGTGTCGACCATCGTGTCGTTGACGGTGACGCCCATGATCTGCGCCCACTACATCAAACAGGGGATGTCGTCTGATGCGACCCGCTTCGATCGGTTCGTCGAAGGTCTGTTGTCGCGGATCGTGACTTTCTACACGCGGACGCTACGCGTCGTGCTCCGCTTTCCCTTCCTGACGTTGCTGGTGTTTTTTGCGACGATCGCCCTGACGGTGACGCTGTATATCAAGATGCCGAAGGGCTACTTCCCGATCGATGACAGCGGCTTCGTGATCGGTTCGACGCGCGCGTCTGCAGACGTTTCCTTTCAGTCCATGCTGGGGCTTCAACAGCGCGTGATGGATATCGTGATGGCGGATCCCGGCGTGCAGGGTATCGGCTCCTCGATCGGCGGCGGTAGCGGACGCGGAGGTGCAAATCGCGGGTTCATGTTTATCACGCTGAAGCCGCCGGCCGAACGAGGTGGGCTCTCGACCGCGCAGGTTATCGACCGGATGCGTCGAAATCTCGACGATGTGCCGGGCATCAAGCTCTTCATGTTCGCCGCGCAGGACATTCGCAGCGGCGGCCGCCAGAGCGATTCCAACTACCAGTACACGCTCTCCAGCACCGATCTCGACTTGCTGCAGAAGTGGGCCCCTCTGGTCGCCAAGCGCATGGAGACGGTGGAAGGCATCACGGATGTTTCCAGCGACCGGGAGTCAGGCGGTCTGCAACTGACCTTGTCGATCGACCGGCAGAAGGCGTCGAGCCTTGGCGTCAAGGTTCAGGACATCGATAACGCGCTCAACAACGCATTTTCGCAACGGCAGATTTCGACCGTCTACACCCAGCGCAATCAGTATCAGGTCATTCTGGAAATCAATCCGCAATTCCAGCAGGACCCGTCCAACCTTGAACGTATTTTCGTTGCGGGAGCCAACGGAGTGCAGATACCGCTGTCGGCCGTCGTCCATTATCGACGCGATCTCTCTCCGCTGGCCGTCTATCATTCGCAGTCGTTCCCATCGACGACAGTGTCCTTCAATACGCTGCCGGGAGTGGAGCTGGACGATGCGACGGCCAATATTCAACGCGCGGTCGATGAGTTGCACATGCCCGAGGGCATCCGCGGGAGTTTCCAGGGCAACGCGGCCGATTTCCGCAAGACGTCGGGACGGCAGCCGCTGCTGATCCTGGGCGCATTCGTCGCGGTCTATATTGTTCTTGGCGTGCTTTATGAAAGCCTCGCTCACCCGCTCACCATCATCTCGACCCTGCCTTCCGCCGGCCTTGGGGCGCTGCTGGCGTTGCAGATCACCAACACGTCGTTGACGATCATCGCATTCGTCGGAATCATTCTTCTCATTGGCATCGTCAAGAAAAACGGCATTATGATTGTCGATTTTGCGCTTGATGCCGAACGCCATCGCGGTCTGTCGTCCGCGGACGCCATCTTCGAGGCGTGCAGCGTGCGCTTTCGGCCCATTCTCATGACCACCATGGCCGCGATTTTCGCTGCCATACCGTTGGTGCTCGCGACCGGTCCGGGCACGGAACTGCGCCGACCGCTCGGCATCACCATCATTGGCGGGCTGCTGGTTTCGCAGGTCCTGACGCTTTACACGACGCCCGTGATCTATCTTCTGATCGACAGGTTGCGGCGGCGAGGCGAGGTCGCTCCGGTTGTCGCGCCGGCCGAGTAGGAAGACGCAATCGGTTTCTTGCCGGCAGGATGGACGCAGCGTATAGCGGGCCATGTCCAAGAACGCCCACGAAGCCGCCGCAGGTAAAAAGCCAGATGTCGCGGAGGATTGTCCGCGGTGCCGCAAGCCGTTGGCGCTCTGTATTTGCGACAGCATCGAGCCGATCAGAAACAGGACCTCGCTCCTGATCCTCCAGCATCCGCAAGAGCAGGACAGGGCTCTCGGCACCGCCACGCTGACAGCTTTACATTTCGACGATGCCGTCCTGAAGATCGGGTTGTCGTGGCCGAGCCTGTCGAAGGCGCTCGGCCAGCGGGTGGACGATCCCTCGCGTTGGGCGGTGCTTTATCTCGGTTCGGCCAAGGCCGATTCCTTCGGCACCGACCGCGCCATCGTGGCGATCGACCGCAAGGGCGAGATGGAAGACGATCAATCCGGCATTCTCGCCAACATCGAGGGTTTGGTGCTGCTGGACGGCACCTGGAGTCAGGCCAAGGCGCTGTGGTGGCGCAATGCATGGATGCTCAAGTGCCAGCGCATCATTCTGGGACCGCGCCAGCCCTCGCGCTACGGCAAGCTTCGCAAGGAGCCTCGCCGGGACGGACTCGCCACGATCGAGGCCGCGGCGATGACGCTCGCCGGTCTGGAAAATCGACCGGACATCGAGACGACCTTGCTCGCGAGTTTCGAGCGGATGCTGGCGAAATATCGCGAGGTCCAGGCGACCATGCCCGAACTTGCGCCAAGGCCGAAATCGAAGAGGGATTATCGGCGCCGCAAGCGGGCCTGACCGGCCGTTTCGCTCCGGCGGAGCGCGGTTTCAGAATTCATATCGATCCGGCTTGAGCGAGGTTGCCTAACTGGCTGACACTCTATAATAACCCCGGCCCAAGGGGCCACGTGGCGGAGTGGTTACGCAACGGTCTGCAAAACCGTGTACTCCGGTTCAATTCCGGACGTGGCCTCCATCAACATAATCAATAACTTAGATTGATTATTTGATGGAATCCCAAAACAGGCCCGAGAGCGTCCATGTCGCTCGTCGAATCGTTCAGCAGGCGCCGTTCCATCCATCGGGGAAAGGGAAGAACGGCCAGACGACCTCGTTGTCATTGGCAGCTTGCGGCGGCTCGCCAAAATGCAGGTCGTCGAAATCCGACAGGTCGTTCACCACGGCTTCTTCGATGCGCGGAGCGATCGCGGTGCTCACTGCGCTCAGCAACCGTTCAAATTCGGCTTCACTCATGTGCGCCTCACTTTTCTTGTTTCTTGCGCGCACAGTGCCAAAAAGGGCTTGGGCTCCCGTTGCAGGAATCGCTAAAATTGTTTCGATCGCTCGTGAAAATTCAAAGCGGCCTCGAGCACCGGCATATCGGGAACTCAAGGCGTTGCGCTCGGCGCGGATTATCGAACCCGGACGCCCAAGGTTACCGCACTGTTAATCAGGGAGCAGGCCACCAGCCCGGTACATTGCGAGGCTTGATCGCGGTGACGACTGCCGTGGCGTGAACGCTGAAAAGGCTGCGCGACGATTTGCGATCGGATCGATTTAACCCTGTCGCAATCGGCAATAATTATTGTTTCCTTGCGCTCCGGGGTATTCGTTAAGAGGACGCGGATAATTTTTTGTAGTTTTTCTGCGATTGGAGAAATTGATTGTGCGGCATTGTCGGAATTCTGGGACGCGGTCCCGTCGCGGATCAGTTGGTCGATTCGTTGAAGCGCCTCGAATATCGCGGCTACGATTCCGCCGGCATCGCGACACTGGAGGGAACGCTCCTGGCGCGCCGTCGCGCCGAGGGCAAGCTGCGGAATCTGGAAGTGCGCCTGCGGGCTGAACCGCTGGCGGGACGCGTCGGGATCGGACATACGCGCTGGGCAACGCACGGCAAGCCGACGGAGAACAACGCTCATCCGCACGCGACCGAGCGCGTGGCGGTCGTCCACAACGGAATCATCGAAAATTTCCGCGAGCTTCGCGACGAGCTTCAGAAAAAAGGAGCGGTCTTCCAGACCGAAACCGATACCGAGACGGTCCTGCATCTCGTCGACGGCTATCTCGCCGCTGGCGTCGATCCCGTCGAAGCGGTCAAGGCCACGCTGTCGCAGCTTCGCGGCGCCTTCGCCCTCGGCTTCATCTTCGCGTCCGACGACAACATTCTGATCGGCGCGCGTAACGGACCGCCGCTGGCTATCGGCTATGGCGACGGCGAAATGTATCTGGGATCGGATGCCATCGCGCTCGGGCCGCTCACCGACACGATCAGCTATCTCGAAGACGGCGACTGGGCGATTTTGACCCGCAACGGCGCAACCGTCTACGACCACCGGGGCGCCATCGTTCAGCGCGAGCGCGTCAAGCACAGCGCCTCGACTTCCCTGGTGGACAAGGCCAACTTTCGTCACTTCATGGCCAAGGAAATCCACGAACAGCCCGAAGTCGTCGGACATACGCTGGCCCGTTACGTCGACATGGCGACGGAGCGCGTGTTGCTTCCGAAGGATCTCCCGTTCGATTTTCGCGATATCAGGCGGGTCTCGATCGTGGCTTGCGGAACCGCGAACTACGCCGGTTACATCGGCAAATACTGGCTCGAGCGTCTAGCCCGGCTGTCCGTCGACATCGATATCGCGTCTGAGTTTCGCTACCGTGAGGCGCCGCTCGGCAAGGGCGATCTCGCCATCTTCATTTCGCAATCCGGCGAGACCGCCGACACGCTCGCCGCGCTTCGTTATGCGAAGGAGCAGGGACTGCATACGCTCTCGGTCGTCAACGTCACGACGTCGACAATCGCGCGAGAGAGCGAGACGATGTTGCAGACCCTGGCGGGGCCGGAGATCGGCGTCGCTTCGACCAAGGCTTTCACCTGCCAGTTGATGGTGCTTGCGGCGCTCGCGATCGCCGCGGGCAAGGCGCGGGGCGAGTTATCCGAAAAAGACGAGGCCAAGCTCGTGCACGGCCTGATCGAGGTTCCGCGGCTGATGTCGGAAGCGCTGGCCACAGAACCGCAGATCGACAAGCTCGCGCGCGACATCGCCAAATCGAAGGACGTCCTGTATCTCGGACGGGGCACCAGCTATCCTCTTGCCCTGGAGGGCGCGCTCAAGCTCAAGGAAATTTCCTATATCCATGCGGAAGGCTACGCCGCCGGCGAACTCAAGCATGGACCGATCGCGCTGATCGACGAGAACATGCCGGTGGTGGTGATCGCACCCTACGATCGCGTTTTCGAAAAGACCGTCTCCAACATGCAGGAGGTGGCGGCGCGCGGCGGCAACATCATTCTCATGACCGACGCAAAGGGGGCCGCCGAGGCGGCCGTCAGGTCGCTGGTGACGATAATCCTGCCCGACATGGCGGCGACGTTTGCCCCGTTGATTTATGCGGTTCCGGTACAGTTGCTGGCCTACCATACCGCTGTCGTCATGGGCACCGACGTCGACCAGCCGCGCAATCTGGCAAAATCCGTCACGGTCGAATAAGACAGGGTCGGCAGCGGCGGTCCAACGCGCCGCATGCAAAGTCTGCTGGAATGCCTATATGACCAGATACTGCCTAATTTGGACATCTTGATCTGGAACCACGATGACCCGTAACAGTTCTTCGAGCGGCCCGCCAGGCGACCCTCACCCGGAGGTGCCCCGCGGCGTCATCGCGCGATTCCGGAATTACTTTCTGACCGGTCTGATTGTCGCAGGCCCGGTCGCGATAACGCTTTACCTGACCTGGTGGTTTGTGAACTGGGTCGACAACCTGGTGCGACCGTTCGTCCCCATTACGTATCGGCCGGAAACGTACCTGCCTTTCGGAGTGCCGGGATCGGGTTTGATCGTCGCGGTATTCGCGCTGACGATGCTCGGCTTCCTCACGGCCAACCTGATCGGCCGGACGCTGGTCGATTTTGGCGAAAAGATCCTCGGCCGGATGCCGGTGGTGCGGGCGATCTACCGCGGCCTCAAGCAGGTTTTTGAGACGCTTTTTTCCGGATCCGGATCGAGCCTGCGCAAGGTCGGTCTGGTTGAATTTCCGTCGCCCGGGATGTGGTCGATCGTTCTCATTTCGCAGGTCCCGAGCGCGAATGTCGCCGCGCGGCTTCCAGGTCAGGAGGAGCACATTTCGGTCTTCCTGCCTTGTGCGCCCAACCCGACCACGGGCTTCTTCTTTTACGTACCGAAGAGCAAGGTCGTCGAGGTCGACATGAGCACTGAGGATGCGGCAACCCTCATCATGTCTGCGGGCGTCGTTCAACCGAACTCCGATCAGCAGAAGAAGCTCGCGGCTCTTGCGGACATGGCCAACACCGCCCGCGCGGCGAATGATCCCGCCTTTACCCCCGAGACTGCAAAGGTCGACTGATTTTCAGCCCGCGCCAATCAGGGGCAGGGCTTCGTCGCGCTCAAACAGATACAGCAGGCATCGCAACGCTTCACCTTGTGCGCCGGACAGCATCGGGTTCTGCTTCATGATGCGCAAGGCTTCGTCGCGGGCCTGCGCGATGAGCTGCGCGTGAACATCGGAGCGCGCAATGCGATAGCCGGGCAGGCCGCTCTGGCGGGTGCCGAGCACATCGCCTTCGCCGCGCAGCTTCAGATCTTCCTCGGCGATGCGGAAGCCGTCGGTGGTTTCCCGGATCACCCGCAGCCGCGCATCGGACATCTCGCCCAATGGCTCGCGGTAGAGCAGCAGGCAGGTTGAAGGCTCGGAGCCGCGGCCGATCCGTCCTCGTAGCTGGTGGAGTTGCGCAAGGCCGAAACGCTCGGCGTTCTCGATGACCATGATGGTCGCCGCCGGAACGTCAACGCCGACCTCGACAACCGTCGTCGCGACCAGCAGATTGATTTCGGCCGCTGCGAACTGCGCCATCATGCGGTCTTTTTCGGACCCGCGCATCTTGCCGTGGACGAGACCGACCTTGTCGCCGAAGCGCGCCTTGAGGCTGTCGAACCGTTGCTCGGCATCGGTGAGATTCACGGTCTCGGATTCCTCGACCAGCGGACAGATCCAGTAGACCAGCTTGCCGGCCTTCACCGCACGGCCGACCGCATCGATCACCTCGTCCAGCCGGCTGTCGGAGACTGCGCGGGTATCGATCGGCTGCCGGCCGGCGGGCTTTTCGCGCAGTTCGGAGACGTCCATATCGCCGAAATAGGTGAGAACCAGCGTGCGCGGAATCGGTGTCGCGCTCAGCACCAGCACATCCACGGCCTCGCCCTTGGCAGTCAATGCAAGCCGCTCGCGCACGCCGAAACGGTGCTGTTCGTCGACGACCGCCAGCGCCAGCGCCTTGAATGCGACGTCGTCCTGGATCAGCGCGTGGGTGCCGACGAGCAGGTCGATGTCGCCGTTGCCGAGGCGTGCGGTAATCTCGCGCCGCTCCCTGCCTTTCTCGCGTCCGGTCAGGATGGCGACGCGCAAGCCCGCCTGTTCGGCCAGCGGCGCGATGGTCTTGATATGCTGGCGTGCAAGGATTTCGGTCGGCGCCATCAGCGCGGTCTGCTTGCCGGCTTCAGCCACCGCGGCGGCGGCGAGCAGCGCGACGACTGTCTTGCCGGAGCCGACGTCGCCCTGAAGCAGCCGCAGCATCCGCACGGGTTGCCGCAGGTCGTCGCTGATTGCGGCGACCGCCTGTTGTTGAGACGTCGTCAGGGCATAGGGCAGCGCATCGATGATCCTGTTGCGCAGGTGCCCGTCGCCGGCGTGTCGGCTTCCGGCCGGCCGGCGGAGCCGCGCGCGCACCAGCGCCAGCGCGAGTTGTCCGGCGAGCAACTCGTCGAAGGCAAGGCGTGACCAGAACGGTCCTTCCGGCAGGATATCGGTCAATTCCAATGGCGCGTGAACGCGATGCAGCGCTTCCGCCATCGACGGAAAGCCGCAGCGGCGCAGGATTTCCGGGCTGATCCATTCGGGCAGCGCCGGGAGCCTTTGCAGGGCCATCGCGACCGCGCGCCGCAATGTGCCCAGCGCCAGGCCCTCGGTGAGAGGATAGACCGGATCGATGCCGGAGAGCTTTGCCAGTCCTGCCTCATCGACAACGCGGTCGGGATGAACGATCTGCAAGGTACCGTCGAACATCTGAGCGGTGCCGGACACGTAGCGCTTGGCTCCGACGGGAAGCAGCTTTTCCACGTAGTCCGGCTGGGCGCGGAAGTAGGTCAGCACGACGTCTCCGGTCTCGTCGCTGGCGTGGACGAGATGCGGCGCGCGCGAGCGTCCGGGCGGCGCGGGGCGATGCCGGTCGACTGTCACTTCAAGCGTCACCACGGTGCCGGGAACGGCATCGCGGATCTTGGGTCGCGCCCTGCGGTCGATGACGCTTGCAGGCAGGTGAAACAGCAGATCGATCAGGCGCGGGGTCTGGTCGCGCCCGAGCAGATACCGAAACAGCTTGTCCTGCTTCGGGCCGACGCCCGTCAGGCTGGTCACCGGTGCAAAGAGAGGATTGAGCAGTGCAGGGCGCATCGCGCGACTCGACGAATGGCGAGGTGGGACCGGTACGCTGGAAGCCTTGAATGCAATTTTCGGATTATGCAATGCGTGAACGGGTGCTGACATCCCCATTCGCCGGCGCTATATGATGCCGGCCCGGCTCGTCCGGGCTTTCGGCGTTCGGATGGGATTGATGACGGGATCGACACGATCGAGCGGCGGCCTTGACGACCGCCGCAAACGGCTTTTGTTCCGCTGCTGGCATCGCGGCATGCGCGAGATGGACCTGATCCTGGGTCGATTTGCCGATGCGGAAATCGGTTCGCTCACCGATGCGGAGTTGATCGATCTCGAGAGCCTGATCGAGGTCCCAGACCCGGACCTGTATGCCGCGTTGAGCGGCGGCCTTCCGCTGGCTCCCCAATACCGCACGGCTCTGTTTGATCGTATCAGGTCGTTTTCGCCGACAGGTCCGGACGCATGAAGACGACCGTACGATCGCCCGCAGACTCGCTGTCGCCCGGTCGCCCGCTGACGCTCGCCAACGTCGCGGAAGGCGCGGAGGGCCTTGTCGCTTCGGACCTCGCGCGCGCCATCAAGGCCAAGGCAGGACGGCAGGCTTCGGCCGTCAGCCTCGCAGTGATCTGCCGGGATGGTCCGCGCATGCAGCAACTGGCGCGCGCGCTGGAATTTTTCGCGCCCGATATTTCGGTGATGCAGTTTCCGGCATGGGACTGTCAGCCCTACGATCGGGTTTCGCCGCACGGCGGCGTCCTTGCGCAGCGGCTCACGACGCTGGCGCGGCTGTCCCGTCTGGCGGGCAGCGAAGCGCCTCTGATCCTGCTCACGACCGTCAACGCCATTGTGCAACGCGTGCCCGCGCGCGAGATCGTCGCGTCCCAGGCCCTGTCGGTCGCGCCGGGCCACGTGGTGCCGATGGACTCAATCGTCGCATGGCTTGAGCACAACGGCTACAACCGCTCCTCGACGGTTCGCGAGCCCGGCGAATATGCCGTGCGCGGCGGCATCCTCGATCTGTTTCCTTCCAGTCTCGACCAGCCCGTCCGGTTCGATTTCTTCGGCGACGCCCTGGAATCGATCCGCTCGTTCGACGCGGAAACCCAGCGCACGCTGCTCGACGTGCGTTCGCTCGATCTGGTTCCGATTTCCGAATTCCAGTTCGTCACAGAAACCATCCGGCGTTTCCGGATGGGATATGTCGCCGCGTTCGGGGCGCCCGGACCGGACGACCTGTTGTACGAGGCCGTCAGCGAGGGGCGGCGGTATCCCGGCATGGAGCATTGGCTGCCGCTGTTTCACGAACGCATGGACACGCTGTTCGATTATCTCGATGGCGCGACCATCGCCGTTGAGCCACAGGGCGAGGACGCGGCGAACGAGCGTTTCAAGCAGATCGCGGACTACTACGAGGCGCGGCGCGAGGCCGTTGAGCATTCCGGCGGCGGTGCCGTCTACAAACCGCTTCCGCCCGACCGGCTTTATCTGACGCCGGATGAGTGGACGGAGCGCATCAGCGAAACCGCGCTGGTGCAGCTGACGCCTTTCGCGGTGCCCGACGAAGCCGTCGATGTCATCGATGCAGGCGCGCGGCAGGGGCGGAGTTTCGCGCCCGAGCGAGCGGATGCCACCGTCAACGTTTTCGAATCCGTCGTATCCCACATTCAGGCGTTGCAGGCCGCGCGAAAGAAAGTCGTCGTCGCGTTGTGGAGCGAGGGTTCGCGCGATCGCATGGCGAGCATGCTGCGGGACCACAAGCTGCTCAACCTGACGAGCGTCAATGTGTGGCGCACGGTTCAGGCCACGCCCCGCAATGAGGTGATGCTCGCTGTCGTCGGCATGGAATCGGGATTCGAGACGGAGACCGTCGCCGTCATCAGCGAACAGGACATTCTCGGCGATCGTCTGGTGCGGCCGCGCAAGGCGAGCCGCAAGCTTGAGAATTTCATCTCGGAAGCGACCAGTCTCGCGGCCGGCGATCTCGTCGTCCACGTCGAGCACGGCATCGGGCGTTTCGTCGGCTTGCAGACGCTTGAAGTGAGCGGCGCGCCGCACGATTGTCTTGAACTGCGCTACGCCAACGAGACCAAGCTGTTCCTTCCGGTCGAGAACATTGAACTGTTGTCGCGTTACGGGTCCGATCAGGCCAATGTCGAACTTGATCGCCTCGGAGGCGGTGGCTGGCAGGCCCGCAAGGCCAAGCTGAAAAATCGTATTCGCGAGATCGCCGGCGAATTGATCAAGGTTGCAGCGGCTCGGCAATTGCACGAAGCGCCGAAGCTGCCGGTGCAATCCGGTCTTTATGACGAGTTCTGCGCGCGCTTCCCTTACGAGGAAACCGAAGATCAACTCAGTGCGATCGAAGCGTCGCTGAAAGATCTGGAGAGCGGCCGGCCGATGGATCGGCTGGTGTGCGGCGACGTCGGCTTTGGCAAGACCGAGGTGGCGTTGCGGGCGGCCTTCGCCGTCGCGCTGGACGGCAAGCAGGTCGCCGTCGTGGTACCGACGACGTTGCTGGCGCGCCAGCACGCCAAAACATTTACCGAGCGGTTCCGCGGGTTTCCAGTCAACGTCGCGCAGGCATCACGGCTGGTGTCGCCGAAGGAGCTGACGCAGGTCAAGAAAGGAATTGCCGACGGCTCGGTCGATATCGTGGTTGGCACCCACGCACTGCTCGGCAAGTCGATCAAGTTCAGGGATCTCGGACTTCTTGTCGTGGACGAGGAACAGCACTTTGGCGTCAGCCACAAGGAGCGGTTGAAGCAGTTGCGCGCGCAGGTTCACGTGCTGACGCTGAGCGCGACCCCGATTCCGCGCACCCTGCAACTGGCGCTGACCGGCGTGCGCGACCTTTCGATCATTGCCTCGCCGCCGGTCGATCGGCTCGCGGTGCGCACCTTCGTGGCGCCGCACGATCCCTTGATGATCCGCGAGGCGCTGTTGCGCGAACGCTATCGCGGCGGTCAGGCCTTCTACGTGGTGCCGCGCATCGACGATCTGGCGGAGGTCAAGGAGTTTCTCGACAAGCACGTGCCGGAGATGAAAGTCGCGGTCGCGCACGGGCAGATGCCGCCGACGGTGATCGAGGACATCATGTCGGCCTTCTACGACGGCAAATATGACGTACTGCTCTCCACCACCATCGTGGAGTCGGGTCTCGACATTCCGTCCGCCAATACCCTGATCGTGCATCGCGCCGACATGTTCGGACTGGCGCAGCTCTATCAGTTGCGCGGTCGTGTCGGTCGATCGAAGCTGCGCGCCTACGCGCTGTTCACGCTGCCTTCGACGCACAAGATCACGGCGCAGGCCGAACGCCGCCTCAAGGTTCTGCAATCGCTTGAAACGCTCGGAGCAGGCTTCCAGCTTGCATCGCACGATCTCGACATTCGTGGGGCTGGAAACCTGCTCGGCGAGGAGCAATCAGGCCACATCAAGGAGGTCGGCTTCGAGCTCTACCAGTCGATGCTGGAAGAGGCGATCCAGAACCTGAAGTCCGGCATGACGGAGTCTGTCGACGACGAGCGGTGGTCGCCGCAGATCACAATCGGCATGCCGGTCCTGATCCCGGAAGACTACGTCGCCGATCTTGCGGTGAGGCTGTCGCTGTATCGCCGGCTGGCCGACCTCGACACCGATGACGAGATCGACAATTTCGCCGCAGAGTTGCGTGACCGGTTCGGTCCGCTGCCGGATGAAGTCCGTTACCTGTTCAAGGTCGCGGCGATCAAGGCCTATTGCCGTCGCGCCAATGTCGAGAAGGTGGACACCGGGCCGAAGGGCGCCGTGATTTCCTTCCGCGACAACAAGTTCGCGCAACCCGATCGGCTGGTCTATTTCATCCGCCAGCACGGGCAGGCGGCGAGGGTTCGTCCCGATATGAAGGTGGTGTTCTTCCAGAACTGGGAAACGCCGGAGGAACGCCTGACAGGCACCACCGAAATCATGCGCCAACTCGCCAATCTCGCGGAAGACCGCAAGGCGGCGTAACGTCGTTACGACGCCGCGCGATGCGCCGCATCGTTCAATCGGGCGAGAAGCGATTTTGCGGAATCGTGGGGCCGGGACGCCGTCAAGGCGACATGGGGATCGACCCGCAGGGCTCGTTTGCTGCTGTGCGCCGTATGCTTCATCACACTGGAAAGCCGCCGCGCGATGGTATGGGCGTTACGCGGATCGACGTCGGAGAAAGCCACAATGATCGATCCGTCGTCTTCGAGCGTGCCGAAATCCATCCGCCGCATCAGCCGGCTGAGGATACGCGCTGCATCGAAAAGCTGGCGCTCCAGCGTCCGGTCGAGCGAGAACCGCGCGACCGAAAGCCGCCCTCCATCGGATCGGGTCTGATCGATTGCCGTGTCGAGTTCGCGGTGAAAGGCATCGACGGTGAGAAGGCCGGTTCGCGGATCCAGCAAGCCCCCCGCATCGAGCGATTTCAGCGTGCGGCAGAGGCGCGCCTCGAGGGCATGTTGTCGAACCAGCGGCAGGAATGTGCTTGCAATATGAGCCGGCTCACCGGACATCAGTTCGAGGTTGGGAAGGTCATACGCGGCTGCGAGATTTCCGGACGTGACGGTGATCGGCAGATTACGAAAGCGCGTGTCTTCCGCCAGTACGGTGAGAAGCGCCTCGACGACACGCCCGGTGAATCCTTCTCCGATAACGATGCCGTCCATGCTGCGCGCATTGAGATGCTTCGCCGCCGCTTCGATGCTGAGCGCGCCGACCACGCCGACTTGTTCGCCAAAAACAACAGAAAGCGCGGGGTAGGTGGCGCCGCGTCCGATCAAGAGAACGGTCGCGTCATGGATGGGATCATCGGCTGGTTGGCGTACCGGTGCGGCCGGATTGCTCGCGAGCCGCCGGAGCACGGTCGCGTGCAGTGTTCGTACCCGCATGGCGGCGGTAAGACGCGCGCCGAGCCGGTCGAAATCGCCGCTCGCGCATGAGTACGGAAGTGCGTTGCCCGGGGAGGGCGCAACGGGATCGACGACGATCAGCGGAACGTAGGGCTGCATCGCACCCACCTGGTTCGCGAGGCGGTCGAAGGCCGGAGCCGCGTTTTCTGTCGTGGTGATAACGACCGCCGCGGGATGTAGCCGCGCAACTGCGCTCGACGCCTCGGACCAATCGGTTTCAACAACGGGAAGGATGTTCACGCCGGAAAAGAACGCTGCGGACGGCTGATGACTCCCGGAAGAGACGATGATGAGCGGGCCTTGGTGGGACATTCCTGCGAAGCTCGAATACGCGCCGATGCCCGCGATCCTAGTTTGTCGCTCTTAATGCCGCGTCAATGAATGGAACTGATTTCGATCAGCCGGGAACCGATCGATCGCGAAAGGCCTCTACCATCAAGGGGTTCAGCCCCAGTTCTGTCAATGCCTCGCGGGCGCGCGCATTGTCGTCGGTGCGTCCGGCGAGGCGATGGCCGCTCAGGCGGTCGGGAAGCGCGGTCAGCATAGCGTTCTGCCCCAGCCGCCGCGCCCATTCCTGCAGGTCATCCGCAAGAAACCGGTAGCCGCCGACGGCGAGAACGCCGGAGGGCGGGGCCGTTATGGCTATACCGCCCGTGGCGCGATCGATCCGCGCGGCGTAGCCGGTGTCGACATAGTCCGGCGGCGGCGTCAGCGCGGCGAACGGATCGACCGGCCGGTCCGTGACAGGGTAAGCCGCGACCGGCACCATGGGTCCCCGCAGCCCGAGCGTTCCCTTTGGGGTCAAAATGACCTCACCCGCCGTGGATGAGACAGGGACCTCGGGCGGCGCCCGATAAGGTCCGGGCATCACCGGAGCAGGCGACCCATCGTCCGCGCGCCGGACACCGAAAAGGCCGGCTTCGCCGAACAGGTAGACATCCGTCATCCGGATCCCGTTTTGAGGCCAGAGCGGACTTGAGCCGACCTGCTCCGGAGTCCGCCACAGACCGACGACGTGACGCAGGCTCCGCGCCGATGACAGGACGTCGGCTTCCGCCATCCGCAACGCCAGCGACGCCGGCGCAACCAGCGTGTCGCAACGTTCGGTCTCGATCTGCCGCATCATCATGGTCTCGTCGAAGGGATGATGCATCGCCAATGTGCCGCCGCTGAGCAGCCACATCACGAACGAGGAGGCCAGACCGGCGAATGACGAAGGTGCGAGAGCCGAAAGAATGGTTGCTCCCTGAGGCAATCCGCTTTCGAGAAATATCGCGAGTCCGCCGGCGATCAGGTTGACGTGGGTCCGCGGCACGGCGAGGAAGCCCGAGCCGGAGGCTTCGAACGTCAGCAGCGCGGGACGGCGCGAATCCTGGATCGCGAGCCGCGAACTGTCGGCGCTCAAACTGCTGACGACGTTATCCAGCGGAATCATGCCTTCCGGCAGATCGCTGCCGAAGCCACAGACATGGCGAATGGAGAAGGCTTCCGCAGCGGCGTTCATCGCGAGGTCGGCATGATCGACGCCGTCGATGCGACCCATGGCGACGATCGCGCGCGCACCGGTTCGATTGAGTGCGACGGTCAGTTCAGCCTGCCGCCAAAGCTGGGGCAGCAACGCGACGATCAGCCCCGCGCGAAATGCGGCGAGCATGGTCAACGCCAGTTCGACGGTGTTGGGCAGTTGAACCGCGATCACCGAATTGGGCGGCAGGCCAGCTTCGATAAAATGGCCCGCCAGTGCCGAGACGGCCCGGTCGGCCTGTGCAAAGCTCAGGCGCCGCGGCGGCTGTCCGGTCACCCGCAACTTGTCGGGCGGATCGATCAGGGCCGGTTGATCCGGCTGCCGAGCGAGGATGCGGCCGAAGAGTTCATCCAGCGTGGGCGATGTGTTGTTCTGGAGCACGGCGTCACTGGCTCGGCTTCGGCGGCCTTTGCCACCATGTTTCAGGGAGGTATCCGGTCAACGCGGTCGCTGCCGGTCGTTCTATCCGATTCCAGCGTGCAATCCATTGCTCTTGGACGTTGTAGACCGGAATTACGTAGAAGCCGGACATCAGGGCCCGGTCGAGCGCGCGAACCGCATCCACGAAATCGGACCGGCTCCGGGCCTC
>NZ_JBPPLZ010000004.1:0-378934 GCF_051535235.1 Nitrobacter sp.
ATGTCCTGAAAGATCAGGACACCTGGACCCTCATGTTCCGCGCGCAGCGCAACTGGTAAAACAGATCATCTGACAACATCCCGAACAAACCCCTGGCAGGAAACTGCCGGGGGATTTTGTTTTTGCCTTGGGCGTAAAAAAGCGTGTTGCGGCATTCCGCCCGTGTTCCGCTCCAGGATATTGGTATCGATCACGTTCATGATTTGGGTGGGTCGATTCAAAGTCATCGTGATCCGGCGACTCTTCTGACTATGCCGTATCGTTCGATGGAGAGCCTATAGCGTTTCGAGTGAAGCACGACCTTGGGTTTGACCCCTGGATGTATGCCGGTTCGCGTGAAGAAAACGCGTCAAAACAAAATCTCGGAGCCCGCTTTCTGATTCCATCAGAAGCGGAAAGGCTCCAGCCGTCGTGGCGCTGTCGTGTAGAACCCTGTCCACGGCAGTCCGGGCTCACACCTGAGCGCACCGTCGCTCAGCTCCCGTAGCTCTGCACCAGGCTGCCTGCCACCAGCGACCATCCGTCGACCAGCACGAAGAAGATCAGCTTGAACGGCAGCGATACCACGACCGGCGGCAGCATCATCATGCCCATCGACATCAGGACCGATGCCACCACAAGGTCGATGATGAGGAACGGCAGGAACAGCAGGAATCCGATCTCGAAGGCGCGCTTCAGTTCAGAGATCATGAAGGCCGGCATCAGGATCCGCAGCGAAAGGTCGGCCGGCGTCGCTGGCGGCGGCTCGCCCGACAAATCCATGAACAGCTTGAGATCTTTCTCGCGCACGTTCTTCTGCATGAAGCCGCGCAAGGGGACGGACGCACGCTGCAGCGCGTCCTCCACGGTGATCTCGTTCGCGATCAGCGGTTTGATGCCGTCGTCATAGGATTTCTGCAGCGTCGGTCCCATCACGAAGGCGGTGAGGAACATCGCGAGCGCGATGATCACCGTGTTGGGCGGCGCGGTCGCGGTGCCGAGCGCCGTGCGCAGCAACGACAGCACGACCACGATGCGCGTGAACGACGTCATCATGATCAGGATCGACGGCGCGATCGACAGCACTGTGAGCAGCGCGATCAACTGGATCGCGCGCTCGGTCACGCCGCCGTTGCCGGCGCCGCCGAGATTGATGCTGATATCCTGCGCGAACGCCGGACCTGCGAGCGATCCGGCGGCTATCAGAACGAGAAGGAATAAAACTCTACGCGGGATGGCCGCCGGCCTCACGAAGGCGACTTCGGTCGCCCGAGCAGCGACGCCATCTCGTCTTCAAGGTGCTCGAAGCCGGATTTCGAACCGGGCGAGGGGGCTGCCGGCGGCGCCGGCGGCTCGCTGCGCGAAGCGGGCGGACTTTCCACGGCGCGCGGACGGGGTGGCGGCTCGGGAACAACCGGAGGCGCGACGGCCGCCGGCTTGCCGTCGTTGGCCGGACGCCGGAGCGCGGCTTCGAGACGCTGCGCCATCTCGGCAAGATTTTGATCCGCGTTCGAAGCAGGTGGCGGCGATGCGGCGGGCGGTGGGGCCGGTGGTGGCGGCGGCGGCGAAAACGTCGGCCGCTCCGCAGGGCGCGGCGGCGATGTGCTCCCGGGCTCGGCTGCACGAACAGGCGGACGCGGCGGCATCGCAGGCTCGCTGCGCGCGGGACGGGTGCCGCGAATGTCGGTCCGGCTCATGGGTTCGGGCGTGAAGCCCGCCAGGGGATCATTGCGGCGCTCGGCGGCGGCCGGACGTCGCGCCGGATCAGGGAAGGGGGGACGCAGGACCGGTCGCGCCGGATCCGGCATCTCCTCGGGATGATCGAGAGGATCGGAACGCGGGCCGTCGGACTCCGCCCAGCCTGTTTCAGCCAGCGGCGGCAGGCGCGGCAGCGACGGTTCGTTGCCGGGTGAAGGACGTTGCGGGGTCTGATCGCGGCCCGGCGCGCGGACGATGTTGGGTTCCACGACAATGTCGGACGGTCCGCCGATCATCAGCAGGTGCTCGACATTATCGCGGCGCACCAGAACGAGCCGCCGGCGCCCATCCACCGCCGCGGCATCGATGACCGCCAGGCGGGGCATCCGTCCGCGATTGGCGGTGGTGCCAAGCCGGCTTCCCGCAAATCGCCGCACCAGCCAGGCGGTCCCGGCGATCAGCGCCAGGACCACAATGAATGCGATGACGAATGTAATGGCCTGCATTTCTGTGTCCCTGACAGAAAGCGCCTTTATTACAGCTTCGATCGTCGAATGCCTTGCGGCACCCTCCCGTGACGACCGAGCCTTGGCCCAATCTGTTAACCCCGTCCGGCAAAAGCTGCCGCTGATCCTTAATAACCTATGAATCGACCAGACCAAAACAACTTCTGAGTACCAGACGTTCCGGTTAATGCGGGTGGTTAACGCGGCGTTCCCTAACAAAAATCGTCCGGTCGGACCAGGAACGTCCTTGGCTTTGGAAGGCGGAGGATCGATTCGGATCGCGCGCCCGCCGTTCTTAACCGGCTGTTAACCATAAAGGCGGCAAATTCTGCCTACCCTCCGCGGCGCACCGTCCCCGGAGTGGAGCGGAGGCCCGGCGTGCCCATCAACGATATTTCCGCTTTGGCGGCTCTGCGCACCCGGATGCAATGGCATCAGGAGCGCCAGCGCGTTCTCGCCGAAAACATATCCAACTCCGACACGCCGAATTTCAAGCCGCGCGACCTGATCGAACCGAAGTTCGACGCGAAGGGCGGCAACGCTTCGTCCGGCGCGACGCTGGCGATGATGAGCACCACTTCGGGCCGGAATATCACCGGCTCGGGCCCGGGCTCGAACTTCGACCAGAATCGCAATGCCGGTTTTCAGACCCGTCCCGCAGGGAACGCGGTCAATTTGGAGGACCAGATGCTCAAGGTATCGGCCAACCAGATGGATTACGCCGCCGCAACCTCGCTCTACAGCCGCAGCCTGCGTCTGCTGAAGATGGCGGTCGGCAAGGCATGACGCAGAGCTGAAGAAAAGGAGACCGCATCATGGCAGACAACGGCGCCGACTTCATGCGTTCGATGGGCATCGCGACATCCGGTCTGCGGGCGCAGGCCGGACGGATGCGGGTGATCTCGGAAAACATCGCCAACGCCGATTCCACCGCGCAGACGCCCGGGGGTGATCCCTATCGGCGCAAGGTGCCGACCTTTTCATCGGCGCTCGATCGTGCGCTCGATGCGAAAGTGGTGACGCTCGGCCGGGTGAAGCCCGACATGTCGTCGTTCCGCGTCAAGTACGAGCCGGGCAATCCGGCTGCCGACGCCAGCGGCAACGTCAAATATCCCAACGTCAACTCGCTGGTCGAAATGACCGACATGCGCGACGCGCAACGGTCATACGAGGCGAACGTCAACATCATCAGCGCAACACGCCGGATGATCCAGCGCACGCTCGATATTCTCAAATCCTGATCGGAGACCTGACCATGGCATCACCCACAGTCGCAGCAAACGCCTATGCGAGCCTTGCAAAGATGATGGGCTCCGGCGCCGCCGCCGGCAAGCCGCCGGAGGGCGATGGCCCCTCGTTCAGTGCGGTGCTCAAGGATGCGCTCGGCAGCGTGATGGAGGCGGGCCGGAAGTCCGACGCGCAGACGGTGGCGATGGCGTCGGGCAAGGCAAACCTGATGGATGTGGTGACCGCCGTGGCGGATACCGACGTCGCGGTGTCGACGCTGGTCTCGGTGCGCGACCGCGTCATCCAGTCCTACGAAGACATCATGAGAATGCCGATCTGATCGCGCGGTTATGGATTCAAGTTGTCATTCCGACGGCGCGCTGGGCGACGAACGCTTCGCGTTCGCGCCGATAGCGCGAACCCGAAAATCCATAAGCTGAAGCAGGAAGAATGAATTTTGGAGCGCGTGAAGGCGCGCGTCCCAGCATAAAGAATAAGTACATGGGAGAAGGCAATGACCGGCGCTGAAACACTGGATATCGCGCGCGATGCGATCTGGACCATCGTTCTGGTCTCGGGGCCGCTACTGGGCGTCGGCCTGATCGTCGGCGTCGCCATTTCGCTGATCCAGGCGTTGACGCAGATCCAGGAGCAGACGCTGGTGTTCGTGCCGAAGATCCTGGCCATTTTCGTGACGCTGGTGCTGGCGCTGCCGTTCATGGCCGACGCGCTGCACGCCGAAATGATACGGATTTCATCGCGAATCATCGGCGGTTGATGCACAAGATCGCAGGGGTGGATGCGGTATCGCGATCCGCTCGCTGCAAGTTTCCGACGAGAATGTCGGGATAGCACCTCAAGGGCATCATGCGTATCGATATCTCGCTTCTGCCCGCTCTCGGCGCCGCCTTCATGCTGGTGTTTGCCCGCATCGGCGCGATGGTGATGCTGTTGCCGGGCTTCGGCGAGGTCTTCATTCCGGTCCGGGTCAAGCTCGCCATCGCCCTGCTTCTGACTCTGATTATCCTGCCGCTGCATCGTGCCGCCTATCACGTCGACATGCAGTCGGCCGCGCCGCTGGCGATCTTGCTGGTGCATGAGATCATCATCGGCGTGGTGCTGGGCGCCACCGCGCGCGTCACGCTCGCGGCGCTGCAGGTCGCGGGCTCGATCATCGCGCAGCAACTGGGGCTTGGATTCGTCACGTCGATCGATCCGACCCAGGGCCAGCAAGGCGCGCTGATGGGCAACTTCCTGACCCTGCTTGGCATCGCGATACTGTTCGCGACCGACACGCACTATCTGGTCATCACCGCGCTGAACGAGAGCTACAGGATTTTCTCGCCGGGCGAACTGATGCCGAGCGGCGATGTGGCGGCGCTGGCCACGCGCGCCTTCTCGGCCGCTTTCAAGATCGGCCTGCAACTGTCGGCGCCGTTCTTGGTTTTCGGACTTGTTTTCAATATCGGGCTTGGCGTGCTGGCGCGGCTGATGCCGCAGATGCAGGTCTATTTCATCGGCGTGCCGCTCTCGATCCTCATCGGCTTCATGATTCTCGCTGCCGTGCTGGTGTCCATGATGGGGACCTACATGGATTATTTTATCGGCGTGATGCGCGATCTGACGTTGTCGAACTAGTGGAGTGAATTTGACATTCGCTACCCACTTTGCCGCGAACTTGTCAGGCGAATGTCAAATTCAAAACTCCACTAGAAACCTGATAGTTGCTAGTGGTCCTTTGATTCTAACATTTGCAAGAACTCCCTGCGGCAACGGGATGCAAATGTTAGAATTGGACCACTAGTGTGGCGGTTCAGAAGTTCGCTCCCAGTGTCTCTGCGAGTCCGTCAAGCGAACTTCTGAACCCAAACCACACTAGAATCATAAAGTTGGTAGTGTCCCTTTGATTCCGAAGTTCGCATCAAAGGTTGCTGCGAGGGTATGCGAACTTCGGAATCGGGACACTAGGACACGGCAACGATGGCCGACGAGAGCGACGATACCGAAAAGACAGAAGACCCGACGCAAAAACGTCTCGATGACGCGATCGAGCGCGGCGACGTCGTCAAGAGCCAGGAGGTCAACACCTGGTTCGTGATCGCCGGCGCGACGCTGGTGCTGTCGACCTTCGCGGGCTCCGTCGGCGGCGGATTCGAGATGCCGCTGCGCAACCTGATCGCCAACTCCTGGCAGATCCGGACCGACGGTCCTGGTCTGCTGGCGCTGGCCGTGCAGCTCGAATACGTGCTTGTCGCCGCGCTCGGCGTGCCGCTGCTGATGTTGGTGCTGGCCGCCGTCGCCGGCAATGTCATTCAGCACCGTTTCGTCTGGTCGGGGGAGGCGCTGAAGCCGAAGCTCAGCAAGATTTCGGTGGTCTCCGGGGCCAAGCGGATTTTCGGCAAGCAGGCGGCCGCGAACTTCGCCAAGGGACTTTTCAAGGTGGTGGCGCTCGGCGCGGTCATGACCGCGGTGCTGTGGCCGGAGCGCTCGCGGCTCGACGCCATGGTGCGGCTCGATCCCAACGCCATCCTCGGCACCACCAGAACCCTGACGCTGCAATTGCTCGGTGCGGTGGTCGCGATGCTCGCGCTGGTCGCGATCGCAGACTACCTGCTGCAGTACCGGCAGTGGTTCGAACGGCAGAAGATGTCGCTGCGGGAGATCAAGGAGGAGTTCAAGCAAACGGAAGGCGATCCGCACATCAAGGCCCGGATCAGGCAGTTGCGGGCCGTGCGCATGAAGAAGCGCATGATGGCCGCGGTGCCGAAGGCCTCGGTCATCATCACCAACCCGACGCACTATTCGGTCGCGCTGTCCTACGAGCGCGGCATGTCGGCGCCGGTCTGCGTGGCCAAGGGCATGGACAACATCGCGCTCAAGATCAGGGAAATCGCCCGCGAGCACGACATTCCGATCGTCGAAAACGTGCCGCTGGCCCGCGCGCTGTACGCTACCGTCGAGATCGACGACGAGATTCCGGCCGAGCATTATCACGCGGTCGCCGAAATCATCGGCTACGTCATGGGCCTGAAGCGCGGCTTTGCGGGGCGCCGCGCGTGATGCCGGCTTAGGGTATCCGGAAAGAGCATCCGGGCGGGGAAAATGGCGGGAAATGAGCCCATGAGGTGCTTGCGCTGCCGGGTCCGATTCAGGCACTCAGGGCCCGGCGCACGCGCATTCCGCGCCCGCCGCGACAGGCCCCGCCGGATGCCATGACCTCCGATCACGATATCGATTCGCCGCAGGTCGCGCAGGAACCGGCGCGACGGAGCGGCAGCATCCTGCTGGTCCTGCTGGTCGCGGGCGCAATCGTCGCGGCCGCCGTGGGATTCATGACGCTCGGGCATGCCAACGCCCAGCCTTATATTCTGGCGCTGCTGGCGCTGCTGGCGATGGTCGGACTGTTCACCCTGTTCGCATTCGCGGCCGGCATCGTCCGCTTCGCCGACCGCACCGCCGATGATCCGCTGATGCGCCCGGTCGCCGATCACGCCTTCGACGGCATTGCGATCACCGATGCCGGAGGACACATCGTTTATGCCAACTCCGCCTACCTCACCCTGACGGGCGCCACCTCGATGCAGGATGTGCGGCCGGTGGAGCGCGTCTTCATCGGCAACCCCGATGTCTCCGAGGCGGTGTTCCGTCTGCTGAAGGCCGCGCGCGAAGGCAAGCGCCAGCAGGAAGAGGTGCGCGTCGCCGCTGCCGATGGCGAGCACGGCCGCTGGCTGCGGCTGCGGGTCCGCCCGCTCGGCCAGGCGAAGCGGCAATCCAGACACGCGGTGTGGTCGATCGCCGACATCACCCGCGACCGCGAGCGGCAGGAAGACGTCTTCCAGGAATTGCGCCATGCGATCGAATATCTCGATCATGCGCCGTGCGGTTTCTTCTCGGTCAATCCGTCGGGCGATCTCGCCTACGTCAACGCGACGCTGGCCAATTGGCTGGATCACGATCTCGCGGAGATCGGTTCGGGCGGCTTGAAGCTCACCGACGTCGTCTCCGGCGACGGTGCGGCTTTGCTGACGTCGATTGTCGCAGCGCCGGGCGAGGTCCGGACCGAGGTGTTCGATGTCGACCTGCGGATGCGCAACGGCAAGACCATGCCCGCGCGTCTCTATCACAAGCTGGCGTTCGGCGCCGACGGCGTGCCCGGTCCCTCGCGGACGCTGGTAATCAGCCGCGCCCGCGACGAGCGCGTTGATCCGCAGCGCGTAGCGGAAGTGCGCTTCATGCGCTTCTTCGACCACACGCCGATGGCGATCGCGACCGTCGACAAGTCCGGCACCGTAAGCCGGGCCAACGCGCGGTTTGCGAAACTCGCGCAAAGTCTCAGTTCCGATGGCGCGGCGGCCAAATCGATTCTCGCCGCGGTCAACGAGCGGGATCGCGGCCAGTTGAGCGCGGCCATTCATGCCGCAGCGGACGGGCAGGGTGATATTCCGCCGGTGGAATTGATGCTGGTCGGCGCGCGCGAGCGCTGGGGACAGTTTTTCGTCACCGCGGTGGAGGACGACGATCGCGATGCCGAGGCCGCGATCGTCTACGTGCTGGAGACGACCGAGCGGCGAACGCTGGAAAACCAGATCAATCAGTCGCAGAAGATGGAATCGGTCGGCCAGCTCGCCGGAGGCATCGCGCACGATTTCAACAATGTGCTGTCCGCGATCATGATGGCCAACGACTTCCTGCTGAACGCGCACAAGCCGACCGATCCGTCGTTCCAGGACATCATGCAGATCAAGCAGAACGCCAACCGTGCCGCCGCGCTAGTGCGGCAGTTGCTGGCATTCTCGCGGCGGCAGACGTTGCAGCCGAAGGTGCTCGATCTCGGCGATACGCTGAGCGACATCGGCATGCTGCTCAAGCGGCTGATCGGCGAGAAGGTCACGTTCCCCGGGGTCGTGCACGGACGCGACCTGTGGCCGGTCAAGGCCGACGTCTCGCAGTTCGAGCAGGTGATCGTCAACCTCGTGGTCAACGCGCGCGATGCCATGCCGAACGGCGGCAAGCTCGCAATCCGCACCGCCAATGTTGCGGCGGCCGAGGTCGCGACGTTCGGCCACAAGGGAATGCCGGCCGCCGATTACGTGCTGGTCGAGGTCAGCGACACCGGCACCGGCATCCCGCCCGACATTGTCGATAAAATCTTCGAGCCGTTTTTTTCCACCAAGGAGGTCGGCAAGGGCACGGGGCTCGGGCTGTCGACGGTCTACGGCATCGTCAAGCAGACCGGCGGTTTCATCTACGTCGATTCCAAAGCGGGCGAGGGGACGACGTTCCGCATCTTCCTGCCGCGTCATCATCCCGAGACCGATGTCCGGCCCGAAGCCGCAGCCGGCGGGCCTTCAAGGGACTCGTCCGCTCCGGCCAAGCCGGCGTCCGGCGATCTGACCGGGCAGGGCACCATCCTGCTGGTCGAGGACGAAGACGGCCTGCGGTCGCTGAATGCGCGCGGCCTGCGCTCGCGCGGTTACAGCGTGATCGAGGCCGCCAACGGCATCGAGGCGCTGGAAGCGTTCGATGCGAAGAGCGGCGTCGTCGATCTCGTCGTCTCCGACGTCGTGATGCCGGAGATGGATGGCCCCGCGCTATTGCGCGAAATGCGCAAGCGCAACCCCGATCTCAAGATCATCTTCGTGTCCGGCTATGCGGAAGAAGCGTTCGACAAGAGTCTGCCGGAGAACGAGCAGTTCGCTTTCCTCGCAAAACCCTTCGCGCTTAGCGCGCTGGTCGCCAAGGTCAAGGAAACGATGGCGCCGACGTAAGCGTCTATGTGTTCATTTCCCCTTCAAAAAGGTGGAGGTTGGCACGCGGTAGCGCACTCGCGCCTGAGCGAACCGGGCGAAGGGCGTTCGCACCGAAGCGCCAAAGCGTTTTCAATTCTGACGGACCACTTCCACGCGACGGAGTGCGCTCCCTCTCCCATGGGGAGAGGTTGGGGCGAGCGGGTATGGTCCAGAGCGTGATCCCGAAAAGTGGGAACCGGTTTTTGGATTAAGATCATGCTCAAGCGCCTAGCTGCCAGACGAGTCGCGTCCGGTCCTGCGCGTGACGACCGTCGCGTCTGGCTGGGCGACGCCAGGGCGTTCGTGCGTCGGTACCGTTCGGGCGCGGTGGCGTTCTTCATGATAAAGCGCCGGGCGATATTTGGCCCGCACCTCGGACATCGTCGCCCCGCGCCAGGCCGCCAGCAAGATCCGCGCGGAGCGTTCGTCGAGCAGGTCGTAGAGCCGCGACAGCCGGTACACCGTGATGACGGACGTGCCGATGGCCGGATCGAGAAACAGCAGAATCTGCTGGTAGATTTTCGAGGACATGCCGATGGCCTTGACGGCGCAGGCGAGCGGCTCGCCACCCGAATCCTTCACCACCCGTTCGGCGATCCGGGCGGGAAGGATCAGCGTCTCGCCGAGTTCGGTCACGAAGTTATCGATGTCGGATGCGAATGCGGCCATGTGGAGGGTCTCGATCGCGCGCGCGGCCCGTGATGGATGGATGCGCGGCGATGGCCGCAGGGGCGCGGTCGCCAGGTTCTGCAGGATCAAGGCGCGGTCCCTGGCGTTTGCGGCGAAAAACATCTGACTGATTTCGGAGCCGTCGCGCGGCTCCATCGACAGCGTCGCGAGGGCCCGGGGTTTTGTCTCCGCAGCCGGCAAAGAGGCTGGAGGCGGGGACGGCGCGGCTTTGGTCGCTCGCGGCTGGACGGCCGCATGAAGCCGGAGCTTGCTCATGATCGCCGCCGGTGTCTGTGGATAGATCGACAGGCGGGCGCGCACCGCGGCGCGGGTGGCGTCGTCGACCTGATCGATCAGGCGCGAGGTGAGTTCGACGAAGTGTTGCTCCTCCTCGGCGGTGTGCGCGGCAGTCTGCACGTAAAGGTCGGTCAGCACCCGCAGCAGAGTCGGACGGATGTCGACACCCTCCCTGCGGGACAGCGTCAACAATCCGTCGAAGCCGGGAAACATCGGAGGTGCGGTCATGTCGGCGTACGCTTGTGGAGACAACTCACCTCAATCTAGCGAGGCGGCTTTAACAGGCCGTTAACCATGCCCGGTTCTAAATCCCGACGCGGCGCTGCCGAAATCGGTCCGGCGCCGGGCGAGGAGACACTGGGGATGGGCATCGTTATCGCGTTTCCGGCCGATGCGGCTTCGCGGCCGGGATCAACGATGGATCGCGCGGCGGACCGCGCGATGGGCATCGTTGTGATTTTGCCGGTCATCCGCATCGACCGCGACAGTGAGGAAACCAGCGGGGGCCGCGGTCCCGAGGAGGGCACGGCCCCCGGGCGCCGTCGCCGTCGTCGCGCTCGATCCTGATCGTGCGGATAGACGCCGATGCCGGGGAATCCGCTGGAGCGTTTTCGAGCGAAGCGGGTCGCGGTTCGCGTTAAGGAAACGCGTCAGATAAAAGGACTGGAGCCCGGCTTTGATCTCGTCAAGGCCGGAACGGCGTCAACGATGCCGGCAGGTTCATTGCTCCCGCGGCTCGTGTCGATTGTTTCCGTGATTGTTCTCGGCGCCACGCTGGCGGCATGCAGCGGCGGGGACTTCGGCCGTGTTCGCCAGGACGTCCGCAACGACGACATGCATCGCTGGATGGGCGCGGAAGCGACCGGCAGCATCGGCCGACCGCCGTCGCGATTTCAGTTGACCGACACCGAGCGGATGTTGCGCGATCTCGCCTATCCCCTGGTCGAGCCCCCGCATTCGCGGCCGGCCTGGAAGAGCGTGTTCGGTGACTATGACCCGTTGGCACCGCCGTGGCGGCAGAAACCCGCATTTGACCGCAGCGCCTACGGCCGACAGTTGATCGATGAGCCGCATCGATCCCACGCCTCGCGCTACGCGCAACTGATCGACGACGTCCGCGACGATATCACGCGCTTCGATCCGTTCTTCAACACCGCGCGGCAAGTCTTTGATCTCGATAGCAAACGCAAGGCTAGTCTGAATCTCGTGTCTGATCTGTCGCGGCGCGAGCGTTCGGATGCCGTCGCGCGGATGGAAGAGAACACCCTGATCGTGCAGTGGGTGCAGCAGTGCCTGGAGCAACGGATCGCGTCCTATAGATGGGCGCTCGAGCATCTGGTTATTCAAGCGCCGGATGGCGTGGCGGCCGATGCCGATCGTCTGATCGGACAGCTTGCGGCGCTGACGGCCAACCCTCCGGTCACCGCTGCGCCGGTGATCGGCCGCGCCCTGCGCACGCGGGGATAGATTCCATGATTTTGATTTGACACGATTTCTTCGCGCGAACCGGCCCACTTCGCTCGAAAACACTATAGAGCATGAAACGATCGAGCGATCGCCGTCGCCTTACCGTTTCGCTTCAGGCTTCACCATGGGCGGTTCGGTCTGCAGCCGGCACGTCGCGGCGGCGAGAGAGGCTTTCACCTGCTCCATCATGCCGGGCTCCGGCGCCAGTGCCTTCAGAACGATCAACCCTGTCGCTGAAGGCGAATCGATGATGAGCCGATCCGCCGCCGTGACATCCTCCTCCTCGGGCAATTCCGCGTGCTGGGCTTCGGTCATCAGGTTGAGTTCGATCACCTTGCGTCCGGCGGAACGATCGTTGATTGCGTAATAGGCGACATCGCTGCGGGTGTAGAACGACACCGAGGTGTAGGCCTGGCTCACCGGCACCGTCAGCTTGATCGATCCGGCAGACAGGTCGTAGCGGCAGACCGCGACGGCAAAGGCCGGGTCCATGAACGGCATCGGCGAAACGCCGGGATCAGCCGGCGGCAGTGGGGTCACCGCGTTCACCTTGGTCATCGCCATCAACCGAGAATAGGCGTCCTGCGAGGCGATCCGCGGCAGCGCCAGCACGCTGACGAGATGCACGACACCGCCGAGCAGGATGCCGCCGACGACCGCAAGCAGCACGCGGATCATGAACACCCCCCAATGGTAACTGAGGGCATCGGCGCGTCGCGCTGGGTTCGCGTCGCGACCCCGACAGGCGTATCGTAGAGACGGAGCATCAGCACGTAGCGTTCGATACCGCCGGTCGGCAGCCAGTTGCCGGCGCGTGCGCGCGCTGCCACGTTCACGGCGAACGAGCCGTCGGAATTCCGCACGATCTCCTCACTGGTGAAGCCGTAGCGTTGCAGCGAGTTGGCCACCAGATGGCCCTTGCGGTCGTAGAGCGTCAGCGTCCAGAACCGTGCCGCGGGAGTCACGCCGCTGACGATGACGTCGCAGCGCCCATCGAGCGGTCGCTTGTCGTCGGAGGTGGTCGCGAGGAATGCAATGCCGTCGCCGGTTCCGATCGGCAATTCGCCGCTGCGCGCAATCGCGGCGCGCGAATAGGGATCGATGTCGGCGGATCCGCTCCTTGGCCTTGCGGTCCACGCGCCGATGGTGAGCGTGCCCAGGTCGGTGCCCCGCGTCGCGGTGATCCAGGTGGCTCCGAGTCCGACCCCGGTGGCAAGACCGAACGCCAGCAAGGTGATCAAAATCAGCCGCACGGGTCGGCGCTCCGGTTTCGAAGTTCGCAAACGATCGCTCGGCTCCTTTGATGCGAACTGCAGAATCAAAGGAGCGTAATGATATTAGGCTTCCGGTCCGGTTTCGAGTTGAAAGTCATGGAGCCCTTCCGCTCCGTGAAATCCAGAAGCAGGGATCCCTGTTCAACACGTTGTCCGTACGCGAACCGGTCTCCCGTCCCCGGTCAAGCCCGAGGGCATGCTGCGCTCGAAAACGATGGGCCATGGATTACGATGGACCACGGATCATGCGTCAGTTCTTGCGTGGTGCGAGAGTCGTCCGGCCGCCGGACGTTGCAGCCGCCAGGCTTTCGGAAAACGCCGCGGCGCCGGACGAATAGGCAGCAGGCGAGACGGAGGGGGCGGCCGAGGTTTTTCCGACAGTCTTGGCGGCTTCATCCAGCATCTTTTCCACACGCACCAGAATCTCGGCTCCCCGTTTGGTCAGGATGGGCGGCGGCGCGGGGCTTGCGCTGTCGTCGCCTGCGACTTTGGCGCTGTCGGTTGCGGTTGGCTTCGCCGGCGCGGAGACACCGGGGATGTCCTTGATCTCGACGCCGCGATGCGCGGCGGTCATGATGTCGTGCCAGGTCTGCGCAGGCAGTGCGCCGCCGGTCAGGCGGTTGGTCGGTGAGTAGTCGTCGTTGCCGTACCAGACGCCGCACACGAAGTTGCCGGTGTAGCCGACGAACCAGGCGTCACGATAGGCGTTGGTGGTACCGGTCTTGCCCGCCGCCGGAATGCCGTCGAGGATGGCGCGGCGCGCGGTGCCTTCGCTGACCACGTGGCTCATCATGCCGGCCATGTCGGCGGCGATCGAGGGCGGGATGATCTGGCGCGGCTTGGGGCCGTCACGATCGTAGCGCCAGACCAGATCGCCGGCGCCGGTGCGGACTTCCAGAACCGCGTGCGGCGTGACCGCCCTGCCTTTGTTCGGAAATGCCACATAGGCGACAGCGTGCTCGAGCACGTTGACCTCGTCGGCGCCGATCGGCAGCGAGGGCGTATCCGGCAGCGGCGTGACGATGCCGAACTTGCGGGCGACCGCGACGATCTTGGCGCGTCCGGCCTTGGCCGGGTTCTTCTCACCCTTGCCGAGCGCGATGGAGAGCTTCACCGGCACCACATTGATCGAGCGGGTCAGCGCCTGGGTCAGCGTCACCGTGCCGGAATAGGAATGTCCGTAGTTCTGCGGGCACCAGTTACCGATGCAGACCGGGCCGTCGACGATCGTCGATGTCGGCTTGAAGCCGTTGAGCAGCGCGGTGGTGTAGACATACGGCTTGAAAGACGATCCGGGCTGGCGCATGGCGTCGGTCGCGCGATTGAACTGGCTCGCGCCATAGTCGCGTCCGCCGACCATCGCGCGGACGCCGCCGTCGAGATCGGCGACCACGGTTGCGGCCTGAGTCGCGTGATAGTCGCGGCCGAATTGCCGCAACTGGTTCTCGATGGCTTCTTCCGCCGCGTGCTGAACGTTCATGTCGATGGCGGTGCGCACCACGAACACGCGCTCGGTATAGGATCGCGGAAACGTATCGACCAGCCTGCGCATCTCGTCGAACGCCCAGTCGAGATAATAGTTCGGCGAGTTCTCGTCCCGCCGGTCGACCGCGGTGGCGGGATTGCGCCGCGCGCCGAACACCTGGCCCTCGGTCATGAAGCCCGCGTCCACCATGTTGTCGAGCACCTGGTTGGCGCGGGCGCGGGCGGCGGGCAGATTGATGTGCGGCGCGTATTTGGTCGGCGCCTTGAACAAGCCGGCGAGCATCGCGGCTTCGGCGAGGTTGACGTCGCGCACCGACTTGTTGAAGTAGAAATGCGCCGCGCCGTCGACGCCGAAAGTGCCGCCGCCCATGTAGGCGCGGTCGAGATACAGCTTCAGGATTTCGTTCTTGGTCAGACGGGTTTCCAGCCAGATCGCGAGGAAGGCTTCGTTGACCTTGCGCTCGATGGTGCGCTCGTTGGAGAGGAACAGGTTCTTCGCGAGCTGTTGGGTGATCGATGAGCCGCCCTGCCGCACGCCGCCGGCCTGCGCGTTGGTCACCAGCGCGCGGAAGGTTCCGCCGACGTCGATGCCGAAGTGATCGTAGAAGCGGCGGTCTTCGGTCGCGAGCGTCGCCTTGATCAGGTTATCGGGGAATTCCTCGAGCGGAATCGAATCGTTGTGCTTGATGCCCCGGCTGCCGATCGGGTTGCCGTAGCGGTCGAGGAACGTCACCGCGAGATCGGATTTCTTCAGCCAGTCCTCGTCGGCGGTTTCGCGGAACGCCGGCTGCGCCAGCGCCAGCAGAACGATGAGGCCGCCGAGGCCGAGCGTCGCTGCTTCCGATAAAGGCTCGATGAACACCCAGCGTTTCCAGCGGCCCACATAGAAGCGGTCCATGAAGGTGGAGAAGCGCTCATAAAGCTCGCGCGCGCCGACCGCAGAGGAGAACAGCGTCGAATCGACGCGCGCGTCGAAGTCCAGCAGGAAATGCCGGATTCGCTTTTTCCAATCCGAGGGCAGCAGGTTGCGCACCAGGGGCCTGTGACCGATCTGCGGCGTGGCGGCGCCCCGTCCGGCGCCGTCGGCACGTCATGCAAGAGTGTTGCGGCAAACCCAAGGCACACGGAAGGCACGTCAAAACCAACGGATGGAACATCATCCGCATGCCCAGGAAAGCGTTTCTTTCTATCCGAGCAGAGGTGATAAACCAATGGCCGGTTGCACGTTCGGACAGCACGGCCTACGGCGAAAGCGGAGACGCTTGCGCGCGGCGCGGCCACACCCCATAAAAATTGCGATTTGAAATTGCGAATTTTCAGCTGGACCAAGAAGCGAAGCATGACGCAACGATCCTCGCGCCCGTCGGAACAGGCCGGATTCTTCTGGAAGACCAAGACCTTGGAAGAGATGTCCAGCGTCGAATGGGAAAGCCTGTGCGATGGTTGCGCGCGCTGTTGCCTGGAAAAGCTCGAGGACGAAGACACTGGCGACATTTATTTCACCCATGTCTCCTGCCGGCTGCTGGATGCCGGGCTCTGCGCCTGCAAGGATTATGCGAACCGCTCCGAACAGGTGCCGGACTGCGTCCGCCTGACGCCGGAAAACGTTCGCAGCCTGAACTGGTTGCCGCCGAGCTGCGGTTACCGGCTGGTCGCGGAGGGACGCGATCTCTATTGGTGGCATCCGCTGATTTCCGGCGACCGCAACACGGTGCACGAGGCGGGGGTCTCGGTGCGGGGCCGGGTGCGGGGGACCGAGAACGAGATTCCCGATTCCGAGCTCGAAAATCATATCGTGCAGTGGCCGATTCGGTTGTCCAAACTCGCCCGGCTGAGGAATCGGCCGCGAAGCTGATGACTTATCCATCACATGTTTGCGATTGAGCATCCGCAGATGCTATTCGACCGCCGACCGCGCTGTCCGAACCCGACAGCGCACGTTATATGATGACGCTGCCTTTATAAGATGACGCAGCCTTTCGTCCTCCGTCCGTCTCCCTCGCCATTTCAGCCGAAAATTTTGTTTCCCGCACATGAACAAGCTCGATCAGTCCGATCGGGATCCGTCCTTTCCGCGGATTTCGGCCGGTAGCAACTCCCGCGAAGCCGCGGCGGGTCCGGCCGCCGGCGATTCCGATGCGCCGCCGATCGCGCCTCCCGTTCCACTGAGCCGGAGCGAAGTCCGCACCATCCTGGTCAGCCTGATGCTGACCATGTTCCTGGCGGCGCTCGACCAGACCATCGTCGCGACCGCGCTGCCCACCATCGGCCGCCAGTTCCACGACGTCACCACGCTGTCGTGGATCATCACCGCGTATCTGTTGGCATCGACCGCGGTCGCGCCGGTGTTCGGTACGCTGAGCGACATCTATGGCCGTCGCTCCATGATCATCACTGCGCTCAGTCTGTTCATTGCGGGATCGGTGCTTTGCGCCCTGGCGCCCAATATTGCGACGCTGATCGTCGCGCGCGGGGTGCAGGGTCTCGGCGGCGGCGGCATCCTGCCGGTGGTGCAGACCGTGATCTCCGATGTGGTGACGCCGCGCGAGCGCGGCCAGTATCAGGCCTATTTCAGCGGCGTGTGGACTGCGGCGGGAATCGCCGGGCCGGTGCTGGGAGGGGTGTTCGCCGAGCACCTGCACTGGTCGATGATCTTCTGGATCAACGTGCCTCTCGGCGTCGTCTCGCTGGCGATGCTGCTGCCGAAGATGGAAAAAATCCCGGTGTTCCATCGCCGCCGCAAGGTGGACTGGGCGGGCGGAGCGCTGCTGATGGCCTCCGCCGTGGTGTTCATGCTGGTGCTGACCTGGGGCGGCAACCGCTTCGCCTGGCTATCGCCGGCGATCGCCGCCATGCTCGGCGCCTCGCTCGTGCTTGCCGCCGGTTTCGTCTGGCACGCGCGCAGGACGTCGGAACCGTTCCTGCCGCTGGCGCTGATCGGCGGGCCGGTTGTTCCTTACGCCATTGCCGCCGGCGCCTTCGCGCTCGGCGCCATCATCGGGATCACCGTGCATCTGCCGCTGTATTATCAGGTGGTCCATCACCTCAGCGCCAGCGAATCCGGACTGGCGCTGATACCGATCGCAGCCATTTCGACCGGCGGCGCCGCGCTTGCCGGCCGCACCATGACGCACGCGGTCCACTACAAGCGGGTCGCGATTATCGGGACCGCGTTCGCCGCCGTCATCGCCGCGATCCTGGCAGCGGTCGCAATGCCGCTGTGGCCGCTGCTGACGCTGCTCTCGCTGTTCGCCTTCGGGCTCGGCACCACGTTTCCCGTCAGCGTGGTGGCGCTGCAGAACGCGGTGGCGCGGCCGCAGGTCGGCACCGTCACCGGCGCGATGAATTTCTTTCGCGCGCTCGCCTCGTCATTCACCGTCGCCGCCTTCGCCGCCATTCTGCTGATGATGCTGGGTTCGGATATCTCGATCAGCCAGGAGAGCGGTCATCCGTTCGCGATCTCCGCATCCGATCTCACCACGGCGTTCCGCTATGTGTTTGCCGCCGCCGCAGCGATGCTGGCAGGTACGGCGCTGCTGCTGATGCGAATGGAAGAGCGGCCGCTTGCAGGACCGGCGGCGTGATCGGTGCCGGTGGAATTCGTCAACGGATTTAAGCATTCGTTGAGCGTATAGCTTAAGGGTCTGTGCAATCATTCGCCTGTAGGTTGCCGTTTCCAGGCTCGCGCGAAAATTCGCGCATCCATCTATCGGAGTTGGCAATGCGTTTCATTGCAAAGCTTGCATCGGCTTTTTTGCGCGACGAATCCGGTGCGACTTCGATCGAGTATGCGATAATCGCCGGCAGCCTCAGCATCGTCATCCTGGTCGCGGTCACCGGCATCGGCCGTACTCTCAACGAGTGGTTCATCGCGATGGGCGCCGCGTTCCGATAAGGCAGCACTGGTACGGCAAATATTCCTAGGAAAATATACCTTGACAGCGTAACGCTGCCGGAGTATGTTTTCGGCATGCTCCAGAGTTGCGCCAAGAGATGACGGCGCCGTTTCCAGACTCCCGACCAGTTCGATCCTCCAAGCCGCTGGCGACGCCATCGAACGGGATGCGCTTGAGGATCCGCGTATCGCATTGACGCCGCAAGCATTGCACGGAACATCGCTACAGATCTGGCGTTGCTCCAACCCATGCAGAGCGATCCGCGTGGATCGCGAGGAAGCAGGGAGAATGTGGATGGCAACGGACGAGGACGATCGGATCGTGGAAACTCCGACCGAGGCGCGACAGGGCGAGCCTGGCCCGTCCGTCCTTATGCTTCTCGCCATCAGTACCGGTCTTGCCGTGCTGATCCTGGGCGGCATCTGGTTGGTGTTTTTCCGCTAAAACGGGACGAGGAAAAATGTGGTGCGGTTTTCCGCCCGCATCGATCTCTTGAATATTGGAAATAGAGCACGTTGATGATTTTGGATCGATCGATCCAAAATCATCCTGCAGTCTTTTCGGCTTCCAACGGTCCTTGAAAGCCGGGTTCGGCAGTTATGATTTCGCGACGAGGGGGCTTTCGACATCCATGGCTGTGAGGCGAATTGCCAGACCGGGACGAAAACCGGCGGCTGCTCGCGTTGCGTCGCGAACGAAAACATCCGCAGCCGGGCCTGCAAAGCGAACCGCTTCGAAAAAATCTTCATCCCCCGCAATGAAGAAAGCGGCGCGGCCGGCGTCTTGCAAGACACCGGTTGCGCCGGCAAATGTCGCCGCGAAAGCTGTCAAGCAAACCCGGGTCGCCACGAAGTCTGGCAGGATGACAGCCGCGGCCGCGCGCAAGGCGACGATGGCCGCCACAACGCACTATGTGGATGACGAGCCGGTTCCTGTCGATGAACAGGACGAAGCAGCAAAAGCCCGATTGAGCAGACAGCGCGCGCGGCGCACGGCCGTCCGGCGCAAGGATGAACCGAGCCCGCGCGTCAAGCGCACGGCGGTCGAGCGGGTCGACGATCCGCCGCCCGCGAGCGGCGCAGTGCTGATCGAACGGGTGACGCGCGCGATCGAGCGCGAACTGTCGTTGATCGAGGTCATTGTCGGCGGCAGTCATCTGAAGCCGCAGCAGCGCACCGAGGCGGAGCGCCGCGCACGCACGCTTGCAAGTCTCGCGCGCACGCTCGGCGAAGTGACGCGGCTGCGCGCCAGTGAGGAGAAGGTGAAGCCCGCCGATGACGACGCCGTGCCCCGCGATCTCGACGAGTTCCGGCGCGCGCTTTCGCGCCGACTGGAGCAAGTGGTCGCCGCGCCAGCGGCAACTCCTGCTCCAGAGCATGAGTGAGGCGGAACTCGGGTTTCTGGCGAGGCAATGGGATATCTTTGCGCACGAGCATCAGCGTCCGCCGCAACTCGCGCCGAACGGCGCGCCCTGGCTGATCTGGCTGATGATCGGCGGCCGCGGCGCCGGCAAGACCCGCGCCGGGGCCGAATGGATTCGCGCGCAGGCGCTCGGCCTGCCTCCGTTCGCGACCGAAGCGGTGTCGCGCATCGCGCTGGTCGGAGAAACCGAGCACGACGCGCGCGAGGTGATGATCGAAGGCGTCTCCGGTCTGCTCGCGGTTCATGCCGCCCACGAGCGGCCGTCATGGTCGCCGTCGCGCAAGCGGCTGGAATGGAGCAACGGCGCGGTGGCGCAGGCTTTTTCCGCTGACGATCCCGAAAGCCTGCGCGGACCGCAATTCGGCTGCGCCTGGTCCGACGAGATGGCGAAATGGCGCTACGCGGAAGCGGCGTTCGACATGCTGCAGTTTGGCTTGCGGCTCGGATCGCAGCCGCGTCAGTTGATTACGACAACGCCGCGGCCGACTGCGCTTCTGAAACGCCTGATGAATGATGCGGCGAGCGTGGTCACGCGCGCGCCGACACAGGCCAACGCCTTCAACCTGGCGCCGACCTTTCTGCAAGGCGTGATGGCGCGCTACGCCGGAACGCGGCTCGGGCGTCAGGAGCTTGACGGCGAGATCATCGAGGATCGTCCCGACGCGCTGTGGTCGCGCGCGTTGCTTGAGACGTGTCGCGTGCGCGAGGCGCCGCCGATGCAACGCGTCGTGGTCGCGGTCGATCCGCCGGCGACCTCGGGCAAGCGCGCCGATGCCTGCGGCATCGTGGCGGCGGGGCTGGCGGAGGGCGGCATCGTTTACGTGATCGCCGATGAGACGGTGGCGGGAGCGACGCCGGCGCTGTGGGCAGCGAAGGCGATCGCGCTGTGGCGTCGGTGCGAAGCGGATGCGCTGGTGGCGGAAGTCAACCAGGGCGGCGACATGGTGAAGTCCGTGATCGCGGAGGTGGATGCTGCGGTGCCCGTCATCCCGGTGCGCGCGACGCGCGGCAAGTGGCTGCGCGCCGAACCGGTGGCGACGCTTTATGAGCAGGGCCGCGTTCGTCACGCCGGCAGCTTCGCCGCGCTGGAAGACGAGATGTGCGACTTCGCTCTGTCGGGCCTGTCGTCGGGGCGCTCGCCGGACCGGCTCGATGCGCTGGTGTGGGCGGTGACGTCGCTGGCGCTCGCGCCACGCGCCCAGCCGCGGGTGAGGGAATTGTGACTCAGTCGCTCGGCGTATTCGGCGTCACCCGCGGGCTTGACCCGCGGGTCCATCTTTTTCAAGAAGGGTGGGGGCTAGATCAAGCTTGGCCGTGACGCGCCAACATTCTATCGGGCGATATCTTCGTAAAGATCGCGCCAAGTGGAATTGTCTCTAACGACCAGATCGATCTTCCATTCGCGCGGCCAGTGCTTGATGTTCTTTTCACGCTGAATTGCTGCCATGACAGTGTCGTGAGCCTCAAAATAGACGAGTCGCTTCACGTCGTATTTGCGTGTGAACCCGTCAGCCACTCCCTCGCGGTGTTCATGAATGCGACGAACGAGATTGTTCGTCACGCCTACATATAGCGTTCCTCCAGGCGCGCTCGCGAGAATATAGACCCAGTAGTTCATGCGACAATGATGGATTGCCGGGTCAAGCCCGGCAATGACAATCTTTTATTGTGACGCAGTTCGACGATGAAGGACATTTTGCGATGCGCCTGCGCCTGAAAAACATGTTCGCCCCGCCCGAAGCAAAAGCCAGCCGTACGGCGAAGCTGCTCGCTTTCGAGAGCGGCGGCCGCGCGCGGTGGACGCCGCGCGACTATGCTGCGCTGGCGCGCGAGGGTTATCTCAACAACGCCATCGTGCATCGCGCGGTGCGGCTGATCGCGGAGAATGTGGCCTCGTGCAGCTACCTCGTGTTCGAGGGCGCGCAGGAGCGCGAGGCGCATCCGCTGTCGCTGCTGCTTGCGCGGCCGAACGCACGGCAGGACGGCGGCGCGTTCCTCGAAATGCTGGTGTCGCATCTTCTGCTGTCCGGCAACGCCTATGTCGAGGCGGTCGCGCTCGACGGCGCGGTGCGCGAGGTTTATGCGCTGCGGCCCGATCGCATGAAGGTGGTGCCCGGCGCGGACGGTTGGGCGGAAGCCTATGAATACGCGGTCGGCGGTCGCAGCATCCGCTTCGATCAGGCATCGTCCGCGGTGCCGCCGATCCTGCATCTGACGTACTTCCATCCGCTCGACGATCATTATGGTCTCGCGCCGATCGAGCCGGCGGCGGTTGCGATCGATACTCACAACGCCGGCTCAGCCTGGAACAAGGCGCTGCTCGATAACGCCGCGCGCCCCTCAGGCGCGCTGGTCTATTCCGGCCCAGAAGGCGCGGTGCTGTCGGATTCGCAGTTCGACCGGCTGAAGCGCGAACTCACCGACACCTATCAGGGTGCGGTGAACGCGGGACGGCCGCTGCTGCTCGAAGGCGGACTCGACTGGAAGGCGATGTCGCTGACGCCGAAGGACATGGATTTCCTGGAGGCCAAGCATACCGCCGCGCGCGAGATCGCGCTTGCCTTCGGCGTGCCGCCGATGGTGCTCGGCATTCCCGGCGACAACACCTATGCGAACTTCCAGGAGGCCAACCGCTGCTTCTTCCGCCAGACAGTGCTGCCGCTGGCCTCGCGTTTCGGCAATTCGTTCGCGCAGTGGCTGTCGCCGCAGTTCGGTGAGAGCGTTCGCATCGTCGTGGATGCCGACAGGATCGACGCGCTCGCCGCCGATCGCGCAGCGTTGTGGGAGCGCGTCAGCAACGCGGCGTTTCTCACGCTCAACGAAAAGCGCGAGGCCGTCGGCTACGCGCCGATCGAGGGCGGCGACCGGCTGGAGTAGAGCGCGCTGCTCGCCCTTGCCAGCGGGTACAGTGAAGGGAAAGTCGATGTCCGACCTCATCCGCATCTTCGCAGAGCGCGGCGACCTCGCGCATCTGGCGCTGTTCCTGTGGGCGAGCGCCGCCAGCGCCGGCCTTTTGTTCGCGTTGCGCGAACTGTCGGCGGCCTCGCGTCGCTTCGACGATTTCGTCCGTGAACTGGAGCGGTTCAATCGCAAGGCGCACCGCCGCGCCGTAACCTTCGACAAGGATCGGAACTGATGGACAACCTTCACAGCATGCTGCGCTCGTTCAGCACTGAGACAAAAACATCGCGGGATCACCTCACGGTGTTCCGCGAATTCCTCGCGCATCTCGATCGAGCCCAGCGCAAGGCGCCGGCTGCGGCTGCGGCGCGCGCGCCCCGCGCCAAGGCTCAGACACGGCGCAAGCCGGCGAAACGCAGCCGCAAGGGCTGAGCATCGCCAGGTAGCGTCCGCCACAAGCGGCGCGCGGCGGGCACGATACGTCGTTTCGAATTTCATCAATCCGTTTCCCCCGCCCATTCCGCGAGGTCGATCATGCACGCCCCGTTGTCGTCTGTGTCGCGTCTGTCGTTTTCCGATGACGGCACGGTGGAAGGCTATGCCAGCCTGTTCGGCGAGCTCGACCAGGCGCGCGACATGGTGATGCCCGGCGCGTTCGCGCAGACACTTAAAGCGCGCGGTTTGCGCAAGGTCCCGATGCTGTTCCAGCACGATCCCGCCGAGCCGATCGGCATCTGGCTCGAACTGCGCGAGGATTTTCGCGGACTGTGGGCGCGGGGGAAATTGATCCCCGACGTGACGCGGGCGCGCGAACTGCTGGCGCTGGTCGAGGCCGGCGCGGTCGACGGGCTGTCGATCGGCTATCGCACCGTGCGCGGCCGGATCGAGCCGCGAACGCGGGTGCGGAAACTCTACCAGGTCGACCTGTGGGAAATTTCCATCGTCACCTTCCCGCTGTTGGCGGGAGCGCGTGTCCGCGCGGTGAAGCAGGCGACGCCCCCGTCGCCGCGCTCGCGCGTGCGGACACAGGCCGAGCGCGGCTGGCGGAGCATGACGGCGGCCGCGGATGAACCGGCGCCGCGGCTCCGCCCGCGCCCGGTGGTGGCGTCGCTGCGCGGCAGGGAAGGACGGCGCGTGGCGCTGCAAGGTGCGGCGCGCGCGCAGATCGCGGGAGCAAGCTGATGGCAAGTCATGAAAGTGCATTCGAAGCCGCGCAGCGCGCGCGCTGGATGCGGCCCGATGCCCACAGATGGATCAGACCCGATGCTGCGCGATTTCTGAAGCCGGGCATGAAGCTCGCCGATGTATTTCCGACGCTCGCCCGCAAATCCCCGACCAGCCGCGGATTCCGGCGGGTCAACCAGGCGGCGGACGCTGGACCGATGATTGGGGAAGCGCGCCCGGGACCTTAAGCGATCTGATCAAGCCGATTCCGGCCGCTACGAACGACGACCTGGCAGCAAACCTGCGTGAGGTCGGCGGCGGGCGACGTGGTGGTGGCTCGGTTGGCGATGTCTTTCCAGGAGCATCCGCTCGGCAACAGTCGTTGCTCGACCAGGCGATGGCGCGCACCAGCAGTGCCGTTGGCGCAAATTCGTCAGTATGATCCGGACTGAAAGCCGCGCGAATCGAGCCTGACCCGGCCGGGCAGCATCGAAGGCGCCATCGCGGAGGCCGAAGCGCGCGCCAGGGAATCCGAGGCGCATCTCGATCAGCTTCGATCCGGGATCGGCGGCAATCTGGGTCCGCCACTTGATCCGCCGCGCCAGAGTCTGCCGTCAATGCGCCCGTTCGACGGGCAGGGCTGGATCAACGTCTATCGCACCATCAACAATGAGCCAAATCTATTCGGGCAGCCTTCTTGGCCGGCAGGCAATGGTACGGTTGCTGCCGCTGAGATCGATGGAAAGCTGTATTTTGGCGTAAATTCCGGATCGCCGGGATATAGCGCGGCTGATCGTTTTGAGGCTGATGGGTGGCGGTGGAGTTTGGTCAACAAATATCCCGATGTAATGAGGTTCGATAATATCGGCCGACGCCCAAACGATGCTCTCTACCATGCTGAGGCTACGATTCTCATGAGAGCTGCAAAGGAAGGTCCGTTGACGAATAAGATTTTCGAAGTGCAGGTTGACCGCGAGCTGTGTCGAAGCTGTGATCGCGTTTTACCTTTGCTGGGCTTGGAGCTTGGAAATCCGACTGTGACATTCATAAATACGGCGAATGGCGCGAGAAGTACGATGCGGAATGGCTATTGGCTTGAATAGGCACTCCAGATGAGAAAGCGTATATACTTCGATTCCACCCGCGCGAGCGATTGGCCTTCATCAGGTGAGCTTGCGCGTTTCTTTCTCGCTCCGAAGGGGCACGAATGGTCGTATGCCGGAGGTAACGATAGTTGGGGACTGAGTGCAGAAGGTCTGTACGGCACCGATAACTTGGCTCGTCATGACCAGGTTACGGTCAATCTCGACATGACCGGTAATCGCGACCTTGGCGTCTATTTGCAATACGACAAATGGGATGGCCGTATCCAGCGCAGGCAGACCCTCTATTCCAAAGGCGATCTCAGCCGTCTCGGCGAATTCGTGCGGTCCCTGCATGGCACACCGTTGTCGGTGGGGCTGTTCGTGCCGTTCCCTGTTGCATGGAAGGCGGTGAAGGAATTCATCGAGACCGACGGTGAGCTGCCGACCAGCATCGAATGGATCGCAAACAGCGATCTGCCGCCGGAGACGTTTCCCGATCCATAGTTGAGTCCTGATAGCTGATCCCCGACGTGACGCGGGCGCGCGAACTGCTGGCGCTGGTCGAAGCCGGCGCGGTCGACGGGCTGTCGATCGGCTATCGCACCGTGCGCGGCCGGATCGAGCCGCGAACGCGCGTGCGCAAACTCTACCAGGTCGACCTGTGGGAAATTTCCATCGTCACCTTCCCGCTATTGGCGGGAGCGCGTGTCCGCGCGGTGAAGCAGGCGACGCCCCCGTCGCCGCGCTCGCACGTGCGGACACAGGCCGAGCGCGGCCGGCGGAGCATGACGGAGGCCGCGGATGAACCGGCGCCGCGGCTCCGCCCGCGCCCGGTGGTGGCGTCGCTGCGCGGCAGGGAAGGACGGCGCGTGGCGCTGCAAGGCGCGGCGCGCGCGCAGATCGCGGGAGCAAGCTGATGGCAAGTCATGAAAATGCATTCGAAGCCGCGCAGCGCGCGCGCTGGCTGCGGCCCGATGCCTACAGATGGATCCGGCCGGACGCCGCGCGCTTTCTCGCTCCCGGCACCGATCCTCGTGATGTCTATCCGGCGCTTCAACGCAAGTTCAACCCGGACCAGCCGCGCGTGCCGGCCGGCAATCCGGACGGCGGACAGTGGACGGATGGCGGCGGCGGCATCAACGATCCGCGTGTTCTGTCGGATGCCACCCCTGATGGGATACGCCCGTATGAGCAGTATGCACAAAACCTGGACAAGCGGCCGATCGACCTGCGAGAGGAGGAAGCGCGAGGCGGCCACGCCTTGCGGGAGCATGTCGGCAAGACGGATGACGAACTGCTGGCGAGCACGACGGTTGATCGTGGTCGGACGGTCATATACAGATATGCGCGCAGGATTAACGGATCTTTCGCCTCCTTGGAAAGCGCAAACGACTTCGTCAACCGGACGCTTGAGCGGAATCGCGATCAGGTTGAGGCCGTGGCGACGGGACGGTTACCAGAAAAATTTATAACATATCGTTTTGGCTACAAGACCGGCCGCGAGGCTTTCAGGAGAGACATCGATGCGGCGCCTTACCTCCGAGACACCTATGGGGTCGGCGTATCTATCCGACATGATCCACGCGCTGCCAGGGGTTTCAGCGTGATAACGGCCTATCCCAGAAACGAACCTAGCGAATAGCAAGGAGAGGTCATGGTGGTTCCGAAAGAGTTCGTCTACGTGGTCGAATGCTTCTATCAGGGCAGCGACGAGGAAGTCTCCACGATGGAAGAGTGGGTTGCGAAGGCCCTGAGATGTTCGGACAAGCAGGATCAAGCGGCCGTCAAGCGCTTCCTGCAGGAATTGCTCGCGCAGAACCTTGCGGACGCCGAGTTGCAGCGGATATGGAACGATGCCGGGGCCAACTACTTCTTCGAAGACATACGCGGGGTCTTGACGCTGATCCGGGACGCGATCGATTAGGAGCAGCGTGCGTGATGAAATTCCGGCGCGGGCGCTGCGCGCGAAACGCGAGGGCCGTTAGACAAGCGTTCACCCGGCTGATGTCGATACGGCATTCCCGACCAACCCTGATCGCAGGCGATAAAAATCATGACGTCCCGATATAGCGTTGAAATTTATTGTGCTCATAATGGTGTCAGCATGATTTTGCCGTGGCGGCACGAGGCTGAGTTCAAGGACGGCGTCGCCTTCCTGCGCGGCCTGGTCGGTGAGCCGGCGGGCCAGACGAAGCGCTATCCCGACCAACCGGATTCCTACTATCTCGAGACCGAGGATCAGTTCGTGGCCCTGATGGAGTTCAGGCGCGTGCAGGGAGTGAAGCGGCCCGACTAGGTGTGAGCTTTCAGGAGATTGCCGGCCTATCCCGGAAACCAACGTCGCAACTAGCAAGGAGAGGTCATGTTGGTTCCGAAAGAGTTCGACCGCTTGGTCGAATGCTTCTATCAGGGCAGCGACGAGGAAGTCTCCACCATAGAAGAGTGGATTGTGTTTGCCCTGGAGTATTTGAACAAACAGCAGCGGGCGGTCGTCAAGAACTTCCTGCAGGAATTGCTCGCGCAAAACCTTACGGACGCCGAGTTGCAGCGGATATGGGGAGATGCCGGGGCCAACTACGACTTTGACGACATACGCGGGGTCTTGACGTTGATCCGGGACGCGATCGATTAGGAGAAACGGAAAGAGGATATCGATGCCGTATTCGGCTTGCCAGGGAGCATTTCCCCGGAATGAATAGAGCGGATCATGGCGAAGTATAAAATCGAGGTCTACGTTGAGGGCCTTCAGGTATATCTGTCGTGGCATGACGAACGTGAATACTGGCTGGTACGGAAATTCCTTGGAGAACTCGACGGTCTGAAATCGCAGCGCCGGCAGGATCCCAGCCATATCGAATGGTATGATCTGACCAAGGAGCAGTACGAGAAGCTGATGAAATTCCGCAAGGAACTGCACGCGAAACGCAAGGGCCGTTAGATGCGCCGTTCACCCGGCTGATGTCGATACGGCATTCCGGATCAATCTGCGCAGGCAGTGAAGCGACCGGACCAGGTCGCGTTGCATCACCGCTTGTACGTTAGCGCCAGCGACAGGCCGGCGATAACGCCGACGCAGATCGCCGCGCCACCGGCCGCCATGCCCCAGTTCAGGAAATAAAGCGCGATCGACAGCAGCGATTTTTCGGTGCTGCCGCCCAGCATCACGAAGGAAATCGCGAACGCCGCCAGCAGCACTGCGCAGACGCCGATCCAGAACCGGGCCGGGCCGCGTCGCGACGGCTCCATCGCATACCACGCACTGGCCGCGGCGGCGACGGCGAGAGTTATCCAGACAAAGATCAGAAAGCGCATGGTTCGCCTCGACGATGCTCTCGTTGCGGGAAGCCATTCTAGAGCCATTTCCGTTCCGATCAAATCGGAACGGGGCTCCAGATTCTTGTTGTGACGCGTTTTCTTCCCGCGAACCGGTATCCCATCCCCGGGTCAAGCCCGAGGACATGCCTCGCGGGAAACGCTCCAGCGCAGTGTCACGCACAAGTCTTGGGCGACATAGCCGCGAAACCAACCACCACCGAGGAGAATGTGAATGGACTACGATATCACCGACACCGCACCAGAACACAAATCCGGCGTCGCCGCCCGCGGCGACTATGATGACTTCCGCATCACCTTCGAGGAATTCAAGGCTGCCAACGACGAGCGCCTGGCGCGGCTGGAGAAGAAGCGCGGCGACGTGCTGCTGGAGGAAAAGGTCGATCGCATCAATGCCGCGCTCGATGCGCAGCACAAGCGTATGGACGAACTGGCGCTGAAGCACGCCCGTCCGGCGCTTGAAGGCCGCGGCCGCATCGCCACCGATGCGGCGTCGCGCGAGCACAAGAGCGCGTTCGAGGCCTATGTGCGCGGCGGCGAGGCGGGCGCCTTGCGCGGACTGGAGACCAAGGCGATGTCTGTCGGCTCCAATCCCGACGGCGGCTATCTGGTGCCGGTCGAACTTGAACAGACCATCGGCGAGCGGCTGGCGGCGATCTCGCCGATCCGCGCGCTTTCGTCGGTGCGCACAATCTCGGGCAACGTCTACAAGAAGCCGTTCATGACGGCGGGGCCCGCCACCGGCTGGGTCGGCGAGACCGACTCGCGCACGCAAACCACATCGCCGACGCTGGACGCGCTGAGCTTCCCGGCGATGGAGCTTTACGCCATGCCGGCGGCAACGGCGACGCTGCTCGACGACGCGGCTGTCAATATCGACGAGTGGATCGCGCAGGAGGTCGAACTGACCTTCGCGGTGCAGGAGGGCGCGGCCTTCGTCAACGGCGACGGCACCAACAAGCCGAAGGGCTTCCTGCAATCCGACACCGTGGCCAATGGTTCATGGGTGTGGGGCAAGCTCGGCTACGTCGCCAGCGGCCTCGCCGGCGGGTTCGCTGCGTCGAACCCCTCCGATGCGCTGGTCGACCTGGTCTACGCGCTGAAGGCCGGTTATCGCCAGAACGCCGCCTTCGTGATGAACCGCAAGACGCAAGCCGCGATCCGCAAGTTCAAGGATACCGGCGGCTCTTATCTGTGGCAGCCGCCGTCGCTGGCGGGCGGGCGCGCTTCGCTGATGACGTTCCCGTTGGTCGAGGCCGAGGACATGCCGGATGTCGCGACGAATTCGCTGTCGATCGCGTTCGGCGATTTCCGCCGCGGCTACCTCGTGGTGGACCGCTCCGGCGTGCGCGTGCTGCGCGATCCTTACTCCGCGAAACCCTACGTGCTGTTCTACACCACCAAGCGCGTCGGCGGCGGCGTGCAGGACTTCGACGCCATCAAGCTGATGAAGTTCGCGGCGAGCTGAGGCGTCTCGTGTCCCGGGCGCGATGCGGCGTGCAACGCCGCGTCGCTGAACCGGTACCGCCGCGGAGTGCGGCTTCTTTCGTGGAGCGGTCACGGATCGGCAGCACAGCGCTTCGCGGCTGGCGTCGCATCCGTGGCGCGACCTCTCCATTGTCCATCCTCCATCATCCGAGCCTTTCCGCTTCTGATGGAATCAGAAGCGGGGCTCTATGATTTTGATTTGACGCGTTTTCTTGACGCGAACCGGTATCCACTTCGCTCGAAAACGCTACCAATGACAGGCAGTATCCGATGTCATCGCACCATGACGCCTGGCTGCGCCATCAGCAATCGCGATGGCTGCGGCCGGATGCGGCCCGCTGGGTTCGCCCCGACGCTGCGCGGTTTCTTCCGCCGGGCGTAGATGTCGCCAAAGCCTTTCCCGCGCTGGCGCGCAAATTCAACCCGGACCAGCCGCGCGTGCCGGCGGGCAATCCGGACGGCGGCCAGTGGACGGATGGCGGCGCCGAGGGAGGCAGTCTCGGCCTTTTTCAGATCACGCCGCGCGACAATACGATCGAAGGGGTGCAACTTGCCGGCGATTGGCCGCCGGGGATGGGACACAACCAGGGTCCGCCACTGGATGAACCCCCGGAGATTCCGAAGCAGCGGCCAATAACCAGTGCCGAAAGAACGCAATATCTTCGTGCGGCGGCAGGCTGGCTGGCGAGAAACAGCGGGCCGGCCGCAGTTGCCTATGTCGGCATGATGAATAATGTAGAATGGCTCAAAGACTATCACGCCCTCATTCAGGCTGCGAGCGACGAGCCAAAGACACTTGATGAACTACAAGCCAACGTTGGCCTGAAGCGGCCAGGATATGATGATCACCATATCGTCGAGCAGACATGGGCGGAATATTTTGGTTTTGCGCGATCGCAGATTGATGATCCGTCAAACCTCGCTAGTATTCCAAGGCTGATGCACTACCAGATCACGGGATGGTATGGGACGCCGAGCGAATATTTTGGAAATCAGTCCCCGCGCGAATATTTGAGCGACAAAACTTGGGCGGAACGTAGGGAAGTGGGTCTTTATGCGTTACGCAAATTTAAGGTCTTGAAACAATGAAGCAGACTGATCTCTCCAAAATGCCCATCGAATATCTCGTTGCCCGTTTTGCAGAGATCGGTGTTGCGCAGGATCAAGCATTGCTTGGTGGTCAGGTTGCAAAATTCAATGGTCTATTTAACCAAATGGTTGAACTATCGAATGAACTGAAGAACCGGGACGGTGATCAGCGACGGGCGCTTGCATCTCTTTACCAGCATCCAAATATACAGGTCAGGCTCAAAGCCGCGATACACACACGCGAAGTTTTTCCCGTCGAGGCTCGCCGGCAAATCGAGGCTATCGCGGAGAGTCACTGGATGCCTCAGGCCGGCGACGCCGGGATGGCGCTTGCCATCATGGATGGCGATTTGAAGCTGACGGGAATAAAGCCAGAGTAAACCGGCACTCCCTAAATCCCCGCGCCCCAGCTTCGCGCCGTTTTCAAAATCCAGTCGCGATAGAGCGCGAGCGGCGTGATGCCGGTGAGGCCGCCGCAGCCTGACGCATTGTTCGGCCCCGTCGACCAACTCACGACGCCGGCGATGACGGCGCCACCGCCCGAATCGAGAAACGCAGGCGCGCCGGAATCGCCGGTGCAGGCGCCAAGGCCGGCTCGTGTGTTGTTGGTTGAAGGATCGACCAGGCGGATCTGCAAGGTGCCGGGTCGTCCCGTGACGGCCAGACTCGCGGCGCGCGCCACGCCGCCGCTGCGGCCGTCGCCGGCGATCGCGACGCCCATGCCGACGACGGTGAGACGCATTCCGACAGTGATCGGCATCAGCGCGCCGCCGAGCGCGGCGGGTTGCGCGGGAAGGGGTGAGGCGAGTTGCAGCAGCGCGACATCGGCGGTGGCGCGATGCGCCAGCAGGCTCTGCATGTCGAACCGCGGATGAACGGCGGTGCGCCGGATATCGAGCAGGCGCGGCGGCTGGCTCTTGTAGTCCACGATCTTGGTGGTGGTCCCGGGCGCGATGCAGTGCGCCGCCGTGAGAACGATATCGCGCGCGATCAGCGCGCCGGTGCAGGAGTTGCCGTGCGAGCCGACGATGGTGACGACCGCGCCTGCCGCAGCGTGCGAAGGCGCGCTGCCGCCGCCGATCATGGCGAATGAGGGCTGCATCAGCGTCAGGACCGTCGCGGCCACAGCCAGGCGAATACATTTATGAATCATGGAGCGATGTCAGCCATCGCGTAGCGCGGCTGTCAACTGGATACGCAACAGGCTTCCTCCCGCAAAAAGAGGCGGGGTGAGGGGCATTGCCTCTCGACAAGCCGTAACCCTCACCCGGTCTGCTCCGCGCGATTGAGCAGGCCGACCTCTCCCGACGGGAGAGGTGAAGCAAGCCGACTGGCGTATTAATCAAGCAAAAGGAAAAGCACAAATATGCCTTCGATACTTTTGAGTGGGCCTGCGATCGAACCGTGGTCGGTCGCGGAGGCCAAGAGCTTCCTGCGCGCCGAGAACGATGACGACGACACTGTCATCGCCTCGCTGATCGCGGCGGCGCGCAGCCATGTCGAAGCCATGACGCGCTGCGCATTGATCGCGCAGACCTGGCGCTTCGTGCTGGACCGATGGCCGAAGGACGGGTGCATCAGATTAGGCCGTGGTCCACTGCGGACGCTTGTCGCCGCGCGGATCTACGATTCCGCGGGCAATGCCTCGGTCATCGATGCAGAAACATTCGTCCTCGACAAGACGGCCGGCGTGATCGCGCCGTCGGCGTGGAGCCTGCCGGCGCCGGGACGCGCGACCGCCGGCATCGAACTCGATGTCGAGATCGGCTTCGGCACGGGTGCGACCGACGTGCCGGATGTGCTGCGCCATGCGGTGCGGACGCTGGTGGCGCACTGGTACGAGAACCGCGGCCTGATCGCGATCGGCCAGAGCGTCGCAATGATGCCGGCTAGCGTCAGCGCCATGATCGCGAGCTATCGCGTGCAGGTGTTGTGACCGCTTTCGCATACTCGAAAAGGACATCATGATGACCAGCGCCAATTCAGCGCTTCGCGCTGCCGTGCACGATGCGCTCGCTGCCGACAGCGGGCTTCATGCCGCGCTCGGCGGCAAGCGGGTCTATGACGAACCACCGCGCGGAGCGCTGTTGCCCTATGTCAGCATTGGCGAGGCGCGCGTCACCGATGCGTCGGTCGACGACGGGCCGACACAGGAACATCAGATCACGCTGCATGCGCGCTCGCGCCAGGGCGGGCAGGGCGAAGCTCACCTCATTGCCGGCGCGATGCTGCAGGCGCTCGACGACGCGCCGCTCACGCTCACTGGCCACCGGCTGGTCAACTTTCGCTTCGCGGTCGCGGATATCCGCCGCGAGTCCGACGGCCGCACCTATCACGCGCTGGTGCGATTCCGCGCCGTGACCGAACCGACAACCTAGAATCAAGGAGCCGTCATGGGCGCACAAAAGGGCAAGGACCTGTTGTTGAAGATGAGCGACGGCGCGAGCTTCGTCACGGTGGCGGGATTGCGCAGCCGCAGGATCGCGTTCAACGCCGAGATCGTCGATATCACCAACGCGGAGTCGACCGATCGCTGGCGCGAATTGCTGGCCGGCGCCGGCGTCAAGCGCGCCTCGCTGTCGGGCCGCGGCCTGTTCAAGGATGCGGCGTCGGACGCGCTGGTGCGACAGGCGTTCTTCAACGGCACGATCAACGATTGCCAGGTCGTGGTGCCGGATTTCGGCACCATCGAAGGCCCGTTCCAGATCGCCAGTCTCGAATTCGCCGGCGAGCACAATGGCGAGGTGACGTTCGACGTCGCACTCGAATCCGCCGGGGCGCTGGCGTTTACGGCGATGTGACGTTTGCTGCCTTCCCTCTCCCCTTGTGGGAGAGGGTGCCTGAGCGGAGCGAAGGCGGGTGAGGGGAGCGCCTCGTTCGCAAGCTCCACTCATCCGATTTCTCACTTCGTTCGAAACCACCCTCTCCCGCAAGGGGAGAGGGAAAAACGAGGTTACTTCATGCCGAACAGACATCGCGGCGAAATTGCCGCCGAGCTTGGCGGGCGGCAGCGCACGCTGGTGCTGACACTGGGCGCGCTCGCGGAGCTTGAATCTGCATTCGGCGCCGGCGACCTGGTGGCGCTTGCGGAGCGTTTCGGTTCGGGACGGCCGTCGGCGCGCGATCTGACCCGCATCATCGCTGCAGGCTTGCGCGGCGCGGGCGAAGCCATCACCGACGATGAGGTCGCGGTCATGACCGTCGATGGCGGGGTGGCCGGCTTCGTCAAAATCGCGGCCGATCTGATCGCGGCGACCTTCGATGACGGTGGTGCGCGGTGAAGCCGTTTCCATGGGCGGATGCGATGGGCTTCGGCTTCGGCGTGTTGCGGCTCGCGCCGGATGCCTTCTGGCGGATGACGCCGCGCGAACTGGCGCAGGCGATCCGCGCGGTGCGCGGGCCTTCCGTCGCGCCGCTGGCGCGGACCGACCTCGACGATCTGCTGGCACGGTTTCCCGACACGCCCCGCAAGTGAGGACACAATGACTGACGAGACGAGCTTTGACGATGCATCGAGTACGCTGGACAGCCTCAACACCAAGACCCAGGCGCTCACCGTCAGCGCGGGCGGCTTTGCGCGCGCGATGACGCAGGCGTTCTCGTCGTCGGTCATCGGCGGCAAGCAGTTCGACGACGTGCTGAAGACGTTGGCGTTGCGCGTCTCGAGTCTGGCGGTAACCGCCGCGTTCAAGCCGCTGACGGCAAGCCTGACCAGCGGCATCTCCAGCCTGTTCTCGGGACTGACTGGCAGCATCGGCGCGGCCGGCGTGCAGGCCAATGCGCTCGGCGCCATCAAGCCGTTCGCGTCGGGCGGCGTGATCGGCGCGCCGAGTTACTTTCCGATGATGGACGGCGGCGTCGGCCTTGCCGGCGAGGCGGGCCCGGAGGCGATCATGCCGCTGGCGCGCGGTCCCGACGGCCGGCTCGGCGTCTCCGGCAGCGGCGGCGGCAACAGCATCACCGTGCAGATCGCCACGCCGGATCTCGACAGCTTCCGCCGCTCCGAGAGTTACGTCACCGGCCAGATCGCGCGCGCGGTGGCGCGGGGCCAGCGGAGCTTGTGATGGTCTGGAGTCTCATTCGAGCGTCATGGCCGGACTTGATCCGGCCATCCATCAATCATGATTTGATCGTGATGGATTGCCGGGTCGAGCCCGGCAATGACGATCATTGATCGCCTCGCAGGACATGTCATGACCAGCTTCCACGAAGTCCTGTTTCCGCTCGATGTCGCGCTGAAGAGCGCAGGCGGGCCGGAACGGCGCACCGATATCGTGAGCTTCGGCTCGGGCCGCGAGGCGCGCAACGCGCGCTGGGCGCAGTCGCGCCGGCGCTATGACGCCGGCTACGGCGTCAGGACGCTGGATGCCTTGCAGGCCGTCGTTGCGTTCTTCGAGGAGCGTCGTGGCCGGCTTTACGGCTTTCGCTGGCGCGACCGGGTGGATTGCTGTTCGGCGTTGACGGGTGTTGCGATCTCGCCGCTCGACCAGGTCATCGGCATCGGCGACGGCGCGACCGCGTCGTTTCAGTTGATCAAGACATATGGCGGCGCGTTCGCGCCCTATGCGCGCGCGATCGCCAAGCCGGTCAGCGGCAGCGTGCGCGTCGCAGTCGCCGACGAGGAAGTCGCGGCGGGCTCCGCGTTCACCTGCGATGCGACCACGGGCGTCGTCACGTTTGCCGCCGGGCATGTCCCTCCGGCGGGAACTGCGATCACCGCGGGATTCAGTTTCGACGTGCCGGTGCGCTTCGACACCGACTACCTCGAGGTCGATCTCGCGACCTTCGCCGCCGGCGCCATTCCGAAGATTCCGCTGGTGGAGATACGTCTGTGAGAAGCATCCCTCCCATGCTTCAGGCCAAACTCGATTCCGGCGCGACCACGCTGGCGCGCTGCTGGATCGTGACGCGGCGCGACGGCGTCGTGCTCGGCTTCACCGATCACGATTGCGATCTGGCGGTCGGCGACATCACCTGTCGCGCCGCCACCGGCTTCACCGCGTCGGAAGCCACCAGCCGGTTCGACCTTGCGGTCGACGGCTCCGAAATCTCCGGCGCGTTTTCCGACGACGCGCTGAGCGAGGCCGATCTCGCCGCCGGACGTTACGATGCCGCCGAAGTCGCGACCTGGCTGGTGGACTGGAGCGACGTCGCGCTGAAAGTCATGATCGCGCGGGGCTCGCTCGGCGAGGTGCGGCGCGAGGGGGCGGCGTTCACCGCGGAACTGCGCGGACTCGCGGATGCGCTGGCGCAGGATAGCGGGCGTCTGTTCACGGCACGCTGCGGCGTCGATCTCGGCGATGGCAAATGCCGCGTCAATCTGGCCAGCTCGACTTTTCGCCGCAGCGGCGCGGTGACCTCAATCGAGGGAACGTCGCTGGTCACGGTCTCGGGTCTCGATGGCCTTGCCGACGGCTGGTTCACCGCAGGGCGGGTGCTGTGGACGACCGGAGCCAATGCCGGTGTTGCCGTCGAGGTGAAACAGCATCACATCGCCGCGGGCGACGTGCGGCTGTCGCTGTGGCAGGCGATGGCCGAGCCGATCGCGGTCGGCGACAGTTTTGCGATCACCGCCGGCTGCGACAAGAGTTTCGCAACCTGCCGCGATCGTTTCGCCAACACCGTCAATTTTCGCGGCTTTCCGCAGATTCCCGGCAACGATTTCATCGTGAGCTACCCGTTGCCCGGCTCGCCGGATAACGGCAGCGGCACCAAGGCGGACTACGGAGGCGGCTCATGACTTTCCCGCATACGACCCGCGCCGCCATCGTCGCGGAAGCCCGCGGCTGGATCGGCACGCCCTATCGCCATCAGGCGTCGCTCAAGGGCGTCGGCTGCGACTGCCTTGGTCTGGTGCGCGGCGTCTGGCGCAACTGCATCGGCGACGAGCCGGAAACGCCGCCGCCCTATGCGCCGGACTGGGCCGAAGCCAAGGGCGACGAGACGCTGGTCGCGGCGGCGCTGCGTCATCTGGTGCCGGTCGCGGGCGACGGCTTCGGAGCAGGCGACGTGCTGTTGTTCCGCTGGCGCGACGGCTTCGTCGCCAAGCACGTCGCGATCGCGTCCGGCGAGCGCACGATGATTCACGCCCATGACGGCGCGGCCGTCTGCGAGATCGCTCTCGCGCCGTGGTGGCGGCGTCGGCTGGCTTACGCGTTTCGTTTTCCGGGAGTGTCCGTCTGATGGCAGCGCTGGTTCTTTCCGTCGCGGGCGGCGCCGCCGGCGCGCTGTTCGGTCCGGCCGGCGCGATCGCGGGCCGCATCGTCGGCGCGCTGGTCGGCAACGTCGTCGACCGCAAGCTGTTCGGCCCCGGCAACCAGAATGTAATCGGTCCGCGGCTCGCCGACCTCGACGTGATGGCTTCGACCGAAGGCGCGCCGATCCCGCGCGTCTACGGCCGCGCGCGGCTGTCCGGCCAGGTGATCTGGGCGACGCAACTCGAAGAGGTTGTCAGCAGCCGAACAAGCTCGTCGTCCGGCGGCAAGGGCGGACTGTTCAGCGGCCCCACCACGACCACCACCACCTACAGTTATTTCGCCAATTTCGCGGTCGGCCTTTGCGAAGGCGTGATTGGACGGGTCGGGCGGATCTGGGCCGACGGACGGCCGTTCGATCTCCACGGACTGACGATCCGTGTTCACCGCGGCACCGAGGATCAGGCCCCGGACGATCTGATCGTCGCCAAGGAAGGCGCCGGCAACGCGCCGGCCTATCGCGGACTCGCCTATGTCGTGTTCGAGCGGCTGCCGCTGGCGAATTTCGGCAACCGCATTCCGCAGCTTTCGTTCGAGATCATCCGCCCCATCGGCCAGCTCGAACGGATGGCGCGCGCGGTGACGCTGATCCCCGGCACGACAGAATTCGGTTATGAGCCGTCCGCTATCGTGCGCTCGCTCGGTCCCGGTCAGTCGGCGACGGAAAACCGTCATGTGTCGAACGCCGAGTCCGACGTGATCGCGGCGCTCGACGATCTGCAAGGCGCATGTCCCAACCTCGAACGCGTGGCGATCGTTGTGGCATGGTTCGGCTCTGACCTGCGCGCCGGAAGCTGCATCGTTCGCCCGGGCGTCGACAGCGCAAGCAAGGTCACGCGCGGCGGCGACTGGTCGGTCGCCGGCGTGACGCGGGGAAGCGCCTATGTGGTGTCGCAGGTCGATGGCCGTCCGGCGTTCGGCGGCACGCCTTCGGACGCCAGCGTGGTTCATCTGATCGCGGAACTGAAGGCGCGCGGCCTCAAGGTTACGTTCTATCCTTTCATCATGATGGATATTGCCGCCGGCAACGGCCTCGCCGATCCATGGAGCGGAGCATCGTCGCAGCCGGCCTATCCCTGGCGCGGCCGCATCACCTGCGATCCCGCGCCGGGGCGGACGGGCTCGCCGCAAGGCGCACCGGCGGCGGGGACGCAGGTCAACAATTTCTTCTCCGGCGGAAGCTGGAATTATCGCAACATGATCCTGCACTATGCGAACCTGGTGGCTTCCGCCGGCGGCGTCCACGCCTTCATGATCGGATCGGAGTTGCGGTCGCTGACGCGGGTGCGCTCCGGCAGCGGCGTCTATCCCGCCGTCAATGCGCTTGCTGCGCTCGCGGCGGACGTCAAAGCCATCGTCGGCGGATCGACGATCGTGACCTATGGCGCGGACTGGACCGAATACGGCGCGGATGTCGTCACGCCGGACGCCTCGGAGGTTCGTTTTCCGCTCGATTCCTTGTGGGCATCGAGCGCGATCGATGTCGTCGGCATCGATTACTACGCGCCGCTGGCGGACTGGCGCGACGAGGCCGGGCATCTTGACTCAAGCATCGCGGCTTCGACCTACGACGTCGGCTATCTCGCCGGGAATGTCTACAGCGGCGAGGGGTTCGACTGGTATTACACCGATGACGCCGCGCGCGCGGCGCAGGACCGCTCGCCGATCACCGACGGCCTCGGCAAGCCGTGGACCTTCCGCGTCAAGGACATCAGGTCATGGTGGTCGTCGGCGCATCACGAGCGCATCAGTGGCGTTGAACTCGCAAGCCCAACCGCATGGCTGCCGCAAGGCAAGCCGATCTGGTTCACCGAGATCGGCTGCCCGGCGGTCGACAAGGGCGCCAACCAGCCGAGCGTGTTTCCCGATCCCAAATCGTCGGAAAACAACCTGCCATATTTCTCCGGCGGCAATCGCGACGATCTGATCCAGCGCCGCTATCTGCAAGCGTTTCTCGGCAAGTTCGATCCCGCGTTCGGCGCGGCGGATGCGGACAATCCGGTCTCTTCGGTCTATGGCGGCCGCATGATCGATGCGTCCGCGATCCATCTGTGGACCTGGGATGCGCGGCCCTATCCGGCGTTTCCCGCCGCGACCGAGGTCTGGAGCGACGGGCCGAACTGGCAGACCGGGCACTGGCTCACCGGACGGCTCGGCGCCGCGCCAATGGACGCGCTGGTTGCGTCGCTGCTCGCGGACTGCGGTATCGCCGGCGCCGACACCTCCGCGCTGCGCGAGGCTTGCGATGGCTACGTGATCGACCGGCCGATGTCGCCGCGTGCCATGATCGAGCCGCTTGCCGGCGCCTACGCTTTTGACGCGACCGCCGCTGACGGCACGCTGCGCTTCCTTTCACGCGGCGGCGCGCCGGTTGCCGAATTCGTCGAGGACGACCTGGTGCTCCCGGACGACGGCGCTCCGGCGCGGCTGAGCCGCGCGCAGGAAACCGAACTGCCGCGCGAGGCCGGTTTCGGCTTTACCGACGGCACCGTGGACTACAGGCGCTCCGCGGTGACGTCGCGACGACTCGCAGGCGGCTCGAACCGCAGCGTTCACTCCGACCTTGCGGTCGTCAGCGACGACGCCGCGATGGCGCGGCGCGCCGAGATCTGGTTGCAGGATCTGTGGGCGGGACGCGAAAGCGCTGCGTTCTCGCTCGGCCCGCAATGCCTGTCGCTGACGGCGGGCGACGTGATCGCGGTGACGGTCAACGGACGGCGGCGGCTGTTCGAAATCAGCGCGACCGTCGATGCGGAAGCGCGGCAGGTGACCGCGCGCAGCATCGATCCCGAGGTGTTTTCGGTGCCGCTGTCGACGCCGCGCCCAACGCAGCCCGCGATGCCGGCCGCGCTCGGGCCGGTTGAAGCCGATGTGCTCGATCTGCCGACCATCGAGTCGTCGGAGCCGCCGATCCTGACGCGGCTCGCCGTCTTCGCCAGCCCGTGGCCGACGTCGGTGACGGTCTGGACCTCGCCGGATGGCGCGAGCTTTCAACCGTCCGCGGTGATACCGGCCCCCGCCACATCAGGTGAAACGCTGGACCCGCTGGCGGGGGGACCCTCGGGTCGCTGGGATTGCGGCAACGTCTTCCGCGTGCGGCTCTATGGCGGCGCGCTCACGTCGCTGTCTGATGCCCGCGTGCTGGCGGGCGCCAACGCGGCCGCCGTACAGAGTGCCGACGGCGACTGGGAAGTTTTGCAGTTCGCCAATGCGGAGCTGGTGGACGAGGGCACTTATAAAGTATCCCGCCTGCTGCGCGGGCAGGCCGGCAGCGAATACGCCATCGCCGACATGTTGCCGGCGGGCGCGCGGTTCGTCCTGCTCGACACGCATCTTACGCCGCTGGCGCGCGGATTGAACGCACTGGACCGGCCGGTCCTGGTGCGGCTCGCCGCCGCCGGACGAAACCATGACGATCCGACCGCGGTCACGCTGACGGTGACGCCGCGAGCCACCGCGCTGCTGCCGCTGTCGCCGGTGCAGGTGAAGGCATCGCGCGAGAGCGGCGGCGTTCATATCTCGTGGATTCGCCGGACACGTATCGACGGCGACGGCTGGGGCGTCGAGGTGCCGCTTGGTGAGGACAGCGAAGCCTATACGCTCGACATCTTCTCCGGCGGTTCGATCGTACGCAGCATCGCGTGCAACACATCCGAGACGCTCTACGCCAACGCCGACGAACTCGCCGATTTCGGTACCGCCCAAACCAGCCTGCATGTTCGCGTCGCGCAAGTATCGGCGACGGTCGGCGCGGGACATCCCACTGAACTCACTCTCACCCTCTGAGTTGCCATGACAGACACACCGAATCTCGGACTGCCGTATATCGACGGCAGCCAGGCGCAGAAGCACGTCACCCATAACGAGGCGTTGCGCATTCTCGACGCAGTGGTGCAGATCGGCGTGCTCGATCGGACGCGCACGACACCGCCCTCCAGTCCGGCGGACGGCGACCGGCACGTGGTCGCAAGCAGCGCGACCGGCGCATGGACCGGAAAAGACAACACCATCGCGACCTGGCAGGACGGCGCCTGGGCGTTCCTTGCGCCGAAGACGGGATGGTGTATCTGGTCGGCAGCTGACAGCGGCCTGTTCGTGTTCGACGGCGCGGCCTGGCAGAGCGCAGGCGGTTCGGCGTCGCTCGATAATGTGGCGCATCTCGGCGTCAACATGGCGGCGAGCAGTCCCAATCTGCTGGCGGTTGCTTCCAACGCCGCACTGTTCGCCGCCATCGATGCTGCCGACGGCGGCACCGGCGACATGCGTCTTCAGGTCTCGAAGGAAGGCTCGGCGAATACGGCGTCAGTATTCTTCTCGGATAATTTCTCGGGCCGCGCGGAGTTCGGCCTGGTCGGCGCCGACACATTCAAGCTCAAGGTTTCGCCGGACGGATCGAGTTGGATCGAAGCGTTCACGATCGATCAGAGTTCCGGCAACCTGACGCTGCCGCGCGGGCTGTCGTTGACCGGCGTCATTTCGCCGGCGCAGATCACCGCCGATCAGAACAACTATAATCCCACCGGTCTTGCGGCGGCGTCGGTACTGCAAATCAACGCGAACGCGGCGCGCAACATTTCGGGCCTGGCCAGCGGAGCGGAGGGGCGTTGCCTCGCCATCATCAATGTCGGAAGCCAGCCCGTGACGCTGCTTGACGAAAGCACATCGTCGTCGGCATCGAACCGCTTTTCTTTCGGCGGAAACCTGACGATCGCGGCAAAGCGGGCCGCGATCCTGCGTTACGACGGCACCGCCACGCGCTGGCAGGCGATCGCGGGCGGGGCGGGGGCTTCGGGTGGCGGCGACCTGCTGTCGACAAACAACCTGAGCGACCTCGCGAGTGCCGCGACGGCGCGCAGCAACCTTGGCCTGACAGCCATTGCCACTGCGGACGTGGGGCAAGTCCCGGGCATCGCAACGAATACCGATGCAGCGGCTGGCGATGTTGGCGAGGAGAAAATCGCCAACCTGGCTATCGCAAGCGCGGTCGCGTTGACGAGCGGCGCCGTAGTGACAGTTGTGTCCCTGACCCTCACCCCGGGCGATTGGGATATCTCAGGCTGGATCGGGTTCAATCCTGGCGGCACGGTCGTGACGACGGCCTATCGTGCAGGAATCAGTACCGCCACAAATACCATGCCATCAAATGACAGCGGGAGAGTGTCGATCCTGGGCATCAAGACTCCGGGCGGAGGCGACACCGCCGCCTCGGTGTTAACGATCCCGGTAAGCCGCGTCAGCATTGCCAGTAGTACGACTTACTATCTTGTCGCTCGTGCTGACTGGTCCACATCGACCATATCGGCGTGGGGAGCCATCCGGGCGCGCCGAATGCGGTAGCATCCACTCAATTATCAAAGAGGATCGAGCCAATGCCCAACGCAGCCCTCAAGGCGGCGCGCGAACCCGCGTCCATTCGATACAAGAACCCCGGCGCCATGTGGGGCGGCAGGCACGCCAACACATGGGGCGCCGTCTCCGATGTTGTGCTGAAGGACGGACAGGCCAACCATATCGCCGTGTTTCCCGATGTTGTTCACGGCGCGGCGGCGCAGTTCGCGCTGTGGAAGGTCGGCTACTGCAACATGTCGCTGGCGGCGGCGATAAAGAAATGGTCCGGCCACAATTCCTCGGCCGCCTATATGGCCTTCCTCGGCAAACATGTCGGCATAACGGCGGAAACCTGGATCACGCCTGCGCTGCTCGCCTCTCCGAAGGGCCTCGCGCTGATGCAGGCGCAAGCGCAGTGGGAAGCGGGCAAGCCGTATCCCATGACCGAAACCGAGTGGCGTCGGGCGCAGGCCATGGTTTTTCCCGTCGCCTGACGGTTTCAGGCAATCGCAACATCACTGGAGACAAGACATGACATCGGATTCGGTGTGGCAGATCGTGCGCTATCTGCTGATCGCCGCCGGCAGTTTCGCTACCGGCAAGGGATGGGTCACCTCCGACCAGGTGACCAGCATCATCGGCGCGATCGGCACGCTCTTCACAGTGGCATGGGGCCTCTACGTCAAGGCCGGCACCAAGGCGGTCCCGTCGGTTGCGGCCGCGCGTCCCGACGTGCCGACCGTCAGCGCCGCGACCGGCGCGGTCAAGTAAGTTCACGAACAACAGGAGTTCTCATGCGAAAGCTCGTCGTCGCGACAGCGCTCGTCTCCGGTCTGGCGCTGGCAGGTTGCCAGACCGTCTCGCTGCCGTCCTTGAATCTGAACACGGCCGTTGCACGCAACACAGTCTACGGCATCGAAAACGCCTATGGCGTCGCGGTGAATGCCGCCAATGCCTACAAGGCGCTGCCGCTTTGCAGGACCGGCACCCTGCCGGGCGCGACCAACATCTGCGCAAGGCGGTCGGTGATCGAACGGTTGCAGGCCGCGATGCTCAAGGCGCACCTCGCCGTCAACAATCTGGTGGCTCTGCAGAAGACCTATCCGTCCGTCGACATCACCAATGCGCTCTCGGCGGCGCAGTCGGCGCTTGTCGCCGTCCAGCAGATCCTCGCATCGGGAGCACAGTAACATGGTTACAGCAGCAGAAATCGAGGCCGGCCTTGCGGTCGCCGAAGCCATCGTCGAAGCCATCGTCAAGGTCGCGCCGGCGATCGAGCAGGGCGTGGTCTCGTCGATCCCCTATGTTCAGGCCATCGCCGGCCTGATCGGCGGCAGCAACGCCACCTCCGATGAGATCGATGCGGTGCTGGAGCGGATCAACGCGGCGGCCGGCGCGTTTCTGAGTCCGCTGCCGCCGGACGACGGCTCGACCACAACCTGACGCCGCCGAGGAACTGCCCGGAGAGAGGACAAGGTGCTGCCGCCGCACGGAAATATGACATGAGCGGGGTTTCGCCGTTCATTTGCCATTCACGCGGCGACGGTTCATCTTGAAGGCTGGAATCAGCGGAGCCTGCCTTGCGCCTTCTCGTTGTCGAAGACGATCCCGATCTCAATCGTCAGCTCACGACCGCGCTGACCGACGCCGGCTATGTGGTCGATCGTGCGTTCGACGGCGAGGAGGGACATTTCCTCGGCGACAGCGAGCCCTATGACGCCGTCGTGCTGGATATCGGACTGCCGAAGATGGACGGCATTTCGGTGCTGGAGTCCTGGCGGCGTCAGGGGCGCACCATGCCGGTCCTGATCCTCACCGCGCGCGACCGCTGGAGCGACAAGGTGCAGGGGTTCGATGCCGGCGCCGACGACTATGTCGCAAAACCCTTCCACCTCGAGGAAATTCTGGCACGCATTCGCGCGCTGTTGCGCCGGAGCGCCGGCCATGCCCAGTCCGAGCTGACCTGCGGGCCGGTGACGCTGGATACCCGCACCGGCCGCGTCAGCGTCGGCGGCAACCCGATCAAGATGACCTCGCACGAATACCGGCTGCTCGCCTATCTCATGCACCATACCGGGCGGGTGGTCTCGCGCACGGAACTGGTCGAGCATCTCTACGATCAGGACTTCGATCGCGATTCCAACACCATCGAAGTCTTTGTCGGCCGCATTCGCAAGAAGCTGGATGTCGATATCATCCAGACGGTGCGCGGGCTCGGCTACCTGCTGACACCGCCGGCAGATGCGCGCTAGGGAATTTCTGACCCGTCGCTCGACTTCGCTGGCAACGCGGCTGTTCCTGTCCGCGACCGCCTGGGTGGTGATCGTTCTGTTCATCACCGGCGTGATTTTGTCGTCGGTCTATCGCTCGGCGTCCGAGCGCGCCTTCGATCGCCGTCTCAATCTTTATCTTCGCACCCTGATCGCCGAAGTGGCGACGCCCGACGAGCCGGCCGATCGCCAATTCCAGTCGCTCGGCGAGCCGCTGTTCGATCTGCCGCTGTCGGGCTGGTACTGGGAGATCGTCCGCACCGATCCGGACGAGAAGGAGATTCGCGCATCGCGCTCGCTGTGGGACAAGAAGCTGCCGAAGCTGGAGGATCAGGGCATCGAGCTCTCCTCCTCGGGGGTTCGCGTCGGATATGTCGACGGCCCCGAGGGCCAGACCCTGCGCATGGCGGAGAGGCCGGTCGATCTCGGCGCCGACGGCAAATTCCGCGTCACGGTGGCGGGCGATGCAACCGAGATTTTCGACGAGACGCGGAGCTTCGATTATTACCTCGGCGGCACCTTTGCCGCGCTCACGATCGGCCTGCTCTTGACCACGATCTTTCAGGTGCGGTTCGGTCTCGCCCCGCTGAAGCGCATTTCGGACGCCATCGCCGACATCCGGTCCGGCCGCGCCGAACGGCTCCAGGGCGAATTTCCGGTCGAGATCGCACCGCTCGCCCGCGAGACCAATGCGCTCATCGATGCCAACCGGGAGATCGTCGAGCGCGCGCGCACCCATGTCGGGAATCTCGCGCACGCGGTCAAGACGCCGCTCTCGGTCATCGTCAACGAGGCCAACGCGCATCAACGCGACCCGTTCGCCGCGAAGGTGCTCGAACAGGCCGAGGTGATGCGCAACCAGGTCGCTCATCATCTGGAGCGCGCCCGCATCGCCGCGCGGCTTACCGTCGTTGCCACGGTGACCGATGTCGTTCCCGTCATCGAGGCGCTGCGCCGGACCATGGAGAAGATTCACCGCGACCGCGGCGTCGCCATTGACGTCGAGGCCAGCGCCGGGGCGAAATTCCGCGGCGAACGCCAGGACCTCGAGGAAATGGCCGGCAACCTCGTCGACAATGCCTGCAAGTGGGCGCGGTCGCGGGTGTTCATCGGGGCTTCCATTTGCCCGCCCTCCGGAACAGAGCCGGCGTGGCTGCGCATCATCGTCGACGACGACGGCCGCGGACTGTCGGGCGACGAGCGGATGCAGGCCTCGCAGCGCGGCCGCCGCCTCGACGAGACCAAGCCGGGATCGGGACTCGGGCTGTCGATCGTCACCGACCTCGCCGCGCTTTATGGCGGCAGCCTGAGCCTCGGTGCGTCACCGATCGGCGGCCTGCGGGCCGAACTGGTGCTGCCCGCGGCATGACGTACGTATCCACCCCGACGAAGAAGCGGCCACATCGCCGCAGTCCCGCCCGAATTGCCGGGTCCTGTGCGGCCGGACGCAAAAATCTTCCCGGCGGGTGGGCGCCGGAGGGGTCATGAGCAAGACAAATACGCTGTTGATTGTCGCGGCGGCGGCGCTCGCCCTCGGCGGCTGCGACGTGACGAGTTCCGGTGGCTCCGACGGCTCGGGCTTGTTTGCGGGTGCATTCGCCGTCCAGACGGGAGGGACAGGCGATGCGGCGCGCGACCGTGCGGTGATGGCTGCGACCGAGGCGGCGCTCGGCGGGCTGATCGGGCCCAAACTCGATTCGGCGCTGGATGATGACGACCGCCGTCTGGCGTATCAGGCCCAGATGGATGCCCTTGAGCGAGGCGCGCCCGGCGCGCCGATTGCGTGGCGCAATCCGGATTCTGGCCGCCATGGCAATATCGTCGCCGGCCCCGCCTACAGGGTGAAGAGCGCGACGTGCCGCGGCTACTCCCACACCGTCACGATCGGCGGCCAGCTCGAAACCGTGCGCAAAACCGCCTGCCGGAGCGGCGACGGCAAATGGGCCGCGGTGGGCTGATCCGGCTGCGAGACCGTATTAAAAGCCGTGCCTATCCTTATGTTGGAGCAAGCTCTTTTTGAGATGTGAGTGCAACCCTTGACGGCAGAAGCGAAGCGTTCCGTTTTTGGTTCGACGGGTCTCTTTCACGCCAAGCGGTACCCGTGTTCGCGTCGAGCCGCGAAGACATGCTTCGCTTCGCCGACGCTCCAGCCTTCCTCAACGCATCCTTAATACCGCCCCTGCTATGACATGCCACGGGCCCTTCCGGCGCCCGCGCGATCGCTCGCGTCAAGATTTACAGGCATGGACCAGGCCTCGATCGAACGGCTGAGGAATTATCTCGCGCAACTCCCGGCGAAGTCGCAGGCGTTGCTGATGCGGGAGTTCGAGCGTGCCGTCGAGCGCGATGAAGACGCCGCGGTCGCGAGCTTCGTGCTCCAAGAGTTGCGCAAAATCTCTGGCGGACACGCTGACAGCGCGCCGCCACGGCGCGAGGATCCGGCCCGGCTTCTGTTCCGTCCGCTGGAGCCGTTTCTTATCGAGGGGGAGACTGCGCCGCGCCCCGGTCAGATCCGGCGCACCTCGCTCATGCCTGTCTGGCGATGGCTGGCGCAGGACGGCGCGCCCGATGCCGTGCGCGCGTTCGAGGCTGTTCTCGCAACGCAAACCGCATCGGCGTCCGATATCGAAGCGGCGACGTGGACATTGCAGACGGCCGCCGCAGCCGCCATCCAGCGCATTGCCGATGGCAACGACCGTCAGCGGGCGCTCGGCCGTATCGGCGCGCCCAGTGTCGCTGAAGATTTTGTCTCCATCGGAGCGGTTCTGAACGCTCGCGAGGCCCTCGACACCCTCATTATCCGGCTGCCGAGTTTCATGCGGGTCTGCGGGGATTCCCAGATTGCCCTCCTGATGCCCGCGCTCAATGTTCCTTCCCTGCTGACCCCGTTGGCCGCGCCGTTCGCGCTGTCGCTGGTGATGCAGCGGCTGTCCGCGTCGTGGCAGGTCATCCGCCTGGCGATCAAGTTCGCCGGCGCGGACGACGAGTTCCGGGTGGCGGCCACGCCCTATGGCGCGGCGGTGACGCTGGTGCTGGAGGATTTGTCGCGGACAGCGGCCGCGCTGCATGACGATATCCGGCGGGGGCGTTTCGAAAACGTGTCCGAGCATCTGAAGACCGTGCACGACGGCATTCGGGGCCTGCGGACCGAACTCGACATCCGCAACGATTCAAACTGGGGCCGCCAACTCGCGGCGCTCAGGGTCGGTATTTCCAATGGCCTGCAATCGGAAATCGATGATGTCCCCGGCCGGGTGCGGCGTCTGCTCCGCCAGCGTCCCGATAAGGACATTCCGGCCGGCGCGCGGATCGACCCGACCGAGGTCGAGGAAACCGCCGCACTGATCGATTTCGTTGCGGTGTGCCGGACCTATGCCAGCGAACTGGCCATCAATGAAGTCACGATGCGCACCTATTCGGATTTGCAGCAATACGTCGAGCGGGCCGCGCAAACCCTGGTGGAATCGCTCCGCAACTGCGATGAGCGCGCCCGCCCATTCCGGCAGCAGCAGGTCAAGGCGACGATTCGCTTCTGCGAGGTTCTGTTCGGCCACGATTATTCATCGCTGATGAGCCGGGCGGCCGAGAACGCATTGGCGGCGGAACCCAAGTCGTCGCGGGCCGGCTAGTCCGTCGAGGCGTGTGATCCCGCTTTTGCCGATCGCGCCCTAGAATCAGAGGGTTGCAGGGGTTTGCTGCCAATTGTGCCGCAATTGTCAATTGCGTCCCCTGTCCAGTCGTGATGTAACCCCGCCATCGGACCGGCCGTTTCCTGCGCCGGGCCATCGGAATGCTGATGAGATGACGCTGTGGTTTGTGTTCGCGCTGATGACCGCTGGAGCGGTCTTTGCGGTGCTGTGGCCGCTTGGTCGTTCGGCGAGGCCGCAGACGTCAGGCGGTAGCGAGACCACCGTCTATCGGGATCAACTGGCGGAAGTCGGGCGTGATGCCGCAGCCGGCCTGATCGGCGCGCCGGAGGCAGCCGCGGCTCGGGTCGAAATCGGCCGGCGGCTCCTGGAGGCCGCCGACGCCGAAGACGATCATCAGCCCCAGGCCTCCAGGCTCTGGCTGCGGCGCGTGGTGGCGGTCGGAGCGCTGGCCGGAATGCCGCTGCTGGCGCTGGTGATCTACCTGCCGCTCGGATCGCCGCAACTGCCCGATTTCCCGCTGGCGGAGCGCGTTCAATCAGCCGATGCATCGCAATCGCTCGAGAACCTGGTGGCGCAGGTCGAATCGCATCTGGAAAAGCATCCCACCGATGGCCGCGGCTGGACCGTGCTGGCGCCGGTGCTCGCAAAGCTCAGCCGCTTCGACGACGCTGTGCGCGCCTATCGCAACGTGATCGCCTATACCGGTGAGACGGCGCAGCTCCGCGCCGATCTCGGCGCGGCGATTACGGGGGCCGCCAACGGCATCGTCACCACCGATGCGAAAAGCGAGTTCGAGCGCGCGGTCGCCCTCGATCCCAAGGATCCTAAGGCGCGGTTTTTCCTCGGAATGGCGGCGGAGCAGGACGGCCGCACCGCCGACGCCGTCACGATATGGAAGGCTCTGCTGGCCGATGCGCCCGCGGATGCGCAATGGCGCGGCGCGGTGCAGGATGCGCTGAACCAGGTCGGGAACGGCGCGCCGCGTCCGACAGAAGAAGCGGTGGCCGCGGCGAGCGACATGAGCGAGGCCGATCGTTCCGCGATGATCCACAAAATGGTCGACCGGCTTTCCGCGCGCCTGAAACAGGACGGCAACGACGTCGAGGGATGGCTGCGTCTGGCTCGCGCCTATATGGTGCTCAAGGAGCCGGAGAAGTCGCGCGTCGTGCGTGACGACGCCCGCCGTGCGCTCGAACGGAACGAAGCAGGGTTGCGCCAGCTCAACGAAGGGCTCAAGGCGCTCGGGATAGACGGATGATCAAGATGTTCCGCGCAGGTGAAACAGCATGACTCGCAAGCAGCGGCGGTTGACGATGATCGGCGGAGCCCTCGTGGTGCTCGGAATCGCGGCGGCGCTGGTGCTGAACGCGCTGCGCGACTCCATCGTATTCTTCTCGACGCCGGTGATGGTCGCCGAACATCACATCAAGCCCGGCCAGCGCTTCCGCCTGGGCGGCCTGGTGGAGACGGGCTCGCTGGTCCGCGGCGACAATCTCGCGGTCAGGTTCAAGGTATCCGACGGCAGCGCGACGCTTCCGGTTGCTTATAAAGGCATCCTGCCGGATCTGTTCCGCGAGGGGCAGGGCGTGGTCGCCGAGGGCGCGCTCGATAGTTCGGGCGTATTCCGCGCCGACACCGTGCTGGCAAAGCACGACGAGACCTACATGCCGAAGGAAGTCGCCGACGCCCTGAAGAAGCAGGGCCACTGGAAGGACGACTACGGCGAACAGGCTTCCAGCAAACAGGGCGCGCAGGCCTCGAGCAAGCAGGGAGTGTCGCAATGATCGCAGAGGCCGGGCATTATGCGTTGGTGCTGGCGCTTGGTCTTGCGCTGATCCAGTCCACCATTCCGATCATTGGCGCGAGGCTGAACGATGGCGCGCTGATGAATGTCGCGCGCTCGACCGCGCTGGCGCAACTGGTGTTCGTCGGCGCGTCGTTCCTGGCGTTGGTGACGCTGCACGTCGTGTCCGACTTCTCGGTCGTCAACGTGTTCCAGAATTCGCATTCGCTCAAACCGATGATCTACAAGATCACCGGCGTCTGGGGCAATCACGAAGGCTCCATGCTGCTGTGGGTGACGATCCTCGCGCTGTTCGGCGGACTGGTCGCCGCGTTCGGCAACAATCTGCCGCTGTCGCTGCGCGCGCACGTTCTGGCGGTGCAGGCCTGGGTCGCGACCGCGTTCTATCTGTTCATCCTGCTGACATCGAATCCGTTCATGCGGATCGCCAATCCGCCGCTGGAAGGTCGCGATCTCAATCCGGTGCTGCAGGATATCGGGCTCGCGGTGCATCCGCCGATGCTGTATCTCGGCTACGTCGGATTCTCGATCTCGTTCTCCTTCGCCGTCGCCGCGCTGATCGAAGGCCGCATCGATGCCGCCTGGGCGCGCTGGGTGCGGCCATGGACGCTGATGGCGTGGATCTTCCTGACGCTCGGGATCTCGATGGGGTCGTACTGGGCCTATTACGAACTCGGCTGGGGCGGCTGGTGGTTCTGGGACCCGGTTGAGAACGCATCGCTGATGCCGTGGCTGGCTGGAACGGCGCTGCTGCATTCGTCTGTCGTGATGGAAAAGCGCAACGCGCTCAGGGTGTGGACCATCCTGCTCGCGATCCTGACCTTCTCGCTGTCGCTGCTCGGCACCTTCCTGGTGCGCTCCGGTGTGCTGACGTCGGTTCATGCCTTCGCCACCGATCCGACGCGCGGTGTCTTCATCCTGCTGATCCTGTGCACCTTCATCGGCGGCAGCCTGTCCTTGTATGTCTGGCGCGCCTCCGCCCTGAAGCAGGGCGGGCTGTTCGCGCCGATCTCGCGCGAGGGCGCGCTCGTGCTCAACAACCTGTTCCTGACCACGGCCTGCGCCACCGTCTTCGTCGGCACGCTGTATCCGCTGGCGCTCGAGGTCCTCACCGGCAACAGGATTTCGGTCGGCGCGCCGTTCTTCAATCTCACATTTGCTCCCTTGTTCGTGCCGCTGTTGATCGCGGTGCCGTTCGGCCCGTTGCTGGCGTGGAAGCGCGGCGATCTGGCCGGCGCCTCGCAACGGCTGATGGCGGCCGGAATCGGCAGCGTGATCGCGGTGGCCGTGCTGTGGGCATGGACGCGCGGCGGCAGTACCTTCGCGCCGCTGGCGATCGGACTGGCGGTGTTCGTGATTCTTGGCGCGCTGAGTGATCTTGCCGAGCGCATCAACCTGTTTCGTGCATCGCTCCCGGTATCGTTTCGCCGCGCCAAGGGGCTGCCGCGCTCGGCCTGGGGCACCGTCTTCGCTCACGCCGGCCTCGGCGTGGCCCTGATCGGCATCGTCTGCGAAACCACCTGGAACACCGAATTCATCGCGTCCATGAAGCCGAACGACGTGGCGCAGGTCGGCGGCTACAGCCTGACCTTCGATGGCACGTCGCAGCGGCAGCAATCCAATTATCGCGAACAGACCGCGCGCTTCACCGTGAGCAAAGGCGGGCAGCCGATCGCGGTGATGACGCCGTCGAAGCGCAACTTCACCACGCGCGCGGCATCGACCACGGAAGCCGCCCTGCTGACGCGAGGCGTAAGCCAGCTCTACATTTCGTTGGGAGATACCGCCGCCGATGGCTCGATCGCGGTGCGCATCTATCACAAGCCGATGGTGCTGCTGATCTGGTTCGGGCCGGTTCTGATGGCCTTCGGCGGCGTGCTGTCGTTGTCCGACCGCCGCCTGCGAGTTGGCGCGCCGAAGCCGGCTAAGGCTCTCCACGCCCTGCAGCCGGCGGAGTAGGGTTGTGTATGAGGTGATGCAAAGGACGCCGTGGCGGGGACAACTCAGTGCGGGTGGAAATTTCGCGCGCATCGTTGGCGTTCTTCTTCTCCTCGCGCTTACGATGGCGTCTCCCGTCCGTGCGGTGCAGCCCGACGAGATCATGTCCAATCCCGCCCAGGAGGCGCGCGCGCGCAACCTGTCGCGCGAGTTGCGCTGCATGGTGTGCCAGAACCAGTCGATCGACGATTCCTCGGCACCGCTGGCGCGCGACCTCCGTCTGCTGGTGCGCGAGCGCATCGCAGAGGGCGACAGCGATCAACAGGTGCTGGACTTTCTGGTCGCCCGTTACGGCGACTTCGTGCTGCTGAAGCCGCCCTTCGAGAAGAGCACTTTGCCGCTCTGGCTGCTGACCCCGCTGGTTCTGCTGGGCGGCGGACTCGCTCTCTGGGGATACAGCCGGCGGCGTTCGAAGGCGATGAAGGCGGCCGCGGATGCGCCGCCCCGCCTGAGCGAGGAAGAAGAGGCGCGGCTCGCAAAACTGATGGCCACGGAACCTTCCACGGGTGACCCGGTCTGACTGGACGCGTCGCCCTTCAGCGAAGCGCCTTTTTGCGAATGCGGCCGGCTTTTCGTTCGACGCGTTTTCTTCACCGCAAATTTCTTCACAGCGAAGCGATGCTCTTCGCTTGAAAATGTGATGCGTGCGCCAAACAGCCGCACGAGGCGTTTGCCATTGTTACCAAACATTAATTTCCCGGCCAGCCCACTGTAAGGCGCAAATCCCCATCTTCAGGGCATGAAGTGCCGGCCTTCGGCACCATATCAATCTGCTTCTGGAGACCCCGCATGACCGCCAGGCCCGACCATACACCGCCTTCTCCGTTCAAGCCCGCCCGCCGCTTCGGGGTCACCGCGCGCAAGCTCGCGTTGATGGCGTCCGTTGGCGCCGGCCTGGGTCTGGCCGCCTACGGGTTCAGCCCGTCGACGAACAAAGCCGATCTCTTCACCAGTCCCGCCTATGCGCAGGTCAACCATGACGTGAGCAAGGTGGCCCAGCCGATCGGTTTTGCCGACATCGTGGAGCGGGTGAAGCCGTCGGTGATTTCGGTGAAGGTTCGCATGAAGGACAAGGTTGCCGCCGGTGACGATGACGCGGAGTCGCCGTTCCGGCCTGGTTCGCCGATGGAACGGTTTTTCCGCCGCTTCGGCGGACCGGACGGCCTGCCGCCCGGATTGCGCGGCCGGCATGGCCATGGCGTCGTGACCGGGCAGGGCTCCGGGTTCTTCATTTCATCCGACGGCTATGCCGTGACCAACAACCATGTCGTAGACGGCGCCGACAAGGTCGAAGTCACGACCGACGACGGCAAGACCTACACCGCCAAGGTGATCGGCACCGATCCTCGTACCGACGTGGCCCTGATCAAGGTCGAGGGCGGCTCGAATTTCCCGTTTGCGAAGCTGTCGGATGACAAGGCGCGGATCGGCGACTGGGTGCTCGCGGTCGGCAACCCGTTCGGCCTCGGCGGCACCGTGACGGCGGGCATCGTGTCGGCCAGCGGCCGCGACATCGGCAACGGCCCCTATGACGATTTCATCCAGATCGACGCGCCCGTGAACAAGGGCAACTCCGGCGGTCCGGCCTTCAACATGAAGGGCGACGTGATCGGGGTGAACACCGCGATCTATTCGCCGTCCGGCGGCAGCGTCGGCATCGCGTTTTCGATTCCGGCCAACACCGTCAAGAATGTTGTCGCCCAGCTCAAGGACAAGGGCTCGGTGAGCCGCGGATGGATCGGTGTCCAGATTCAGCCGGTGACCGCGGACATCGCCGATAGTCTCGGCCTCAAGAAAGCCGAGGGCGCGCTGGTGGCTGAGCCGCAGGCCGACAGTCCGGCGGCGAAGGCCGGCATCCGGTCCGGCGACGTGATCACGGCCGTCAACGGCGCAACCGTCAAGGATGCGCGTGAACTGGCCCGGACCATCGGCGGCCTGGCGCCGGGGACGTCGATCAAGTTGAACGTCCTTCACAACGGTACGGACAAGGTCGTCAACCTGACGCTCGGCACTCTTCCCAATACCGTCGAAGCGAAAGCCGACCTGAACGACGAGGATCGCGGATCACTGCACGGCAGCGACATTCCCAGGCTCGGCATGACGGTCGCCCCGGCGGCGTCGGTTGCGGGCGCTGGCACGGCTGGCGTCGTCGTCGTCGATGTCGATCCGAAGAGCGCGGCCGCCGATCGTGGCTTCAAGGAAGGCGACGTGATCCTCGAGGTCGGAGGCAAGAGCGTTTCCAGTTCGACCGACGTGCGCGATGCGATCAAGGCGGCGCGCTCGGACAACAAGAACAGTGTTCTGATGCGGGTTCGCTCCGGCGACACGGCGCGTTTCGTGGCGATTCCGATCGCGAAGGGTTAGGGCATGATCCCGACCCCAAGGGCTGCGCCGGATCGAAAACAGGTGTGAACCTTGCAAGAATTGAACCTCGCAAGCACGAGGACAAGAGATGGGAAGCGTCGCCGGCATTAGTCGCCCCCGCTGACGGCACTTTCCGGGGGGCGGGCCAAAAGCCCGTCCCCTTGAGCCACCTTCCGATGGAAACAGCCCCCCTTCGTCGGAAGGACTAGGGCGGTGGAGTTGCCCCAAGCTCCACCGCCCGCTTTTTGCGGATTGCGGGGCGTATCTCGCCGCCTTGCGCGCGGGCGAGGGGCGCGCCATGGTGATGGAAAGACAACATCTTGGGTAGCCCCAGCAACCAGATGCGCCTGCTGATCATCGAAGACGATCGTGAGTCCGCGGACTATCTCGTGAAGGCGTTTCGCGAGGTCGGTCATGTCGCGGAGCTTGCCGGCGACGGCGAGGAGGGACTTTCGCTTGCCGACGGCGGGGACTACGACGTGCTGGTGATCGACCGGATGCTGCCGAAACGCGACGGGCTCTCCGTGATCGGCTCCCTGCGCGACAAGGGCAACCGGACACCAGTGCTCATCCTTTCCGCGCTCGGCCAGGTCGATGATCGCATCAAGGGCCTGCGCGCCGGGGGCGACGACTATCTGCCGAAACCCTACTCATTCGCCGAATTGCTGGCCCGGGTAGAAGTGCTGTCGCGCCGCCAGGGCGGCCGCGAGGAGACCGTCTATCGTGTCGGCGATCTCGAACTCGACCGGCTGTCGCATCGCGTCGCGCGGGGCGAGGAAGAACTGACGCTGCAGCCGCGCGAGTTTCGCCTGCTCGAATACCTCATGAAGCATGCGGGACAGGTCGTGACCCGGACCATGCTGCTGGAGAACGTCTGGGACTATCACTTCGATCCGCAGACCAACGTCATCGACGTGCATATTTCGCGGCTGCGCTCCAAGATCGACAAGGGGTTCGACCGGCCGCTGCTTCATACCATTCGCGGCGCAGGTTACATGATCCGCGATGACATACGGTAACGCCGGTGACGGCGTTCGGTAAGCTGTTCCGTACCACGGCGTTTCGGCTGACGTTGGTCTATCTGCTGCTGTTCGCGCTGTTCGCGGCTTCCCTTCTCGGATACTTCGCCTGGAATACCCGCCGCCTGATCACCGATCAGATCACGGCGACGGTGGGCGAGGAAATCGGCTTGCTCACCGGTGTATTCAACCGGCGCGGCTTGCGCGGCCTTGTCTTCGCGATCGAGAATCGCGCGTTGCGGCCGGGCTCCAATCTTTACCTGGTGACGACGCCGGCCGGACTGGCGGTCGCCGGCAATGTCGGCTCGCTTCAGCCCGGCGTGATGGAAACCACCGGCTGGAGCGAGACGGAGTACCGCCGGCTCGACGAGCAGGACAAGACCGACCATCTCGCATTGGTCAATGTGACGGAGCTGTCCAATGGATTTCGCCTGCTGATCGGTCGTGACCTTGAGGAGCGTCATCGCATCTTCGGCGTCGTGGCTTCGGCCGCGCAGTGGTCGCTTCTGATCGTCGTGATCCTCGGACTTGGCGGTGGCATCTTCGTGGCGCGCCGCGTGCTGCACCGGATCGATGCGATGACCGGAACCACGCAGCGCATCATGGCTGGCGACCTCGGCGGACGGCTTCCGGTGGGCCGCTCAGGCGATGAGCTTGACCGGCTTGCGGAGAACCTCAATGCGATGCTCGAACGCATTGAAGCGCTGATGAACGGGCTGAAGGAAGTCTCCGACAACATCGCCCACGACCTGAAGACGCCGCTGACGCGGCTGCGCAATCGCGCCGAGCAAGCGCTCGCCAACTCCGGCGAGGGGAACTATCGCGCCGCGTTGGAACAGACCATCGAGGAATCCGATGGCCTGATCCGGACCTTCAACGCGCTCCTGATGATCGCGCGGGCGGAATCGGGACAGGCGCGCGACAACATGGCGGATTTTGACGCCGCCGACGTCGCGCAGGGTATCCACGAGCTCTACGAGCCGCTGGCCGAAGACAACGGGTTGAGGCTCAGCGTGCGATCCGAGCCTGCGCCGGTGCATGGCAATCGCGAACTCATAAGCCAGGCGCTGGCAAACCTTGTCGAGAACGCGATCAAATACGGCCAGCCGAAAGCGGCCGCCCAGCCGCTCGGTGCGGACGCGACCGCCGCCGACAAAACCATCCTGATCGAAGCCCGCCGTGACGGCGACCGCATCATTCTCGCGGTGACCGATCACGGCTGCGGGATTCCCGAACCTAACCGCAAGCACGCCGTCGAACGCTTCGTGCGGCTCGAGACCAGCCGGACGCTGCCGGGGTCCGGCCTCGGCCTGAGCCTGGCATCGGCGGTGGCCACGTTGCACGGCGGCGATCTGACGCTCGACGATGCGCATCCTGGCTTGCGCGCGACGCTGTCGATCCCGGCGCGAAACGGTGAGGGGCTTGCGGCGCCGACGCCGGACGTGCAACAGATTGGCGCATGATTTCATCCGCGAAGGCCGACGCGGACCGGGCCTGTCTGGCGGCGCGTCTTGCGGACGGTCCAAAGGTGTTCGCGCGCGCCGAAGCCGAACGCCGCCTTGAAGACTGGCTGTCCGATCTGACGCCCGAGCGATCCGGCGCAATGCGGGCTTTGACCGCGGCATTTCCCCTGGTCCAGGCCATCCTGCTCGGCGTCGCGGAGTCGTCACCCTATCTTTTCGACCTGATGCGCGCCGATCCGGACCGGACGCTGCGTCTGTTTCGCGGCGAGCCCGAAGGCCATCTGGCGCGACTGATCGCGGAGATATCGGCAGCGGCGGAGTCCGGCGACGAAGCCGAGACCATGCGGCGGCTTCGCGCCGTCAAGGCGGAGGCAGCGCTTTTGATCGCGCTGTGCGACATCGGCGGGATCTGGCCGGTGATGCAGGTCACGGCGGGGTTGACCGACATCGCCGGTGCCGCGGTCCGCAGCGCGCTGCGATTCCTGTTGCGGCAGGAGATGGCGCGGGGCCGCCTGCAGCCTGCCCACATCGAGCGGCCCGAGGACGGCAGCGGCCTCGTGGTGCTCGCAATGGGCAAGATGGGTGCGGCCGAACTCAACTATTCCAGCGACATCGACCTGATCGTGTTTTTCGATCTCGCCGCGCCGACGCTTGCGCCCGGGATCGAGCCGCAGCCGTTCTTCGTGCGCCTTACGCAGTCGCTGGCGCGCATGCTGCAGCAGAGGACCGGCGACGGCTATGTCTTCCGGGTCGACCTGCGCTTGCGGCCGGATCCCGCCTCGACGCAGGTCGCCGTCTCGACCGCCGCCGCGCTCGATTATTACGAGCGGGAAGGGCGGACGTGGGAGCGCGCCGCCATGATCAAGGCGCGGCCCTGCGCCGGCGACCGCAAGGCTGGCGACGCCATGATCGCGGAGATATCGCCCTTCGTCTGGCGCAAGCATCTCGATTTCGCAGCCCTTGCCGACGTTCACGACATGAAGCGGCAGATGCAGACCTTTCGCGGGCAGAGCGAGATTGCGGTCGAGGGCCACAACGTCAAGATCGGTCGCGGCGGCATTCGCGAGATCGAGTTCTTCGCACAGACCCAGCAGTTGATCGCCGGCGGACGGCATCCCGAATTGCGGGTGCGTCCGACGCTGGAGGCGCTGAACATTCTTGCCTCGAGCAACTGGATCACGGAACAGGCGCGGGGCGAACTGACCGCCGCCTATCTGTTTTTGCGCAAGGTCGAGCATCGGGTCCAGATGATGGCAGATGAGCAGACGCACACGTTGCCTGCCGATGCCGAGGCGATGGAACGGTTCGCGCGCTTTCTCGGGTTTGACGATCGGGCGGGTTTTGCCGCCGAATTGCTCGTGCACCTGGATCGCGTGCAGGGACACTACAGCCGGCTGTTCGAAGGCGATCCGGCGGGCACCGCGACGTTGCCGTCGGTGGACTACAGTTCCGGACCTGAGGATGCGCGGCTTCTCGATCATCTGTCGAAGCTCGGCTTCAGGCAGCCGAGAATGGTCGCCGGCACCATCCAGCAATGGATGGCTGGTGGATATCGAGTCCTTAAGGTCGAGGCGACACGCGCCGCCTTCGAGGCATTCGTGCCCACGCTGATCGACGGCCTGGCGCGCGCGGAGGAGCCGGACAGTGCCGTGATGGCGTTCGATCGGTTCCTGCAGGCGCTGCAGCGCGGCGGCCGGCTGATCTCGCTGCTCAGCCAGAACAGGGATCTCGTTGCGCTGGTCGCGCTCGTGCTTGGAGCGGCGCCGCGGCTCGCCGACATGCTGGCGCGCCGGCCCCAGATCATGGACGGGCTGATCGATCCGCGTTTCTTCGGCGCCATGCCCGACCGGCAGGAACTGTCTGCGCGGCTGGCGGCTACACTCGCCGACGCCGATTCCTACGAGGAGTTTCTCGACCGGATGCGGCTGTTCGGCCAGGAAAGCCTGTTCCTGATCGGCACTCGCATCCTCTCCGGCACCGTGTCGGCGCGGCAGGCGGGGCACGTGTTCGCCGACGTGGCCGAGGGCATCGTCGATACCGTGCATGGCCTGGTGAGGCACCAGTTCTCCGGTCAGCACGGCCGGATCGCGGGGCAGGAGACCGCGATCGTTGCGATGGGCAAGCTCGGCAGCCGCGAGATGACGGCGTCGTCCGATCTCGACCTGATCCTGCTGTATGACTTCGATTCCGAACATCCGGACTCGGACGGAGCGCGGTCGCTGCACGGCGCGCAATATTTCGCGCGCTTCACCCAACGCCTCATCAGCGCTTTCACCACGCGGACCAACTACGGCATTCTCTATGAGGTGGATATGCGGCTGCGCCCCTCCGGGCGAGCCGGCCCTGTCGCGTCGCATATCGACTCGTTCGCCGACTACCAGGAGCACGAGGCCTGGACCTGGGAGCACATGGCGCTCACGCGTGCGCGGGTGATCTCGTCGTCGCCGGCGTTTCGCGCCCGGATAGAGCGCGTCATCCGGACCATTCTGACGCGGCGGCGTGATGCCCGGCTCATCGCCAGCGATGTTGCGGAAATGCGTCGCGCGATCGCGCTGGAAAAAGGCGAACAGGACATCTGGGACCTGAAACATGCCGCCGGTGGCATGGTCGATATCGATTTTATCGCGCAGTATCTTCAACTCGTCCATGCGGCGGACAAGCCGGACATTCTCAGCGTCAACACCCAGCAGGCGCTCGATAACGCGCAGCGGCTGGGTGTCCTGTCGTTGCCGGATGCGGAAATTCTGCGGCCCGCCGCGCGACTCTATCACGACCTGACCCAGATTCTCCGGCTCTGCGTCAGCGACAAATTCAAGCCCGAAACAGCGGGCGACGATCTGCTGCCGGTATTGGCGCGGGCCGGAGATGCTCCCGACTTCTCGGCGCTCGAAGCGCGCGTCCGCGATACCCAGGCAGATGTGCGCGGCGTATTTCTCAGACTGATGGAAGGCAAGACTTAAGCTGCGGCACAGGCCGGTTGCTCGCGGCAGCCGTGAAGCGGCAGCGTGATGCGGACCACGGTCCCCGTTCCGGGCTTTGAACGAAGTCGCATCGATCCGCCATGCAGGTTGACGAGCGACTTCGCGATCGCGAGTCCGAGGCCGGACCCCGCATGGGTTTTGGTCAACTGGCTTTCGACCTGTTCGAAGGGTTTGCCGAGCCTGCACAACGCGTGCGAATCGATGCCGATGCCGGTGTCGGCGATCGTCAGGGCGATGGAATTCTCGAGCATCTGACTTCGCACCAGAACTCGTCCGCCGTCGGGCGTGAACTTCACTGCGTTGGACAGCAGATTGACGATGATCTGCTTGACCGCGCGATGGTCGGCGACGATGGAAATGTCGTCGTCGGTCCTGACGTCGAATATCAGATTCTTGTCCGTCGCGCGGCCTGTGACGACCCGCAGCGATTCCGCCAGAGACCCGGAGAGATCGAGCGGCTCCATGTCGAGTTTCATGCGGCCCGCCTCGATCTTGGACATATCCAGGATGTCGTTGATGACTTCGAGCAGATACTGGCCGCTGGTCAGGATGTCGTGGCAGTATTCGTTGTACTTCGTCGAGCCGAGCGTTCCGAAGATACCGTTGCTCATGATCTCGGAGAATCCGATGATCGCATTGAGCGGCGTTCGCAGCTCGTGGCTCATATTGGCCAGGAATTTCGATTTTGCCCGGTTGGCGTCCTCGGCGCGATCCTTCTCCTCCGCGTATTTCCGGGCAAGGTCAGCGAGTTCGATCGCCTGTTGCTCGAGTGTTGCCTGCGTCCGTTTGAGATCGATGACGGTCGCCCGCAGCCGAAGGTCGTTTTCGACGAGCTTCTGCTCGTGCTCCTTGATCCGGGTGATGTCGGTACCGACCGACACATAGCCGCCGTCCTTGGTGCGGCGCTCGCTGATGTGAAGCCAATTGCCGTTATCCAGTTGCGCTTCGAATGTCCGCCCGCCGGGATTGGCCGTGCCGGTCCCGGGCTGTCGTGCCCTGATTTCGTGCATGCGGCCGACTTCGATCACGGTCTCGTAGGCTGTGCCGGGAGCGACCGCGCTGTCGGGAAGTTTGTGCAGGCGCTGGAAGTGGGAATTGCAAAGCACCAGGCGATCGTCGGCGTCCCATAGCACAAAGGCTTCCGGGATGGTTTCGATCGCGTCCCGCAGCCGCAGATCGGCTTCGACGGTTTTCTCGGCGAGGCTTTTCTGTTCGGTGATGTCGACGGCAATGCCGATCAGGTGAGCGCCTCTGCCGCCGGCGCCATGACCGAGCTCGCAACGCACGCGCAGCCAGATCCAGTGTCCGTCGCTGTGCTGCATCCGGAAACTCTGGTCGATATGACCGATCTTTCCCGCGATGAGCTGGTCCGCGATTTCAAACAGGTCGATGTCGTCGGAATTGACCAGCGAACTGACCTCGCCGAAGGTGAGCAGGTCGCTGCGGCTTTCCAGGCCGAGCATGGTGAACATCGATTGCGACCAGAAGATCCGCCCGCGCGACAGATCCCAGTCCCAGAGACCGCATCGGCCTCGGTTGAGCGCGGTATCGATCCGGCAGCGGACCGCGTCGTTGATGAGATCGCCCTCGCGCGCGCGGGTGGATTGCCAGTGGAAGGCAAAGCCCAGGATCAGGACCACGAACCCGGTCGTTGCCGACAGCGTGATCGAGAGCGCCGTATCCGGGCGCCAGATCGAATCGTTTTTTTCCTGGATGACGGTGACCTGGCCCAGCAACGATCTGACGACGCGCTGGGTCGCGAACGCGCTGCTGCCATCCAGAAGGACGATATCGGTGATGCTCGCGGGCGAGGTGCCGCGCAACGCGGGCGACTGCGCGACGCTGACGAGTTCAAGAATTCGGCTGGTCTCGCCAGGCGCCACCTCGAGCGGGACGCGCGCGAGAACACGCTGATCGGCGCCGGTGACGATGATATGGCGGCCGGGCGCGATCGCCCACGAGGGAATGAGTTCCGGCAACAGATTCTGGAGGCGCTCGACGGAGGCGGGGCGATCCTGGCGGATCACTCCGACGTGCTCAAGCCGCTCGGCCAGCAGGTCGGCGAGCGCGAGCAGATCGTGTTTCGTCATTGCCTGCTTTTGCCGGGTCTGATCGATGACCTGCACCAGGGCGCCAATGCATATCGTAACCAGGAAAGCGATGATCAGCGCGGGAACGGCGCGGCGAAGCACGGGTTCGGCGACCAATAGCCTGCGGTAGGCCGGTTTTGCGATCGATTGCGCCAATCCCTTGATTGAATCGGATTGAGCGCAAGCGCTCGCCGCCTGAGCGTGCGCCATGCCTTAGGCCCCCGTGAGAAATTTCCCTACGTCCGATCCGGAATGAGCAGCCCCGCCCCCTCCGAATCGCAGCGATTTGAATCCACTTTTTTGATGCTGTCGAGAGTCAACGATTCGTTAATACGAAATAAATTTGTCCAATGGAGATTTCAGGAGTCTTCGCGGTCGCCTTTTGTGAGTCCGAAACGAGAACATGGTCCTGCAACAGCGATCAGCTTCCGCGCGGCGGCTCGGCGTGACTGATGACGCGCTTGACGCTCGGGAAGGCGCGTCGCAACGCGCGTTCGATCGCGTCGACCTGGTCATGCACCCTGGCGACGCTCATCGACGGGGCGGCGCGGCAATGGAAGTTGACGATCTCGCCCGCATCGGTGTTCCGGACGCGCACATTGTGAATGTCATGGATCGCACCGCCCTCGGCGAAACCGGACAAGGCCTTTCGGATGACATCGATCCGTGCGGGAGCGGCGTCCGTCCCGAGCGGAAGCTCCGGCTCCAGCGGCTCGATGTGCGTGTCCACCTCGACGTCGGCGCCGAATGCGTGGCGGATGTCATGCTCCAGCCGGTGTGCGATCGCATGGGCGTCCACCAGCGCCATGTCGCCATCGACCTCCAGATCGATGCTGACCGTCAGTTTTTCTCCGAGGTCGTGCACGGTGACGTGGTGAATCGCGAGCCCCGAATTGCGGGCGATGACCATGATGCGCTCGCGGACGCTTTCGTTGTCGTGCGCGACCGGTATCGCGGTGAATGTCAGATCGGCATCGCCGAGAGCGGCGGACACGGCGTCCTGCGCCTGCTGCTTGATGGCGTCGATGCGGTCGATCGGATAGGTTCGCGGCACCTTGGCGATCACGTCGACAAAATGCCGGGGACCGACCATCCGGACCCGCAAACGCTCGATATCGATGATGCCCGGCAATGTTCTGATCGCGGCGCGGGCCCGCTCGGCGGACCCTTCCGGCGCGCGATCCAGCAGCGTTTCCACGGTGGCACGTCCGAGCCGCAAACCCAGCACGGAGATCAGCACGGCGACGCCGATCGCAGCCGCGGCATCGCCCCACGCGTAGCCCAGTCCGGACAGCGCCAGCCCAATGATGACGGCGACCGATCCGAGGACGTCGGAAGCAAAGTGCAGGGCGTCGGCCTCCAGCGCCTGACTGCGGGTATCAAGCGCGGTCCGGTGCAGCGCTCGGGCACGCCAGAAATTGACGGCGATGTCGACCGCCAGCACGACGAACGGAATGGCGGAGAGCGTCGGCGGCGGCACTCCATCGCGCAAGTGGGCGTAGGCCTGCACCACGATGCCGCCCGCAAGGACGTAGAGAAGGGCGATGACGCCAAGGGCCGAAAGGCTTTCGATCTTGCCGTGGCCGTAGTGATGCTCGTCATCGGCGGGCCGGTCGGAAATCCTTACCACGATCCAGGTTGCGACCGTAGCGACGAGATCGACCGAACTGTGCAGCGCCTCGGAAATCAGCGCCAGACTTCCGATCGCCACGCCGACCACGAACTTGACCGCCGCCATGCTGGCGCTGGCGGCTATCGAAACGGCGGCGACCCTCGTTTTGGAATTGGAGGCAAGACCTGACATCCGCGGAGGTTTAGCAGTCCGGCTTTCCGGATAAAAGCGCGCGTGACAGCGCAATTGCCACTCATTCGCGGCCCGACTTCCTCGTTGCGAATTGTTCCGATTTCAGATGTGCCCATGCGGCGCCGCCAGCCGCCGCTGATCGGGATCTTGATCCATTGCGGCAAACCAGGCGATCGCCGCAGCGACCGCGAGGCCCGCACACGTTGCCACGGCGTCGACCAGGAAATCCTCCAGCCGCGCATGGCGGCCGGGCGCCCATAGTTGCATGATCTCGAGCAGACCTACCAGCATGACGGACATCGGCGCGACAAGCAGGCGCCGGTGCGGAAATGCCAGGCCGACGGCGACGCCAACCAGGACGAAGGCAAGGGCGTGTTCACCGTCCTGCCCAAGCGGGGAGTGCGGGCGATAGCGCGGCGGCCCGAGCGTCGCGAACACGACCGCCGCGATCAGGACGAAGGTGCATAAGCGGAAGAGATTCCTCATCGCCATCGCATAGCATGATTTGCCCTCGCGCAAAGGGCGGCACGGCCCGGCCTCGCTCCGATTTGTGCCGGGCGGACGATCGGACGCGGCGAGGGGCGCTCGAAGTAAGCTGTTATAAATCCCATAAGGTGTGTTTTTTTGGCTGTATTTCGAAATATTGTTTTCCGGGCCGAATCAACAGACAGGATCGATGATGGCAACCCAGATGACGAAATCACAGCTCGTTGAGAAAGTCTCGGCTCAGGCCGGATTATCGAAGAAGGACGTGAAGGGCGTTCTCGAGGCGCTTGCGACCACAGGCTACAAGGAGCTCAAGAAGACCGGCACCTTTCTGCTGCCGGGCTTTGCAAAGTTCGTGGTTATCAAGAAGCCGGCGACCAAGGCGCGCAAGGGCACCAACCCGTTCACCGGCGAGCCGATGACCTTCAAGGCGAAGCCGGCCCGAAAGATCGTCAGGGCGCGGCCGGTCAAGGCTGCGAAAGACGCGGTGTGATGCAGGGGCCCTTCGGGGCCCTTGTTTTTTTGGTGATCCCTGTCTGGTCGCTATTCGCTGGCAGCGGGCTTCCGGCGGCTGACTGGCGTGGTGGACTTTGCCTGAGACCATCACGATCATCACATTCCCGTGCAGGGCGAGCGCGCTCTGCACCGGCGGCAGAACGATCATACATCCTGCGAAAGGGCATAGGACGAAAATCGGAGTTACAAAGTTCGCCGGGCGTGGTTCTATTTGACCGATGAGAAATCGCCTGGGAGGATCCCCGTGGCCAGGATCACATTGACGGTCAATGGCAAGCCGGTTTCGGCTGAGGTTGAAGACCGGACGCTTCTCGTTCACCTGCTGCGCGATCATCTGGGACTGACCGGCACACATGTCGGCTGCGATACCAGCCAGTGCGGCGCATGCACCGTTCATATCGACGGCCGTGCAATCAAGTCCTGCACGGTTCTGGTCGGGCAGGCCAACGGCACGAGCATCACGACCATCGAAGGCATCGCCAACGGCGACGAACTGCATCCGATGCAGGCGGCGTTCCGTGACAATCACGGGCTCCAGTGCGGCTTCTGCACGCCCGGCATGATTATGGCTTCGATCGACATCGTGCGCCGCCATGGCGCGGGGCTGACCGAGGACATTCTGCGTCAGGAGCTGGAAGGCAATATCTGCCGCTGCACCGGCTATCACAACATCGTCAAATCGGTGCTCGACGCCGCCGGCCGGATGACGACGGCGCAGGCCGCGGAATAACCCCGCAGGCCGCTCAGGAAACTCCGGTCGCGCCGTATTTCGATGGAAGAGGCGCGGCATCACTCCGAAGGGAGCGAATAATGGGAATCGAGGGAATCGGCGCACGCGCGCTACGCAAGGAAGACAAGCGCTTCATCACCGGCAGGGGTCGCTACGTCGACGATATCCGCCTGCACGGCATGACCTATGCCGCGTTCGTGCGCAGCCCCTACGCCCATGCCAAGGTGACCGCGATTGACACCGCGCCGGCGCTTGCGATGCCGGGCGTGGTTGCCGTCCTGACCGGCAGGGAGCTGGTCGACGACAAGATCGGCAACCTGATCTGCGGCTGGATGATTCATTCCAAAGACGGCTCACCGATGAAGATGGGGGCGTGGCCCGCCATGGCGCCGGAGACCGTACGTTTCGTCGGGCAGGCCGTTGCCGTCGTCATCGCCGAGACGCGCAACCAGGCGCGCGACGCGGCCGAAGCGGTTGCGGTGACGTACGAGGAGCTGCCGGCCGTCGTCGATATGCGCGAGGCGGTCGCGAGCGGCGCGCCGCAGCTTCATCCGGAGGCGCCGGGCAATGTGATCTTCGATTGGACGCTCGGCGATGAAGCCGCGACCGACGCGGCGTTCAAGGCGGCCGCGAATGTGGTTTCGCTCGACATCACCAACAATCGTCTGACGCCCAATGCGATCGAGCCGCGCGCCGCGATCGCGGAGTATGATCCGGCCGAGGAGCACTTCACGCTCTATACCACCTCGCAGAATCCGCATGTGGCGCGGCTCGTGCTCTCGGCGTTCTACAATATCGCGCAGGAGCACAAGCTGCGGGTGATCGCGCCCGATGTCGGCGGCGGGTTCGGCTCGAAAATCTTCATCTACCCCGAGGAGATGGTGGCGCTGTGGGCCGCGAAGAAAACCGGCCGCCCGGTGAAATGGACCGCCGACCGCACCGAGTCATTCCTGACCGACGCGCACGGCCGCGATCATCTGACCAGGGCCGAGATGGCGTTCGACAAGGACAACAGGATCACGGGATTGCGCGTGAAGACCCATGCCAATCTCGGCGCCTATATGTCGCTGTTCTCCTCATCGGTGCCGACCTATCTGTACGCGACGCTGCTGTCGGGCCAGTACGACATTCCCAACATCTTCGCCGAGGTGATCAGCGTCTATACCAACACCGCGCCGGTGGACGCCTATCGTGGCGCGGGCCGGCCCGAGGCGAGCTTCGTCGTCGAACGGCTGATGGAAACCGCGGCGCGCCAGCTCAAGGTCGATCCGACCGAACTGCGGCGCAAGAACTTCATCACCCAGTTTCCGCATCAGACGCCGGTCATCATGGCTTACGACACCGGCGACTTTAACGCGTCGCTCGATGCCGCCATGAAGGCGATCGATTATGCCGGCTTCGCCGCGCGCAAGGCCAAGGCAAAGGGCGAGGGCAGGCTGCGCGGCATCGGCGTGTCCTGCTATATCGAAGCCTGCGGCATCGCGCCGTCAAAGGCCGTCGGCAGCCTCGGAGCTGGCGTCGGCTTGTGGGAATCCGCGGAGGTGCGGGTCAATCCGGTCGGGACCATAGAAGTCCTGACGGGATCGCACAGTCACGGCCAGGGGCACGAGACGGCATTTGCGCAAGTGGTTGCCGGCCGTCTCGGAATTTCGATCGATCAGGTCCAGATCGTGCACGGCGACACCGACAAGGTGCAATTCGGCATGGGCACCTACGGCTCGCGCTCGGCAGCCGTGGGCCTGTCGGCCATCGTCAAGGCGATGGAGAAGGTGGAGGCGAAGGCGAAGAAGATCGTTGCGCATCAGCTTGAGGCGTCGGAAAACGACATCGTCATCGAGGAGGGCCAGTTCAAGGTGGCCGGCACCGACAAGACCATCGCGCTGCCGATGGTCGCGCTTGCCGCCTACACCGCGCACAACCTGCCAGACGGCATGGAGCCGGGGCTGAAGGAGAGCGCGTTCTACGATCCGACCAACTTCACGTTTCCGGCGGGCGCCTACATCTGCGAGGTCGAGGTCGACGCCGGCACCGGCAAGACGACATTCGTCAACTTCGTCGCGGCGGACGACTTCGGCCGCCTCATCAATCCGATGATCGTCGAAGGGCAGGTCCATGGCGGTCTCGCCCAGGGCATCGGTCAGGCGCTGCTGGAGCACGCGGTCTATGACGAGAACGGTCAGTTGCTCACCGCCTCGTTCATGGACTATGCGATGCCGCGCGCCGAGGACCTGCCGTCCTTCAACATCCAGCACACCATGACGGAGTGTCCGGGCAATCCGCTCGGCGTGAAGGGTTGCGGCGAGGCCGGTGCGATCGGCGCATCTGCCGCCGTCATCAACGCCATCGCCGACGCCATCGGCAACAACGATCTCGCGATGCCGGCATCGCCCGACCGCGTCTGGCGCGCGATTCACGGCTGAACGGCGGGCAGGGAGACGCGGCCATGTATCAGACCACCTATCATCGCCCCGCCAGCATCGACGAAGCCGTCTCGCTGTTCGCCAAGGCTTCCGATCCGAAATATCTCGCCGGCGGGCACACGTTGCTGCCGGTGATGAAGCAGCGGCTTGCGGCTCCCTCCGACGTGATCGATCTTGCCGGGATCAGGGAACTGGTCGGTATCGAGGCGTCCGGCGACACGCTCACGATCAGGGCGGCGACGACCTATTATGACATCATGACCAACGCCGATGTGAAGAAGGCGATTCCGGCGCTGGTGCATCTGACGTCGTTGCTCGGCGATCCGGCGGTTCGTTATCGCGGCACCATCGGCGGATCGATCGCCAACAACGATCCGGCCGCCGACTATCCGGCCGCCGTTCTGGCGCTCGGCGCAACTGTGAAGACCAACAAACGGTTGATCGCAGCCGATGATTTCTTCAAAGGGCTGTTCACGACGGCACTGGAAGACGGCGAGATCATCACCGAGGTCGCTTTCCCGATTCCGGAAAGAGCCGGCTACGCCAAGATGCGTCATCCGGCTTCGCGCTTCGCGTTGACGGGTGTGTTCGTTGCAAAGACCGGGGCAGGCGACGTCCGCGTGGCCGCGACGGGCGCGTCGCAGAATGGCGTGATGCGCGTCAGCGCGATCGAGGCGGCGCTCAAGGCCGACTGGTCTCCATCGGCGCTGGACGCGATCAGGATTGCTGATGCGGACATGATCGCTGACATTCACGGATCGGCGGCCTATCGTGCCAATCTGGTCAAGGTCATGGCCCAGCGCGCCGTCCAGCAGGCGAACTGATCCGGCCGATCCGAATTCGTATTATGCGGACCACGTTCAAGGCGCTGCCTTGCGGCGATCGGTTGGCGTTTGCCGATGTTTCAAAAGATGTATTGACTGTAGATCTTAATCAGGTGAGTATACATACATACAGAGTGATTCTTTGATTCTCCGAATGTGAAGGCAAAGCTCTTTCCGAAGGCCCCTTGGGCGACAGGAGCGGTCATGTGTCAGACCACTGAAGAGATTGATGTCGCCGAAATCGACTTCCGCAATCTGGAGCCGGCGCAACGCAGTACCAAGGCTTTTCGGATCGTTGGCGACCTCAGGGCGGGCGAGTCATTCGTCCTGGTCAACGATCACGATCCGATGCCGCTCTACTCTCAGATCCAGGCCAGGCATCCCGGCGAGTTTTCGTGGACTTATCTGGAGCAGGGTCCATCGGTCTGGAAGGTGGAGATCGCCAAACAGTTCAAGGTGGCTTGACCCACACAGCGGTCGGAGACGACCGCCCTGCCACCTTCGTCGACAAGAAGATCTTCCGCAGGGATCGCTTGTCGACCGCGCCGGCGGCTCTCACTCCGCCGGCGCCTCCCTTTTTAAAGCAGGACGCGGTGGTGTTCGTCGGCGGGTCGCCATCGTGTCAGGGAATATTCCAGATATCTTCGGCATATTCCCGGATGGTGCGGTCGGACGAGAACCATGCCATGCGTGCGACATTAAGAATGCTTGAGCGTGTCCACTCCGGACCATGCCATTTCGTGTCGACGGCGCGTTGCGTCCGGTAGTAATTCTCGAAATCCGCCGACACCATGTAGTGATCGAGAAACCGCAGCGCGTGTGCGATGGGCGCAAAACGCGAAACGTCGTCCGGCGAAAACACGCCGCGTTCGATGGCGTCGATCACGCCGGCCAGCCTCGACGACGACGAGATGACGTCGGTGGCGTCCAGTCCGGTGGCGCGGCGCCGGACAACCTCGTCCGCTGTCATGCCGAAAATGAAAATATTGTCCTCGCCGACGTGCTCGAGAATTTCGATATTGGCGCCGTCGAGCGTTCCGATCGTGATAGCGCCATTCAGTGCGAGCTTCATATTGCCGGTTCCGGAAGCTTCCATACCGGCGGTGGAAATCTGTTCGGACAGATCGCTCGCCGGGACGATGACCTCGGCGGCGCTGACGTTATAGTTCGGCAGGAAGACGACCTTGAGGAGGCCTTTAATCGCGGGATCGTTGTTGATCACCTCGCCGATGTCGTTGATGAACTTGATGATCAGCTTGGCCTGCCGATAGCTCGCAGCCGCCTTTCCGGCAAAAATCTTGACGCGCGGCGTCCAGTTTCCGTCCGGGTCGGCTAGGATGGCCTGATAGAGCGCCACCGCCTCGATCGCGTTGAGAAGTTGACGCTTGTATTCGTGAATACGCTTGATCTGGACGTCGAACAGTGCCGACGGATCGACGGCGATACCAAGCCGGCTGGCAATGATCTGGGCGAGCGCAATCTTGTTGGCCCGCTTGACGGCCTGGAAGCGTTGCTGGAACGCGCGGTCATCCGATAATCGCTCCAGCATTCGCAACCGCTCGGGTTCATCAAGAACCGCGACGCCGCATGCATCCTGCAGCAGTGATGTGAGTTTCGGATTGCATTGATGCAGCCAGCGGCGGAAGGTGATGCCGTTGGTCTTGTTGGTGATGCGGCCGGGATAAAGGCTGTTCAGGTCGGCGAACACGGTTTCGCGCATGAGCTCGCTGTGCATGGCTGAGACGCCATTGATGCGATGGGAGCCGACGAAGGCGAGATGGCCCATGCGAACGCGGCGGCCGCCGGTTTCGTCGATCAGCGATACCGATGCGCTAAATCGACTATCGGCTCCCGAATGCTTTTCCGCCGCCGCAAGATGGTCCGCGTTGATCCGGTACACGATGTCGAGATGGCGCGGCAGCATCCGCTCAAACAGTTCGGCCGGCCAGGTCTCGAGCGCTTCCGGCAACAGAGTGTGGTTGGTGTAGGAGATTGTCCTGGTGGTGATGTCCCAGGCATCGTCCCAATCGATCTGATATTTATCTATCAGCAGTCGCATCAGTTCGGGAACAGCGAGGCTCGGATGGGTATCGTTGAGCTGAATCGCGGCATGAGATGGCAGCGATCGGATATCGCCCTCGGTATGCAGATGGCGGTCGAGAATATCCTGCAGCGAGGCGGAAACGAAAAAGTATTCCTGACGCAGGCGCAATTCGCGGCCGGCCGGCGTTTCGTCGCTCGGGTAAAGAAATTTCGAGATCGCTTCTGCGCGCGCCATCTCCGACATCGCGCCAAGATGATCGCCGCTGTTGAAGGTGTCGAGGCGCATCGAATCGACCGCGCGTGCGGACCACAGCCTTAGCGCATTGACGTGACGGCCGCGCCAGCCGACGATCGGCGTGTCGTAGGCGACCGCCTGAATGGTCTCATCCGGTATCCAGAGCGTACGGGCCGGCATGCCGGGCTGCTCGATGCGCTCCAGGCGTCCGCCATACTGGATGTCGAAGATCACGTCGCTGCGTTCGAATTCCCAGGGGTTTCCGGAGAGAAGCCACTGCTCGGGAAACTCCTCCTGCCATCCGTTTGAAACGATCTGACGAAACAGTCCGTGCTCATAACGAATGCCGTAGCCTTGCGCCGGGATCGCAAGGGTTGCCATGCTTTCCATGAAGCACGCAGCCAGTCGGCCCAGGCCGCCATTGCCGAGCGCGGCGTCGGGTTCCACATCGCGCAGTGCGTCAAAATTGATGCCGAGGTCTTCGATCGCCGTGCGAAACGGCTGCATCAGCGACATGTTGGTCAGGGCATCGGTCAGCAGCCGTCCGATCAGGAATTCGAGCGACAGATAATAGACGCGCTTGTCACCGTTGTTCTGAGCGGATCGATCGGATTGAAGCCATTGATAGACGATGCGGTCGCGCAGCGTCAGCGCCGTCGCAACATACCAGTCGTGAATGTTGGCGTGTTTCACATCCTTTCCGGCGACCAGAATGATCTTTGACAGGATCGCGCTCTTGATCTCCGCGACGATTCGATCGTCTCCGGAGCCGGTTGGCATCGACGTATCATCGTCGAAGCTGCGATCCTGCTTGGGGAAAAGTTTGAAGACCATCCTGTAATCCAGATCTGTTTTGCGCCGATAGGTACGGGCAACCGCGAATTGCCGATTTCAGAAAGTTAATGCTCAATTCCGTGCGTGATCAATTGGCAGTCTTGTGGTTCTTGAGCTCGACCGTATCGCGGTTATTTCGTTTTTGGAACTTTTGTTTCAACCGCGCAGCGCGACCAATCTCGGACCTCGTCGAAACCCGCGCTGCCAGAACGGCGACGGGAAGCCGGTCAAGCACTCGCTTGAGGTCGAGTTTCTGGTTTATCACCGCCAGATGGATCAGAGTCAGATTGCCGAGATCCACACAGGCGTCGAGGTTGTCAAACTTCGGCCACATCATGCCGGAGTCGGTGAAAGGTGCAAAATGCCGCAGGGCGACGACGACGATGGCCTCGCTGCGAAGAGTACGGGCAAATGCGATGACGTGGCGACGATGCGCGCCTTCCACGGTCAGCGGCCTGAAATCCCCGTCGGCGAAGACTTTTGCATGGCGCGCGCGCAGGTCGAGCAGGTGATGTATCCATGCGAGCTTGACTCGGCCGTCGGTCCAGCTCCCGGTGAGAGCTGAGATATCAGCGGCTCCGGCGTCGAGAATGGCTTCGCGTGCCGTAAAGTCCACCGGCCGCCGGTTATCCGGATCCACCAGCGATAGATCCCACAGCTCGGTGCCCTGGTAAAAATCCGGAACACCGGGAATTGTCGCCTTCAGGGTGATCTGGCTCAGCGAATTCAGCGCGCCGATCAGCGATGTGCGGCGTCCGAAGGTTTTCAGGGATTGAATAAAGTCGGACGACTGGTGTTCGTCCAGAATGCCTGCCAGAAATTGCCTGACGCCGGCTTCGTAGGCCGCGTCAGGATTGAGCCAGCTCGTCTGCAATTTGGCCTCGCGGCAGGCCTTCTCGGCATAGCACTGCATTCGCGCAACAAATGTGTGATCGATATCATCGAAGGGCAGGGCCCCGATCAGCGCCTGATACAGCATGTATTCGTCCGCGACGGACGGGCTGCGGACGCCATTGTTCGTGGATACCAATCGCGCATTGAACGTCTTCCACCGTCCAACCATGCTCGCCCATTCGTCCGACAACTCGGTCAGCGCGAGAATCCGCGTGCGCGCATCCTCGCCGCGCTTGGTGTCATGAGTTGCCGTGGCGATCAGTCCGTGGGTCCGGCGCCCGGCGCGGTCGAGCATCTTTCGATGAAAGCCGGCAATGTCGAGAGCCGGCGCGGCCGGATCCCCGCCGACCTCGTTGAAGGCAAGAAGGCGGTGATAACGATAGAAGGCGGTGTCTTCGAGTGACTTGGCCATCGTCGGTCCGGTGAACTGCTGGACTTTAAGCGCAAACCGGCGAACCCGCTGACGGCTGTGCGGCGGCTTTCCGGGAGCGAGCAGATCAAGCGTCAACGCATCCTGCAGGAAATCAAAAATCCCGTCGTCGGCAGCGAACCACTCCTGCCGCGCTTTGGCGATCGTCTCGGAGATAAGTTTCCGCTCGCTCTCGCTCGGTCCGGCCTGGGTGATATAGGTGCGGTAAACCGGAAAATGCAGGACGAACAACTCGAAGGCCTGGCGAAGACTATCGGCGGAATAGTCGCGTGTGGAATAATGACCCGCGGCGATGCGGGTCAGCAAACGTGTGAGCACGGTGAATTCGCTTGCGAGCAACGTCTCGATCACGCGTCGTTTCGAGGCCCGCAATACGGGATCGAAAGCGGGCGCGATATCGCTGGCCTGACGCCAGACTTCGTCGAGGGTTTCCAGGCCATTCTCATCGGCGAGAACCTGGGAAATGAAGTTCAGGCACTCGTAACCCGTGGTACCGTCGATGTCGGCGAATTGCGGCGGCGCTTCGTGATCTCCGAGAATCTTTTCGATCAACAGATAGAACGGGCGGCGATCTGCGCCTTGCGCTTCACGGATCAGCCGCCCCAGACGCCTGCAATACTGCGCCGGATCGTACAACCCGTCGATATGATCGAGCCGCAAGCCCTGTATCTTTTTCTCGGCAATCAACCGGCGGACGAGACCATGAATGCGGTCGAACGTGTCGCGATTCTCGACGCGAAGTCCGGCCAGCGAGTTTACGTCGAAGAATCGCCGATAGTTGATTTCGCTGGTTGCAAGCTTCCAGTGGGCGAGCCTGTAGTGCTGCCGTTCCAGCAGGTGGTGAAGGGCCTTGGTCTGCGCTGGGTTGTCGGGGCCAGCCCGGTAGGCCTTGAGGCCTTGATTGATGGCGGCCGTGCCTCCAGCAATAGCAGCGATGTCGCGCTCGAGCGCGGATGCCCGGCCGCGCCCGGGATTATCCCGGCCACCGTAGCGCTCGGCGATGGCAAGCAGATCGTCGCGGGCGGAGCCCGGCGGAAGCTCGCTGGTGATCGTCTTGAGGATGTCACTGTAACGTTCCGGCGCAATCGGCAGCCGATGTTCGAAATACCACGCCGAGAAACTTCCCTCTCTCGGATCATACTTCAACTCGATCTCGCCTTGCGTGAGCGAAACGCCGTACATTGCCCCCAATATCGGAAGCAGCAGTCCCGGCTTGGTACGGAATGGAAGAACGTCCCAATCGATATCGAAGGATTCGGCGAACGCCGACTTTGGTCCCCATTCGAGTACGTCCAGCCACCAGGCGTTGTCGGCGTAATGCACGCCCATATGGTTTGGAACGAAATCGAGAATCACTCCCATCCCGTGAGACGTCAAAACATTGCTCAACCGGTTGAAGCCATCCTCGCCGCCGAGTTCGGGGTTGATGATATTGTGATCGACGATGTCGTAACCGTGGGTGCTGCCGCGCCGCGCCTTCATGAAGGGAGACGCATAGAGGTGCGTGATGCCCAGCTTCTTGAGATACGGAACGATCGCCGCAGCGTCGTCGAAAGTAAATTGGGACGTAAACTGCAGGCGATAGGTTGCACGCGGAACGGCGCTGTCCATCAGATCGCTCCGATCGACCAGAAAACGGACCAGGCCGGCAAGCGCGCGGGCGGCTCCTCACCCCAGATCATCCGGCCCCGCATTGGCGAGGCATCGTTGGTGACGTTGTGATCGGAGATGTTGGCGCGAAGATGCAAGAGCGAGCCGTTGCCGAGGCGCCAGTATGCCAAGAGTAGGCGATCGGTGTGGCGGAGTTCGGCGGAGGCGAATGCTGCGTTGCCAAGATGCGGCATGAGTTCGTCATGGCGAATGCGCAACAATTTCCTGATGAATGCATATCGCGGCGGGTATTGACCGTCCTTCGGCCACGGCAGGACCGCTGACTCGAACGTTGACTGCGCAAGGGGATCAGGTACGTTGTCGCCGAACATTTCGTAGGCCTCGGCGAATTCCCTGCGTCGTCCCGCTCGCACCGCCTCGGCGAGGTCGCCTTTGAAGTCGCAAAAAAACGGAAAGGGCGTGGTCGCTCCCCATTCCTCGCCCATGAACATCAACGGCGGCATCGGCGCGAGCAGGGTGATTGCGAGCGCGGCCTCGATAGCCCTTGCGTCGGCAGTCCATTCGAGGCGGTCGCCCAGCGCGCGGTTACCGATCTGGTCGTGGTTCTGAAGGAAGTTCACGAAGGCAGCGGGCGGGAGTGCGCCGATCTGCTCGCCGCGAGAGCGGCCGCCGCGATGGGCAGAAGGCTCTCCCTGATAGGCGAAGCCACTGCACAGGGTTCGCGCGAGCAGGCGACGGGGTTGCGTGGCGTAGTCGCCGTAATAGCCGAGCGTCTCCTGGGTGAGAATGACATGCCAGAGATGGTGGTAGTCGTCATTCCATTGCGCGCGATACTTCCCGTCCGGAATGGCGGACGATGGATCGAGCAGCACCGCGCGGTTATCGTCGTTCTCCAGTACAAGGTGGATATGCCGTCCGCTCTGGTGCGCCAGAACGCCGGCGGCGCGGCTGATATCGTTCAGGATCGTCGGCTCACCCATTTCGGCGAGAGCATGCACGGCGTCGAGCCGCAGCCCGTCGAACCGGTAGTTGCCGAGCCAGTGCAGCGCGTTGTCGGCAGCGAAGGCGCGCACTTCGGCCACCCGGTAATCGATCGCAGATCCCCAAGGCGTTTCCGCGCAGAAGAACTGCGGCGCGTAAAGTCCGAGATAATTCCCCTCCGGTCCAAAGTGGTTATAGACGACATCGAGAAAGACCATCAGTCCGCGGAGATGGGCCTGATCGATCAACTCCCTGAGATCGTCCGGCGTACCGTAGACATGATCGGGCGCATACCACAGCACGCCGTCGTAGCCCCAATTCCGGGTGCCGGCGAAGTCGGCCAGCGGCATCAATTCGAGGGCCGTGATCCCGGTCGCAACGAGATGATCGAGCTTGCCGATCATTGCGCGATAAGTGCCCTCCGGCGTGAAGGTGCCGACATGGCATTCGAGGATGACCACCTCGTGCCAGAGCCGGCCGCGCCAGTCGATCGCCTTCCAGTGGAAATGGCCATGGTCGACTAGCTCGCTTGGACCGGTTACGTCGTCGGGTTGATACGAGGACGCCGGATCCGGCACGTTGAGGCTGCGGTCAATTCGAAAATGATAGCGCGTGCCGGGCCGGGCCGCGGGCACGTCGGCGATGAACCAGCCGCCGTTGTCTTTTGCCATCGTATGCGCAACGTCGGTTATGACTTCCACTTCGGCAGCCGCCGGCGCCCAGAGCCGGAACGTCGCGCCGTCCGGCCGGAGAATGGGGCCGAAGCGGCTGGCTGTCATGGCCGGCCTGCGAACGCGATGACGCTGCGAGGCGGCGCCTGCATCGTCGCGTTGGGTTGGTGCGTGCTGCCTTCAGCCTCGTCGTTGGAGGTATGGAGCACCACCGACCATGTCTTGTACTCTTCCATGCCCGGAATTCTGAATTCGATCGGCTCCGGAGCGGCGTTGAGAACGACATAAAGAGCTTCACGGTCGCGCTCCATCGGTCCAAGCACGTAGGAAAGAAACCGACCCTCCGGAAAATTCCAGTCGGCGTCCGTCATCTCGTTGCCCTCAGGCGTCAACCACAGCACGCCGTAGGAGCCGTCAGCCGTCTTGCGGACGACCCAATGCCGCGCCCTGACTTGCGCAAACCGCTTTCGGATCGCGGTCAGGCGTCCGACGAAATCGGTCATGTCGTCGCCCTCATGGCCAAGACCGCTCCAGTCGATCCATCCGATCTCGTTGTCCTGACAATAGGCGTTGTTATTGCCATTCTGGCTATTGCCGATCTCGTCGCCTGCGAGGAGAAGCGGGACGCCCTGGGCAAGCAGCAGGCATGCAAGCTGATTCTTGCGAAGCTGACGGCGAAGCGCAACGATCGCGGGATCGTCCGTCGGCCCCTCGTGGCCGCAATTGTTGCTGTGATTGTCGTTGGAGCCGTCCCGATTATCCTCACCGTTGGCGTCGTTATGTTTCTCGTTATAGGAAAACAGATCGGCGAGCGTGAATCCGTCATGGACGGTGACGTGATTGATGCCCGCGCGGGGCGAACGATCGTCATGATTGAAAAGGTCGGACGATCCGGTCATGCGGCCGCCGACATCGCCGATCAGATTTCCTTCGCCGGCCCAGTATCGCCGCAACGTGCTGCGATATCGGTCGTTCCACTCTGACCATTGCGAGGGAAAGCCTCCGACCTGGTAGCCGCCAGCGCCCACGTCCCAGGGCTCCGCGACAAGCTTGACGGCGGCAAGGGACGGATCTTGCCGGATCGCATTGAAGAAGGAACTGTTGCGGTCGAATCCATGGGGACCGCGCGCCAGCGTGCTGGCAAGATCGAAACGGAAGCCGTCGATGTGGCAGACCTCGACCCAATACCGCAGCGAGTCCATCACCATCTGCAGCACGCGCGGATGGGTCAGATTCAACGAATTGCCGGTACCTGTGAAGTCGTCGTAATAACGCGGATTATCCGGCATCAACCAATAGTAGGACGCGTTGTCGATGCCGCGGAACGACAACGTCGGCCCGAGGTGATTGCCTTCAGCGGTGTGATTGTAGACGACGTCGAGCATGACCTCGAATCCGGCGTCGTGAAGGCGGGCAACCGACATGCGGAATTCGTTGAGCGCATCGTTCTTTGCGAAACGCTGTTCTGGAGCGAGAAACGAGATGGAATTATATCCCCAATAATTGCTCAGCTTGTGCTCGACGAGATGCCGATCGTCGACGAAGCCGTGAATCGGCAGCAGTTCGATCGTGGTGACGCCGAGTCGCCGCAGATGGTCGATCATGGCGGGGGCTGCGAGCGCACGGTAGCTGCCGCGCAAATCGGGAGATATGTCCGGACGCGTCTTGGTCAGGCCCTTGACGTGAGCCTCATAGATAATCGTATCTTCCCAGGGAATGCTGGGCCGCGGTTCGCGCCGGCCCCAGTTGAACGTGTCATCGATGACGGTGGCTTTCGGCATGGCGCGCGCATTGTCGCGCCGGTCGAAGGACAGGTCTTCGCGCGGGCTGCCGGTGCGGTAGGCGAAATGCGCATCGCTCCAGACGAGCCGTCCGCTGACCTTCTTGGCGTAAGGATCGAGCAGCAGCTTATGGGGATTGAAGCGGTGTCCGTGCTGAGGATCGTAGGGTCCGTACACGCGATAGCCGTAGAGTTGGCCGGGCGAGACGTCGCTCAGGTAGCCATGCCAGACATCCTCATTGTGCTCGGGCAGGGCTATGCGCTCGATCTCCCGCCGCCCCTGGCTGTCAAACAGGCAAAGTTCGACTTTTTCCGCATGGGCTGAAAAAAGCGCAAAGTTCGTGCCGCGCCCATCCCAGTTCGAACCGAGGCGGACATGTGTGCCTTCCGAGATTTTCATCATGCAGATTCCGGCACCAGAAAGATCACCGCGAGCGGCGGCAGCGTCAGGCTGAGTTCGGGGATGACACCGTCCAGTGTCTCGACCATACCGTCGTTGCCGACGTCGCTTCCGCCGTAATGCGCGGAATCGGTATTGAGCGTTTCGCGCCACTTGCCCGCGAACGGCACGCGCACGCGGTATCCGCGATGGACCGTAGGCGTGAAATTGGCGACCACGAGACAGCGCGACCGTCCGTTGTCGCCCTTGCGCATCCATGCGAAGACGCTGCGATTAGCATCGTTCGCGACGATCCATTCGAAACCGGCCGGATCGCAATCCAGTTCGTGCAGCGCCGGCAGAGCGCGATAGAGCGCGTTGAGGTCGCGAACGAGGTTCTGTATTCCCCGGTGCCGGGCTTGATCGAGAAGATACCAGTCGAGCGCGTGATCGTGGTTCCACTCGCGTTCCTGGCCAAACTCGGAGCCCATGAACATCAGCTTCTTGCCGGGATGACCGAACATGAACGCGTAGTAGGCGCGGAGATTTGCAAAACGCTGCCAGTCATCGCCCGGCATGCGGCCCAGGATCGAGCGTTTGCCATGTACCACTTCATCATGGGACAGCGGCAGGATGAAGTTTTCCGAGAACGCATAATGCAGCCCGAACAGGATCTGGCCGTGATGGTGCTTGCGATAGACCGGGTCCTTGCCGATATAGTTCAACGTGTCGTGCATCCAGCCCATGTTCCATTTGTAGCCGAAGCCAAGGCCGCCGAACTCGGTCGGGCGCGAGACTTGCGGCCATGCCGTCGATTCCTCTGCCACCGTCGTGGCGTGCGGGAATTGTCCGAATACCTCTCGATTGAACCGGCGCAGAAATTCGATGGCTTCGAGATTTTCCCGGCCGCCGTGCTTGTTGGGAATCCAGCCGCCTTCGGGACGGCTGTAATCGAGGTAGAGCATGGAGGCGACTGCATCGACGCGAAGACCGTCCACACCGTAGCGATCGAGCCAGAACAAGGCGTTTGCAACCAGGAAATTGACGACTTCGGTGCGGCCGTAGTTGTAGATCAGGGTGTCCCAGTCGAGGTGGCGGCCCTGCAAGGGATTGGCATGTTCGTAAAGCGACGTGCCGTCGAAACGGCCGAGCCCGTGGGGATCGTCGGGAAAGTGGCCGGGCACCCAGTCCAGCAAAACCCCAAGCCCTGCGCGATGGCAGGCATCGACCAGATACGCAAAATCCTCGGGCGGACCGAAACGGCTGGTCGGTGCATAAAGGCCGGTGGGCTGGTAGCCCCAGGAGCCGTCGAACGGATGCTCGTTCACCGGCATCAATTCGACATGGGTGAAGCCAAGGTCGCTGGCATAGTGCGGCAGCGTGTCCGCGAGTTCGCGGTACGACAGCCAGCGGTTGCCGTCGCCACGTCGCCACGACCCGAGATGGACCTCGTAAATCGAGATCGGCGTGTTGCGCGCATTGATCGTGGCGGCCGCGGGCGTGGGGCGGGGAAGCGCGGTCTCGTCGAATACGATCGAGGCGGTGTTCGGTCGCACTTCTGCGGCAAAAGCCATCGGATCGGATTTCAACGGCAGCAGGCCACCGCTCTGGTCGGTGATCGCGAATTTGTAGCGGTCGCCTGTCCGCGCGCCCGGGATAAACAATTCCCAGAATCCGCTGGCTCGCACGCGCATCGGATGCCGGCGCCGGTCCCAGCAATTGAAATCTCCGACGACGGCGACGGCCCGCGCATTGGGCGCAAGCACGACGAATCCCGTGCCGTCGACGCCGTCCATTGTCATCGGATGGGCGCCGAGTTTGTCATAGAGCCGCTGATGCGTGCCTTCGCCAAGCAGATAGAGATCGAAATCGCTGAGGATCGGCAAAAAGCGGTAAGGGTCCTCGAGTTCGACCGTGTCGGCGCCATAGCGAGCGCGGAAGCGGTAGCGCTCGGCGCCGTTCGGCAGGTCACCCAGGAAAAGCCCGGCGTCATGAATGCGCGTCAGTGCCGTCTCTTCGCCGCGCTCGTCGACGACGCGTACCTCGGAGGCCTCGGGCAGATAGGCGCGAACCACCCTGCGGTCATTCTCGCGATGACAGCCGAGATAGTGGAAGGGATCGGAATGCCGCCCTTCGACGATGGCGCGGGCTTCGGAAGACAGTTCGGTCATGCGCGATCTCGCTTCCTATTGACGCAGCACGCGCTGCGCGCCGCTCAAGGCAACGCGAAGCCAGTCAGGACGATGCGCGAGTTCATAGTCGATTTCATAGAAGGCCTTCTCGAGCAGAAAGAACCGCAGCGTGCTGTCGGCCTGGTCGTCATCCTGCGGCCATAGCCGAAGATCGGACATCGCTTCGCGGTAGGCCGTCAGGAAGGTTTGCGTCGCCTCGTCGCGCCATGCCGACAAGGCCGCGGCCAGCCGGCCGTCGTCATCCGTTCCAGTCTTGAGGGCGCGCTCTTGCGCCGAAGTCACGGAATAGTCGATGGACCGGATCAAGCCGGCGACGTCGCGGGCTGCCGGCGCCTTCATTCGCCGCTCGGGGAGAGCTCGCCGGGGTTCGCCTTCGAAGTCGATGATGAAGATATCGTCGCGGACGACGAGGATCTGCCCGAGATGAAAATCGCCATGGTGCCGGATGTTATGCATCTGAATCGAAGGCGGCAGCAGGTCCGTGAGCCGATCATGCAGCGACCCACGGATATTCAGGAGTTGGCCGGCAAGGCGTTGATCCGACTCGGAAAGCTTGGCTTGGGCGAGGCGGTCGAATGTTTTCTCGGCGCGCGCCACCAGCCGATCGACAAGGTGCGCGACGTCGGAAGCAGTCAGGGGTTCAGGCCGGAAATCCGCGATGTCGTCGTGGCCGGCCAGCGCGATGTGCATTTCGGCGACCCGCTTGCCGGTTTGCATCATGTAGCGCTGGTATGCCGCCTTCTCCTCCAGCGCCGGAGCCGAATCGCTCGCTCCGACCAGCCGCTGCTCGTCAACAAAGCGATCCAGCGCGGCGCCGCTGACGGTCCATGCGTCGCCCTGGTTGCCGACAAAGGCATGAACGATGGCGACGGCAGTCTGAACCTCGGGTCCCGTCAACTCGACACTGCCGAGCAAAGCGGGCGTATTGGCGAACCCGGCGACGTCGGTCAGAAAGCGGCCCACTTCCACTTCCGGGTTGATGCCGTTTTCCAGCTTGCGATAGATCTTGACGACAAACCTGTCGTCCACCAGTGCGGTGCTGTTCGACTGTTCGGTCTGCACCGCGCGCACGTTGGAGATCGGCTCCTCCGCAATCGAGGCGAGCCGTTCCGTGGGCCTGTAGGAAAGCCGCAATTCGCCTTCCTCGAAGCTTGCCCGTTGGCGCAGGCCATCGATGATGCCAGCGATCAAGTCGCTCTCATGAGCGGTGTCGATCAGCGTTCCCTCGCGCGATCCCTGCCGCACCGCGGCGATGTTTCGTGGATCGAAATTGCGACGATCGAGCCGGTCCCATCGGATCCGGATCGGCATCGCGTATCGCCCCGACTGGCCGCGATGGGTAACGTCGAAGATCATCAGCCATGGCCGGGAAATCTGATCTTTCATGAGCGGTATCGCCGCCGGAACGCGCGCGGTGATAGCGGTGGCCGATCGCTCCGGGAACCAGCGAGCGCGGGCGAGATGGGAGGGAAGAACGTCGCGCTCGAAGATCGAACGGGTCCGCGCCAGCGACATCCAGGTCGAGCCCAGTGGAACAACGAGGGTCTCGTAATCCGGCACGATCACCGTAGCGACATTCGGGGAGGGCGGCTTTTCAGTCAGTTGGAACCAGTAGAATCCATACGGAGCAAGCGTGATCAGATAGGCCAGTTCGCCGATATCGGGAAAGGTCGTTCGTCCCAGCATTTCGACCGGCGAGCGGCCCTTCCAGTGCGACAGATCGAGTTCGGAGGCTTGTGCCGATCGTGAGAGGTTGGCGACGCAGAGCAGAACCTCGTCGCCATGCTGCCGCACGTAAGCGAGCACGCTGCGATTCGAGGAGCGCACGAAGGACATGGTACCGCGGCCGAACGCGTGGCTGGATTTGCGAACCGAAATCAGCTTCTTCATCCAGTTCAACAGCGATGACAGGCTTCGCGACTGAGCCTCGACATTGACAGACTCGTAGCCGTAGACCGCGTCCATGACCGGGGGCGCATAAAGGCGCGCGGGATCGCAACGCGAAAATCCTCCGTTGCGGTCCGGCGTCCACTGCATCGGGGTGCGGACGCCGTTGCGATCGCCAAGATAGATATTGTCGCCCATGCCGATTTCGTCGCCGTAATAGATGATCGGCGTGCCGGGAAACGACATCAGCAACGAGTTCATCAGCTCGATCTTGCGCCGGTCATTGTCCATCAGGGGCGCGAGGCGGCGGCGAATGCCGAGATTGATGCGCGCGCGTGGATCGGCGGCGTAGGTCGACCAGAGGTAGTCGCGCTCGATATCCGTCACCATTTCGAGCGTCAGCTCGTCATGGTTGCGCAAAAACATCGCCCATTGGCAATTTGCGGGAATATCCGGTGTCTGCCGCAGAATGTCGGTGATCGGAAAGCGGTCCTCCTGCGCGATAGCCATGTAGATGCGCGGCATCAGGGGGAAGTGATAGGCCATGTGGCATTCGTCGCCGTCGCCGAAATAGGACTGGACGTCCTCCGGCCATTGATTGGCCTCGGCGAGAAGCACCTTGCCCTTGGCGTAGGAATCGAGCTCGGCGCGAATGTGCTTGATCACTGCATGCGTTTCGGGAAGGTTCTCGTTGTTGGTGCCGTCGCGCTCACATAGATACGGGATGGCATCCAATCGGAATCCATCGACGCCCGCGTCGAGCCATCGCTTCATGACCTGAACGACGGCCCTGACCACGCGCGGGTTGTCGAAATTGAGATCGGGTTGATGCGTGAAGAAACGGTGCCAGTAATAGGCATTGGCCTCGGCATCCCACGCCCAGTTCGACTTTTCCGTGTCAGTGAAAATGATCCGCGTATCCTGGTATTTTTTGTCAGTATCGCTCCAGACATACCAGTTCCGCGCGCTCGATCCGGGCGGACTGCGCTGCGCTCGCTTGAACCAGCTATGCTGATCGGAGGTGTGGTTGATGACGAGCTCGGTGATCACGCGAAGTCCGCGGCGCTTCGCTTCGGAGATAAAGCGCCGAAAGTCCTTCATCGTGCCGAAGTCGGGATTGACCGAACCGTAATCGGCAATGTCATATCCATCGTCGCGGCCGGGAGACGGATAGAACGGCAGAAGCCAAAGCGTGGTGACGCCCAATTCCTGAAGATAATCGAGTTTGCCCGTCAGGCCGACGAAGTCGCCGATGCCGTCGTTGTTGCTGTCGGCGAAGGCCTTGACGTGAAGCTGATAGATGATGGCGTCCTTGTACCAGAGATCGTCGGTCTGGACGTATCTGTCGGCACGGATTTGAGTCATGTCGTTCATGACGCGCCTCACGCCAGACAACGAAATAAGAGCGCGGGATCGCGGAGCGGATCGATCCTCAAGCGCACACCGCCCCACTCGATGGCGTGACGCTCTCCGGTCATGAGATTTTCCACTGCGACCACGGGCGACAGGTCGTCGGCGACCCGGATGCGGACCGAATCCAGCGGCAGCCAGAATTCGGATGCGTCGCGCGACAACGCGATGGCGCCGACGATGGTGTTGTTGGCATCCGTCGTTTGCTTGGTGAAGGCGACAATCTGGTCGCTGCTCACGGGAAGAAATCTCAGATTGCGGGTTTGCAAAAGCGCCGGATTTTCGCGACGCGCGCGATTGAGCGCGGCGATGTAAGGCTTGATGTTGCCCGGTGCATTCCAGTCGCGGGTCTTGATTTCGTACTTCTCCGAGTTGAGATATTCCTCGCGACCCGGAATGGGTTCGTGCTCCAGAAGCTCGAACCCATTGTAGATTCCGTAGTTGCTCGACAGCATCGCCGCCAGCGCCACGCGCGACTTGAACATCCACGCTTCGCCGCTTTGCAGGTGGTAGGGCAGGATGTCCGGCGTGTTGACGAAAAAATTCGGTCGGTAGTAGTCGCGTTCAGGATATCCTGTCAGTTCGGTGAGGTAGGATTCGATCTCCCACTTCCGCGTACGCCACGTGAAGTAGGTATAGGACTGAGTGAAGCCGAGCTTCGCCAGGCCTTTCATGACCTTCGGTCGCGTGAACGCCTCGGCGAGGAAGATGACGCCCGGGTCTTTCGTCTGGACCTCGCGGATCAGCCATTCCCAGAAATTCAACGGCTTGGTGTGCGGATTGTCGATCCGGAAGATGCGCACGCCCTGGTTCACCCAGAACAGGATAACGTCGCGGAGCGCGTTCCACAGCGAGCCGGCATCGTCGCAACCGAAATCAGGATTGACGATGTCTTCGTATTTCTTCGGAGGATTTTCCGCATAGCGCATCGTGCCGTCGGGACGCCGCTTGAACCAATCGGGGTGCTGCGTCAACCAGGGATGATCGGGCGAACACTGCACCGCGATGTCGAGCGCGACCTCCATTTCATGAGTCTTGCAGGCAGCGATCAGATCACGGAAGTCGTCGAAGGTGCCGAGTTCGGGATGGATCGCGTCATGCCCGCCCTCGCGTCCGCCGATGGCGTAGGGACTGCCGGGGTCAATTTCGGCGGCAGTCAGCGCATTGTTACGGCCCTTGCGATTGGTTCTGCCGATCGGATGGATCGGCGTAAAGTAGAGAACGTCGAACCCCATTGCGGCGATATCGGGCAGGCGCGCGATGCAGTCGCGGAAGGTGCCGTGCTGGCCGGGCACGGGGCTCTGGCTGCGGGGCACCATCTCGTACCACGCTCCCGCCACCGCCAGGTTGCGGTCGATCGTCAGTGGGTAAAGCTGGGACCGCGTGAGATCGCCGCGTTCGAGGCTCTCGGCCATGGCGCTTGCCAGCTCCGGCACAAGCAGGCACGCGGGATCGCCGCTTTTCAGATAGTCCTCGCATTGGCGGACGATGACAGTGGTGGCTTCCTCGCCGCCGTATTGCGCGCGCGTCAGAAGCGTGGCTCCCTCCAGCGCGTCGAGGGAGACGTCCTGGCCGGCCTGCTGCTTCAGCTCGAAGCCATGCCTCCATGTGGCGAACTCATCGGTCCAGGCCTCGATGGCATAGACGTAGCATCCGGGATCGCGAGGCGTGAAGCTGCCGAACCAGCGATCGTTGTCGTGCAGCGTCATTGGCGACTTCCGCCAATCACGATCCGTCTCGCGCCGCCAGATCAACTGCGCGGCGATGATATCGTGACCGCTTCTGAAAATATCTGCCCAGACGTCGACGACGTCGCCTGCAACGCGCTTGACCGGAAATCGTCCGCCGTCCACGCAGGGATATATATCCTCGATGTGGAAACTGCCTGTGGCTGCACCGCGTTCGCCTACCCGTAACGGCATGTTCTTTTGCGTTGATACGGACATCACGCGCTGCCGATCTGCTTGTGAATGAAGGACCCGGGCGTTAACCCGTGCGGCGCCGCAAAGTTCCCGGCGGAACTGCGATCTTGCTATGGTGTTAACTCTTTCCGTGACGTCGTTCCGACGAAATCGCGGATAGTCGAAATCTCGGATGGTTCGTGCCTTCGGCTTGGGGCTGGGGAATGGATGTTTATTCAAAAGCACGCGACTATGGCGTCGATCTGGAATTTATCGACGGGCAGGGTCACCGCCATGTGGTGAGTGGCGAACGGCTGCGCGCCGTGGTTGATGGTCTGCCGCCTCCTTCGCGACATCCGTTCCTGAAACAACCCGTGGTTATCGTCGCCGACGCCGACAGTCGTCGGGTGCCGGTTGGCACCGAAGCGGACGGTTTTGCCTGGCGGCTTGTTGAATCCAACCAGATGCTCGCGCGAGGGTGCGTGGCTGGCGGAACGATCGATTTGCCGCCTGCGATCCCCATCGGAACGTACCGGTTGACGATCGAGCGGGAGCACGGAAATACGATCGATTCGATTCCGTTACTGGTGACGCCGGCGAGAGCTTATCAAGGAGCGTCGTTCGACAGAGTCTGGGTTCTTTCGGTTCAACTCTACGGGTTGGCGTCGTCGCGCAATTGGGGAATCGGCGATTTCACGGATCTCGCCGCGCTGATCGAACTGACTGCGGGTTGGGGCTGCGCGGGGATCGGACTCAATCCGCTTCATGCGCTGTTCGATGACCGGCCGCTCGAATGCAGTCCCTATGCGCCGAACAGCCGGCTGTTTCTCAATCCGCTTTATATCGATCCCGAACGGTTGCCGGGGTTTTCGGGCGCGTGGCTGACGCGGCATCGCGAGCACCTCGACCGCGCCCGCTCCGGTAACCTGATCGACTACGCGGCTGTTGCGGAATTGAAACTGGCGGCGCTTCGGCACGCGTTCGAGATCTTCCAGACTACAGATACGGCCAATACTGCACATGCGGCCGCTCTCGTCGCGTTCGAGTCGTTCAGGCGGGAGCGTGGCGAATTGCTGCGGCGTTTTGCGTGCTTCGAGGTGCTGCGGCGGCAATTTGGTCTGCTGCCGTGGTGGCAATGGCCGGAGGAGTGGCGGCGACCTGATGATGCCCGAATTCAAGCCTTTCGAAATGGTCCGCAGCGTGCCGAGATCGAATTCGTGGAGTTCGTGCAGTGGTGCGCGGCGGCCCAGTTACAGTCATGCGCTGATCTTGCCGCCGAACGCGGAATGGCGGTCGGACTTTATCTCGATATCGCTGTTGGCGTGCAGGCTGGCGGATTCGATGCCTGGAATGAACAGGGTGCCATCTCTCGCGCGCTTTCGGTCGGCGCGCCGCCCGATCAACTCAATACGGCCGGCCAGGACTGGGGGCTGGCGGGATTCAATGCCGCCGGACTGGAGGCGAGCGACTTCGCACCGTTTCGCGAGATGCTGCGCGCATCGATGCGCTTCGCGGGAGCTATACGGCTGGATCACGTTCTCGGTCTCAACCGGCTTTACCTGATACCGTCGGGAACCTCGCCCCGGGACGGCGTCTATGTGGAGATGCCGCTGGAGGCGCTGCTCGGCGTCATTGCGCAGGAAAGCGTCGACCAGCGCTGCGTGGTGATCGGCGAGGATCTGGGAACGGTGCCGGATGGCTTTCGCGACATCCTCGCGACATGGGGCGTGTGGTCGTACAAGGTGATGATGTTCGAGCGCGGTCATGATGGTGCGTTTTTCGGGTCGTCAGGTTATGCCGCGAATGCCCTTGTGACTTTCAACACGCATGACCTTGCCTCGTTCGCAGGCTGGCAATCGCATTCCGATCTCAAGCTCAAGCGAGGGCTGGGTCTTGATCCCGGCGAGACCGACGAGATGCGGATGCACGCACACCGCGCGTTCGAATGGAGACTCGGCGAAGAACATATCGCATCGAAGAGCTTTTTTGGAGCCATTGGATTTCTCGCGCGGACACCCTCGCGCATACTCGCGATCGCGCTCGACGACCTCATCGGGTTGAAGGATCAGCCGAACATTCCGGGCACGGTGAATGAGCATCCCAATTGGCGCCGGCGGCTGGCAGTCGAATTGCAGGATATCGACCGTTGGATCGATGTCGGAGCGCTTCGACACGCGCTTCGCGACGATCGTTGAAATCGCGCGCCGCCGCGATGTGATTATGCCACGACCTCCTTGACCGTGGTCGCACTGTCCCGGCCGAGCGGGTCGACGACTGCGACATAAACATTGGTGGCGCCGTTCGATGCGACCGCTCCGGTCCACTGGAACGTCGGATTGACGGTCGGCATCCCGTCGACCAGCAGGACGGGCGCTGCGCCATCCTGCTCCGCCCACAGCCGGACGCGGTAGGGACCAACTGCTTGCGGATGAGCAACGGGCACGTCGGCGATAATGATTTGAAGCGCAAATCCGCCGCCCGCAGCGATGATGGTGGCGGTGATCGAAGCGGCGTCGAGCGCGGCCGGCGCACCCGGCGGCGCGTTCACGACGGTGACCGGGGCTGACAGGAGACTGAAGGCTGCAGGCGCATCCTCGGCCTGCGCGGCATTCTCCGCCGTGATCGCTCCCGGCGGCGGGAGCATCGTCGCGCCGCGAGGGAGACGTCGCTCCGCAGGCAGGCGGACCTCCGCCCACCAGGTATAACGCACGAACGGAAGCAACCCGGACGTATCCGCGAACGTCGCAGCGAAGCGAGGCGTACTGCTGCGATCGAGCGAAAGAGGGCGGATGCCGCCGACCATGCGCGCGTAGATCGGATCGTTGACCGCGCCGCTGGCGCGGCGCAGACGATAGTGAGGCGGGTTCGCCGCGGTCGGCGGCTGCGCGAACAGTCCGGGCTCTGCCGCCTCAATCGCATCAAGGTCGAACCCTACCGCCTCGACCGTCAGTTCCGGCGTGCCCGCGGAATTCATGGCGAGGGTGAGGCGTGGGATCGGCGGGCGATTGTCGCTTGGCACCGCGACCGGCACGAGACCGCAAGCATCGAAGTCCGCCTGCACGAGGCCGCAGGCGTTTGGGTTCGTTTCGGTGTCCCGAGCGGTCTCCGGCACGATCCGCAGGAATCCGACCGTCTGCAACGTCCGCGGCAGCGTCGTTGCAAGGCGCGCGCGTCCGTCGCTGTCGGCGGTGATTGGCGTGTCGGTGATAAGCCGGAAACGATCAGCGCGACCGTTCAAATGGCCTTGCTGTTGCTTCGTGTAACCGTCGAGCGCAATAGCCGCGCGGGTTGGAGCCACGGCTAGCTCAAGGCCGCGCTGGTCGGCGATCCACGCCCGATAGGCTTGTCCCGGCTCCGCCGGCCACGACAGGCGCAGTTCGACGTCCGGCGACGGGCCCGGCCGGCTGGTCCAGATGATGCCGGGCCCGGCGGGCGTCGGCCGCGGACGCCGGCCATCGGTGATGTGCACAGTCTGCGTAGTCTGCAGCGATGGTGTACCGTTGTCATCGAGGAACTTGGCGGTGAGAGACCATGCGTCGCTTTTTTGGGGAGGCAGCGCCGGCAGCGCGAACACTTGCGTGATCGTTGTACCGGGTGTTGCGGCAAGTTTGAGCGTCTCGTCTGCGAAGGCGAGTTCCAGCGTTGCGATCGGACGGCCACCGATGCCGACCGAACTGTCGTCGGGAACGGGCACCCGCACGTCGAGCGAGCCCGGCGACAGCTTGCCGGGAGCCTGATCGTCGAGCGCCGCGCGCAGCGGCATTGCGCGAAGCACCGGCGGAGGCGGAGCGGGGCGGTCGGGATCTGGCACGTCGATGTCTGACGGCTTGCCGAAGCGGCCGAACAGATCGCCGGAGCAGAAACGATAACGATTCTTCGCGCCAGCAGAGATCGGCGCATCGGATGCGATCTGGTTACCCGCACTGTCTTCTCCGCGCAGCAGCACGACGTGCCGTCGCACGGTCTTGGTCTTGATGCAGCGCGTCCGCGGCTTGAAGCCCTTGCCGTCGTCCCGCGCCATCGCCAGCAGCGGTGCGAACGGCGTGGTCGACAGGGCGAAGCCTTGCCGGAACGAGGTGCTGATGCCGCTCGGCGCGGCAATCCAGCTTGCCTTTGCGAGCGAGACGCCGGGCGCCGGCAGCGGATCCGGTGGCGGCACCGCGCCGGCGGCAGCCGTGAAACAGCGGATCTCGAAACCCTTGTCACGCAACTCGTTGGCGACATCACTGGCGCCGGTGAGACCGAGCACGCGATCGACCATCGCCTGTTCGTCTGCATCGAGAGGCGGCAGCCGATCTTCGAGCCGCGTGACCAGCTTGAACGGGCCGAACTCGATTTCGGAGATGACCCGCTTCGGATCGACTGCGAACACGCCGGCGGCGACCAGTCCGATCATCGGCCGCGCCATGTCGCGGCGGATCACCTTGCCGATATTGTCCGCGAAGCCGAGATAGCGCGCGAAGCCCGGATCGCAGATCGGCATCAGCACGCTGTCGAGCTGCGGAACATCGGCGCTTTGCGGCGGCGAGCTGCCCTGGTCGGGCACGGCCAGCGTCACGTTCCATGGCGCATCGGCGGGAGCACGGATCACCGCCTCCAGTGCGGCATCGACCTCGGCGCGTTGGGCATCGATCCTGGCAACTTCGTCTTCAGGGCCGAGCGATTCGAGCTGTCCATCGGGCTGATCGAGCGCCGTATACCGACGCGGTGCGCCGCGCGCCACGCGCTTCAGACCGTCCTGCTGAGTGATGCCGCCGTAGTACCAGCCGCAGTCGCCGGAAATGGGCAACGGCAGTGTCGCGATGGGCTTCTCTTCGCGGATCCGTTCGCTCGACTTCAAATAGATCGCATAGATCTTCAGACGCGTGCCTGCGACGTTGCCGCCAAGACGCACTCGGCGGGTCACCGGACCGCCGACGATGGTGGCCCGCCTGGATCGCCGCGAAATTAGCTCGCCTGTGTCAGGATCGAGCAGCGCAATTGTGGTCCTGCCGCCGCTGGGTGGAACAGCCTCGACCGCGACATAGCGGGTCGTGTCCTGCTCCGCTTCGGGCGGCTCGATCGGGAGCGGAGTCTTGAGCCGTTTGGGATCGCGCGGCGCCGCCACGGTGCGGGTGCTGACCGGCACCTGCCAGACGAGCCACGGCGCGATCGGAAGGCCGAGCAGCGGCGACGACTGGATGCGGATATGAACGCCGTCCGGCAGATCGGCGTCATTCTCCGCTTGCAATGCGAACAGCGCAAGCCAGGCAGGCGAAGCAAAGCGGATCATCGGGCTTCTCCCGCGAACAGCGGCGCTTTGGGAAGAACGAGGAGCCCGGTGAGCGCCGCGATTGTCCCATCGGGTCGGTGGTCGGTCATGTTCAGCCGCAACATGGGTTGGTGACTCAGAGGAATCGGCAGCGGCTTCATTCCTCCTGGCTTGATGAGGTGGCTTGGGTGGCCGACGACCGGCGACGGCGCAACCGCCACCTTGAGCGAGCGCCGTGCGGCCTTGGTGCGCGTCGTCGCGGTTCGGGGCGCGGCGTCCGAGAGGGTCTTCGTTATCGGTCGGGCAAGCCGCTTGAAAATCCCGCTGGGGATTTTGCTGCCGGGAACGAGATGGCCAACATCGAACCAGGGCGAGGGCAGGAATGGCGTATCTGTGAGGAACAGGATGCGCGAGCCGGAGCGGTCGCGGAACTGGGTGTTAAAGGTCACGACCGGATGACTCGGCGCAAGCACGGCGCTCAATCCGTCCACGGTGCAGCGGCCTTCGCGATGGATCGGCTCGGGCGATTCGATGAGGACGCCGGCGCAATCCCAGCCGCTGCCGTCCGAGCGCGGCAGCCACAAGAGACTCGTGCGTGGCTTTTCCGCGATCGGCCATCCTTCGAGTCCGATCCGGCGGAGCGCGTCGTCGAATGCGCCGTCGTCGCCGAGCACGGGTCCGCGCGCAAAACCGGAAACCGCCTGGATCTCGAGATCGCCCGTCGCAGCGCCGGCCGTCGTCGCGCCGAAGCTCAAGGCGGCGAGCATGTCGGCCGGTGCGAACCAGCGCGAGGTCTGGAAGCTGACGCCCGGCAGTCGCGCGGCGGGCGCGCCCGCGATTGTCGAATCGATATGAACGTAAAGTTCGTACCAGGCCTGCGGCTCAAGCTCTGCGGTGGCGTCGAGCGTGAGGCCGGGCTTGGGCACCGGGCAGGGATGTGTCTCAGCCACAACCACATCGCCATCGATCAGGGCGACGCCGGTCGCGACCTGATAGCGGCGCTGGTCGGCGCCGCTCAGGAATGCCGGATTGAGCGCCGCGCTGAATGCGGCAACCAGCCGGGACAGATTGCTGGACGGTTCGGCGGTATCGGTGCGGCGCAGGCCGAGCTTGAGCGTGTAATTGTAAAGTTTGGCGAGCGCTTCGATGTGCCCGACGTCGAAATGCGCGCGCAGCGGATCGTGGCGGAAGCGCGCGACTTCGCTCTGTGACGGCTCGTAGCCGGAGAGGTGGCGTTCCAGCAGTTCCGGCGCGAACGTATCCTGCGCGCGATGTAGCGTCTGAAGATAGTTCGGCAATCCGAACTTCACGGCTGTGATCGGTTGTCCGTAATAGACGGTGCCGCCGGGCGCCGGATGAGGCTGCGGCGCGGGCGTCGGAGGCACGGGCGTGGTCTTGAAGAAATAGCTGCGCTTTGTCGGTAGCGTCGGATCGACGTCGGAGCTTGACGTCGCGGCCGGTACGCGTAAGCCATAGATGATCTGCTTGTAGAGCGTGCCGGTCCACGCCAACTCCACATCGAGGCGATAGGTCTTGCCGGGTTGCAGCAGGCAGCGCGAGGCGCCGTTTTGATGTGCGGTATCGGTGAGCGGTCCGTGGTTGGCGGCCTGCTGTTGGATGGCGGCGGCCGCGGCCTGCGCGTCGTTGCGCGCCTGTGCGGCGGCAAGCGCCGTTGCCGTCATGCCTTCCAGTCCGAGCAGGCCAAGCTGCTGCGTCGCCGGCCACTCGATCCGCAGCGCGGTCACGGTGCCCGGAGCCTTGAAGATCAGCACCTGCTGGCCGTTGCCGATGTCCTTCGTGTCCGGATACCACGCATTGCTCCGGTCCTTGGGATCGTACACGCGCACCAGGCCAGGTCCCTTGCCGTCGAGACTTGCGGACGGCGCCCACAGGAACAGGAAGCCGCTGCTGGCGATCGGTTCGTCGAGATAGATCGTCGCGTTGAAGCGAAGGTTGAGCCTCTCGAATGCGAGTTCACTGCCATCAGCCGGAATCGCGTATTCCAGCAGCAGCGCGCCGGTAAAGTCCCGTTCGACCTTGATCGGAGAGGGAAGGGACGCGCCGCGCGGTTTCACGTAGTTCACCATCGGCGGCAGCGCCTGACGCCCGATCTCGTCGAGCGGCGTGACGGTTTGCACGTCCGACCGCGTGAACCCCGGCATCAGCAGCCCGCCGACGCGGCTCCGCGTCGGATCGGCGCTGACGGTCTCTGGCGTCAGGCGCCAGAGTTCCTCATGCGCAACCGCGTCGATGCCCAGCGTCCAGCCGATGCGCGCTCGTGCATCGGGCCTGCAAACGCTGCCGAGCGCGCCGATCGGATCGCCCGGCAGCGACTGGCCGGCGTCGCTCATGCGGTCGATGAAGAACGTGCCCTTAATATCGAACAGGATCAGCTCGGCCGGTTCCGCCGACGTGCCGGGATTGCCGGTACGTCCCGCCTGCCACGCGGCGCTCAGTTTGCCCGGCGCCGGTGTGCCCGGACCGTGTTCGTCGCCGGTGACATCGAAAAGCTGGAGGCTGCGCAGCTCCCATTGATAATCGAGCAGGTTGCTCCCGAACGGCCGGGCGCGATCGCCCTCGGGATACTGGTCGATGGTGGGAAACTGCGCGCCGCCGCAGCCGCCGGCGAGACGCGGCGGAAACGCGAAGGTGAGGGCGATGAGCGCGTCGGGCCAGACCGTCTGCGCTTGTTCAGGCGCCTGCCGCAGTTCGTGGAGAAGCTGGTACTTGTCGTCGATCAGCAGAGCGTTCTGGCCGACGATCTGCCCGCCTTCGAGCCGGTCGAGCGGCAGCGAGGTCGGAGGCGGCACCGTCAGCGGTGGTTCGGAGCTGAATTTCAATTCGACGCACTTGCGGACCTTCGTGAACAGCAGGTTCACGTGTCCGCAGACCTTGGCGTAGATCGACGTGTTGCCCTCGGCGATGAAGGCTTGCAGGTCGGCAGAGACGCCGACAGAGACCGGGCCGATATGCGCGGAGCCGTCGACATGACCGAAGCCGGCGAGGATCAGCGGACTCGTCGCGACCAGGATGTCGGCCGATGCATGAACCTCGGCCCACACGATCGGCCGCGGGCCGAAGTTCAGGTCGATGCCGAAACCGAAGGCGAGGATGAAGCCGTCGAAGCTCATCGGACCGCCGCGCGGCCACTTCTCGATGCCGTTCCCGCGCAGCATGAAGTAGCCGGAAGCCCCGACGTTAAAAATGTCCGGCAAGACTCTGACAGTCGCCGGTCCGATGCCGCGCCCCTGGCCGTCGTAGCCGTCGGCGCCCATGTAGAGGGACCAGTCGGAGATATCGCCGGTGACGGGGAAGCGTCCGCCAGACGGAATCCTTGCCGTCAGCAGCACCGGAATGTTCAGCGTGCCCGCTATGCCGAACGTCACCGCGTCGGCGGGGTCGACGATGATGGCGCCGCGCAGCGCGAGGAAGTCGGGATCGGGATCCGGCTTGTGCGTGATGCTCATGCGGCCGGAGAGGATCGTCGCGTCGATCGCGCCGAGCACGACGAGGTCCGGCACAGTAAGGAACAGGCCGGCCTTGGCGCTGAAGGCGAAGCCCATGTCGGGCAGCGTACCGATCACGGCTTCCAATCCGAAGGTGAAGTTGCCGGCGGACTCGTTGAACGGCTCGGGGCGGCCGGGCGGCGGCGGCTCCTGCGGGTCCCACAGCAGCGCGTGCTCGATCGGGTCCTCGCCCGGAGCCGGCGGTGCGATCGTGGTCGCGATACCGAACGTGCCGCCGACGCCGAACAGGCCGAGCCCGCTGTTGGCGAGCGGCAACGGTCCAGGCAGGTCGGCTGCGAGTTCGAGCAGCACCATCTTGCCATGCAATCGCAGCGACGCCTCGGCATTGAATCCGGCCGGCACGACCTGCACGCGGATCATCGCCTCGAAGCCGGCGTCGCTGACGCTGACCTTGCCTTCGCCCTCGATGACGCCGGGCATGGTGATCTGCGCGTCGAGACCGCGGATACTTGCCGTGATCTTGTGGGTGTCGGGATCGAGCGTCGCGCGGATGGTCGCGCCGGAGACCCGGATCGGGCCGAGGTTGAGCTTGAAGCGCAGATCGACCTCGAGCCAGATCGAACCTCGCCCGCTGCGCGAGCCCAGCACGTCGAACAACGAGCCCGGTCCTTCGATGAGCCAGCGGCCGGGATCCTCGACCTCCATCGTGGCGTGCCGGTAGTCGAGCCCGATCATGCCGAGGCCGCTTTTGGAATGGTCGAGCGAGAGCACCACGCCGCGCAAGCGGATGCGCAGCGGCTCCTCGGGCGCCAGCGAGACCGACATCACGCCGAGGTCGATGGGGCGGATCACGACATCGACTGCATAGTCGAGCGTGAAGGTCTGCTTGTCGGTGAGCGCGAGGCCCTTCGGCTTGCCTTCGGTGGCAAGCTCGACGCCGTGGACCACGAGACGGCCCTTGTCGTTGAGCAGCGTGCTGAGCGCCATGCCGGCGGTGAGCAGCGCAACCGCTGGTGTCCCCGCGCCGGCGCTGCCGAGATTCTTCTCCGCAATCAGCGCGGTCGCAAATGCGCCGGCGGCGATGAAGCCTTTCTCGGCGGTACCGCCACCCTCGGCACTGACCGCCAGAATACCGTTATCGCCCTGCGCCTCGATGCCGATCGACAGCCGCGTGGGAGCGGCAGCGTCATTGGTCTCGCGCGCGAAGCGGGCGCGTGCGATCAGCGGCCGGCTGGCGAGAATATGCAAAGTTCCGCCACCAACGTTCTCATGATACTGGTCGACCGGTAATTCCACCGCGACCTCGACCAATGTTGGAAGGAAAGAGGTGAGGCCGGTCGCCGTCGGATCGATGCATTCGATGCGCACCGTCATTGCGGGCCTGCCATCGCGCGCCGGCACATGAGCCTCCGCAGATAGCGCGATCCCTGCGGGATCGAGCCCGATCTCGATCTGCGTATCGACGGCGGTGCGGCCGAACAGCGGCACGCTCTCGGGCAAGTAGAAACGCGCGTTGCGGATCGACAATCCTTTCCACGCCGGCGTATCGCCGGGCAGCGCGATCGGATGGCCGTCGACCGATGCGGGCGGCGGAGTGGCTTGCGCGCTCATGTCGATGAAGAAGCCATCCGGCAGCTCGAGGCCGAAACCGCTCGATCCCAGCATGACGGTCGGTGGATCGAGCGTAAGTCCGACCACGCCGTCCGGCTGATCGATCGATGGCCCGAGGCGCATGGTCGCCTGCGCGCCCTTCCGGCCCTCGATCACGAGTGCGATCGTCGCACCCATCACCTTGACCTGGCCCGCCGTCGCGGTGAGCCATTCCTCGCCGCCGGCTACGCCATTGTGGATCGCGGGCGTGAACGCGCGTCCTGCGCTGTCGGCCGCGAGATCGGTGAAGCGAGTGGCGGGAGGCACCTGTCCGAGGTCGAAGGCGAGATCAAAGCCGTCCGGCCGAAGGGCGAAACGAAACGGCAGCGGGGGACCAAACGGCGCGAGCGAGAGATCGAAAAACAGCGGATGCGCCGCGGCTCCCGCGTGCGCTTCGCCTTTATAGGATCCGCCGACCGGGTCGCTGATGGTGGCGGTATCAACTTCGAGTCCGCTGAGAAGCGTATCAATCGTCGATGTTAACAGTATGCCTTGAAGCCAATCGTTACTCTCGATCCAGGATCGCAATGTCGTCAAAATGCCCTCCGCCGAAACGGCAATGACGCGGTACGAACAATTCCGTCAAATCGAATTTGAAATATGGAGCGGCTCTTCCATAGAGATAACGGATGACCGACAAAATATGGAAAACAAGAGTCGAGAGAGACGCAGCGAATCAACGCTTACAAGCTCTCAATCAAAGTGCGCATTTTTGTGACAAATGCTGTTCAAAGCTCGCGCTGTGGCCGCTTCAGCGTTCGACGTGGAGATGTCATTGCCGCGCATCGCGCGGGAAGCGAATCGATTCCATGCAATCGAACGCCGCTTTAGGGATAGCCGTGGAGCATCAATCGGTCTGCGCGAACTTCCCAGCTCTCGAGCCTGTTGAGGAAACTCATCCCGAGAAGGTTTGTTTTCATCTGGCCGCGCGGAACCACGAGCGCAGGCACGGATCGCTCGACGAGCTTTCCGACCGCAAGGCGGTCGAGGGTCAGCCGCGCCGCGCGCGCGTGTCCGCCCGCCGTCTCGACGTCGACGTCGTAGTTCAGCAATTCCAGCGGCAACCCGGCCGCCTTCGCGGTCTCGTAGGTAAGGACGACGGAGGTTGCGCCGGTGTCGATGATCATCGCCGTTTTCACGCCATTGATCTTGGCGTGCAGCGTAAAATCGCCGTTCTGGGCGCGGGGAATCTGGACGCTGCGCGGGGGGCGCGCGCCGGCCTCTCGCAGCATGGTCGAGACTACGCTTTTCGCAGCCGATATTCGCGCGGGATCGCCATAGGCGACCACGGCGCCCGCCGTCGCCGCCAGCATCCCGATGACAAGCAGGATACGGATCATGATGCACCCATCATGTTTTCGGCTGTCGTGGGTCGATGCGACCTGCTCGGCATGGCGTTTCGATACTCATTCAGGATGATGGCGATCATTCATGCGCTCCCGAGCTTTTGTCTAAAGACCTGTGCCGGCGTTCATGATCGGCTTGTTCCGCATGCGGCGCCTTTCATCCATGGTCGGGTCGGCTGCTTGAGCCGGTTGCAGCGGCGGAGCTTCCTCCGCCATCGGCGCCAAAGCGGACATCACGCGCTCCGGCGGAAAGGTGACGATAACCTCAGTGCCGATACGGAGCTTGGAGCGCAGCGTGAACGTGCCGCCATGCATGTCGATCAGGCTCTTTGCGATCGGCAGTCCGAGGCCCGCGCCTTGCTCCGCGGATTTGATCGAATTCGAACCCTGCCCGAAAGACGCCAGCACGATCGGGATTTCGTCTTCCGCGATTCCAGAGCCATTGTCCTTGACGCTGAGATATTGCCCGCCTGAGGCGGTCCACCCGACCTTCAGCCAAATCTCGCCGCCCTGCGGCGTGAATTTGATCGAGTTCGACAACAGGTTGAGCACGATCTGGCGCGTGGCGCGTTCGTCGCCCCAGATCCGCGGCATGCCTTGTTCAAACACCTCGTGAATAGTGATGCCGCGGCTGGAGGCCCGCAGCTTCAGGAGATGGTGACAGTCTGCGACGACATGGACCAGAGACACCGCTTCCTCGTTGAGCTCGTAACGGCCGGCCTCAATCCGCGACAGGTCGAGAATCTCGTTGATGAGATTCAGCAGGTGAACGCCGGAATTATGAATGTCGGCCGAATAGCTCTTGTAGGCTGCGACCGCATGCGCGCCGAAGATCTCGCTCTTCATCACTTCGGAGAATCCGAGAATGGCGTTGAGCGGCGTCCGCAGTTCGTGACTCATTTGAGCCAGGAATCGCGATTTTGCGACATTGGCCGACTCCGCGCGATGTCGCGCTTCGTCCGAAATGGCCTTGGCCTGCTCTAGTTCAGCGATCAAAGCGTCCTTCTCCGCGCGTGCTTCAAGCGTCGCCAGCGTGGTGGAATGAAGGCGATGCGCAAGCAGCGCAAAATACCCTTCCGCAGCCAGCGCGAGAACGGCAAGGATATAATTGTTGAAGGTGCCGCCGATTGCGAACTTCAGCGCGATCGCCGAGGTCACCGGCGCGGTTGCGGCAAGCGCTGCAATCGGCAGGCTGGCGGCGAGCATGCTCGAAACCGCAACGATCAGCAGCATCAGGGACATCATCAGGGTAATGGCAACCGGGTCCGAACCGGAGGGGTGGATCAGGATCGCCATCCAGCACAGGCCGTACAGCAGGTCGAGCAGGATGAAGCGCACGCGCCACCTGCGCGTGCTGTTGTGGGACGAGGTCTCCTTGAGGAAATTGTTGCAGTTGTAAATGATGAGGGCATGGATGGAGAGCATCACGAACATCCATGCCGCAGCCGTGGTGGGCTCCATCCAGAAGCCGAACAGCACGCCGGCGGCGACCACGAGCAGCATCACCACGAACGAGGCCGACAGCCGCGTTTGCGCATATTGACGGAGCAGTTCGTGGTCGAACGCGGGGCGCGTTCCGCTCGTCGAGGTCAAGCGGTCCCGCGCTTCGCGCACCCGCTGGGTAGCGGCGCGCCGATGACGCGCGGAAGGTACAATCGCGGGCGCGACCGGAACCTGGACGACTTCAGGTTTATCGGCGGGGGTACTCATCAAACAAACACGAATCCTGCACGCGGCCGCGCGAGTCTCTCACTCGCTTATTTCTGGCGCTAAATCATTAAGGGCTGCCTTAAAGTGCAGGCCAATTCAGTTAACGGGAGGTTAAATCCTGCTCGAAACAGGATTTCCTGCGGCGAATGGCCCGGGTCGCACCTATCGTGAAACGGACATCCGTTAACGTTCGAGCCGCGCCAGGAGACTGGACGTATCCCAGCGGCGGCCCCCCATTTTCTCGACCTCCGCGTAAAACGCATCCACCAGGCTAGTGACCGGAAGACTGGCGCCGTTGCGGCGGGCTTCAGATAGGCAGATCGAGAGGTCCTTGCGCATCCATTCGACGGCGAAGCCGAAATCGAACCTGCCTTCGTTCATGGTTCTGGAGCGGTTTTCCATCTGCCACGATTGAGCTGCGCCCTTCGAAATCACGTCAATCACCGAGGTGACGTCGAGTCCCGCCTTCTTGGCGAAATGGATGCCCTCCGACAGTCCTTCCACGAGGCCCGCAATGCAGATCTGGTTGACCATTTTGGTCAACTGACCCGCGCCCGCGGGGCCGAGCCGTTTACACATCCTGGCATAGGCCGCGATGACCGGTTCGGCGCCTGCGTAAGCGCTCTCCGATCCGCCGCACATGACGGTGAGAACGCCGTTTTCAGCGCCGGCCTGGCCACCGGAGACCGGGGCGTCGATAAAATCGAAGCCGCGTCTGGTCGCTTCGGCGTCGAGTTCGCGCGCGACCTCTGCCGAGGCGGTGGTATGATCGACAAAGGTAGCGCCTCGCTTCATTCCGGCAAAAGCGCCGCCGTTGCCGATCGTGATCGCACGCAAGTCGTCGTCGTTGCCGACGCAGGCCATCACGAAATCCTGATCTTCGGCTGCCGCTTGCGGCGTCGGGGCGATTTTGCCGCCGAATTTCTCCGCCCATGCCCTGGCTTTGGCCGGCGTTCGATTGAACACGGTCACCTCGTGGCCACCCTTCACGGCGAGATGTCCTGCCATGGGGAATCCCATGACGCCGAGACCGAGAAATGCGACTTTGGCCATGTCCAAACCTTATTCAAAAAATCCTGGGTTGTTCCGTCATCGCGGTCGAGCCTCGCGAGTTAGCGATGCGAATGTCAAATCCAAACGCCACGAGTAGTTTGTAATTGCCAGTGGTCCTTCAGATTCTAACATTTGCAAAAAAGACGCTCTCTGCAACGGGATGCAAATGTTAGAATCGGACCACCAGCCCGCCATCCAGCATAGTCCTTGAGGTTACGGCGGCAAAGAAGGGAATATCCTGAAAGCGCGCGCGAAGACCAATGCAATGGTAAGATGGAGGGTTGTCGCCGGCGGAATTCCAAGACGCTACAAAACGCGTTAGAGTTGGATCGGCATCGGTTTATCAGTCGGACACAGGAGCGGCGCGGCATGGGTGTGGGTACGCTTGATCATTTCAACATCCGGACCCGCAAGCTTGCCGAGACGGTACGCTTTTACGAGGAGATTCTCGGTTTGACCAAGGGCGATCGGCCGGACTTCGCGTTTCCCGGCGCGTGGCTGTACAGCGAGGGCAGGCCGGTGGTTCACCTCGTCGATATTTCACCGACGTCCGAGCCGCAGAAGCCGGATTCCGGTGTTGTTCATCACATCGCCTTCGCCAGCCGCGATTTCAGGGGCATGAAACAGCATCTGGAGTCCAAGGGCTTCGCTTTCAGGGCTCGCGAAGTCCCCGGCGGAGCCCTGTGGCAGATTTTCGTCAACGACCCGAACGGGGTGATGATCGAACTGAACTACGATGCGGCGGCTGAACGGGAGTGACATCCGCTGCTTCGAGCCTGGACTTGCCGTTCGATTAGTCAAGCAGGGACGTTGACCGGGGTGAGGCGGGTAGCCATGTTGAGCCTGTTTCGCAACTTGTGATCCGATTCCAGCGTTTGCATCCCGGTGCGGCTGGCATTCTTGCTCTAGTGAGCCGATCCCGGAGTGATGACTTGACTGTAACGCCGCAACAAGTTCTCGATCGCGTGGCTGGCGTTCTTTCTCCGCGCGGCGTGGCACTGACTGACGCCGGCGTACTGTCGGAGATCGCCATTAACGGCGACAGGGTGTTTTTCTCCATCAATGTAGAGGCGTCGGAGACGGGCGCATGGGAGGGCATTCGCGCTCAGGCGGAGGCTGCCGTGCGTGCGATGCCCGGCGTGTCGGTTGCGATGGTTGCCTTGACTGCCGAACGCGAGCCTGGCAACGCCACCAATCCGCCGGCCCGGCGCGCGCAAGGGATTCCGCATGTGTCGGCACATCGTTCGCCGCAGAAGCCGCCAGAGTCGCCGATGTCGCGACAGGCGGACATTCCCGGCGTTGCCGCCGTTATTGCCGTTGCCTCCGGAAAAGGCGGCGTCGGCAAGTCGACGACCGCGCTCAATCTCGCGCTCGGTCTGCGGGCTCTCGGTTTGCGCGTTGGTCTGCTCGATGCGGACATCTACGGACCCTCGATGCCGAGGCTGACCGGTATTCGGGAAAAGCCGCAACTGAACGACGAAAAAAAAATGGTTCCGATCGAGCGTTTCGGTCTCGCGATCATGTCGGTCGGCTTTCTGATCGAGGAAGAAAGCGCGATGATCTGGCGCGGACCGATGGTGACGTCCGCCATCAGGCAGATGTTGCGGGATGTCGCCTGGGGCGAACTCGACGTGCTGGTCGTGGACATGCCGCCGGGGACCGGCGATGCGCAACTGACGCTGGCGCAATCCGTGCCGCTCAAGGGGGCCGTTATCGTTTCGACGCCGCAGGATTTGTCGCTGATTGATGCACGGCGCGGGCTGGCCATGTTCAGGAAGGTCAACGTGCCGGTTCTCGGCATCGTCGAAAACATGAGCTTTTTCCAGTGTCCGCATTGCGGCGCGCGAAGCGATATTTTTGGTCACGGCGGAGCGCGACATGAGGCGGAACGGCTGGGAGTACCGTTCCTCGGCGAAATCCCGCTCCACATGTCGATTCGCGAGACCTCGGATTCAGGCCATCCCGTGGTGGAGAGCGATCCCGACGGACCGCACGCGGCGATCTACCGTACGATTGCCGGACATGTGCGCGACCGGCTTCAGGAGACGACCGCTACCGCCTGCTAGGGGTCAGATCTGACAGTCGCATTCCGGTGTAGCAGGCGTTCTTGCAAATGTCGGGAATCAAGGATTACTCGCAGATATGGATGTCTGGTGGAGTTTTTGGATTTGACATTCGCCTTTCGCGTTCGCTGCAAATCGGGTGGAGAATGTCAATTATTCGACTGCAGCCCGGTTTCGCCGGAGCCGTCTGCAACCGTACGCAGGATTCAAAAACCTTCCCACAAAACGTTCCTCACAAGGAGTGCCTGAATGAAACGCCGTGATTTTTTGAAGGTCTCAGCAGCCGGTGCCGCCGCGGCAGCCGTCGCCTCGCCGGCAATCGCGCAATCGGCGCCCGAGATCAAGTGGCGGATGACGTCGAGTTTTCCGAAGTCGCTCGATACGATCTATGGCGCCGCTGAATTTTTCGCGAAGCAGGTCGCGGAAATGACCGACAACAAGTTTCAAATCCAGCTTTTCGCTGCCGGAGAAATTGTCCCGGGATTGCAGGCGCTCGATGCGACGGCCAACGATACGGTCGAGATGAGCCACACGGTTTCCTATTATTATGTCGGAAAGGATCCGACCTTTGCGGTTTTCGCGTCCGTGCCGTTTGGGCTCAACGCACGTCAGCAGAATTCCTGGCTCGATCAGGGCGGAGGGAATGAACTCGCCAATGAGTTCTTCAAGAAGTTCGGCGTCATCGGCTTTCCCTGCGGCAATACCGGCACGCAGATGGGCGGCTGGTTCCGCAAGGAGATCAAGACGGTCGCCGACCTGTCGGGCCTGAAGATGCGTATTGGCGGCATCGCCGGGCAGGTGCTTCAGAAGGTTGGTGTCGTGCCGCAACAACTTGCAGGTGGCGACGTCTATCCTTCGCTGGAAAAGGGCACGATCGACGCGGCCGAGTGGGTCGGCCCCTACGACGATGAAAGGCTGGGTTTTCAGAAGGTCGCGAAATACTACTACTATCCCGGCTTCTGGGAGGGCGGCCCTACGGTTCACGCATTCTGCAATCTCGAAAAGTGGAATACCTTGCCGAAGACCTACCAGACGATCGTGATGAATGCGGCGGCGAACGCCAACACCTGGATGACGGCTCGCTACGACATGCAGAATCCCGCCGCGCTCAAGCGTCTCGTCGCAGGCGGCACCCAACTGCGGCCGTTCAACAACGAGATCCTCGAAGCGTGTCTGAAAGCCACCAACGAGTTGTGGGGCGAGATATCGGCGAAGAATCCCGAATTCAAGAAGGCGATCGATACGATGCAGGCCTATCGCTCGGACGAATACCTGTGGTGGCAGGTGGCCGAATATACCTACGACAGCTTCATGATCCGCTCGCGCACCCGCGGCTGAAGGCGCGGCCACCTGGCATGCAGCACTCTATTGCTGTGGTTTCGGCGGTGGACCTAAATCGAGCGGCGCGACGTCGATATCGGGGACCTCGATCCTGATCTTGTCGAGATCGACGGTCGCCGGTTTGCCGAGTAGCCCCGTTACGGTTGCGGGGAACGCGATCACGAGCACGACCATGATGATCTGCAATCCGATCCAGGGTACGGCGCCCCAGTAGATGTCGGAGCTTTTCACCTCGCGCGGCGCCACTCCGCGCAGGTAAAACAGCGCGAAACCGAACGGAGGATGCAGGAACGAGGTCTGCATGTTGACGCAGATCATGACGCCGAACCAGATCAGAGCGGCGTCCGCGCCGACGATCGGAGCGAGAAGCTTCTGCGCAACCGGGGCGATCATCGGCAGGATGATGAAGGCGATCTCGAAGAAATCGAGGAAAAATGCCAGGAAGAAGATGAAAACGTTGATGAAGGCGAGAAAGCCCCACACCCCGCCTGGCAACGACGTCAGCAGATGTTCGAGCCATTCGCCGCCGGATACCCCGAGAAACACCACGGAGAAACAGGTCGAGCCGATCAGGATGAACGTCACCATGGTGGTGAGGCGCATCGTCGACTGATAGCCCTGTTTGATGAGGTCCCGAAGGCTGGGAATGCGGACGGCTTCCAGGCAAATCCACACGACGGCAAGATAGGTGAGGGCGAAGGCGATCCTGAAGACCGGTCCTTCTGCTATGAAGATTCCCACAAGCGTGCCGATGCCGCCGGCGATCGCGCCGACAATCAGGACTTTTCGGCCGGTGGTGCTGAAATCCTTGTGGTGGATGGCCGCAAGAACGATCGCGCCGACGGCGCCCATGGCTCCCGCTTCCGTCGGAGTGGCCAGCCCCATCATCATGGTGCCGAGCACGACGAAGATCAGGACAGCGGAGGGAATGATGCCCATCAGGCATTTGCGCCAGAGCGGCCAGCCGGTGAGCGTGCGGAATTCCTTCGGTACCGGCGGAACGTGATCGGGCTTGAAGATGCCGAGCAGGAAGGTGTAGCCGGCGAACAGCACGATCTGGAACAGCGAAGGTCCCCACGCGCCGAGATACATGTCGCCGACCGACTTTCCGAGCTGGTCGGCGAGAACGATCAGCACCAGCGACGGCGGGACCAATTGGGTGATGGTGCCGGATGCCGCCAGCACGCCGGTGATGTAGCGCGTGTTGTAGCCGTAGCGCATCATCACCGGCATCGAGATCAGCGCCATGGCGATCACCTGCGCAGCGACCGTGCCGGTGATGGCGCCAAGAATGAATCCGACAAGAATGACCGAATATCCGAGGCCGCCGCGGATCGGTCCGAACAACTGGCCCATCGAGTCGAGCATGTCCTCCGCGAGGCCGCAGCGCTCCAGCACCGATCCCATGAAGGTGAAAAACGGAATCGCAAGCAGCAGCTCGTTGGACAGCACGCTGCCGAACACGCGCCCCGGAATGGCCTGAAGGAAATTCAGGTCGAAGAAGCCGAGATGGATCGCGAGGAAGCCGAACGAGAGTCCGACCGCAGCCAGCGTGAAGGCTACCGGAAAGCCGATCAACATCGCCAGAACCAGCCCGCCGAACATCATCGGCGGCATCATCTGGAGCGTAATCATTGGGTCGGTCTCTCATACGTCGTATCGAGCGTGACGACGCCGAGCAGTGCCGCGATGCGCTTGATCACCTCCGAGACACCCTGAAGTGCAAGCATCACGAAACCGGCGGGGATGACGAGCTTGATCGGCCAGCGAACCAGGCCGCCGGCATTCCCCGACATTTCGCCGACCGCGTAGGACTGCATGAAGAACGGCCACGACAGGTAGCTCAGCAACAGGCAGGCCGGAATCAGAAGGAACAGCGTGCCGAGGAGGTCGAGCCAGAGCTTGCCGCGCTCGGAGAGAAACAAATAGAAGATTTCGACGCGGACATGCTCGTTGCGTTTGAAGGTGTAGGACGCACCGAACATCACGAGTACGGCGAACATGTACCACTGCAGTTCGAGCCAGCCATTCGAGCTGTAGCCGAATGCATATCGGATCATCGCATTGCCGGCGCTCACCAGAACGGCGAGCAGCACGAGGATATTGCAGACGTACCCGATCTTTTCGTTGAGCTGGTCGATGGCCGCGCTCAAGGCCAGAAACGGACGCATCACATCCTCCTCGCGACCCGCCGCGATTTTGGAAGCCGGACTGCAGACCAGCAGGGCTCACGCAAGCAGGACAGGGTAGGCGGCGCGCCGCGACGTTTCGGCGCTTCCCCGGAGTGGAGCGGACCGCGGGACTGCGCTACCATGAAGCCGGCGCACCATTCCAGCGCCGGGCTGCCGTCGTCAACCGGAGGCTTGTTGATATCGGGGGAGTATAGAGCGGCACACACGCCGTCCGGGAGGCTTGTCTGCCTAGCCGCCGGTTACGCTCATGTGTCGGCTTACGCTCGGGCGGTTGTGGCGGTCGATGATGAAGTCATGACCTTTCGGCTTCAGACCGATGGCTCGATCGATGGTTTCGTACAGCAGATCGTCGCTGGCGGATGCGCGCAGCGGCCGGCGCAGGTCCGAGGCGTCTTCATGACCGAGGCAGGTGTGCAGGGTGCCCGTGCAGGTGATGCGGACGCGGTTGCAGGACTCGCAGAAATTGTGGGTCATCGGCGTGATGAAGCCGAGTTTCCCTCCGGTCTCGCTGACCCGGACGTAGCGGGCAGGGCCGCCCGTGCTGTCATCCACGTCGGTGAGAGTGTACTGGCTGGCGAGCCGCGCCCGCACCATCGACAGCGGCAGGTACTGGTCGGTGCGGGACTGTCCGATGTCGCCCATCGGCATGACCTCGATGAGGGTCAGCGCCATGCCTCGGCCGTGAGCCCATTCCATCAGAGCGGGGATTTCATCTTCGTTGAGGTTTTTGAGCGCGACCGCGTTGATCTTCACAGCAAGGCCGGCGGTTTGCGCCGCATCGATGCCGGCCATGACCTTCTGCATGTCGCCCCAGCGCGTGATCTCGCGAAACTTGGCCGGATCGAGCGTATCGAGCGACACGTTGATCCGTCGCACGCCGCAATCCTTCAGCTCAGAGGCGAAACGGGCCAGTTGCGATCCGTTGGTCGTGAGCGTCAGTTCGTTCAGCGCGCCGGTCTGGAGGTGACGCGACAGTGAATGGAATAGCGACATCACGTTACGGCGCACTAGCGGCTCGCCACCGGTCAGCCGCAACTTGCGCACGCCCTTGGCGATGAACGCCGAGCACAGACGGTCGAGCTCTTCGAGCGTCAGCAGGTCAACCTTCGGCAGGAACGTCATGTCCTCGGACATGCAATAGAAGCAGCGAAGATCGCAGCGATCCGTGACCGATACGCGCAAATAGCTGATGGAACGGCCAAACGGGTCGACCATTTTCCGGGAGCTCGAAACCTCGGAGAGGGCAGAAGAACCGGTCATTCAATTTGCCTTGTCGCAACGGCAAGCGGCGCCTATCCCGCAATGTAGGCAGATTGCAGCTACCATACAATGCGCAATGCGCTAAGGTTTGTGTTTGTTGCAGTGCGTAAGAAGTTAACGGTCCGGGGCGGGTGCCGAAACTGCGGCCGGTTCAGGGAAAGGCGAGGCTGCCGGAGCAGCGGCGGCCGCCTTGGGCGCGCGTCGTTTGCGGGGCTTTTTCCGGACAGGTTTCGCCGGCGCGACCGGCTGCAGTTCACCGACCACCGGGTTGGGATCGGCCGTCGTGATCGCGGGGGATGTCAAATCGCCGGGCTGATGCGTCACCTGAACCGGCACTGTCAAAGGTTGATAGTTGGCCAGCGTATAGGACACGCTGAAGCCTTCGGCGGCCGGGACCTCCACCGAGCAGGGGGTCTTGCAGGACTGTCCCTGCGACGTCCGGGCCTCCGCGCCCGAGGGCACCGAGTCCAGCTCAACCGTTACCTTAGGTGGCGCAGGCTTGAACGCGTCAGGCGAAAACGAGGAACAGCCGGCCAGACTGACGCCTGCCACGGCGATCACGATAAACCGGCGCATGTTCGATCAATCCGTCCCTTGCGGTTGCGGCGAGCCGCCGCAGCCTCCCCCGCACGGACCATAGAAGTGTGACAAGGCTGTCGCAATACCGCTGATCGCCCTTGTTGAAGGGCTGTTCATAGCCGTAACCAGCGGCGTTGTTATTTATAGCAAAATCAGCAATTTACGTCAGTGCCGAGGCACGAAGGGCGATGACCGCTTCCGGCAGTTCCCTCATATGCGCAACGAGGCGGTCGGGCTTGAGTTCTGCGATTGGAACTTCAGTATAGCCGAACTCGACCCCGATCACGGGAATGCTGGCCCGGCGCGCCACTCCGATATCGGGGCCCGCATCGCCCACCATGATCGTGGTCTCGGGACGGCCACCGGCTCGCGCGATTGTCTGCAGCAGAATAGCCGGATCCGGCTTGGATACGCCGAAGGTGTCGCCGCCGCAGATCGCGGCAAAGCGCGGGCTCAAATCCAATTGATCGAGCAGTTGTTTCGCGAGCGCTTCCAGCTTGTTGGTGCAGACCGCGAAGCGATATCCTCGCGTCGCCAGGTCGTCGAGCGCCTCGATGAGCCCGTCGAACGGGCGGGATTCGTCGGCGATATGCGCCGTGTAGTAGTCGATGAAGTCGCCCATCATCCGCGTGATGTCATCAACCGTCGCGGGGTGATCCTCGTGTTCGAGGCCGCGCTCGATCATGCGCCGAACTCCCGCGCCGATCATCGAGCGGGCCGTCGGCAAAGATAGCGCGGGCAGGCCTTCGCGATTCAAAACGAAGTTCAGCGCAGCGGCGAGATCTGGTGCGGTATCGACCAGCGTCCCGTCGAGGTCGAAGACGACCAGGGGGGAGGGTGAAGACGTCATGGTGGCGGATCGGTACCTTCCTTCAATCGGACATGCAAGGGCGACGTGCGAAGCGGAGATCGAAGCTGCCGAAAACGCCGGTTGGCCCTGTTCCTTACAGCCGAACGACGCTAGTGTGATGTGGGTTAGGCTCGGAAGTTCGCTCTTTTTCTTTGCAAGTCTTTCCTGTCTGCAAATTCTTCAAGTGAACTTCTAAACCTAAACCATGCTGGAATCACAAATTTGCCGGCGTTCCGACCGACATGTCCTTGCGGCAACCCTTGACGCGGGCTTCGGAATCAACGGGATGCCAGCAACTCCACACTTGGTGCGGATTCGGGAGTTTGCCTGACCGACCCGCTCGGTGGCGACTCACCTGAAAACGCCTCGCCGGACAGGCGGACTGCGTAAAATCGAGGTCGGAATGACGTTGGATGAATTGAAAAGACAGGCTGCCGCCCGTGCGCTTGAATATGTCCAGGACGGCATGAAACTGGGTCTGGGAACGGGATCGACCGCCAGGCACTTTGTCGAGCTTCTGGGTGAGCGCGTTCGGGATGGGCTGAAGGTCGTCGGCGTGCCGACGTCCGAAGCAACGCGAGCCGACGCGGAGCGGTGCCGTATTCCGCTGACCACCCTGGACGATCTCGACCGGCTCGATCTGACGGTCGATGGCGCCGACGAAATCGATCCAGACCTGAATCTGATCAAGGGCGGCGGCGGGGCGCTCCTGCGCGAGAAGATCGTGGCTGCGGCCTCGGAGCGCATGATCGTGATCGCGGACGAGACGAAATGGGTGGCAAGACTCGGCCGCTTTCCCCTTCCGATCGAGGTCATTCCGTTCGGGCTCGCGGCGACGCGACGCGCGATTGCCGAGGCGTTCGAGAAAGCCGGAGCTTCCGGTCAAATGGTCGTCAGAAAGGGACCCGACGGCCATGCTTTCGTCACCGATGGCGGCCACTGGATTTTCGATGCCGATCTCGGGCAAATACCCGATGCCGCCCATCTGGCCAGATTGTTGAATCCGATACCTGGCGTCGTCGAGCACGGGTTGTTCATTGGCATGGCGAGCGTTGCGATGTTGGCGGGCGCACAAGGAATTCGTGTTGTTGAGCGGCCGTCGAGCCGCAACCAGGAGAGTTGAGATGAAGGGTCTTTCAGGGTTTCTGTCGGCGGCTTGTCTTGCCGCGGCGCTGACGTTCTCAGGCATTGCGTCGGCTCAGCCGCCGGCCCAACCGTCGGCCGCCGCCATTGCCTCGGCCAAGGAGCTTCTGACTCTGAAGCATGCGGACGCGATGTACGCAAATGCGGTTCCGGGGATGGTGGAGCGGACCAAGACCACGCTGCTTCAATCCAATCTGAACTACCAGAAGGATCTCAACGAGGTCGCCCTGGTCGTCGCCAAGTCTCTGGCAGGTCGCGAAAAGGAGATCGGCGACGGCATGGCGAAGATTTATGCCAGCCAGTTCACCGAGCAGGAGTTGAAGGATCTGGTCACCTTTTACAAGTCTCCGCTCGGACAGAAGCTGCTCGCGCAGGAGCCCAAGGCGATCGAGCAGAGCATGGGATACATGAACCAGTGGGCGCAGCAGTTCGCGGAGATCGTCAACGGCGAATTCCGCTCGGAAATGCGCAAGCGCGGCAAGGAAATCTGAGTTCGGTCCAACCTGCGAATGGCTGATTTCGACGTCGATCTGTTCGTCATAGGCGGGGGGTCGGGCGGCGTGCGCGCCGGCCGTATCGCCGCCGGCTATGGCGCGCGCGTCATGATCGCCGAGGAATACCGGATGGGCGGCACCTGCGTCATCCGGGGCTGCGTGCCGAAGAAGCTGCTGGTCTACGGATCCCAAATCCGCCACGACATCGAGGATGCCGCCGGCTTTGGCTGGTCGATTCCCTCCGCCACGTTCGATTGGCCGACGCTGATCGCCAACAAGGATAAGGAGATCGCCCGGCTCGAGGCAGCCTATACGTCCAATGTCGAGAAGGCGGGCGCGCGCGTCGTCAAGGCGAGGGCGGTGTTCGAGGACCCGCACACGCTGAGGCTGGCGACGGGCGAAACCATCCGCTCGAAATACGTGCTGATCGCAACGGGCGGCGCGCCCAACCACGGGCGGTCCATTCCCGGCATCGAGCACGTGATCTCCTCCAACGAGGTGTTTCATCTTGCGGAGTTGCCGAAGCGGATTGCGATCCAGGGCGGTGGATATATCGCGCTCGAGTTCGCCTGCATCTTCGCCGGATTCGGCAGCGATGTGACGCTGATCTATCGCGGCGACAATATCCTTCGCGGTTTCGACGACGATGTCCGCGCCCACGTCCGCGCGGAGATGGAAAAAGAGGGCATCACCATCCTGACGGGATGCACCGTCGAGAAGGTCGATCGGCACGGTGACGAGTTCACGTCTCATCTGTCGAACGGGTCGAGCATTGCCTCCGATCAGGTGCTGTTTGCGATCGGCCGCCATCCGAACGTTGCAAATCTCGGGCTCGAGAAGGCCGGCGTCGCCATCAACCCGAAGAACGGCGGCGTTGCCGTCGACGGTTTTTCGCAAACCAACGTGCCGCACATCTATGCGGTCGGCGACGTCACGCATCGCTTCAACCTGACGCCGGTTGCGATCCGGGAAGGGAACGCATTTGCGGACACGGTGTTCGGCAACAAACCCACGCGTGTGGATCATGCGGACATTCCGACGGCGGTCTTCTCGCAACCCGAGGTCGGCACGGTGGGGCTGACAGAGGCGCAGGCGCGCGCGCAGTTCACCAATGTCGATATTTACAAGACGAGCTTCCGGCCGATGAAGGCAACACTGTCCGGCCGCGATACCCGTATTCTGATGAAGCTCGTGGTGGATGCGACGACGGATCGCGTGCTGGGCTGCCATATCGTCGGCGATGGCGCTGCCGAGATGGTGCAGGTTCTCGGCATCGCGATCAGGATGAAGGCGAGGAAAGCGGATTTCGATGCGACGATGGCATTGCATCCCACTGCGGCGGAAGAACTCGTGACCATGCGGACGCCGGCTGCCCGTCATGTGCGAGAAGCGGCGGAGTGAAGACTTTCAGGTGGCCGGTTTCAAGTCGTTGCGCGGTGCCTGCCGATGCTATGCCGGTGATCGAACGTCTGCGGCCTCAATACCGACTCAACCGGCGGCCTTGACAAAATCAGTTGATGGAAATTGCCATTTTTTCAATGGCTTGCGTTGAGAAACTTAATGCCAACTGGCGCGGCGCAGCCAGCCTGTGTATATACGGCCCGTCGCTGCTTCCCCGTTAAGTGGCGGTTTTTCCTCAGGAGTTGACCTCATGTCCGAGCGGTGGACACCCGATAGCTGGCGGGCCAGGCCCGTGCAGCAGATGCCGGATTATCCGGATGCGAAATCATTGGGCGAAGTCGAGGCGCAGCTTGCCACGTTTCCGCCGCTGGTTTTTGCGGGTGAGGCGCGCAATCTGAAGAAGGCCCTGGCCCGAGTCGCAAACGGCGAGGCATTCCTGCTGCAGGGCGGCGACTGCGCCGAGAGCTTCGCCGAGCACGGCGCCAACAACATCCGCGACTTCTTCCGCGTGTTGCTGCAGATGGCGGTGGTTCTGACCTATGCCGGCGCGTTGCCGGTCGTGAAGGTCGGCCGCATTGCCGGCCAGTTCGCCAAGCCGCGCTCCTCGCCGATGGAGAACATCGACGGCGTCGAATTGCCGAGCTATCGCGGCGACATCGTCAACGACATCGCCTTCACCGCGCAGTCGCGCGTGCCCGATCCGCATCGTCAGATCATGGCCTATCGGCAATCGGCGGCGACGCTGAACCTGCTGCGCGCCTTCGCGACCGGAGGGTTCGCCAATCTCGGGAGCGTGCACGAGTGGATGCTGGGTTTCATCAAGGATTCCCAGCAGTCGCGACGCTACAAGGAATTGGCCGACCGGATTTCCGACGCGCTCAATTTCATGCGCGCCTGCGGGCTCAATCTGGAGAGTCATCCGGAACTGCGGGCGACCGATATCTACACGAGTCACGAGGCATTGCTGCTCGGCTACGAGCAGGCCCTGACGCGGATCGATTCCACGACCGGCGACTGGTACGCGACCTCGGGCCATTTCATCTGGGTTGGCGACCGCACCCGCCAACTCGATCATGGCCACGTCGAATATTTCCGCGGCATCAGGAATCCGATCGGGCTGAAGTGTGGCCCCTCGCTCAAGCCGGACGAACTGTTGAAGCTGATCGACGTGCTCAATCCGGACAACGAGCCGGGGCGGCTGACGCTGATCGGCCGCTTCGGCTCGGACAAGGTCGGCGATTACCTGCCGCAACTGATCCGCGCGGTGCAGCGCGAGGGCCGCGTTGTCGTGTGGTCGTGCGACCCGATGCACGGCAACACCATCACCTCGACCAGCGGCTACAAGACCCGTCCGTTCGATCGCATCCTGTCGGAGGTCAAGTCGTTCTTCAGCATTCATGCCGCGGAAGGTACGCATGCCGGCGGCGTTCATCTGGAAATGACCGGACAGAACGTCACCGAGTGTATCGGCGGCGCGCGTGCGATCACGGACGAGGACCTCAACGACCGCTATCACACCGTCTGCGATCCGCGCCTGAATGCCGAGCAGTCGATCGACATGGCGTTCCTGATCGCCGAATTGCTCAGGCAGGATCGCGAGGGCAAGGTCAAGCCGATCCCCGCGGTCGCGGGTTTCTGAGGTGTCGCGCTTATGGCGCGCCACCATCAATAGCTGGAACGGATTGAATTTTGCCATCCGCTCCGAGCAGGCCATCCGGCAGGAATTGTTCGCGCTCCTGCTGGCGCTGCCGCTGGCGTGGCTTGTCGGAGCGACGGCGGCCCGGCGCGTCGAACTCGTGGCGGTGGTCCTGCTGCTTCTGGCGATTGAGCTTCTGAATACCGCGATCGAAAAACTGGCGGATCGATTGACGACCGATCACGACCCGCAAATCGGGCACGTCAAGGACGTCGGCTCGGCCGCGGTCGGCGTGGCGTTGCTCATCATCGGGCTGACCTGGGGCAGCGCGATCGTTGAACGCATGGGCTTCCTTTAGAGCATGATCCCGAAAAGTGGAAACCGGTTTTCGGAAAAGATCATGTTCAAACAAAAAGATAAGCGACGAGTCTGATTCAACGCAGTTGAAACAGACTCTAGGTTTTTATCGGGCGAGTTTTCTTGACCCGGACCGCTGTCCAGGTCACTCGAAACCGCTATAAGCGTGACCATTGCAGAAAGGCGAGGCCCGCGGGCAACGAGCATCCATGACCGTAACCAGCTTCAAGATCACGCTCGGCCAGTTGAATCCGACCGTCGGAGACATTGCCGGCAATGCGGCCAAGGCTCGCGCCGCGCGCGCGCAGGCCAGGGCCGAGGGCGCCGCGCTGGTGGCGCTTCCGGAACTGTTCATCGCGGGCTATCCGCCCGAGGATCTGGTGTTGAAGCCTTCGTTCCAGGCGGCGTGCCGCGAGGCGGTCGAGGATCTCGCGCGCGAGACCGCCGACGACGGACCGGCCATGCTGATCGGCACGCCATGGGTGGACGACGGCAAGCTTTATAATGCTTATGCGCTGCTGGATGAGGGACGGGTCGCGGCCATCCGCTTCAAGGTCAATCTTCCGAATTACGGCGTGTTCGACGAGAAACGGGTGTTCGCGCGGGGACCGGTCGGGGGACCCTTGAAAATTCGAGGCGTGCGGATCGGCGTTCCGATCTGCGAGGACACCTGGGTCGAGGAATCCGCCGAATACGAGAACGTGGTCGAGTGCCTTGCGGAAACCGGCGCGGAAATTCTCGTCGTCCCCAACGGCTCGCCCTATGCGAAGGGCAAAAGCGACATCAGGCTGTCGATCTCGGTCGCGCGCGTGACCGAAAGTGATCTGCCGCTGGTCTATCTCAATCAGGTCGGCGGTCAGGACGAACTGGTGTTCGACGGCGCGTCGTTCGTGCTGAACGCCGATCGCTCGCTGGCCGCGCAGCTTCCCTCCTTTGAGGAAAGCGTCGTCACGCTGCAATGGACCAGGTCCGCGGCGGGTTGGCATTGCACCGGACCGGTGGCGTCCCAGCTTGAGGGAGATAAGGCCGACTATGCCGCGTGCGTGCTGGGCTTGCGCGACTATGTCCGGAAAAACGGCTTCCCCGGCGTGCTGCTCGGCGTGTCCGGCGGCATCGACTCCGCCCTGTGCGCGGCCATCGCCGTCGATGCGCTCGGGGCGGAGAGCGTTCGCGGCGTCATGCTGCCGTTCCGCTTTACCGAACAGGTCTCGCTCGACGACGCCGCGAAACTCGCAAAAGCGCTCGGCATTCGCTACGACGTGCTGCCGATCGCGCCCGCCGTGAACGGTTTTGAGGAGATTCTCTCAGGCACGTTCGCCGGGCTTCCGCGCGATATCACCGAAGAGAACCTGCAGTCGCGCGCGCGTGGCACGCTTCTGATGGCGATCTCCAACAAAACCGGCGCGATGGTGGTGACCACCGGCAACAAGTCTGAAATGTCGGTGGGCTACGCGACGCTATACGGCGACATGAACGGCGGCTTCAATCCGATCAAGGACATCTACAAGACCGAGGTGTTCCGGCTGGCCGGCCTGCGCAACGCGTGGAAGCCGGACGGCGCGCTAGGACCTTCGGGCGAGGTGATCCCGTCCGGCACGATCGCCCGACCGCCGACCGCCGAACTGCGCGAAAACCAGCTCGATCAGGATTCGCTGCCGCCCTACGATCTGCTCGACGCCATCCTCGAGCGGTTGGTCGAGCGTGAGGAGCCGCTGGCGTCGATCGTCGCGGAAGGGTTCGACCGCGAAACGGTCGCGCGGGTCGACCGTCTGCTGAATATCGCCGAATACAAGCGCCGGCAGGCGGCGCCCGGCGTCAAGGTCACGCGCAGGAATTTCGGCCGCGACCGCCGTTATCCCATCACCAACCGGTTTCGCGATTCCGGAAAGCCGTTGCCGAAGCCGGATGATGAACTCGTTTCCCGCGCGAGCCGAAGCTCTGCGGAAGCCTTCGAGGGCTGACGGCGGAAAATAAATCAGGATGAATTCGCGTTCTCGTCACGCGAATCGGTGTCGCTCGAAAACGCTATAACGGGCTGTTCAAAAAACTCTTCCAGTCATTCCGGACGCCGCGTCAGCGGCGATCCGGAATCCGGATATTCGACGATAGCCCAAGAATGCTGGATTCCGGGTTCGCGCCGTCGGCGCGCCCCGGAATGACATCCGTCAAGACTCCAACATCCCGTTACAGCAAATCCACTCCACGGGAAAATGCTCTACTGCGCGGGTATGAACGTCGGTCCGACCGATCGGATCGGCTTGTTGTTCGCCGGCGCGGAGCCGGTGGGCACCGCGCTTGTCGTCGCGGGCGCATTGGCTGGCGCTGCGGCGGCGTCCTTCTTTTGCGGGCCTTTGTTGCCGCCGGTCTGTGACGTCTTTTTCGCGCCGTCTTCGGTGACGATGATGTCACCCTGCTGCGCTGCCGTGGCTTTATCGTCGAGTCCTTTCAGCGCCTCCGACCAGGTCTGGCCCGCAGCCTTGCATGAGCACGATGGATTGAATTCCTGACGGTACCGGAACGCGTTCGGCGACGACGAATAGGGCTGTCCGTTGATCGAGACGGCCTGATTGATGTCCTCGCCCGGATTTCGATAGGCATAGAGCGTGGCGTCCGCTGCCGGACACAGGTTCTTGCAGGTGCGCTCGTCGTCGGCAAAACGGCTCGGCACGGTGGCGAACGAGATCGGAAAATAAAAGCCGTCGCATGAGCGCGCGCAGACGGTTCGATAGGTTCCGGACTGCACGCCCGTATCGGCCGGCGGAAGCTCCGCATTGTCGATATGCTCGGGCGAATTGCCGAACAGGTTATCGAAGAAATTGCCCTGGTTCCGCACCGCCGCGGAGTATTGCGGGCCGCAATTGTTCTGCGCCAGCGCCATCAGCACGGAACGGCGCTGGTTGTCGTAGTCCGGGCCGCTGTTGCCGGCTCTCAGCCGCTCCAGGCTGGTGGTGATCTGCTCGAGATTGGTCCGCATCCGCTGGATCTGCTGAGTGACCGGCCCGCACTGCTGCGACTGGCCGTTGAACAGCGAGAAGAAACCCGAACTGTCGCAGCCCATGCGTCTTGCCTGCGCAGTGACGCGTTCAAGTTCGGCCTGTTGCCGCCCTGCGGCATCCTCGTAGCGCCGGATCTGGCTCGCTCGCGCAGGATCGGCGCCGCCGCGCTCGATGCTTGCAAGTTGCGCCTCGAGCCGCGGGCAAATCGGATTGGCGCCGGGTGCGCCTTGCGCCACTGCATTGCCGGCAGGGATAGCGACGCCGAGGCCGAGGGCGGCAGCGCAAGCCAGAATTCGCATCGTGCGGCGGGCAAACAAAAGGTCAGGCATGATCCGCCATCAGAGCGATCCCGGGGCGATTCTGCAAACGCTACGATGAAGTAATGTTTTCCGAACGCAGGCGCCCATCGCGGTGATTTTTACAATCCGGGCCGAGCCTGATTGCGTTGCGAGACGCTGACGGGAGGCCGATGAGGCCGTTCGCCAGCGTGGTCATTTCTTATCCGCTTCTCGCGGCGGCGTCACGTCGTTTCCGGGGCGCGAGTGTGGCGGGCTCGGCGCGACGTCGTCTTCTCTGCAAGTCAGCGTTGACAGGTAATCGCGACGTATTCGTTGCAGCCGCTGTGCCGGCACGAGCCTGTGGGCTTCAAAATCGAATCCGTCATCTCGTCGGGCTTGACGCGCCTGTAAGCGGTGGCCTGCACAAAATCGCGTGACCGGCAGTAGGAGTGCGCGGCGTGGGCGCCGCATCTCTCCCCCAAAGCGAGGCACTGGTCGATGCCATAGCCGTCGGCGTGATTGGCGACAATAAAAATATGGCTGTCCGCCTGGGCGGGGGCGCTTGCGAGGAGAGCCATGCCCGCCAGAAACATGGCGGCCGGAAATATGGGGATAATGCGCATGATGTGCCGGAAAAACAGGAAGCCGCCGGACCTTGCAGTCCAAGACGAGCCGCCGCGATTTCGCGGCGAAATGAGGCGTTTGTGGGGCGCGGTCTTGACGCTGCACCCCGGCTGTTCCATGGTGCCGGAATGAACGGTTTGCTCGCCTTTTGTGGCCTTTGCCGCGAGATTATGCGCTAGCGATTCGCTGGCTGCCGCCGTCTTTATCTCACAACGTGATCCAGACGCCCGGCCAGCGAGCGGAGCGGATTTGACATTCGCTATTCAGCCGATGGCGATTTCGGAACGGGATTCCATGGAACTGCGCCTTTACGATACCCTGACCAAGGAGAAGCGTGTTTTCACGCCGATCGATCCGTCCAATGTGCGGATGTATGTCTGCGGTCCGACGGTCTACGACTTCGCGCATATCGGCAACGCGCGGCCGGTCATCGTGTTCGACGTCCTGTTCCGCCTGCTGCGGCATCTCTACGGCGTCGACCACGTTACCTATGTCCGCAACATCACCGACGTCGACGACAAGATCAACGACCGTGCGGCGCGGGACTTTCCCGGCCTGCCGTTGAACGAGGCGATTCGCAAGGTCACGGAAAAGACCGCGGATCAGTTTCAGGCTGATGTGGCCGCGCTGGGCTGCCTGCCGCCGACGCATCAGCCGCGCGCCACCGAATTCGTAACTCCGCGCGCCGACGGCCGCTCCGACATGGTGACGCTGATCAAACAGCTGATCGCGCGCGGCCACGCCTACGAGGCCGGGGGCGAGGTGCTGTTCGACGTGCAGTCGATGCCGGACTACGGCGCGCTGTCGGGCCGCAGGCTGGAGGAGCAGAAGGCCGGCGCACGGGTCGCGGTGGACGCGCACAAGCGAAATCCGGCCGATTTCGTGCTGTGGAAACTGTCGTCGGAGAACGAGCCCGGCTGGGACAGTCCGTGGGGCAGGGGACGGCCCGGCTGGCATATCGAGTGCTCGGCGATGAGCGCGGCCTATCTCGGCGGACCTGATGGCAAAGACGTCTTCGACATCCATGGCGGCGGTCTCGACCTGATCTTCCCGCATCATGAAAACGAGATCGCGCAGTCGCGCTGTGCCCACGGCACGCCCACGATGGCGAATTATTGGATGCACAACGGCTTCCTGCAGGTCGAAGGCGAGAAGATGTCGAAAAGTTTGGACAACTTCTTCACCATCAACGAATTGCTCAACACCGAGAAATTCGGCGGGCGGAAGTGGCCCGGCGAGGTGCTGCGGCTCGCGATGCTGAAGACCCATTATCGGCAACCGATTGACTGGACCGTTCAGGGACTACAGGAAGCCGAAAAGATGCTCGATCGCTGGTATGATGCGATCGGCGATGTCGAGGCAGGCGAGATGTCCGCTGAGGTCCTCGACGCACTTGGCGACGATATGAATACGCCGAAGGCCATTGTTGAACTCCACCGGCTGGCTCATCCGGCGGCCGCTGGACTTGCCAAGGCGGGGCTCACACGGGCAGGTCAAAAACCCAAACCCCGCATGCTCAAAGCATCGGCAAATATATTGGGCCTCCTAAAAAGTACGCGCTCTGAATGGCTAGCTCGGCCCGGTATTGAGTCCGGCGTCGACAGAGATGCGGTCGAGTCGTTCATTCGTGCCCGCGCCGAAGCTCGTGCGCGAAAGGACTTCAAGGAATCCGATCGCATCCGCGACGAGCTTGCCGCCATGGGCGTCGTGCTGAAGGACGGCAAGGACGCCGACGGCAAGCCGGTGACGACATGGGAGATCGCGCGATGACGAAGCCCGACACGCCATTTCCGAAACACTGGCGCTATTACATTTTCATCAAGTGGGCGGTGATCGTCGCGGCAGTCGTGCTGGCCCTCCGCCTGTTCGGAGTGTTTTGACGCGATGGGGCAGGCGCTTCCCAAACCCGCGCTGCGGCCGATGCTGCCCGCCGACGTTGCCGTGCTGGCCGCGATCTTTGTCGCCAGCGTCGAGGAACTGACCGGCGACGATTACAGCGAGGCGCAGCAGATCGCATGGGCGAGCGTCGCGGACGACGAAGCCAGGTTCGGCGCGCGCCTTACGAAGCAGTTGACGCTGGTGGCGACGCTGCAGAGCTCACCGGTCGGTTTCGCATCGCTGAAGGGCGCGGATTGCATCGACATGCTCTATGTGCATCCGGCTGCGGCGAGGCAGGGCGTCGCGACCGCGTTGTGCGATGCGCTGGAGAAACTTGCCGGCGCGCGCGGCGCCACCGCGCTGACCGTGGAGGCCAGCGATACCGCGGAACGGTTTTTCGCAAGCCGCGGCTACGTCGCGATGCAACGCAATTCGGTGACGATCGGCGACGAGTGGCTGGCCAACACCACGATGAAGAAGACGCTGGCCGTGAGGGACGCGCCATGAGCCGCGAGCGTCTCTATCTGTTCGACACCACGCTGCGCGACGGCGCCCAGACCAACGGCGTCGACTTCACGTTGCAGGACAAGCAGATCATCGCGAAGATGCTCGACGATCTCGGCATCGACTATGTCGAGGGCGGCTATCCCGGCGCCAACCCGACCGATACCGAACTGTTCTCGCAAAAGCCGGCGCTCGGCCACGCCAGGTTCACCGCCTTCGGCATGACGCGGCGGCCCGGCCGCTCGGCATCCAACGATCCGGGGCTCGCCGCGTTGATCGCGGCCAAGGCGGATGCGATCTGTTTTGTGGCAAAATCCTCCGCCTATCAGGTCAGGGTCGCGCTGGAGACCACGAACGATGAAAACCTGGCGTCGATCCGTGACAGCGTGAAGGCCGCCGCGGCAGCCGGCCGCGAGGTCTTGGTGGACTGCGAGCATTTCTTCGACGGCTACAAGCAGGATCCGGCCTTCGCGCTCGCCTGCGCCCGGGCGGCCTACGACTCCGGTGCGCGGTGGGTGGTGCTATGCGACACCAATGGCGGCGCCATGCCGAACGAGATCGAGACGATCGTGCGCGAGGTCGCGACACACATTCCCGGCGACCATCTCGGCATCCACGCCCATAACGACACCGAGCAGGCCGTCGCCAATTCGCTCGCGGCGGTGCGCGCGGGCGCGCGCCAGATCCAGGGCGCTTTGAACGGCCTCGGCGAACGCTGCGGCAACGCCAATCTCTGCTCGCTGATCCCGACGCTGAAGCTGAAGAAGGAATTCTCCGACGCCTTCGAGATCGGCGTGACGGACGACAAGCTCACGACGCTGACGCAGGCTTCGCGCACGCTGGACATCATGCTGAACCGCGCGCCGAATCGTCACGCTCCTTATGTCGGCGAAAGCGCGTTCGTTACCAAGACCGGCATTCATGCATCCGCGATTCTCAAGGACCCCGCGACTTACGAACACGTCGCGCCGGAATCGGTCGGCAATCGCCGCAAGGTGCTGGTGTCGGATCAGGCCGGCCGCTCCAACGTGCTGGCCGAACTGGAGCGGGCGCACATCGCGTTCGACAGGAACGATCCGATACTCGCTCGGCTGATCGACGAGATGAAGGAGCGCGAGGCGGCTGGCTACGCCTACGAATCCGCCAACGCGTCGTTTGATCTCTTGGCGCGGCGCACGCTCGGCCGCGTGCCGGAGTATTTCGATGTCGAGCAGTTCGACGTCAATGTCGAGCAGCGCTACAATTCCCACGGCAAGCGCGTCACCGTCGCCATGGCGGTGGTGAAGGTGAGGGTCGATGGCCGGACGCTGATCTCTGCCGGTGAAGGCAACGGTCCGGTCAATGCGCTCGACGTCGCGTTGCGCAAGGACCTCGGCAAATACCAGAAGTACATCGACGGGCTGAAACTGATCGATTATCGCGTGCGCATTCTCAACGGAGGCACCGGCGCCGTGACGCGCGTGCTGATCGAGAGCGAGGACGAGGAGGGCGAACGCTGGACCACGATCGGCGTGTCGCCCAATATCATCGACGCGTCGTTCCAGGCCCTGATGGACTCAATTTTCTACAAGCTCGTGAAGGCCGACGCGCCGGCCTGAGCAGTGCAGTGACACTCCTCAAGAACGAGCCGCTTCCCGCCTGGGTCTTCCCACGCTAGAGCCGGTCGGCGACGTCGGCCGGCATCTCCCTCGAGGCATCGCGCGCGAGGGTCGCGGCGGCGCGGAGCTTCGGCAGGATGTCCTCCACGCGCTCGGCTTGCAGAACGTTGACCGCCAGCGTCGGCCGGATGAAGGCGGTGGAGCGCATGTGAGCGAGCAGCGCCAGCAGCGGCTCCCAGAAGCCGTCGACATTCGCCAGCAGGATCGGCTTGGCATGCCGCCCGAGTTGCTGCCATGTGAGTTGCTCGACCAATTCCTCCAGCGTGCCGACCCCGCCGGGCAGCGCGATGAACGCGTCCGACCGCTCGAACATCAGTCTCTTGCGCTCGTGCATGTCGCGCGTGACGATCATTTCCTGCACGCGCGCCAGCGCATGTTCGCGCGAGGTCAGGAAGTCCGGAATGATGCCGGTGACGGTGCCGCCGTTGTCGAGGACAGATGTCGCGATCGCGCCCATCAGGCCGACCGAGCCGCCGCCGTAGACCAGCCCGACATTATTCCGGGCGAACGCTTTACCAAGGGCGACGGCAGCTTTGACGAAGTTGGGATTTGTACCGGGGCCTGAGCCGCAATAGACGCAGACCGTTTTGATGATGCTCATGGGAATCGATGTGGCCCCGCACAATTACTGCGTCAAGGCTCGGCTATTGCCGGCGCCGGGTCAAGCCTGCGGGCAGCCCTCCGCAACGAAAAGAATCGCCGATCAAGGGTGTACGCGGCATCCAAACGCTCTATATGACGTCGATATATGACCTCGATCAGACGATATTTCCGGCTGCGGAAGCCGTTTTGCGGTTCGGGCGCTACCGATGCGTAGCGCCGTTTCGCATCCGGCGGATGCGCCGGCAAAACCCTCCGACGACCCGGCCCGAAGCGCGACGCTCGGCAGGGCGCTGCTGCACTTGTGGCCCTATATGTGGCCCGGCGACCGCGCCGACCTGAAGATGCGCGTGGTCTGGGCGATGCTGCTGTTGCTTGCGGCAAAGGTCGCCACCCTGATCGTTCCGTTCACCTTCAAGTGGGCGATCGACGCGCTGAACGGCGCCGGAAGCGCCCCGGTGCAGCCCGACAACTGGGCGATGTGGCTGATCCTGTCGCCGCTCGCGATGACGCTGGCCTACGGCTTCGTCCGCGTGCTGATGGCGCTGCTCACCCAGTGGCGCGACGGCATCTTCGCCAAGGTCGCGATGCATGCGGTGCGCAGGCTCGCCTACCAGACGTTCGTCCACATGCACGAACTGTCGCTGCGGTTTCACCTCGAGCGCAAGACCGGCGGCCTGACGCGCGTGCTCGAACGCGGCCGCAACGGCATCGAGGAAATGGTGCGGCTCGTCATCCTTCAACTCATTCCGACCGCGGTCGAAGTCGGGCTGCTCACTGCCGTGCTGCTCTGGCAATTCGACTGGCGCTACGTGCTGGTGACGCTCCTGACCGTGGTGGTCTACATGGCCTTCACCTACAGGGCGACGCAGTGGCGCATCGAAATCCGTCGCCGGATGAATGAATCCGATTCCGACGCCAATGCGAAGGCAATCGACTCGCTGCTGAACTACGAAACGGTGAAATATTTCGGCGCCGAGTTGCGGGAGGCGAAACGCTACGATCGCTCGATGGAGCGCTTCGAGGCCGCGAGCGTCTCCACCTATACGTCGCTGGCTGTTTTGAACGGCGGACAGGCGATCATCTACACGGCCGGGCTGACGAGTGTGATGATCATGTGCGCGATCGGCGTGCGCAACGGCACGCACACGGTCGGCGATTTCGTGATGGTCAACGCCATGATGATCCAGCTCTACCAGCCGCTCAACCTGATGGGCATGGTCTATCGCCAGATCAAGCAGGCGATCATCGATATCGAAAAGATGTTCGCCGTGCTGACCCGCAATCCGGAAGTGAAGGATCGCGCCGGCGCGCAGCCGCTGCGTGTCGGGCACGGCTCGGTGCGGTTCGAGAATGTGCGGTTTTCCTATGATCCGGAGCGTCCGATCCTCAAGGGCGTGACGTTCGAGGTGCCCGCGGGAAAGACGGTGGCGATCGTCGGACCGTCGGGGGCAGGCAAATCGACATTGTCGCGGCTGCTGTTCCGTCTCTACGACGTGACCGAGGGCCGCATCCTGATCGACGGGCAGGACATCCGCGACGTCACGCAGGTGTCGCTGCGGGCCGCGATCGGGATGGTGCCGCAGGACACCGTGCTGTTCAACGACACCATCCGCTACAACATCCGTTACGGCCGCTGGAACGCGACCGACGAAGAGGTCGAGACCGCCGCCCGCACCGCGCAGATCGACCATTTCATCAGGATGTCGCCCAAAGGCTACGAGACGGAAGTGGGCGAGCGCGGATTGAAGCTGTCCGGCGGGGAGAAACAGCGTGTGGCGATTGCACGCACCATCCTGAAGGCGCCCCCGATCCTGGTTCTGGACGAGGCGACCTCGGCGCTCGACAGCCACACCGAGCATGAAATCCAGGAGGCGCTGGACCGGGTCTCACGCAACCGGACCTCGCTGGTGATCGCGCATCGGTTGTCGACCATCGTGGCCGCGGACGAGATTATCGTGCTCGATCAAGGCCGAATTGCCGAGCGCGGCACCCATAGCGAGCTTTTGGCGGCGAACGGGCTTTACGCCAGCATGTGGAATAGACAGCGGGAGGCCGAGGCGGCGCGGGAGAAACTGGCGCTGATCGGCGATGACGACGATGCGCCGAATCGGGCTCCTCCGCCGGTGGACGATCCGCTGGTAGCGCCGGCGGCTGCGGCAGAGTAGAATACCTCCAAGATCGTTTTCCCGAATCAGGCTTCGGGTTTTCGCCGCGGCGCTGGCTTGCGGATCGGGGTTTTCTGTGCAAGACGCGCGTTTCCGCAAAGCCCGCCTTCAGGTTCATCGTAGATCATCAGGTTCTCATATCCATGGATCGACAGACACTCCTATCCATCGCGAAATCCATTCGCTCCAGCGCGAAATCCATCCGCGCCCAGATTTCACCTATTCATCCGAAGGGTTATCCCTTCGTCGGCGGCTTCGCGCTCGCCAGCCTTATCTTCTTTTGGATCTGGACTCCGCTGGGGTGGATCGGAACGCTCCTGACAATATGGTGCGCACTGTTTTTCCGCAATCCGGCCCGTGTGACGCCGATCCGCGAGGGTCTCGTCGTGTCGCCGGCGGACGGCCGCATCTCGATGATCGCGCCGGTGGTGCCGCCTGCCGAACTCGAACTCGGCGAACTGCCGATGGTGCGTATTTCGGTCTTCATGAGCGTGTTCAATTGCCACGTCAATCGCTGCCCGGTCGCGGGAAAGATCGAACGGATCGTCTATCGTCCCGGCAAATTCATCAATGCCGAACTCGACAAGGCGAGCGAGGACAACGAGCGTAACGCGCTGGTCATATCGACGCTGAACAACGGCCAGGTCGGAGTTGTCCAGATCGCCGGACTGGTGGCGCGTCGTATCGTGACGTTCGTGCATGAGGGCCAGACGGTCGAAACCGGCGAACGCTTCGGGCTGATCCGATTCGGCTCGCGGTGTGATGTCTACTTGCCGGAGGGAACGCCGCTGCTGGTTTCCGAAGGCCAGACTGCGATCGCGGGCGAGACGGTGCTGGCCGACTTCCAGCTCGGAGAGAGTGGACGGGTCTTCCGCAGCAACTAACGGATCGGACTGCCAGAGCCTTTCCGCTTCTGATGGAATCAGAAGCGGAGCCTCTATGATTTTGATTTGGCGCGTTTTCTTGACGCGAACCGGTATCTATCCTCCGGTCAAGCCCGAGGACATGCTTCGCTGAAACGCTATAGTGTCCTGGTTTCCAAAGTTCGCATGTCACCTTTGATGCGAACCTCGGGCCTTGCTATATAGGAGGCGTGCCCACGCCATACGATCAGAAGTCCGAGATGCGCCGCCGCCGGTTTCGTCCGATTCCGGTGCGAATGCTGGTGCCGAATTTCATCACGCTGCTTGCGATTTGCGCAGGCCTGACGGCGATCCGGCTTTCGACCGAGGGACGGATGGAGCTTGCTGTGGCCGCGATCGTGTTCGCGGCCGTGCTCGACGGGCTCGACGGCCGGGTGGCCCGGATGATCAAGGGGCAGTCGAAGTTCGGCGCTGAACTCGACAGCCTCGCCGACTTCGTCAATTTCGGTGTCGCGCCCGGCCTCATCCTGTATTTCTGGCAGTTGCGCGACCTCAACAATGTGGGGTGGATCGCGGCGATGATATTCGCGATCAGCGGCGGCCTGCGGCTTGCGCGTTTCAACGCAACGATGAACGATCCGAACAAGCCGGCCTTCGCCGCGAATTTCTTTACCGGCGTGCCAGCCCCGGCAGGCGCGATCGCGGTGCTGCTGCCGGTCTATCTGGCGTTCCTGGGCGTCCCGCAGCCGCCCGCGGTGCTGACGACGCTTTATACGCTGCTGATCGCGATCCTCATGGTTTCGCGGCTGCCGGTGTTCTCCGGCAAGATGATCGGCATGCGGGTGCCGCCGGAACTGGTGCTGCCGGTCTTCGTGACGGTGGTGTTCGTCATCGCGCTCCTGATCAGCTACCCCTGGGTTGTCCTTTCGTTCGGCTCGATCATTTTCCTGGTGAGTCTTCCGGTCGGCTGGAAATCCTACCGCGACCAGGAGGTCAAGGCGGCCGTTAAGGAGACCTTTCCGGATGCGCCGTCAGCCACCGACACCACATCGCCGGTTGGGCCGTCCGCCGAGGCGAAGCCGCCAACCCCTCCGATCCGGCAGCGCAAGCAGGACAACCGGCCTTCGCGGCCGCACTGAGAAACGGCCCTTGCTGCGATCGCCGCCGGCGACGCGGAGAGGTTGTTGGTGCGAGATCGTGCCCGGTCCATAGCGGGCCCGGCCCCTGCCGTCGCGGCTCAGGCCGTTTTGGTTCCGACGAGATCAGCAACGCTCACGCCAACTCCATGGTGGCACCCACGTCCCGGAAATTCAGCGAAAAAAATCATGGCCGGGGCAAGCCCGGCCATGACAATGTTTCCATCAAACGCAAATCGCTTCCGTTACGTTGGTTCTTTTTGCGAACCTCCGTGAACGGCCCTTCAGTGCGCGGGCACGGTCTCCGCGATCGCGGCAGAAACCGGTTTGACATTCCGGAAACCCACTCGCGAGAACGAGACGTAGAACGCGGCGATGTTCATCAGTGCCCAGATGACAAAGCCCAGGGTGTATCCGCCGAACAGGAAGTGGCTGCCGGCCAGAATGGAAGTCATTGTGAAGCCGCAGGCCGCGCCGGCGGCCTTGGCCAATCCGCTGACCGCACCCACGTGGACGAAGTAGATCGGGATCAGCTTGATGACCGCCGCCGCGGCGGAGCCCGACACCAGGGCAAGGCTGAAAATGGTGAATAGCTGAATAGTCAGCGAAATCTGCATGGCCATCAGCACGGCGAGGATCGACATCGCGCCGAACATCCAGGTCAGCAGCGTGAAAACGTCATAACGGTCAGCGAGCCAGCCGCCCAGCGGCCGCGTGGCCGCCACGCAGACCACCAGTATCGGCGTATAGACCGCGACCGCTGTCGTCGCATCGACATGCCAGTTATCGACGAGATAGGTGGGCATGGTCGAAGCGAAGAACACCAGCGTGCCGAACGCCACCCAGTAAAGGGCAGGAACGAGCCAAACCACGACACCGGAGCGGTAGACGGCGAAGATTTCCTTGACCGATGTGTTCTTCAGCTTTCGGTTCGGCGGGTCCGACGTGAAGAACATGTAGATCGCGGCCATCAGCAGCGTCGGAATGGCGAAGATCGGGAAAATCATCCGCCAGCCATCCGGATCGCTGGTATCCAGCACGCTGGTAATGAGGAACGAGACGGCCATCATGCCGATCGTGATTCCGACGTTACCCAGAGCAAACAGGCCGAGGGCGGTTCCCTGTTTCGATTTGGGGTACCAGGACGATACGTGGGCGTTGCCGACCACGAAGCTCGCGCCGCCGAGGCCCAGCATCATTCCCAGAAACAGGAAGGCGATATAGCTCTCGGCGAAAGTCCCCAAAATCAGGACCACGGAGAGGCAAACAAGCAGGATCGTGAAAACCGTCCGGCCGCCGAACTTGTCGGTCCAGATCCCGAGCGGGATGCTGATCGCGGCCGCAAACAGCGGCTCCATCGCAGCCAGGATCAACACCTGGGTACTCGTGAAACTGTACCATTTGATCAGAAAGGGAGCGAGTGCGGAAAACATTCCCCAGATCGCAAAACCGAGCGCGAACGCTACGGTCGAAATACATAAAACCTTCGGGTTGCCCGACGGCTCCGCCGCCGGCACGTTAGCCCCTAAAGCTGAATCTTTCACGGTGGCTCCTGACCAAAGAGATCGCCCTTGCACCAAATTCCGAGCTCCGCTTCGACCTACGCAGGGTTGAGCAGCTCTCGGAGTCGTACGTTAAGTAGTTTACATAGTATCTCTCGGCGATGTTGACGTCTATCAATTTTAGAAAAGACGCCACCGCTCGTTCGGAGGTGGGCTTGCCATCGAGTGGCGGACGAAGGCCGGATCCGCGTCCGGGGTGTGGGAGGATTCCGGCGCGAGCATGCTGCAAGATCGTCCTGCAAGATCATCCTGAAGGTCGCGCGACGGCTGCTGAGCCTGACCGGTCGCGACGGGCAGGGCTGTTCTGCGGGGACGCCTTCATGGGGGCGGCGTCGTTGCCGCCGGCCTTTATCCGGGCCGCCCACCTCCTTGATCCGGTTCATGTTTCAAGACGTTGAAGCCGGACGCGAGCGGGGGATGGCGGTTGCTGTCTCGGTTCAACCCCTCCCGCTCGATTGCTCGGTCGCTTGCGCCAGGTGTGCCCGGCTTTACGCGTCCTTAATCGCGCCAAAGCTAGGATTGTGCCGCGTGGCTCAGAACGGGCCGCGTCGCCGTCCAGGATGGCCGGCGGTTCGCGTGCGTTGGAGTTTCCCATGGATATCATGACGGGTGCCGGACTTGCTTTCGGCATGCTCGTAGTCGCCGTGATGGTCTTTATGGGCGGCGATCTCCATATGTTCGTCAGCGAACACGCCATGATCATCATCTTCGGTGGTGCGACCGCCGCCACCATGATCCGCTTTCCGCTCGGCGCGATTCTCCACGGCCTCCCGCTCGGCGCCAAGTTCGCCTTCACCATGAGCCGGCTATCGGCGCGCGACCTTGTCGACGAACTGGCGCGGATCGCCGAAATCGCCCGCAAGCAGGGACCGGTGGGTCTCGAAAAAGTCGAGACCAACGAACCGTTTCTGGCCAAGGGAATTCGTTTCGTCGCGGACGGCTACGATCTCGAATTCATCCGCGACAATCTTGAGCGCGACCGCGACAATTTCCTCATGCACCTCGACGAGGGAAGCAAGATCTACCGCGCCATCGGCGACTGCGCTCCGGCGTTCGGCATGATCGGCACGCTGATCGGCATGGTGCAGATGTTCGCCAACATGACCGATCCCTCCAAGCTCGGTCCGTTCATGGCGACCGCGCTGCTCGCAACGCTCTACGGCGCGCTGGTCGCCAACCTGTTCTGTCTTCCGATCGCGGACAAGCTGCACGGCAAGCTGCTCGACGAGGAAACCAATCGCACCTTGATCATCGACGGCATCCTGATGATCCGGGATTCCAAGAGTCCCGCGCTGGTGCGCGAAATGCTGCTGGCCTATCTGCCGGAGAAGCATCGTCAGGAAGAGGGCGAACCGGTTCCTGCGTGATCTGACGGCTCTGATCGCAAACCGGTAGCCGCTTTTGCGGAATACGCGTGAGTCGGGGATTGAGCGATGGCCAAGAAAAAACGCGGCGATGCGCATGGCGGAGGGCACGGCTGGTTCGTCACGTTCGCCGATCTGATGGGCTTGATGATGAGCTTCTTCGTGATGCTCGTCGCGTTCTCCACGATGGACAATCAAAAACTCAAGATCGTCGCCGGCTCGATGCGCGACGCCTTCGGCTCCCAGACCGAGGTGCGATATTCCGGAATCGTCGAATCGGACGGCCTGCCGACGCGGCCGAAATTGAAGAACGCTGCGCACGTCCCGCCGGAGGAAACTTCCACCACTCCGACCCCCAACGAGCAGGAGCGGTCCAAGACCGCCGGCGCGCGCCTCGAGACGGATCGCGAGTTCGCGCTCGCATCCGCGTCGCTGCGGCAGGCGCTGCAGGACATGCCCGAGCTGACCGAGCTTTCCAAGCACATCATGTTCGAGGAGACCAAGGAAGGCCTCAACCTGGAGATCGTCGACCAGGACGGCCGTTCGATGTTCGCGGACGGGTCCAAGGAGCCTTACGAACGCACGCGCATGCTGATCAGGAAACTCGCGGCTCCGCTCAAGGCGACGCCTTTGCGGATTTCGATCACCGGCCACACCTCATCGAGCTTCGTGCCCTCGCACAGCGATTATGACGGCTTCGACCTCTCTGCCGACCGCGCCAATGCCGTTCGCCAGATCCTGGAGCGGGAGGGCTTGCCGCCGAGCCACATCTTCGCGGTGTCGGGCAAATCGGACAGCATGCCTCTGTTTCCGGACGATCCTTCGCTGGCGGCGAACCGGCGCGTGACCATCACCCTGATGCGCGAGGCGCCTCCGTTGCCTCCGAATCTGAAGCCTTGATTTTCTGAAGTATTATTTTACCGTAAGCGGGACCGCTGCCAGACCGATATGGCCGATCTGTCAATGCTATTCCTCGGATTGACGGGCCGGTGCTTGTGGGCGATAGCCCCGGATCGAAACCATCACCAGAGCGTTGCAAGAGACCATGGCCGTCAGCGATCCACCCGCCGAAGCCACTGGCGAGGCTTCGGCCAAGACGACCGGTTTCTGGCCGCTGACGCTCGGAAGCATCGGTGTGGTCTTTGGCGATATCGGGACCTCGCCCTTGTATGCGTTTCGCGAGGCCGTCAATCATGCCGCGCAGCAGGGAACGGTGACGCCGGTGATCGTGCTCGGCGTGCTGTCATTGATCCTGTGGTCGCTGTTCATCGTCGTCACCGCCAAGTACGTTCTCCTGCTGCTGCGCGCCGACAACAACGGAGAGGGCGGGACGCTCTCGCTGATGGCGCTCGGGCAGCGGGCGCTGGGGCGGCGAAGCGTGCTCCTGCTGGCGCTGGGCGTGGTCGGCGCTTCGATGTTCATCGGCGACTCCATGATCACGCCGGCGATCTCGGTGCTCTCCGCGGTCGAAGGATTGAAGCTCGCGACGCCCGGGCTCGACCATTACGTCGTCCCGCTGACGATGCTGATCCTGGTCATGCTGTTCGCGCTGCAGAGTCGCGGCACCGCGCGTGTCGCCTCGGCATTTGCTCCGGTGATGGCGCTGTGGTTCGTGACCATCGCGGTCCTTGGCGTCCTGCACATCCACGAAGACCCGAGCGTGCTGTTGGCGGTCAATCCCTGGCACGCCATTCACTTCCTGCTCAACCATGGCCTGATCGGCCTCGTTATCATGGGGCTGGTTTTTCTGTCGGTCACGGGCGGCGAGGCGCTGTATGCCGACCTTGGCCATTTCGGCCGCAAACCCATTCAAGCCGCGTGGTTCTGTCTGGTGCTGCCGGCATTGCTGCTGAACTATTTCGGGCAGGGCGCGCTGATTCTCGCCCATCCCGACGCGATCGAGAACACCTTCTACCGCCTGGCGCCTGCGCCGCTGCTTCTGCCGCTGATCGTGCTGGCGACCGCGGCCACAGTGATCGCCAGCCAGGCCGTCATCACCGGCGCCTATTCGCTCATTCGTCAGGCCGTGCAACTCGGTCTGTTGCCGCGTTTCGAGGTCCGCTACACCTCCGAGACCCATGCCGGCCAGATCTATCTGCCGCGTGTCAACTTGCTGCTGCTGATCGGCGTGCTGTTGCTGGTGCTGCTGTTCCGCACCTCGAGCGGGCTCGCATCGGCCTACGGGATTGCGGTGTCAACGACGATGGTCGCCGATGGCATCATGGGTTTTGTCGTCATCTGGAAGCTGTGGAACTGGCGGGCGGCGACGGCCGCCGCCCTGGTCGTTCCGCTTGTCGCCGTCGACATGATGTTTTTCAGCGCCAATCTTCTCAAGCTGCTGGACGGCGCCTGGGTGCCGCTTCTGTTCGGCTTCACCATGGTGGTGCTGATATGGACGTGGCGCCGCGGTACGGCCATCCTTGTCAAGAAGACCCGGCGCACCGAAGTGCCGCTGCTCGATCTCATCAAGAGTCTGGAAAAGCGGCCGCCGCATATCGTCAAGGGTACGGCGGTGTTTCTGACCAGCGATCCGAATTTTGTGCCGACCGCGTTGCTGCACAATCTCAAGCACAACAAGGTTCTTCACGAGCACAATGTCATCCTCACCATCGAAACCGCGCAGACGCCGCGCGTCGATCCCGGCGATCGGGTTCGCATGGAAACGATCAGCGAGAAGTTCTCGACCGTCAGCCTCCGCTTCGGTTTCATGGAATCGCCCAATGTTCCGAAGGGGCTGGCGATCGCGCGCAAGCTCGGCTGGCAGTTCGACATCATGGCGACGTCGTTTTTCGTCTCGCGGCGGTCGCTGAAGCCATCCGCGCATTCGGGTATGCCGCTCTGGCAGGATCGCCTGTTCATCGCGCTGAGCCGGTCGGCCAACGATGCGACGGATTACTTCCAGATTCCGACCGGGCGGGTCGTCGAGGTGGGTACGCAGGTCATAATTTGATCTCCATGCTGCTTCATGCGTTTCTCGCATAGCAGAGGTCTGAAATCAGGATATGTCATGCGTGATGGCGCGGACTTATAAGCCCGGCGCTTCGCATGCTGCAGCGCAAGGACCTCGAGGTCTCATCCATGACAAGCGACGGTGCAAGTTCAGCCTCGGCGATGCCGGCGGCGAATGGATCCGGTGACGCCCATTCCACGGCCGGGTTCCAGGCGCTGATGCTGGGCAGCATCGGGGTAGTCTACGGCGACATCGGCACCAGCCCGCTTTACGCGCTGCGGGAGGCGGTCGTTGCCGCCGGTGCGGCACGAAAGGGAGCCGACCCCGGCGCCGTGCTGGGCGTGCTCTCGCTGATCCTCTGGGCGCTCATCGTGGTGGTGACGCTGAAATACGTCCTGATCCTGTTGCGAGCGGACAACCACGGCGAGGGTGGAATCCTGGCGCTGATGGCGCTGGCGCAACGCGCCGCGAGCCGGAGCGGGGCTGTCATCGTGCTGCTCGGCATCATCGGCGGCGCGCTGTTCTACGGGGATGCCGTGATTACGCCGGCGCTTTCGGTGCTGTCGGCCATCGAAGGCATCAAGCTGACCACCTCGGCGCTGGACCACTATGTCGTCCCGATCACCGTGGTGATCCTGCTGGCGCTGTTTGCGGTTCAGTCGCGGGGAACGGCGCGCGTCGCTGCCTTCTTCGGGCCCGTGATGTGCGTCTGGTTCGTGATGATCGCGGCAGTCGCCATTCCACAGGTCGCACAACATCCCGAGGTTCTGCTGGCCTTCAATCCGCTTTATGCCATCGGCTTCATGCTTCATCATGGCATCATCGGGTTCGTCACGCTGGGCGCCGTGTTTCTGGCGGTCACCGGGGCAGAGGCGCTTTATGCCGATCTCGGTCATTTCGGCAAACGGCCGATTCAGACCGCCTGGCTCGCGATCGTGCTGCCCTCGCTCGTGCTGAACTATCTCGGACAAGGGGCGCTGGTGATCGCCCATCCTGAAACGATCGAAAATCCTTTCTTTCTGCTGTTTCCGGCGTGGTCGCTCGTGCCGGTCGTGTTCATGGCCACGATCGCGACGGTGATCGCAAGCCAGGCCGTCATCACCGGCGCCTATTCGCTGACGCGTCAGGCGACCCAGCTCGGGCTGTTCCCGCGATTTGAAATCCGTCACACCTCGGAAGAGCACTCCGGACAGATCTACATGCCTCGCGTCAACATGATGCTCGTCGTCAGCGTCGTGCTGCTGGTGCTGCTGTTCCGGTCCTCAAGCGCGCTGGCCTCCGCCTATGGCATTTCCGTCACGGGAACGATGGTCGTTACCGCGATGATGGGATTCGTCGTCATCTGGAAGGTCTGGAACTGGCCGGCGCTCGCGGCCGCCGCGCTGATCGCGCCGTTCCTGCTGCTCGATCTCACGTTCCTCTCGGCAAATCTGCTGAAGGTCTTCGAGGGCGGCTGGATGCCGCTCGCGCTTGGCGGGGCGGTGATGCTGCTGATGTATACCTGGCGCCGCGGCAGCCGGCTCTTGTTCGAGAAATCCCGCAAGCTCGAATTTCCGCTGCTCGAACTGGTGGAGATGCTGGAAAAGCGGCCGCCGCACCGGGTGCCCGGGACCGCCGTGTTTCTGACCAGCGACCCGGGTTTTGCTCCCGCCGCGCTGATGCATAGTCTGAAGCACTACAAGGTGCTTCACGAGAAGAACGTCATTCTCACCATCGAGACAGCGCAGACGCCGCGTATCGAGCCAAGCGACCGGGTGCGGCTGGAGCAGATCAGCGCCACGTTTTCGCGCGTGACGCTACGCTTCGGCTTCATGGAAAGTCCCAACGTGCCGAAGGCGCTCGCCATCGCGCGGAAACTCGGCTGGCAGTTCGATATCATGGCGACCTCGTTCTTCCTGTCGCGACGCACACTCAAACCGGCGGCACGCTCCGCGATGCCGCTCTGGCAGGACCGCCTGTTCCTCGCGCTGAGCCGCTCAGCCAACGATGCGACCGATTACTTCCAGATTCCGACCGGGCGCGTCGTCGAGGTGGGTACGCAAATCAGCATTTAGGTGGGTGGCGCTTGATTTTATCGGCCCAAGGGGCGACCTTGACGGCTGGACGAGCGGGGCCGGCGGTTTCGAACTGGAGCGCGCGTCTGAATGCAAAAGCGCGAGGAGGTTGCGTTGGCGGATCAGAATTTTGTCGTTCACGACCTGACGCCGGAAGAGGTCTCGAAGGGCGTGGCCGAAGGACGCTATCTGCTGGTTGACGTCCGCGAGCCCAACGAGGTCGCGGCGGAGGCCTTTCCGGACGCGGCCGTCGTTGCCCTGTCGGCCTTCGATCCCAAGGCTATCCCCGATCCGCAAGGCAAGCAGGTGGTGTTCGCCTGCCGCTCGGGCAAACGTTCGGTAACGGCGTCGATGATGGCGCAGGCTGACGGCCTTGCCTATGACAAGCATCTCGCCGGCGGGATTCTGGGGTGGAAAGCGGTAGGGCTGCCGACGCGAAGCGGCGGTTGAGATTTGACGCTTTCGATGAACAAGGTCTTCGCGGGCCTTCCAGTCACGATCTTCGAGACGATGTCGCAACTCGCGCGCGACAACGATGCCATCAACCTCGGGCAGGGTTTTCCCGACGATCCGGGTCCGGAGGATATCCGGCGCGCGGCGGCCGAGGCCGTTCTCGACGGCTACAACCAGTATCCGTCGATGATGGGAATTCCGCAGTTGCGGCAGGCGATCGCCACGCATTACGGGCACTGGCACCGCTTGTCGCTCGATCCGGCGAGCGAGGTCATGGTCACCTCGGGCGGCACCGAGGCGCTGACCGCCGCCATCCTCGCCACGGTCGAGCCCGGCGACGAGGTCATCGTCTTTCAGCCGGTGTATGACTCCTATCTTCCGATCATCAGGCAGGCCGGAGGAATTCCGCGGCTGGTGCGGCTGGAGCCGCCGCACTGGCGATTGACGGAAGACGCGCTTCGCGCCGCCTTCACGCCCAACACGAAAGCGGTTGTCTTCAACAATCCGCTCAATCCGGCCGCGGTGGTCTATCCGCGCGAGGACCTGGAATTGCTGGCGCGATTTTGCCAGGAGTTCGACGCGGTCGCGATCTGCGACGAGGTCTGGGAGCACGTCGTCTTCGACGGCCGCGACCATATCCCGCTGATCACGATTCCCGGAATGCGCGAGCGCACCATCAAGATCGGCTCGGCCGGAAAGATATTTTCGCTGACGGGCTGGAAGGTCGGGTTCGTCTGCGCCGCGCCGCCACTGCTGAAAGTGACCGCGAAGGTGCATCAGTTTCTGACCTTCACGACGCCGCCCAACCTTCAGGCCGCGGTCGCCCATGGCCTTGCCAAGCCGGATGATTTCTTTCTCGCAATGCGCAGCGATCTGGCGCGCCGCCGCGATCGTCTGACACGCGGGCTCGAGGACATCGGATTTCCGGTGCTGGCCTCGCAAGGAACCTATTTCCTGACGGTCGATCTCGCGCCGCTCGGCCTCAATGAAACCGACGAAGCGTTTTGCAGACGCATCGTGACCGACCACAAGGTCGCGGCGATCCCGGTATCGGCGTTCTACGAACAGGATGCGGTCACCTCGGTCGTGCGATTCTGTTTCGCCAAGACCGACGCCACGCTCGACAGCGCGCTGGAGCGTTTGTCCGACGCCGTGCACGCTCTTTAGGACGGTGCAGCGATGATTCCGAATCGACACATATGGCTTTCTCGATACACATCGCTTTGGATTGCCGCTGCGTTCGCACTCGGTTTCGGCGCGGTATCGTCGCGCGCGCACGCGGCCGATCGGGTGGTGAATTTCTACAACTGGTCGAGCTACATCGCGCCAGGCGTGCTCGATGACTTCACCAGGGAGACCGGCATCAAGGTGGTTTACGACACGTTCGACGCCAACGAGACGCTGGAGACGCGACTCCTCGCCGGCAAGTCGGGCTACGACGTGGTGGTGCCCACGGCCTATTTCCTGCAGCGACAGATTGGCGCGAATATTTTTCAGAAGCTCGACAAATCGAAGCTGCCGAATCTCGCCAATGCGTGGCCGGCGGTGACGGCGAAACTCGCGGTCTACGATCCCGGCAACCGATACGCCGCGAACTACATGTGGGGAACGACCGGCATCGGCTACAACGTCAAAGCCGTGCAGCGCATCCTTGGACCCGGGGGCAAGATCGATAGCTGGGATATCGTCTTCGATCCGGACAAGCTCGAGAGGTTCAAGGATTGCGGCGTCCAGATGCTCGATTCCGCCGACGATATCCTGCCGGCGGCATTGAACTATCTCGGCCTCGATCCGAATTCCATCGCATCCGCCGATCTTGAACGCGCGGCTGCCCTTGTCAGCAAGGTGACGCCCTTTGTCAGGAAGTTTCATTCCTCGGAATATCTGAACAGCCTCGCCACCGGCGAGATCTGCCTCGTCGTCGGTTGGTCCGGCGATATCAAGCAGGCGCAGAGCCGCGCGGCCGAAACCAAAAACGGCGTCGAGATCGGTTATGCGATTCCGAAAGAGGGTGCGCAGATGTTCTTCGACAATCTCGCGATCCCGGCGGATGCGAAGAACGTCACGGAGGCCTATGAGCTGATCAACTACCTCTATCGGCCCGACGTGGCGGCGAAGAATTCCGATTTCCTGTCGTATGCCAATGGCAATCTGGCGAGCCAGAAGTTGATTGATCCGAAAATCTTCAACGACAAGACGATCTATCCAGACGAGGCCACGATGAAGCGGCTGTTCGTCATCACCGCGCGCAACCCCGCCACCCAGCGCATGATCAACCGGCTCTGGACACGGGTAAAGACCGGGCGGTGAGCGCCGCCACGACGACGAGATGACCGCGATTCTGATCCGTCATGGCCCGGCCTCGTCCCGGCCATCCCCGTCTTTTTCGTAGAACCGATGCCAAGACGTGAATGCCCGCAACAAGTGCGGGCATGACGATGCGCGGCACGATTCAACCAGATCGGTTTGTGCTCTACCGCCAGCGGCGGTGCAGCCACAGCCATTGATCCGGATATTCGCGGATCCAGCCTTCGATCACCGAGGTGACAGCCTGCATCGTGCCCTGCACATCGATGTCGCCGTTCGCATCGCGCACCGGCGCGATCTCCTCAGACAGTTCGGCGCGGAAGCGATGGCCGGGCAGGCGGATGATGCGCACGCCGTGGATCGGACATTCGATCTGCCGCAGCAGGCGCGCCAGCATCGGGTTAGCCTTGGTCTTGCGTCCGAAGAACGTGACGTCGACGCCGTTTGTCAGGTACTGGTCGACCAGCATGGCGACGTGCTGGCCGCTTTGCAGCGCGTGCGCCAGCTTGAACGGGGCGTCGCGGCCGGCCGGGATCAGCGTGCCCATGTTGACCGAGCGCATCTGCTCGATCACGCGGTCGGCCGATGCGATATTGGGCCTGCGATACAGCACCGCCGCGTCGAGTCCGTGTGCGACGGCGGCGACAGCCGGGAGTTCCCAGTTGCCGAGATGGCTTGCGAAGATCAGCGCGGGCTTGCCGTCGTCGCGCAGCCGCTCAAACAGCTTCTGGCTCTTTGGTTCGATTTCGATGCGGCCGTTTCCAAGGCGCTCAGGATCAAGATCCCAGATGTGATCGAGATGGGCGAACTCCGCGCCGATGCGTCCGAGATTGTCCCACACCCCAGCGAGTATGGTCTCGATCTCCTCCGGCGACTTTTCGGGGAACGCAGCGGCCAGGTTGGCGCGACCGATCTTCTGCTCGCGCAGCATCGGTCCGATCTTCTGCGTGATGCGGCCGAACAGGTTCGCTGTCTTGATCGGGTCGAAATAACGCGTCGTGCGCAACAGGGCGATCGTCAGTGTCCCGATCATGGCTGCGCCCACGGGTTTGATCGCGTCGCGCAGCCGCGCGCGGGTTCGAAGCAGGAGGCGGCGCATCAGGAAACGATCGCGATGATGCTCGGCGGGCGCTTTGGACGCGCCAGGACGTCAGCACACCAGGCAAGGATCCGCCGCACCGCGCCGTCAGACCGGTTCGCGCGTCAGGATCAGCGACGCGTTCTGACCGCCGAAACCGAACGAGTTCGACATCACCGTGGTGACGCGCGCATCGCGGGCCGCGTTGGGAACGACATCGAACGGGATCGCCGGGTCCGGCACATCATAGTTGATGGTCGGCGGAATGCGCTGATGCTCCAGCGTCAGGAGCGAGAACACCGCTTCGACGGCGCCCGCCGCCGAGAGGGTGTGTCCGACCATGGATTTGTTCGATGAAACCGGGATCTGCTTGGCGCGCTCGCCGAACACGGACGAGATGCCGAGATATTCCATCTTGTCGTTTTCCGGCGTGCCGGTACCGTGCGCATTGATGTAGTCGATCTGCTCGATGGTCACGCCGGCATCCGCCAGCGCATTGCGGACGCATCCGATGATCGGCTTGCCGTCGGGACTCGAGCGCGTGCGGTGGAACGAGTCCGCCAGTTCGCCGCATCCCGCCATGATTCCGAGGATCTTCGCGCCGCGCGCGGTCGCCGCTTCATAGTTTTCGAGAACCAGCGCGCCCGCGCCCTCGGCCATCACGAAGCCGTCGCGGTTTTTGGCGAACGGCCGGACCGCGGCGTGCGGAGGATCGTTGTGCGTCGACAGTGCCGACAGCAGCGAGAACCGGATCAGCGCTTCGGGATTGACCGAGCCGTCGGTTGCGACGCATAGCGCAGCGTCGGCTTCGCCGCGGCGGATCGCTTCGACGCCGAGTTGAATTGCGGTCGCTCCAGATGCGCAAGCCGTCGAGAGTGATATGGGCGAGCCCTTGGTGCCGAAGGTTTCGGCGAGATGATCGGCGACGGAGCCGAACAGGAAACGGCGGTGATACGTCTTGAATGCGCCGCCGCCGCTGACCCGCAGCATCTGGTCGTAGTCGATCTCGGTATCCGTACCGATGACGCGGCCGAGTTCGTGACGCTGCGGCCATTCGAGTTCGACCGGAGCGACGGCAAGAAACAGCGGGCCCGGAAAATCGCCGGCGCGTCCGATGCCCGCCTGCGCGACGGCCTCCTCGGTCGCAAGGTCCGCGAGACGCTCCGAGAGGTCGGTCGAGGAGAACGGTTCGACGGGAACGAAATCGACGGCGCCAGCCATCGTGGTTCTCAGGCCCTCGGTCGGGAAGCGGGTGATGGTCCTGATGCCGGATTCGCCTGCGCACAGCCTGGCCCAGTTGTCGGCTTTGCCCGCGCCGAGAGACGTCACGACGCCCATGCCGGTGACGACGACGACGGGTCTGCCGGATTTATCGCGCATTGCGGTCATGTTTTCCCCCGTCGAATGAGCCCGGTTCAGCGGATCGCTTCGACCAGCGCCATGCCTTCGCCGCGCCAGTGACCGGCTCCGATCACGACAATCTGGGCCGGCGGCGCGGCCATATCAATCTCCTGATCCGATGAATCGTCCGGCGCGAACAACGTTCCGCGCGACAGCGACAACGCGGCGACCGCCAGTCCGAGCGGAAACTGCGCCTCCAGGGTGTGGCCGAACATCGTTCCGGTGGCGCGGACCGGAATGTCCGGATGGGCGCGAAGGAAGGCGCGCTCTTCGGAGGTAACCGGCTCGGCGCCGGTGGCGCCGGTGATGATCGCGGTCGCTTCCGTGGGGTTGCCGAGCTTGGACCACAACGATTCCAGCGTCGAGGTGACCTCGCCCGGGCGTTTGCGCCGTGCATGGTCGGCGACGATGCTGGTCAGGCGCGCAAACGGCTTCGCGCCGCGGGCTTCGGCATGGGCGCGGGATTCGATCACCAGAAAAGCGCCGCCGGATCCGAGCGCGAACCCGCTGCTCTGCTTACGCATCCAGACCGGTGCGAATTTTTCCTTCAGGTTGAAGTCGCCGAATTCGTAGAGCAGGAGCAGGTCCTTGCGCTCGCCATTGTGAGCGGCGCCGACGAGCGCGATGTCACTCTGGCCGGCGGCGATCCGAGCCAGCGCGATGCGCACCGCATCGACGCCGGCGGCTTCCTCGCCCATGAAGGTGCGCGACGAGCCGGTCACGCCGTGGACGATGGCGATGTTGCCGGCGAGAAGGTTGGACAGTTGCGCCAGAAAGAGCGTCGGCCTCAACTCGTTCATCAGCCGTTCGTTGAGAAAGCCGGGCGCGGCGTTGCCCTTGGCCTCGGCGTTCAGAATTCCGGCGTCGACGACGAGGTCGCGTTCGCCGCCGCCGGCGGCGACGATCATGTCCATTCGCGACAGGATATCCGTGTTGCCTTTGACGCCGGCGGAATCCAGCGCCAGTCCGGCCGCGTATGTGCCGATGCGTTGCCAAGCCTCCATCTGGCGCTGGTCGCCCTTTTTCGGAATCTGCGCGTCGAAGTTGACGGGCGCCAGCGGATGAACGACGTAAGGCGCGAAGCCCTTCTCGTCGGCGTTGATCCGACGCTGGCTCAACGCGTCCCAATGCGCGTCGAGACCCTCGCCGAGCGAGGTGGCAAGACCGATGCCGGTGATCCAGGCTTCGATCGGCTTGGAGCGCGATGATGTCTCAGCCATGCGCGATCATCTGCTGCGGAAATCCGATGCGGCCAGCCATGGCCTCCATGTGGCCGCGCAAATCCGCGTTCGGGAAGGCGGCGATGCCGAACGTGATCGTCGCGTTGCACCGCGGTTTGCCGCCGACGCTGACTTTGGCCTGGGTCACGGCGTAGCCGGACCCTTCGTGAACGACATTTGCCTCGACGTTCAGGAGTTCGCCGGGAGTCACAAACGTTCGCATTTTTGCTTCCTTGACCGCGGCGAGGAATGGCATGCGCTCGAACTTCATCAGCGCGATCAGCAACCAGCCCGACGCCTGCGCCATCGACTCGATCAGCAGAACGCCCGGCATCAGTGGATATCCGGGGAAGTGACCCTCGAAGACCGTGCTTTGCTGAGGCACCTGGGCCTCAACCGCGATCGTTTTCCTGCCTATATCGAGGTCGGCAATGCGGTCGATCAGGTGAAAGTAGGCGAGATCCATGGCCGCGCGATTAGGCGCCCTTGGCGGCGACCAACTCGTCGATGCGCGCGCTGAGATTTTTCAGGACGAAGTATTGTTCGGTCGTCGCCTTGCCGTCATTGACCTCCTGAGTCCACTTCTCCAGCGGCAGCTTGATACCGAACGCCTTGTCGATCGCAAAGGCGATGTCGAGGAAATCCAGGCTGTCGATCCCCAGGTCGTCGATGGCGTGGCTCTCGGGCGTGATCGTATCGCGTGGAATGTCGCAGGTTTCCGCGATGATGGTGGCGACCCGATCGAATGTGGAAGACATCTTTAAACCTTTGATAGATTGGAGATAAATGTCGTACCGGCGTTCGACGGCGGCGCCGGCTCCGCATCGGCCAGCCCATCGTGCGGAGTCGAGTGCCCATATATCGGAGCGCTGTCCCGAGTTCAATGGCGCGCGCCTCTCGCAACGCCGTATTCCGCAGCCGAATCAGGGTGCTCCAGTGGTCCGATTCTGGTTTGCATCTTGCGGGCGTTGCATCAGCGGCGCAATCCCGAAGTCCCGCTCAGGGCAGGGTGCCAACTCCGCGCAAAGCGGCGATGCTCACGGCCAGCCACAGTCCCACTGCGGTCAATGCGACCGTGAAGGCGAATGCAGCAGCATTTGCGAGCATCCGGTGGCGGAAGTCATCCGGTTGTTCGGAAGCAGGTTGATGGCGGGAGGGGCGATCGGGGAAGCCGGCGTCGGCGGAATTTGCCGGCGGCCGCCGGTCGGGCAATCCTGCAGAGCGGCGCGGCCGGAACGGGATCACGACGTGCTCGTCGTCCGAGATTTTGGGTCGCTGTTTTCCCATCGGTTACAGTTCCGCAGAATCCGGCGTGATCTTAGCACATTGCGCGCGATCCTCACCTGGAAAGTCACGGGGATCGATGTGGACAACCCCGCCCATGCAGCCCTGCGGTCCGATGCAATCAGGCCGGTTCGGGTGGCTTTGGCAGCCGTCCCATCAGATAAAACTCGTCGTTGGGGCGCATGTCGGTGAGGTTCGCCATCCGGTTCGACAGTGCGAAAAACGCGGCAATGGCGGCGATGTCCCAGACGTCGTCATTCGTGAAGCCGCGATCGGCAAGATTCACAAAGTCCGCGTCGCTGACCTTGTGCGCCTCGGCGCTGACCTTCAGCGCAAAATCGAGCATCGCTTTCTGACGCGGCGTGATGTCGGCCTTGCGATAATTCGCGGCGATCTGGTCGGCGATCTGAGGATTCTTGGCGCGGATGCGAAGGATCGCGCCGTGAGCCACGACGCAGTACTGACATTGATTGGCGATGCTGGTGGCGACCACGATCATTTCGCGTTCGGCTTTGGTCAGCCCGCCGTCTTTTTCCATGAGCGCATCGTGGTAGGCGAAAAAGGCGCGGAATTCGTCGGGTCGATAGGCCAGCGTCAGGAAGACGTTGGGAACGAAGCCGGACTTTTCCTGCACTGCCAGAATGCGCGCGCGAACGTCGTCAGGCAGCGTGGCGAGATCGGGTATCGGGAAACGTCCGGCGGCTGGCGACGTCATCAGGTCCGTCCTGTTCGATCCAGATGCGGATCATAGAGGATGGTAGCCCGGCCTGAAAGCGAGGCCTGTCGTTGGCGATGCCGAAGCGGTTTTGCCTTTCATCCGGAGCAGCGCGGACCTGCCCTTGATCTCATGGCACTCTACCGCAACGGCCTTTTCAGCAACGTGAAGCGGTCCGGATCGAGGCCGAGCGACGGCTGCAGCATCGGCGCGTCCAGCATGCGTGGGACCGGCTTTTCCGGGGAGACGATGTCGTTGGGAGCGTCGCGATGCGAGGTCGCGCCCCGCCAGCGTTCCAGAACGGCGTCGACGAACTGCGCGTCATGGCCGGGGGCGCTCGATGGTACGGTCGAAATCGTCGCCTCGCTGCGCGGCAACTGATGCGTCGGAACTTCCTTGAAGCGCAGCCGGGTGGGGAGCGCGACGCCCTCGCCGAACGCCAGCACCTCGCGGGTTCCGAGCGAGGGCACGAACGAGAGCAGGTTCGCCGCCGCATCCGAGACCGCCGAACGCAGCAGCGCCTGGTCGCGCTCGTTGGCGAGCCGCATCGTGAACAGCGTGTTGCATTGGGAAATGATGGTGGCGTCGAGTTCGGCCGGGCGCTGCGTCACCAGGCCAAGATAGACGCCATACTTGCGGCCTTCCTTGGCGATGCGGGAAATCGCCTTGCGCGTCGGGCCGAAGCCGATGCTGCGGTCGGCCGACGCATAGCGATGGGCTTCCTCGCAGACGAACAGCAGCGGCGAGACGCCGTCGCTCCACAGGCCGAAGTCGAATGCCATGCGGCAGAGGACCGACACCACGGAGTCGACGACCTCAGCGGGGAAGCCCGCAAGCTGCATGATTGTCATCGGCTTGCCGTTGGCGGGCAGGCGGAACAACAGGCTGACGACCTCGGCCATGGTATCGCCGCCGACGTTCGCATTGTCGAACATGAAGGCGTAGCGGGGATCGTTGCGCACGGTTTCGATGCGCGAGATCAGCTTGTGGTAGACGATGCGCGACGAGCGGTTCTCGAGTTTGCCCATGCGCTCGTCGATCAGCGAGATCATGTCGACCAGGCGATAGGGCACCGGCGTATCGGCGGTGAAGCCGACGCTCTTGGGATCGACGCGCTTGAGGCCGACGCGGTCGGCGTGCTGATATTGCGTATAGATTCCCTTCGCGATCGGGATCACCTCGGCGAGGATGTCGAGCTCCTCCGGCACGCCGGGCCGGCCTGCGAACAGGACGTCGACGATCTCCTCGAAGTTGAACAGCCAGAACGGTAATTTCAGATTGCGCGGATTGAGCACGATCGCGCGCTCGCCGAAACATCTGCCGTATTCGTTGTGAACGTCGAGCAGGAAGATGCGCAGGCTGGGCCGCGATTTCAGGATTTCGTTGATGAGCAGCGAAACGCCGCTCGACTTGCCGACGCCGGTCGAGCCGAGCACGGCGAAGTGCTTGCTGAGCATTTCCTCGATGTCGACATAGGCTATGACGGACCGGTCCTGCTGCAGCGTGCCGATGTCGATCTGATCCGCTCCGTTGGGTGTGTAGATGGTGCGCAGTTCCTGGTTCGTGATCAGCTCCGCCGGGTCGTCGATCGCCGGATAGTTGGTGACGCCGCGCTGGAATCGGGGGCGGGAACCGGAGCTGTCGAGGATTTCGCCGAGCAGGTCGACGGAGGCGCTTGCCATGAACTCGTCCGAGGACGGCAGATGCTCGCAGGAAACCTCGGTTATCATGGCGACGATCGTGGAAGTCGTGCTGCGCAGGCTGACGGACCGCCCGACGGTGGCTCGCGCTGCCGCAGGAGACATCCGGCTGGTCTTCAGAATACCGACGCGCGCCTGCGATCCGCGTACCGAGATCACGCGTCCGAACGAACTGCCGGAAGTCGTATGAAGCATTTTGCTGATCACAATTCTTGTGCTGTCGACCTCGACTGTCGCATGCAGTTATTGTCAAAACGGTTAAAGCCGGACCGTCCCGGGCAGCGCGACAGACCTGCCATGCACGTTGCGCGGTTCGTTGCGACGTGCTGATTTCATTGGGGAATGGGCTTCAAGAGCATGATCCCGAAAAAGTCTGCCCCAGGACCTGATCCGGGTTGGGAACGGTTTTCGGAAGATCATGCTCGATCAAAAAGATAGGCGCGACGAGTTGGAAATCGACTGGAGCGGTACCGGCCCCATCTGGCTTCGCCCGCGGAAGTTGGCGATTCATTAACCACACCGGGGCAGCCTGCGGGGCCGCAGTGGAATTGCCAGTGTTTTCGGAGGTTCAGGTCGTTCGGCGTCGTGAAAAAATGGATGCGCGGAGACCAAGGCCCACTCCGCAAGAGAGGTTGCCCGGTCCCAGCCAGAAGAAATGCGTCCCGGTCTGTCGGCGCTTGCCAAGGGAGGGAACGAGCGGGTAGAAGGACCACGTTTCGGCCGCGCGCGCCTTCGGCCTCGGCCGTCATCAGTAACGCCCTGCGGGCGTTGATGAAAACTTGGGGAATGGTGTAACGGTAGCACAACAGACTCTGACTCTGTTTGTCTAGGTTCGAATCCTAGTTCCCCAGCCAGAACGCTGCACTTAGTCTTGGTGAGGCGGCTATCGTTCAAAGGATAGTCGGCAGAGGCCGACGGTCGCCGATAGCAGGGTGTAAAAAGAAACCCCGAGAACTAGGCGGGACCTCTCTTTATCTCTCTATTTCTCACGCCCCCTCGTGCTTTCGCGGAGCGAGGAAGGGCGTCAGGGCGAACATCCCAAGCGCTACCAGGAACAAAAGCCAGACGGGAGCCTGGAAAGTGCCAGTGACATCTCGCAGGAAGCCGACGAGCCAAGGTCCGGTGGCGGCGAGCAAGTAACCGACGGTCATCATGAATGCATTCCAGGCATTCGCTTCATCCGCGCCATGCGCGTTATCGAGCGGCAAGGTCATTGCGAGCGTAAAGCCGCCGCCCACGCCAAATGCGGTGATGGCAATCCAGATGTGCGGCGCCATCGATGGCGGCGCCAACGCCATCCCGAGAGTTCCTGTACCTGCGAGCACCGCACAGGCCGCGAGCCACGCCCGACGATCATGCGCCCGGCTCAATAAGCCGAGCACCGGCATCGCAACCGTGAAAACCACAGTGAACGTCGCAAGCACGAGACCTGCCGATGCCGCGGACAGGCCATGCTCCCGGTACATCGGAGAAGTCCATGCCAGGAACGCGAAGAACAGGAAATTGTCGCAAGCGAAGAAAAGCGCCACCAGCCAGGCTTTTGGGTGCCCAAGCGGTAATCGTATAGCCTTGACGACCTTGGCCGGGACTCCAGCCAACTCTCGCTTTTCCCACAGGAGGATTCCAAGCGCTGCGAAAATCGCTATCAAGGCAACCGGGCTCCATATGCCTGTTCCGATCCGCCATCCGCTCAATCCGTTTGCGCCAGCAAACGCCGCAATCGGGCCAGTCGCGGCTGCGGAGATCGTGGTGCTGCCCGCGAGCGCGGTCGTATAGATGCTCATCATCATGGCGACGTTCGTCGGAAACCTGGCCTTGATGATCCCGGCAAACAGTGTGCCCGATATCGCGATCCCGGCCCCCACGCCGACCGTCGTCAGCAGCAACAGCGTGACGTCCGAGACGAGCGAGCGTGCCGCCATCGAGATGAACAGCAGCACGAGAGAGCCGAGCAACAACTCGTTTTTTCCCAATCGCCGCGCCAACCACGGAGTCGGCAGCGCCAGTAGCCCCATCAGGAGCGTCGGGATGGTCGTCAGCAACGATGCCACCGTATGCGAAAGCGCAAACTCTCGACTGATGAGCGGTAGAACCGGACCGATTGACGCGATGCCAGGACGAAGCGCCATCGCAATGACGACCATCGCAGCGACGAGCCAAGCCGCTTTCTCTCCACTGGCCGAGCCTTCGCGGATCGGCTTGGCATTGCAAATCGCTGCCGCTGCGGCGGTATCCTGCATGATGCGCACCATTGGGCTATGGCATTTAGCCGGGAGCCAGTTGCCATGATCGGATTGGTTGCCGGAGCTCTGTGACCAAATCAATAAAGCCCGCTGATCAAGCGATCCAACTCATTGTTTGTATCATTCAAATCGATGCTCTCGATGAGAACCGTGTCCGACGGCTATGCTGTTTTTTGCGGTACGCGGCGTGGTACAGGAGTCCACAGGGATGCGGTCGGCCGATCAAGTCACAAAATCGATTGATTGAGCCATAGCAATTTATTGTGGTAATCGATAAAGCTAATCGATACTGGGTGCCGGGCGTCTTGCATTCCTTCGCCTTGCTTTCCTCATTGTCGCGGGCTTCAGCCTCACACGGATCAAGTCTGCCGGATTGTGTGCTTCATGACGCTGGAACAGTTGCGCATCTTCATTGCGGTTGCGGAAAGACAACACGTCACGCAGGCCGCGGGCGAGTTGAATTTGACGCAATCGGCAACGAGCGCCGCTATCGCATCGCTGGAGACGCGTTACGGCATAAAGCTGTTCGATCGTATCGGACGTGGCATCGTGCTGACGCAAGCGGGGCGCGATTTCCTTTACGAAGCCCGTGGCGTCGTGGCCCGCGCCAAGGCGGCAGAGCAGATACTAAATGATCTGGCCGGTCTGAAGCGTGGATCATTGACGATCGCAGCCAGCCAGACGGTGGCGAATTACTGGTTGCCTGCGCGCATCCAACAATTTCAAACGGTCCATCCAGGCATCGACCTTCGAATCACGATCGCAAACACGGAACAGGTGACTCAGGCCGTCCATAACGGCATCGCGGACCTGGGATTTGTCGAAGGCGAGACGAGCGACCCTCTGCTGGCCGTTCGGAAAATCGAGGGAGACTCGTTGATCGTCGTCGTTGGCAGGAAGCATCCCTGGGCCGGTCAGACCAGGATTGCGCCGAAAAGCCTGACTGCCACGGGCTGGATCTTGCGGGAGCCCGGTTCCGGCACCCGATCGATGTTCGAGGCCGCGCTTCGAAAATTTGGGCTGAATATATCGGACCTTGCAATCAGGCTCGAATTGCCATCGAACGAGGCCGTGCGCGTGACCGTCGAGTCGGGCGATTGCGCGACCGCGATATCTGATCTCGTCGTGACGCAATCGCTGAAAGCCGGAACGCTTCATCGCGTCAAGATCGAACTCCCGCGACGCTCCTTCTTTGTTTTGCGACACAAAGAGCGTTATGCCAGTCAGGCACAGAAAGCGTTGCTCGCATCGTTCCGGATCTGAAGTCGTCTCAATCCCAGGAAATCGTATCAGGCGGGAAGCGATTCTGGGACTGCCCGAGAAGGTTGAAGACGACACGCGCGCGGGCGCACGTCCTACAAATTAGAAGCCGCTGGTGTTGGCTTCTGATCTCCGCGCTATTCGGCCGCTTCCTTGATCGAACCGGGCAGGTTTCGATCGCTCCCGGCGTCTCCGCGGCCCCAGCGGGACAGCCAGTTGGAGAACTGGTCGAGGTAGAGATAAACCACCGGCGTGGTGAACAGCGTCAACGCCTGGCTGACCGCCAATCCGCCGACCATGGCGTAGCCGAGCGGCTGGCGGATTTCCGCGCCGGTGCCGGTGCCGAGCATCAGCGGCACGCCGCCGAGCATCGCGGCCATGGTCGTCATCATGATCGGGCGGAAGCGGAGCAGGGCGGCCTTGCGGATGGATTGCTCCGGCGACAGGTGCTCCTCGCGCTCCGCCGCGATCGCGAAGTCGACCATCATGATGCCGTTCTTCTTGACGATGCCGATCAACAGAATGATGCCGATCAGCGCGATCAGGCTGAAGTCGTAACCGAACAGCATCAGCGTCGCGAGCGCGCCGACGCCCGCCGAAGGCAACGTCGACAGGATGGTGATCGGGTGGATGTAGCTTTCGTAGAGAATGCCGAGGATCAGATAGACCACGACGAGCGCGGCGAGGATCAACAGCGGCACGGTGCCGAGCGACTGCTGGAAGGCCTGCGCGGTGCCCTGAAAACTGCCGTTGAGCGTCGCCGGCGTGCCAAGCTGCCGCATGGCGTTCTGCACGGCATCGGTGGCTTGTCCCAGCGCGACGCCCTGCGCGAGGTTGAAGCTGATGGTGATCGCCGGAAACTGGCCCTGATGGCTGATCGACAGCGGGCGCACCGGCACGGTCGTCCACTTGGCGAAGACCGAGAGCGGGACCTGTTCGCCGGTGAGCGGTGATTTCACGTAGATCTTGTTCAGGGTGTCGACTTTGCCCTGCAACTCGGGAAGGATCTCGAGGATCACGTGATAGCTGTTGAGCTGCGTGAAGTACTGCGCGACCTGCCGCTGGCCGAACGCGTCATAGAGCGTGTCGTCGATGAGTTGCGGCGCGATGCCGTAACGCGAGGCAGCGTCGCGATCCACTGTGAGCGTCAGCGTGGTGCCGTTGGTCTGCTGGTCGGTGGCGACGTCGCGGAGTTGCGGCAGCGTCTGCAGCTTGCTCAGCACCTTCGGCGCCCAGGTGTTCAATTCGTCGAGATTGGCATCCTGTAGCGTAAACTCGAACTGCGTGCGGGTGGCGCGCCCGCCGAGCCGGACGTCCTGCGCCGCCTGAAGAAACTGCCGCGCGCCTTCGACCTTGTCGAGCTTGGGCCGCAGCCGCGCGATGATCTGCTGCGCCGAGGCGTCGCGCTCCCCGCGCGGTTTCAGCGTGACGTACATGCGGCCGTTGTTGAGCGCGCTGCCGCCGCCGCCGATGAACATGGCGATGCTGGCGACGCCGGGATCGGACATCACGATCCGCCCAAGTTCCTCCTGCTTCCGCTTCATCTCATCGAAGGAGATGTCCTGCGCGGCCTCGGACGTGCCCAGGATCATGCCGTTGTCCTGTTGCGGAAAGAATCCCTTCGGGATGGTGACGAACAGGTAGATCGACAGGCCGAGCGTCACGAAGAACACCAGAAGCGTGGCGCGCCTCCAGCGCAGCACGAGGTCCAGACCGCGGCGATAGGCGTCGAGCATGGCGTCGAAGCCGCGTTCGCTGAGCTGATAGAGCTTGCCATGGCGGACGTCATGCTGGTTTCGCAGGAAGCGCGACGCCATCATCGGCGTCAGCGTCAGCGACACCACGAGCGACACGAAGATCGCCATCGCCAGCGTCACCGCGAATTCGCGGAACAGACGTCCGATGATGCCGCCCATCAGCAAGAGCGGGATCAGCACCGCGACCAGCGAAATGCTGATCGACATGATGGTGAAGCCGATCTCGCCCGCGCCCTTGAGCGCGGCCGCCATCGGCGTTTCGCCTTGCTCGATGTAGCGACTTATGTTTTCCAGCATGACGATGGCGTCGTCGACGACGAAGCCGACCGAAATCGTCAGCGCCATCAGCGAGAGATTATCGAGCGAATAGCCGAACGGCCACATCAGGGCGCACGCGCCGAGCAGCGCCAGCGGAACGGTGACGCTCGGAATGATGGTCGCCCAGAAACTTCTCAGGAACAGGAAGATCACCATCACGACGAGAACGATGGTGATGAGCAGCGTGATCTGCACGTCTTCGACGGCGGCGCGGATCGTCTCGGTGCGGTCGCTGATGATCTTGATCTTGATCGCCGGCGGGATCGCCGCGATCAGTTTCGGCAGTTCCGCCTTGATCCGATCGACCGTGTCGATGACGTTGGCGCCGGGCTGCTTGAAAATAACGAGAAACACGCCGCGCTCGCCGTTCGCCCACGCCGCCCGCTTGTTGTCCTCGGGGCCGGACACCGCTCGGCCGATATCGCGGATGCGCAGCGGCCCGCCGTTGCGGTAGGCGATGATGACGTCATTCCAGTCCTTCGACGCGGTCAACTGGTCGTTGGCGTAGATGGTGTAGCTGCGCGTTCCGCCGTCGATGCTGCCTTTCGGGCTGTCGACCGTCGTCATGGTGATCTGGCTGCGGATGTCCTCCAGCGACAATCCCTTGGCCACGAGCTTCGCCGGATCGATCTGGATACGAATCGCGGGTTTCTGCTGGCCGCCGACGAACACCTGCGCGACGCCGGAAATCTGGCTGATCTGCTGCGCCATCTGCGCGTCGGTGTCGTCGCTCACCGTGGTCAGGGGCAGGGTGTCGGATGTCGCCGACAGCAGCATGATGGGCGAGTCGGCCGGATTGACCTTGCGGTAGGTCGGTGGGCTCGGAAGGTTTTTCGGCAACTGGCCGCCGGCGGCATTGATGGCGCCCTGAACGTCGTTGGCCGCGCCGTCGATGTTGCGGTTGAGATCGAACTGGATCGTGATCGAGGTCGATCCGATCGAACTGGTCGAGGTCATCTGCGCGATGCCGGGAATCTGCGCCATTTGCCGCTCGAGCGGCTGCGCCACCGACGACGCCATGGTTTCGGGGCTTGCGCCGGGCAGGTTCGCCTGGACCTGGATGGTGGGGAAATCGACCTGCGGCAGCGGCGCGACCGGCAGCAGCGGGAACGCCACCAGTCCGACAAACAGAATGCCTGCCATCAGCAACGAGGTTGCGATGGGGTATCTGATAAACGGTGCGGAAATGCTGCCGTTCATTCTAGCGTCCTGATCCCGGAGTTCGCATGTCTTGCAGCAACCACGACGCGAGCTTCCGGACTAATGGGCTTTGCCGTCAGACGGCTCGGACTCCGCGACTGTCGTGGTCACGGCCGATCCCGGCTCAACCCGATATTGTCCAGCAACTATAACACGTTCTCCGGGGGTCAGGCCGCTCTCGATGACGGTTTTGCCGTCGATCGACTGGCCGACCTTGATCTTGCGAAACTCGGCCTTGTTGTCCTGGTTGACGGCGTAGGCATAAAGCCCGTCGGTTCCGTGCTTGACGGCGTCGTCGGGAACCACGACTGCGTCTTTTACCGTGGACACCAACAGGCGGGTCGAGACCGACTGCCCGGGCCACAGGACGTGATCCTTGTTCTCGAAAACCGCCTTGAGGCGAATAGTTCCGCTGGTGGTGTCGACCTGATTGTTGATCAGCATCAGCGTACCTTCGGAAAGAACCCGCTTGCCGTCAGTGGAATAGGCGATCGTCTTCGGCGATCCGGCGGCGAGGGCGTCCTGGATCTGCGGGAGCTGCTCTTCCGGCGCGGTGAAGATCACGGCGATCGGCTCGATCTGGGCGATGGTGACGATGCCGGTCTGCGTCGAGGCGTTGACGATGTTGCCCTGATCCACCTGACGGAAGCCGGTGACTCCTGCGATCGGGGCGCGGATGTTGGTGTAGTCGAGCTGGGTTTGCGCGTTGGCGATCGCGGCGTCGTCCGCCTCGATCTGCGCGGTGAGCTGCTGCACGGTGGATCGCTGGGTGTCGGTCTGCTGCCGGGTCGCGAATTCGCCGAGCTTGGTATAACGCTGCAAGTCGAGATTGGCATTGGCGCGGTTGGCTTCATCCTGCGCCTTCTTGGCCCTGGCCTGATCGAGCGCCGCCTGGAATGGCCGCGGATCGATATGGGCGAGCAAATCGCCCTTCTGGACCAGTTGACCCTCCTTGAAGGCGATCCGGTCGATCTGACCGTCGACCCGGGTGCGGACCACGACGGTATTGAAACCCTGAACGGTCCCGAGCCCGGTCAGGTAGACCGGGAAGTCGCCCTTCCGCACCGTTGCGATCTTGACCGGAATCGCGCGGGCCTTCGCGGCGCCGGCATGATCGGCACCGTTATGCTTTCCCGCGCCGTGCTGCCACAGCGCGTAGCCGCCCGCCAGGGCGATCACCGCGACGAGGGAGGTCCAACCGAGGATTCGCGACCGTGACATGGGGGCTCGCGCTGAAAAATCCGGACTTCAAAAACTGTCCGGTTAGCCGTAGATAGATGCATGCATATAATGTGTAAACACACCATCCTTTGATAATTCTAAACAATCGGAAACCTTTAGGACCAGCGCGCTGCCGATGTCCCTCGATCGCAAACGCCAGTTCGTCGCGCAATTGATCGAAAGCTCGCGCCTGGTGCGCAACTATATCGACCTGCGCGCCAAGGGCTGCGGGACTACGCGGGCACAGTGGATCGTGCTGTTCCAACTCCGTCAGAAGGAAGGTCTGTCGCAAGTCGATCTGGCCGAAGTCCTGGAACTGCAGCCGATTTCCCTGGTGCGGCTGCTCGACCGGCTGGTCGATCACGGCCTCCTGGAGCGCCGGCCGGATCCGCGGGATCGGCGGGCCAATCGTTTGTTTCTGACCGGGGCAGGGCGTCGGCTCGTCGACGATCTGGACAGCCTGCGCGACTCGATCGCCGCCGATGTCTTGCAGGGAATTCCGGCGGACACGATCGAAACCAGTCTCGAAGCCCTCCGGGCGATCAAGCACCGTATCAAGTGCGTCTCCGACGACAAGAGTCCTGAAAATCCCGGCGACGCCGCGGGCAAATAACAGCTGTAGGCCGTCCGTCGAAATGTTGTGGCTTGCGCGACGGTCCTGACGATCGGGTTGTCAAGCGGACATCGCTTCTTCCATATCAGCCCACTGCAAATCCGGGCGAAGCCGGAATGCACGAAAAGGAAGGAGCCGACGGATGGACGAGTTGAACGGCCGGATGATGGCCTGCCAGATCATGATTACCGGTTTGATCGCACGCGTGGCCAACAATTCTCCCGACCCGCTCCGTTTCCTGACCGATTTCCGCGACGAGATCAAAGCCGTGGTGCGGCAGGTCAATATCGCTGGGACGGACGACACGGATCGCATACGCAGCGTCGCACAAAAGACCGTCGATGAAATGCTGTCGCTGATGAAGCCGCCGAGCGCCGGCTGAGGATTGCCGCGCTCCGGCAATTAGAATTGTTTCAAATACAGCGCAGTCAAGGGAATTGAACGCATAGGACTGCGACGGATTGGTCAAGCAATTTAGAATCGCTATGATTTAGATAGATTCAAAGAATGAAAGCAGCGCCGTTCGCCGAAACGCGTTGACCCTCAAAATCCTGATCGATAGTGCTCCTCATGCGGTAAATGAGCGCAGCGTCAATCACGCGCATTGACCTGTTACCAATTGGGGGACGTTTCATGAGCAATGCAAGGATGCCGAGGTCGTTGCGGACGGTCGTAGCCACCGACCCGACCGACAAGTCGCCGGATGTCAACTCCGTCGGCAAGGTATCCGCCGTTGCGGGTCTCATCGCGGCCGCCTCCTTCTCGCCCGCCGAAGCGCAGCAATCCAGCCTCCCGCCGGTGACGATCGATGCCCCGGTCGCCCGTCCGCATCATGCTGCGCCGAAGCCCACGGCGGACCACGTCCGGGCGCGCACGGCGTTACGCCGCGCGGCGCGGCGCACCCAACCCGCGCAGGTCGCGCCGGTGCCGTTCCCCAATGCGGGCAACCTGGCTGCGGACCGCAATCCCTACGCCGATGCGGCCGCGCCCTATAAGGTCGATCACCTGCAGGCGTCCGGCAAATTTCCCGAGCCGCTGCTGAATACGCCGAAGACGGTCACGGTTCTCAGCAAGGAAGTGCTCGCGGACAAGAGCGCCACCTTGCTCAAGGATGTGGCGCGCACCACCGCGGGCGTCACGCTCGGGACGGGCGAGGGCGGCAACGCTTTCGGCGACCGCTTTTTCATCCGCGGCTTCGATGCGCGCAACGACGTGTTCATCGACGGCGTTCGCGATCCGGGCGTCAGCGTTCGCGAGAACTTCTTCACCGAGCAGGTGGAAATCCTGCGCGGGCCGGGCTCGTCGTTCGCGGGCCGCGGCACCACAGGCGGCGCGATCAACATCGTGACCAAGCAGGCCAATACCCAAGGCAACTTCTACAACATGGACACGATCTTCGGCACCGACCAGACCAAGCGGGTGGTGCTCGACGTCAACCAGGTCATCAACCCGACATTGGCCGTCCGCGCGGGAGGGCTGTTTCAGGACGCCGATGTCGCGGGCCGCAAATACGTCACCGACGATCGCGGCGGTGGTTTCCTGGCGGTGACATGGACGCCGATCGATGCGATCAAGGTGCAGGCCAACTACATCCACACCGACCTGCATGGCTTGCCGGATTTCGGCGTGCCGTATTACCGGCCGGCGAGCGCGTTTACAGGAACGTACTATACCTCGACCGCCGGCGGACCGTTCCCGCAATATGGCGTCAACCGCAACACCTGGTACGGCTTCCTCAATCGCGACTACCAGTCCTACAGACAGGACATCGGCACGCTGAACCTGGAAGCGCACATCACGCCCGACCTCATGGTCACCAACAAGACGCGCGTGCAGCACTCGATCCTGGACTATATCGGCACGTTGCCTGAACGTCCGGTGGTGACTGCTGCGAACCCCGCGCTCTGGACGCTCAGCGCCAATCCGCAGAGCCGCTTTCAGCCGACCGACGTCTTCGCCAACCAGACCGAGGCGGCCTACAAGTTCGGCACCGGCGCGTGGCGCCATACCGCGGTCGCCGGCGTGGAAATCTCGGCCGAGAGATCCAGCATCGACAAGTATGCGGGCTTGAGTTCCGAGGCGCTACCGGGCGGCTTGAGCGGCTCGGGCTCGGTGGCAGGCGTCAACATCTTCAATCCGCAATACACGAACACGCCGTTCGGCACCGAGCCGACGCTCGCGGGGCTGCCAACCAAGATCAATATCGATACCAAGAGCGTCTACCTGCTCGATACAGCCAACTATAACGACTTCATTATTCTGAACGCCGGCATCCGTTACGACGACTATCACATCGGCACCAGCGGCTACGGCACGGTGAACGGCGTTGCGAACACGTTTGGCACCCAATCGCTCGACTCCGGGCTGACCAACTACAATTTCGGCGCGGTGGTGAAGCCGTTGCCCTATGTCAGCCTTTATGCCGCCTATGCGACGTCCGCCAATCCGGTCGGCGCCGAGTTCGACGGCACCAGCGCGACGTATGGTGGACTTGCCCCCATTCTGAACGGCAATTCGAACCAGATCTTCGGACCCGAGAAAAACCGCGCCGCCGAAGTCGGCACCAAGTGGGAACTGTTCGATCGTCATCTTTTGCTCCAAGCTTCGCTATTCCAGACTTGGAAGGACAACGCGCGCGAGTCGCAGAACATCACGACCGCGGCGGCAGCGACGCCGACCTGTCCCTATACCGCGACCACCGGTTCAGTGTCCTGCATTACCGCGGGCGCGGCCTATTGGATTCGCGGTATCGACATCGAAGCCGCCGGCAAGATCACCGACAAATGGAGCGTGTTCGGCGGCGTCGTGCTGATGCAGTCGGAAGTGACGAAGTCGCTCGCCCCCTCGGCGCAACCGCTGCTTTACGCGAGCAATGTCGGCCTGCCACTCGCCAACATCGCGCATCAGTCCTTCAACCTCCTCACCAAGTACCAGGTGACGGACATCTGGGAGATTGGCGCGCAGGCGACCTATCGCTCGAAGATCTACGGCGGCACGTTGCTCGCTGCGAACCAGGGGACGTCACTGCCTGACTACTGGCGCTTCGACGCCTTCACCGAAGTGAAGATCAATCCGAACTGGAAGGTGAAGCTCGCCGTCAACAACATCACCAATCAGCTCATCTATGACGCCTTGTATCAGAGCGCCACGCCGTTCGTGTTCGTCGCGCCGGGCCGTGTCGCCTATCTGACACTGTCGGCCCGTTACTGATCGATCCACTTTCGGGGATGCGGACACATGCTGATCTGCGTCCCCGAAGTATTGACCAAGGATGACGTGGCGGATTTCCGCCGCGTCATGGACGCCGCCGAATGGGAGGATGGCCGCTCCACGGCGGGCGCGCAGTCGGCGCTGGTCAAGAAAAACGAGCAGTTGCCGCCGGACAGCGAGGTGGCCCGGACGCTCGGCAACCGGATCATTTCGGCGCTGACGGGGAATCCGCGGTTCATCTCGGCGGCGATTCCGCTGCAGATTTTTCCACCTTTGTTCAACCGCTACGTCGCATCCGACGGGCATCATTTCGGCGTTCACGTCGACAACGCCGTGCGCGGCGACCGTTTGACCGGCTTGCGAATTCGCACCGACCTGTCGGTCACGTTGTTTTTATCGGAACCGGAGGATTACGACGGCGGCGAACTGGTGGTCGAAGACAACTACGGTTCGCATGAAATCAAGCTGCCGGCCGGCGATCTGGTTCTTTATCCCGCGTCCAGCCTGCATTTGGTGACGCCGGTGACCCGTGGTGCGCGGGTTGCGTCTTTTTTCTGGCTGCAGAGCATGGTACGGGATGATCACGCGCGCAGCCTGATCTTCGACCTGGACACGGCGATTCAAAATCTTGTTGAACGGCTGGGACGCGATGATCCTGAAACGGTCAAATTGACGGGCATCTATCACAATCTCATCCGCTATTGGGCGGAGGTATGAGTAGCCGCAATGTTTAGAATGGTTCTAAGAGTTCTGCCGATGGCGGTCGCATTGACGTTTGCGTCGCTGGCGTCACCCGTGGCCGCACAGCAGAACAAGATCGCCGCGCCACCGCAAGCAGCCCAGATTCAGTCGCCGGTTCAGACGACCGCACCCCCGACGCCCAGCATATCGCCGCCGCCTGTTGCCGATGCCGCACCCGCTTCGAGTGCGACGGCCATCAACCCGCTGAAGGCGGAGACGACGCCTCACGAACTGTCGCCGTGGTCGATGTTTCTGTCGGCTGACGTCCTGGTCAAGTTCGTGATGATCGGTCTTGCGTTTGCCTCGCTGGTGACCTGGACGATCTTCATTGCGAAAATGATCGAGTTGTCGCTGGCGCGGCGCAACCTCGGTGCGGCGCTGACACAGATCAGCGAGTCGCGCTCGCTGGCGGAAGCGCAGATGGCGCTCGGCGACAAAAACAGCGTGCTGGCGTCCTTGCTGGCGGCGGCGATGCGCGAGGCGCGGCTGTCGGCCGGTATCTCCAGCGACGCCGGCATCAAGGAACGGGCGGCTTCGAGTTTCGCCGAAATCGTCCGCGCGGAATCGCGACGTATCCGGCTCGGAATGGGCCTGCTTGCGACCATCGGCGCGACATCGCCGTTCGTCGGCCTGTTCGGCACCGTCTGGGGCATCATGAACAGCTTCATCGGAATTTCCAAGTCGCAGACCACCAACCTCGCCGTGGTCGCGCCCGGCATCGCCGAAGCGCTGCTCGCGACCGCGCTCGGCCTCGTCGCGGCGATCCCGGCGGTCATCATCTACAACTACTTCGCGCGCGTGACGCGGGGCTATATCGAACTGGTCAGCCGCGCGTCCGGGTCCTCCGGACGATTGCTGTCGCGCGACCTGGACCGGACCCATGGCGGGTCCCTCGGCGCAGCGCATTCGCGTGCGGCGGAGTAGACGATGGGCGCATCGATTGCAGAAGGCGGCTTTGACGACGACGAGGACTACGCCGAAGCGCACGAGATCAACGTCACGCCGTTCATCGACGTCATCCTGGTTTTGCTGATCATCTTCATGGTGGCCGCGCCGCTGTCGACCGTCGATCTTCCGGTCAACCTTCCGACGTCGAGTGCGACCCCGCAGAAGAAGCCGGACAAGCCGACCTATGTGAGCATCAAGGCCGATCTTGCGGTTGCGATCGGCGAAACGCTGGTCAAGCGGGTCGATCTGGTCCGGACGCTCGACAGCACGCCGAACATGACCAAGGACAGTTTCATCTTCCTGCGCGCGGATCGCGCGGTGCCTTATGGCGACCTGATGGACGTGCTGGAGATACTGCGCGCCGGCGGCTTTACGAAAATCAAGCTGGTGGCGCTCGAGGGCGTTCCGGACGCCCAGTCCGTTCCGGCCGCGGCCACCGCCACCGCAAAGCCTTGAACCATGCCTGAGATCATCGCAGAGCCTCCGCCGTCCCGCCGTCTTTGGGTTTTCTCCGCGGTCGCAGCACTTGCGATCCACATCGGTTGCGTGGCGCTGGCGATGGCTCACATGCAGTCCGACGAGGCCGAAGACGATCTCGGCGCGCCGGCGATCGAGATCGGACTCGATCTGGCTTCGCCGCACCGCGAGGCGACCGACCTTCCGCCCGGACCCGACACCGACGCGTCCGTCGCTTCACCCGCGCTTGCCGAGCAGAAGGCGGTCGTGAAGGAGACCGATCTGCCCAAGGACACGCCGACGGAGGCCGAGGACCCGGATCGGATCGTTACCGAAAACGAGTCGAAGAAGCCGGTGGATGACGATCCGGAGAAGGCGGCGGTGCAGACGTCGGCCTCGCAGGAATCGGTAGCCGCAGAGGCGACCGCGATGCCGAGCGTCGAACATGCGCCGGAGTCGGAGCGTTCGGTCGCGCCGCAGCAAGGCACCGGCGCGAGCGCCCGCCGCATCCGCGCCACATGGCAGAAGGAACTGGTCGCGCACCTTGACAAGCACAAGCGCTATCCGTCTGAACGCTCACAGAAGAGCGCGGAAATTCTCGTCAACTTCGTGCTCGATCGCCTCGGCCATATCGTTTCGGCGTCGATCGTGAAGGGATCGGGCGATGCGGTCTTCGATCAGGCCGCGCTGGCCATGTTGCACCGGTCCGATCCGGTGCCGCCGCCGCCGCCGCTGATCGCGGACGAGGGATTGAGCTTCACCCTGCCGGTGGTGTTCCGGGTCAAGAACAAGGGCTGACGTCGTCTTTGCCGCTGACGTTGTCCCGGCCGCCGTGAGGCTGCGCGTTATCGGAAAAAATAGAACCGGATGCCGACGTAGATTGCGGCGAGCAGGACGAAGATCAGTGCGACCGGCAGGCGCTGGCGTGGACTCGTTCCGGAATTTTTGCCCGGCGTCTGTTGCGGTGCGGGACGCTTGAAGGCGGTGACATTATCGAGTTCCACGATCGGGTCTTTCGGCACCGACTTGATGTCCGGCGGCGTGCCGGTGCCGCCCATCTCCGCATAGTAGGCTTTGTAGATCATACCGATGGCGGCCTCGCTCGCCTCCGTCTCCGGCATCGTTTCGAGGAAATCCCTGTAACTGGAAAGGAATGCCAGGGCCTCGGCGGGCAGCGATGACGTGCCGTTCAGTTTCGTCATCATTTTCCAGGTCGCGAAGTCGGCGCGTGCCTTGGTGTCGGCGCGCCTCGCAATCATTTTGTCCTGTGCTTTGATCAACTGACTACGCCCCTCGCAACGGCTTTATGTATTGCCCGTGACCAGCAGAAGAAACTGTATCACATATCCGGTGACTGTTCTCACGATGGTGGAGATCACGTCAAGATTGAGTCCGAGCTGGCTGCCGAGCATCGGAAGCAGGAGGAGGACCCCGATCAGGATCAGCAGCCCATAAGGTTCCAGCCGGGCGAGGGGGGCTGCCAGGACGTTCGGCAACAGACCAACCGCGACCCGTCCGCCATCCAGCGGCGGGATCGGCAGCATGTTGAACACCGCGAGAATGACATTGATGATAAGCGCGTTCTGCAGGTTGTCGGCGACCCACTGGGCGCCGTTGGCCGGGACCAGGCCGAGCCCGTGAAATGCCAATGCCGCGGCCAGCGCCAGCAGGATGTTGGTGGCGGGGCCGGCGAGCGCCACCCAGACCATGTCGATGCGGGGATGGCTCAGGTTGCGGAAATTCACCGGTACCGGCTTTGCGTAGCCGAACAGGAACGGCGCGTGCGACAGCAGCAGGATTCCCGGCAACATTACGGTGCCGAAGGGATCGATATGTTTCAGCGGATTGAAGCTGACGCGGCCGAGCTGCCAGGCGGTGTTGTCCCCCAGCCGGTGCGCGACAAATCCGTGCGCGGCTTCGTGAAAGGTGATCGCGATGACGAGCGGCAGCACCCAGACCGACAGCGTGTAGAGTGAAATGCCCGACAATCGGCGGCCTCGTGCGGTTCGACGGATACGACCCATACCATAGGTCGCCGCGGCGATGACAGAGGGTTAGCGCGCGGCGAGGCCTGCGGGAACAGTCCTTTCGGGCTCGCGAAAGCCTGTCCCGCACATTCGTCAGCCCGACTTCGGGAAGGAAACATGATCGCATGCCGTCTGGCTTACCCACTATGCATCTTTCAGATAGTAGTTGGCGCGTTTGCCGAGCGCGATGCGGCGCAGGATTCGCCGCATCGTCATCGAGCCGCGCAACGGCCTGACCGCCGCCGTGCCCGCGCGATAGAACGCCAGCTTGGCCGCATCGAACGCGGGCTGCATGCCCGGAGACTTCTGTGGCCAGCCGAGACCGCGCAGCATCGAATTGAAAAAATGCAAGTCGTTGAGGCGGCGCACCTCGCGCGTCTTCCAGGTGATGGCCATCGAGATCGAGTGCGACCCGGCGGTGCGCACCCAATGCGGCCACTGGTAAGGCACGAAGCAGCCGTCGCCGCCGAACATGTGGAATTCGATGCCGCGCGGCGCGAAGCTCGCGTCGAATTTCAGATTGCGATGTTTCGTCATCGAATGCTCGATCTCGCGTTCCGAGACGAGACTGCGGTCGCTGTTGTCGTAGATCGTGAAGAATTTTTCACCGTGGATCTGAACGAAAAAATTGTCTTCGCTGTCGAGATGGAATGGCGTGGTCGAATTCGGCGAGGAGACAAATAGGAAACCCTCGATCTGCTCGAATCCGGCGTCGCGCAGGCTGTCGAAGCCGCGGGCGCGTGCGACCGAAAGCAGCGCATCCTCGATCAGGCGGCGATACTCCGGCGAGTTCTCCACGCGCTTCAACACCATCCAGGCGCCGGCGGTCTCGATCCGCTTCACCACCTCGATCGGATCGAGGTCGATCGCGGGAATCGCATCGGGGTCCTGGCTGATCGCCACCTTGCCGGAATTGTACTCGATCAGGTCGCGCGGCAGCTCGGCAGCCAGTTGCGCGATGCGCGGCAGCGTCAGCAGCCGATGTCCCGCAAGAGCGTGCCGGATCGCGAACGGCTTGAGCGGGAAGTCGCGTTGCAGCGCATCGTTGGCCGCAGTGATGACCGGCGCCGGTTCGGAGACGCTCATGTGTTTCTTTCCTGACGCTTCCGGATGACATGGAGGGCGCGGCGCGCGGACGAGCGCATCTGTCCGCGCAGCGCTATCGCCGCCTTTGCGAGCGGAACGACGTAGCTGCGGCGGCGCAGCGGGAGCAGCACATCGCCGATCGCAAGCCGGCCGCGCCAGATCGGATCGATCATCGGATGACCCGGATGCGCCGTGGAATCCGCCAGCGCGATCGCCGGGTCGGCGCAGAGATGACGGGTGAGGTCGAGCGTCAACTGCACGCCGGGTGAAAACTTCGCGAATTTTTCGTCGACGCCCAGCTTGAAATAGAACGCGCGATCCTGATGGCGCAACACGATGGCTGCGGCCACCGGCGTCGTGCCCGCGCGCAGCGTCACGATCTCACACTGTTCGCGCTCGGCCAGCGCCGGGCTTGCGCGGCGGATGAAGGCCGCGTCCCCGTCGTGCTGGAGCAACGCGGTGCCCCGTTTCCCTTTCCAGCCGCTGGCTTCCAGTTCAAGGAACGTTTCGAGCGCCGGCACGACATCGTCGGGCGCACGCGCGACCTGAAACGAGACCTCGCCTTGCTCCGCAAGGCGATTGCGCTGCCGGCGCAACTCCTTCAGCTTCTTGACGCCGAGCGCGTCGCGCAGCAGGTCGTCGGCGTCCTGCGTCGCGTCGAGGCAGGCTCGCACATGGGTCTCCAGTATATGCGGCCTGATGCCGTCGTGGTCCAGCGCCACAGTGAGCGCTTTCATGGCGGCGCCGTCGAGCGCGACGTTGCGCAGGATCAGCGCGTGCCGGCCCATGGCGCGAGCCTTGTGCAGCAGCGTGGCCGCGGCTTCATTTGCAACGTCACGATCGAGCAGCGGAGTGCTCAGCGTTCCATAGGGATCGGCGCTGACCAGAACGGCGAGCGGAATCCGGTAGGCTCTCCAGGCGGAGATGACCGGAATCAGGCCGATGAGCGCGCCGGCGTCGGGGTCGGCGGACACCTCAGCGCGCGCCGTCAGCGCGGATGCATTGGTGCGGTCACGCGCCGTTGCGTCGAGAGGCAACTCCCAGTCGGCGAGATTGTAGGCGTTCGGCTCGACCGCGCGGTCGGCAAGGCTTCGCCATTGGTCGATGTTGATCGATGCGAGTGCTGCGGTATCGCAGCGTGATGCGGTTCGGGCCGGGCGCACCGCGAACCCTCGCGTCGACGAGCGGCGCACAGGAGCCCAATTGACGATATCGGCCATATGTCCCCAATCCCAACGTACGACGGATTGCGAGGTCACGCGCGGCAGCGCCGTGACCTTGCTTCCGGCAGACGTTATGGGAAACATTCGAAGATAACCTTGGCGCCGACGCCTAATATACGCCTCCGTATTTACCGGGCATTTACCGTAGCCGGGACCCGGCGGGCGGGCGACGGGGCGGCACGATCGTTTGCGGGGGGCTCGCGTCCCACTCTGCTGTCTCCGAAAAGCGGGAGCATTCCCGCCAACGCGATGGCATGGTCCAATCGTGGTGGAGCACGTCAAAGCAGGCGTCCCACGATCAAATTATTTTTGGTTCGCTCAATGGTTTGCGATCCGGAGTTGCCTTAATATCGCAGCCAGCCCGGCGTCTTTTCAGAGTGTCCACACTGAGCAACGGCCATCGCACCGCGACAATGGCAATTGAGGGGAAGGCCATGAAGCTGGCCGCATTTGCGTTCACGGTCGGGGTTGCGATGACCACGGCCGTGGTGTCTGTGACACCGGCCGATGCCCAGATGGGCGGCGGCCATCATCGGCGCGGCGATAGCGGCGATCAGAAGTCGCCGGCCAAGAAACCTAAGGTGGACGAGAGGGCCTACAACGAGGCGCTCAAGACGATCCCCGATTCCAAGGAGAAATTTGACCCCTGGGGGAGTCTCGGCGTTTCATCCGCAGAAAAGAAGCCGAAGTAGCGGTGTTTCCGCGGATACCGGCAGGGAGGAGTTTCGATGAGGGTTCTACGCGCATCCATGCTGATGACGGCACTGCTGTCGGGACCGGCTTTTGCCCAGTCGCCGCATATCAATATGCTCACCGACGGGCCCGGCAAGACACAGGAAGAAATCGAGAAACAACAGGCTATCGAAAAAGCATACAAGGATACGTTGCGGAAGATCCCCGATGCCGCAGTGTCCAACGATCCCTGGGGCGGCGTGCGTAACGAGGGTCAGCCCAAAGCCAGCGCCAAAAACAAGGCCAAGCCAAAGTTAGGGGCTGCAGGCGGTACGGCGAACTAACGCACTTCTTGATTACGCTGAATCAATCCGTGCTCCGGCGTCATCCGTCAAAACATGGAAGTTTTCGGATAAGATCATGCTCTATCAGAAGCATAGATCAGAATCCGATCAACCCAGTTGAAATTAGAATCGAGCGCTTTTGCGCTTCGGGGTTTCCGTGAATATCGCCGAAACAACAACGCCACCTGAGCGGAATATGATCGCCAGGTGACGTTGTGCCTAGACTGGGCAGTGCAATCCCCCAGCCCACTATGAGTCGTTCCACCGTGCGGAAGGTTCAGTCTGATCCGGCCGAGAACAAATGAAACGTTCCAAGTTTGCCGAAGACAGAGCTACTGCGCGTGGGTCCAGATCGCGTAGGGGACTTCCCGGCCGGTGGTCCTGTCGAGCTTCACGCCGACGTCCAGAACGTTGCCGTCGGGGGAGCGGATCTCATAGGCCCAGGTGAGTCCGCCGCTGACGAGATTGATCTCGTCGGTCGTCAGGTTGCGGATGCCTGTGATCGGTTGGGTCATGTCGGTCTCCCGTCGGTGCGGCGGGAAGGGTTTCCCGCAAATCTCCCGAACGGGTGTAACGACCCGCGCGCGGCCGCGGCGTGATCCGGATCACATAGCCATTTCTGATTCTGTGCGATCTCTCCTTCAGCTTCGCCGTCAGGGTGATTCTGAAAGTTTTGATTAAGTTTCTGCGCTCATTCTACGAAAACTTGTTTTGCGTACCGGGAGAAACATCATGCTGACCACCGAACCTGGATTGGCCCGGAATTTCCTCAATATCGCGTTCGCCGGCTTGGGCGTGCTCGTCACGGTTCTGATCGGGGTGGCGCTAAGCTGAAGCGCCCCTCAAGATATTTCACGGGCCGGATAAAGCGGATGAGGATAATGTGGGGTGCGGCTTCCCGCCTGCATCCCGTTCTAGAATATGGAATAAATCACGGTCATGATCTGGATCGATTCGATCCAGATCATTCTGATCCAGGGGCGTAAGACCGTTGTCCCGCCGCCTCGATCGACCGGAGCGACCGACGTGGGTAACAGCAGCGGCTTGGACAAGGGACTGCTGGCCCTGATCCAGAACGTTTTGGGTGCCCGCCACAACGCGCCGCCTCAGCCCGACGACGATCCGCACGCCACGCCCGAATCGCCCGAGGCCGAAATTCCGGAGCCGGCGGAAGCGGGTGACCCGGCCGCCGACGCCGCCATGCCGTCGGATCAACCAGCGGAGAGCCACGACCGCCGTAAAACCGCGGACGAACTGGCCGATATCATCCTGAAGGCGCTGCGAACGCTCGACGGCGCGCCGGCCAGCGGGTTCGTGGTGACCGTCTACGGTGCAAACCCGTGGAACGCGATGCTGACCATCAAACCGGAGGCCGGCCCGATCGCCGATCCAGCCCTGTGGCGTGGACGCGTCCGGGACATGGCTGCGCGGTTACGTCAGGATTTCGATCTGGCGGAGACGTAACGGACGAACGGAGCAGGGCGGGGTCCGAACAGTGGCGGGCACGTCGGTTAGGGTCGCGACCAATATCCATCGATCGCGTGGGCCAGGAAAATGCTGACGCTCATTATTCCAAAGACGGCGGTAATCATTTCCAGCATCGTACTCATCCTGTTACCCAGCGACTGCCAGCAAAATCAAATCGCGTTGCACAGTCAAAAGGATTCTAAATACGCCTCCGACTCCCTTCCGTGCTGATGATTCCGGGCAACACCTGCTGGCTGCTGGCGACAGCGAAGGTGGCAAACAGCACGCGGACCGGACCGGTCGATCCGAAGTCCTGACCATCAGGACAATTTGGCGAAACCCGCATGAGCCAGCGGCAGAGCAGGGCCTTCCGCTTCCCGACCGGGCTTGCCGGTCGGCCAGTACGCGCAAGAGCAACCGGTCTTGCGGGCGCTTAACGGCTCGACTGCCGAGACTCCGTGGTTCACCCGCGCGGCCGCGCTGGCTGCACTGTCTGCGGGAGCCTGTGCGCCGACGGTCCCGCCCTCACTTGCCCGCCTAAACCTTGTCCGGGACGAGATACCCGTCCCGGATGGAGGCCAGGCAGGTCCGCCCTGTGAAGCTGGTTGCTGCCGTTCACCTGCTTCGGATTCCGGCTCACCAGCCGGATGTCGTTGGCGAAGTCGCGCTTGAGATAGATGGCCAATTCGTGCCCGATCTGTCCGGAGGCGCCGAGAATTGTTTGCATCCAGCCCTCCTCCTTCGCGCGTAACGCGCCGCTTCGCCTGGGATCGGAAAGTGGGAATACCTTACATAATCTGCAGCCGGACCTACGTAACCAAGGCGATGGCGCGATTGTCGAAACAATAAGAGAAGCGGTGCCGACAAATGCGTTTTGTGTTCCCTCACAGTCATGCCTTCCGGAGAGGTCGCCTCACTGTCGATGACGACGGCAAGGCAGGGCCGGAATGCCTGGTCGAGTTTGGCGATGGCGTCACCGTCATCGCGGAATGGCAAGCCAATGGCGATGGCGTCCGCCTTTCCGTCCCCGACTATCGCACCGCAAAGGGCACGCTCGTGACAGCGCGGATCTGGCGGCTCGCCCGAGACAAGGACGGCCTGTGGCGGTCGGAACGCCTGTCGTGACTGCCGAAAGGAGAACCTTCACTTGACCAGACGCATTCTCCATGTGGTCACGAACGTGTCCCATTATGCCGATCCGGGTGAGCCGACAGGTCTGTGGTTGTCTGAACTGACGCACGCCTACGATATTTTCGCGGACGAGGGATACGAGCAACGCATTGTCAGCCCCAGGGGAGGGAAGTCGCCGCTCGAACCGCGCGCGCTCAAATGGCCGCTGCTTGATGCGTCGGCGATGGCGTGGCTGAACAGCCCTGCGCGCATGACGCTTCTGTCGGAGACGGCGCGGCCGGACGAAATCGACGCGAACCAGTTCGACGTGATCTATTTCACCGGCGGCCATGCGGTGATGTGGGATTTCCCGGACAATGCCGGATTGCAGCAACTGGCACGCGGAATCTGGGAGCGGGGCGGCATCGTGTCATCGGTCTGCCATGGCTATTGCGGCCTTCTCAACGTCGCTCTCAGCGACGGAGCGATGCTGGTGGCCGGCAAGCGCGTCACGGGCTTTGCGTGGTCGGAAGAGATTCTGGCAGGCGTCGCCGGCAGGGTGCCCTACAACGCCGAAGCCGAAATGAAACGACGCGGCGCGCGATACGAAAAGGCGCTTCTGCCGTTCCTGCCGTATGCCATAGCGGATGGACGTCTCGTGACCGGGCAGAATCCGTTCTCGGCCAAAGCCACGGCCAGGAAAATCGTGGCCATGCTGTAGGGACAACAGACAAAAGGAACGATGGGTCATGAAAACGAAACTGATTTCTACGGCGACACTCGTGCTCGCTGTCTCGACCGTCGCATGGCAGGCTGGCGCGGGTGGAGCGGGCAGCGCCAGTCGAGGCATATGCCGGCCTGACGCTGCCAAGGCGTTGACGGGTATGGCTCGGTTGACCGACAGGCAAGCCAAGAAAATGACTGGCGCAACCATCGTGCGCCAGATCTCACCCGGCCAGGGCGTGACCATGGACTATCGTCGCGAGCGGGTGACGATCGAAACAGACCCCAAAACGGGCAAGATCGTTCGCGCGTTTTGCGGCTAGGCGAAATCCATCCGTTCAGCAGGATGTGCCTGCCGGTCGCCGGCGGCCAGCGGCTTCTGGATCACGCGCGGTGACGTTGGCCCGGACCTATCGCGAACGAACCGAAAATGCACTGTGCGGGGTTTGTGTCGACGGAAACCGCTTTTATTTGCGGCAAACCGCGCCAGCCGCGGGTCGCCTCCTTGGAAAGAAAATGCAAGAACCCGCATGAACATTGATTGGCGAGCGGAGAGCGATGGAGCGGAGAACTGCGTTTACGCTATAGCCGCCCAAAATTGAGGAACGAGCGAATGGCCAGAATGGGGTGGCTTGTTGGCTTCCTTTAGCGACTCGATCGCGTGATGAGCACAAGATGCGTGTCGCCTCGCATCAGTTGATAATTTCGCCTCGTTCGTCTGAGCGCAGCGCGGTCAGTCGTTCTCTCCACACCTGTAGTGCTTCAGGCGTCAATCTGGTCCAATGCGTGATTTCGCCAATGACCTTGAGCGGTGCGCTGCTGCGATACGACCGAGTGGGGTTGCCGGGAAATTTCTTGTCGGTCACGTTCGGGTCGTTCTCGAATGTCCCGGTCGGCTCTACGACATAAATACGCGGGACTGCGCCGCGGTCGGTGAGTTCCGCCGCGATTTCAGCGGCAAGCCCGGCACCGTCCACAATGGCAGTGAAGTAGATGTGGTTCATCACCACCTCAGGACGATAGTTCGACCGGTATCCTGCGGTGAGGGAATCACCCACGCGCAAATCTGCGATTGTGCCGTGAAAGAACGGTCCCTCATCCAGCACTTCGGTCATTGGTCATCGTCCTTAGCTTGTGAGTCTGCTTATAGTCGTGAACTAAGCGATGCCACCGTCCGCGATGAGGTCGATTGCTGCCGTCGCTGATCTTCAAGACAGATACGCTATAGTCCTCCAAAATTGATGCAGAGGTTACTGACAAAGGGGGGAACGGAATGGCCCCTCCGGGTTATGAAGGTGGCGTAGATGCCGTTGGTCTTGTCTTAAAGGGTACAAGCGGATTGCGCCTGAGCGCCGATGTCATGACGGGGAGTTGTTCCAGGATGGCCGTCACCAGGATCGTTGCTAATCTCGCTGCGCCGGACCCGATGGCACTGGCGAAATTTTATCAGGAGGTTTTCGATCTCGACCTTCCTTTCGATATGGGATGGATCGTCTTTTTGAGCAGTGACACAACTCAGAAAATCGAATTGCACACCGCCTCTGAAGGAGGCTCTGGCACAGAGTTGCCTGTCATTTCCATCGGCGTGGACGATCTTGAGGCCACCGAGACCGCCGTTCGCGCCGCCGGTGCGGAAATAGTTTACGGCCCGGTCAAGGAGAGCTGGGGACTTCGCCGTTTCTTTTTCCGCGACCCTGCAGGAAATCTCGTGAATGTTGTCGACAACTGAGACCGTTACCCAAACAACATCGCGCGCTCGGCGGTTTTCAACGCCGTTTGGTGCGAATGCGTTGATCGGCGGCAATATCGCGCCATAGAGGACAATCGTTGGGGTTGGCGGAGCCGGAGGGATTCGAACCCTCGATAGGGCTTTACAACCCTATAACGGTTTAGCAAACCGCCGCCTTCAGCCACTCGGCCACAGCTCCGTCAATGCTCGATATGCCCGACACGCTCGCCAGCCGCAAGCGCCGGATCGTGAGATGTGTCCTTAGCACGCCATCATCCGAGACTTTCAACGATGGGCGCGCTGCTCGGGGAGTTCGTACGACGCAAAACGCCTGCCGAATCAGGACGTGCGACGCTCTCGATGATTCGTCGCGATCGGGGTGCCCGACGGCCAGGAGGTTCGCGAAGCGGCGGCGCCTGGTCGCGACCCCTCGAACGGAGCCTTTGAAAAAGATGTGACAAAGCAATGACTTGTCCGCCCGTTTGCAACGGGAAGGCGTGGTGTTTGTGCAACACACCGCCAAAAACGGTTAGACGCGTTCTATTCTGAGACGTTCCTTCATTGCGTGTGCACATCGGTTCGGTAATTGTGGTCACACGACGGAGGGGGGCATCCCGAGGTCGTTCCGTTTTTGGTGGTTCGCTGTTTTTGGGTAGTTCGCTTGAGTCCCTCGCGTAGGCGGGAGTGTCCGAACAAGCGCGAACGGCTGGGCGGTTAGTCAGGGACTGAGGGAACGTTTCTTCGAGCGATGCGCGCTTAACGGATCCGGAACCTGCCCTAAAGAGCAACTTGGAGGTTGAAATGAAATTGATGAAGAGCCTTTTCCTCAGCTCGGCGGCGGGTCTGATCGCCATGAGCGGGGCACAGGCTGCCGATCTTCCGTTGAAGGCCAAGGCGGTCGAATACGTGAAGATCTGCTCCCTGTACGGCGCGGGCTTCTACTACATCCCCGGCACTGATACCTGCATCAAGCTCGGCGGTTATATCCGCGCGGATATGGGCGTCAATACCAACTCGATCTTCGGCGGCAACACTTCAGGCGCCGCCGGCGCACAAAACCGTTTCAGCAATGCCTTTACCTGGCGGTCCCGCGCGGACCTGAACATCGATACCCGTACCGCCACCGAATACGGTGTGGTCCGCACCTACATGGATACGGTCTTCACCTGGACCTCGGGCGGTTATGCCGGTTCGTCCACCGGCTTGTCCACGTATGACGCTGCTCCGGCTGGAGCGAGCGGCAACGGCGCTGTCTCCGGCGGCCAGATCGGCGTGTACTACGCCTTCATCCAGTTCGCCGGCTTCACGATGGGTAAAGCTGCTTCGCAGTTCAGCACGCCATGGGGCAGCTACCCCGGCAACATCTACGACGGTCTCGTCGGCGGCGGCGGCGCGCTCACCGGCGTGAACCAGTTCACCTATACGGCGGAATTCGGCAATGGCGTGTCGGCATCGGTCGGCGTGCAGGATCCGAGCGCCTATTATCAGGCTGGTATCAACAACCTCGGCCCGAACGCGATTGCTCCCGTGGCGGCGGCAAACAACTTCGGTTACGGTGTCAACGCCTACGGCGGAACGACCGTTCCGGACGTCGTCGGCCAACTCCGCGTCGATCAGGCCTGGGGCTTGTTCCAGGCGTCGGTTGCGGCCCACAACAACAATCCCGCTTACTACGGCACCGATCAAACGACCGGTGGTCCCGGAGACAAGTGGGGTTGGGCCGGTCAGCTCGCCTTGCAGATCAAGAACATCCCGACCGGACCGGGTGACACGATCAACATCCAGGGCGTCTACACCAACGGTGCGACCCGTTACAACATTCAGGACCTGGGCCCTGCGGCGGGTGCCAACACGATCTATACCGGCGTAACCGGCGTTGGATATGGCTTTGCGCCAGATGCGGTGTATGGCCCGGGCGGCTCGCTTCAGCTCGTTTCGACCTGGGGTATGCGCGGTGCCTTCAACCACAACTGGAACCCGTACTGGGCCACGTCGGTTTTCGGCGCTTACGCATCGGTTAGGTACACCGGCGCTGCCAAGAACGTGATGTGCAACGTGACGATCCCTGTTGCCCTTGGTCCAAATGTCACCACTTGCAACCCCGATTACAACATCGGGCAGATCGGTGCGAACCTGCGCTGGACACCGGTCAAGAACCTGACGTTCACGACGGAAGGGGTTTATACCATGCTGGATCAGAAGTACGCCGGCACGGCTAACCTTGTCGCCAACCCGGCCATCGGCAAGCCGGGAGGTGTCTACGCCCTGAAGGACCAGGACATCTGGACCGTCATGTTCCGCGCTCAGCGCACCTGGTAATTACAGGTTACAGGTTGCTGAAGACATCCTGAACGAACCCCCGGCAGGAAACTGCCGGGGGTTTTGTTTATCGGCAAGGCGAAGGTTGTGACGCAATGCCGCTGAGCGACGATCGAAGCTTGATGCCATGATGGGCCCGCACTGGCGGGGCAGTCGTGCTGTCCTTAAGCTTGCGCGGCCTGGAGGCATCACAACCTCTTGAGGCTTGCTTGGCCGCAATAGTACTCTGTCAATCATCTTCCGTGATTCTCTTGGGAGCTTGCGAACAGCGGTGCGCAAGCTTCACTACTGGGCAACATAGAAGTTTCAAATGAAAATCATGAAGAGCCTTTTTCTTGGCTCGGCGGCAGGTCTCGTCATCATAAGCGGGACGCAGGCCGCTGATCTTCCGTTGAAGGCCAAGGCCGTCGAATACGTGAAGATATGCTCCCTGTACGGCGCGGGCTTCTACTACATTCCTGGCACTGACACCTGCATCAAGCTCGGCGGTTATGTACGTGCCGACATGGGCATCAACACCAACTTGATGTTTGCGGGTAATACCCTGGGCGCCCCGGCCGCGCGAAATCGTTTCGGCAACGCCTTCACCTGGCGGTCCCGCGCAGACCTGAACGTCGATACCCGTACCGCTACCGAATACGGCGTGGTCCGTACCTACATGGACACGGTCTTCACCTGGACCTCGGGCGGTTATGCCGGTGACGGTACTGGTGCGACTGTCTACAATTCGGCTCCGCCTGGAGCGAGCGGCAACGGTGCCGTCTCCGGCGGCCAGCTTGGCGTGTACTACGCCTTCATCCAGTTCGCCGGTTTCACGGTAGGTAGAGCTGCTTCCCAGTTCAGCACTCCGTGGGGAAACTATCTGGGCAACAACATCTTCGACGGTCTCGTCGGCGGCGGCGGCGGTATCATCGGCGTGAACCAGTTCACCTATACGGCCGAGTTCGGCAACGGGGTGTCAGGTTCGATCGGCGTGCAGGATCCGGTCCAGTACTACCAGGCTGGCATTCTGAACCTTGGCGTAGCGCCAAACGCCGCCTTCGGCACAGCCAACCTTGGCTACGGTGCGAATGATTATGGTGGGACCACCGCTCCTGACGTCGTCGGTCAACTTCGCGTCGATCAGGCCTGGGGCTCGTTCCAGGCGTCGGTTGCGGCCCACAACAACAATCCCGCCTACTATACCGATCAAGCAAGTGGCGGTCCGCGAGACAAGTGGGGTTGGGCCGGTCAGCTCGCTCTGTCAATTAAGAACCTTCCGACCGGTCCGGGCGACACGATCGACTTTCAGGGTGTCTATACCGACGGAGCGACCCGTTACAACATCCAGGATCTGGCCGCTGCGGCGGGTGTCAACACGATCTATACCGGCATAACCGGCATTGGATACGGCTTTGCGCCGGATGCGGTATTTGGCCCTGGCGGTCAGCTTGAGTTGGTCTCGACCTGGGGTATGCGCGGTGCCTTCAACCACAACTGGAACCCGTACTGGGCCACTTCCGTTTTCGGCGCTTACGCATCGGTCAGGTACACTGGTGCTGCCAAGAACATTATGTGCAATGTGACGATCCCTATTGCCCTCGGTGCAGGTGTCACCACCTGCAACCCGGATTACAACATCGGGCAGATCGGTGCGAACCTGCGCTGGACTCCGGTCAAGAACCTGACGTTCACGACGGAAGGGGTTTATACCATGCTGGATCAGAAGTATGCCGGCATGGCTATCCTTCCAGCCAACCCGGCCGTCGGCAAGCCGGCGGGTGTCTACGCCTTGAAGGACCAGGACACTTGGACCGTCATGTTCCGCGCGCAGCGCACCTGGTAATATCGGTCGTTGACCACGACACTGAACGAACCCTCGGGAGGAAACTGCCGGGGGTTTTGTTTTTCCGGCGAGGGGGGAATCAGTCGCGCGATCCGTTATACGATCAGCCCGCGTCGTTTCTTCAGATATCCCTGTGTTCCCCGTGACGAGCCATGTGACGGTACTGCCCGGCAAACACAGCGGGATATCTTCCAGCAAATTGCGGTGATCGCGAAGGCGACGCTGGCCGATTGAATGCTTTCGCAATATAAGTCCAGCAGACAAAGCGAGATATCAATGGGTAACAGTGAAATGCGCACGGCTAAACATAAGGTAGCGACTGACAGGTTTTCGCTTGCAGCCGTATGCGCCGGCGTTGCGGTCTCATTCCTTACCCTTGCTCCCTCAGTCGCGCAGGCTCGGGAATATCCATATTGCATCAAGGGCGAGTATTACGAGAGTGGCACCGGCGATTGCAGTTTCGACACCTACCAGCAATGCTTGGCGACAGCGTCTGGCCGCCGCGCCTATTGCGACGTGAATCCGTTCTATCGTTTCCCGGACGATGGCCCCGCCGCATATCCCGACATGCGACGTAATTTTCGGCGATAGTTCGGACGCGGTGACGGTGCACGAAGGCTCATCTCGCGCCGCGAATGCGAGTTAAAATAGCCGCGCGGAAAGACCCTGCATCTATTCGATTGAACCGCGGTGCAGGTCCGCCTCGATCTGCAACTTCGAGCCTCCGCCGAAGCGAGCGCGATAGACCTGCAGATTCTCCATGATGCGCTGCACGTAGTTGCGCGTCTCCGAGAACGGGATCAGTTCGACCCAGTCCACCGCATCGACGCCGGGATCACGGGGATCGCCGTAGCGCGCGATCCATTTTTTGACGCTGCCGCGTCCGGCGTTGTAAGCCGCGAACGTCAGGATGTACGAGCCGCGATAGTCTTCGAGCAGGCCGCCGAGTTCCGCCGCACCGAGTGCGGCGTTATAGGCAGGCTCGTTTTTCATGCGTTGAAGGTCGAAGCCGACGCCGTATTTCTTGCAGACATATCGTCCGGCATCCGGCGTCACCTGCATCAGGCCGTAGGCGTGGGCCGGCGACACCACCGACGGATTGAAGGCGCTTTCCTGCCGCGCGATCGCATAGACGATACTGCGCTCGATGTCCGGTCCGATCGGCCTGAACGACGGAATCCCACTGACGGGATAGGCATAGAAATCGAACGGCAGTCCGCGATTGAGCGCGGCCTTGCCGGCCAGCAGCATTGCCCTGGCGTCGCCCTGGCGCGCAGCGAGTTCGCCAAGTCCGAGCACGGCGTCCGGATCGCCGTTCTCGCCCATGTCGGCAAAGATCGGGAGTGCGAACTCGCCGTTGCCGATCGCATAAAGAAGCTGGACGGCGCGCACGACCTCCAACCGCTCGACACCGCGCGACCGGCTGCCGGGAACGCCGCGCAGTTCGATCTGCGGCAGTCCGAGTTTCGCGCGCGCAAGCTGGCCGTAGTAGCTGGTGGAGTGCTCGGCCGCCGCCGCGTAGGCGTGACGGGCTTCCTGGATGCGGCCTGCCGCCTCGGCGGCGCGGCCCTGCCAGTAGCCGGCTCGCGCCAACGCGGTCGGGTTGACGCTGCCGACGCCGATGCGGGCGAAATGTCGGGCGGCGGTGTTGGGGTCCTTCAGGAAACGCAGCGCGATCCAGCCGGCGGTGAACTCCTGCTCGGTCTTGTAGATATCCCGCGCAGGAAGCGCCGCATCGCGCGCAATAAGATATGCGGTGCGATACTCGCCGACGTCGATCATCTTGCGCGCAAGCAGCCGGCGCTCGATCCACCATTCATCGACGTTGTAAAGCCGGTTGGGATCTCGTGGCGCATTCAGCATCAGCCGCGCCGCTTCCCCAAACTTCTCCTCACGCCGCAGAAGCTGAATGCGGGCGAAGATATAGCCGGGATCGCCGTGCAGCTCGCGCGGAACGTTTTCAAGCAGCGCGCGCAAGCTGGACGATTTGCGGTCGGCGGCGATCCGCGCTCTTGCGAGGGCGACCTCGGCGCTTCCGAGTCGCTTTGCCGCGCGCAGCGCCGCATCGCTTTCGCGGCCGTAAAGCAGATAATCCATCCGTGCTTTCTGGTCGCCCGGCGTCAGCATTGCGCCGAATACCTCGAGTGCCTTTTCCTCGAGCGCTTCCGACATCGAATCGGTCCGCCATGCTTCGCGAACCAACTGCACGGCGTTGGCGCGGTCGCCGCGCGTGAGTAGGGCGCGCGCCAGCGCGAACCGTCCCTTGGCCGACAACGGTCGTTCGTTCTCGAACCAGGCCAGCACAGTGCGATCGTCGCGGCTGTCGTCCCACAGCGCAGCTTCCGCGCGCCGGCGCAGGAATGTCTGCGATGGCCAGCTTGGATTGGCTTCGATGAAGGCGCGATAGCGCTCGGTTGGCGCGCCGTTGTCTTCGCTGCGCAGGATGATCCATTCGGCGAGCTTGCGCGCCACCGGGTCCGTCATGCCGGCCTCGACCTGCGTGGCGTCGGACGTTCTGCGCTTGCGTGTCAGATCGATGATGTTCTGAAGCGCCTCGAGATCGGCGCGCGGCGTCGACGATGTCGCAGCCATCGCGGCCCTCGGAACGGGCGCGCGTTTCGGCGGCGGCGGGAGCACGGCGTGCTTGCGCGTGGCCGGTTGAATTGCCGGGGCTCGGGTGGCTTTGTCCTTGTCCGGAGTTGAAGTCTTGCCATGCGCGTGGCCAGCGGCTGTCTTCGGGGCGGTGACGGACTTCGGGGAGGCGTGGTGTGAAGCCGGCCGCGGCTTCGGCGCGGGAGTTTTGGTGGTCTTCTCGGTCTTCGGGGCCTTCTCGGCATTTGCGGCCTCGGTCACGAGTCCGGCCGCTGCCAACAGGCTCGCGCCGAGCACGGCCGTTCGCAACCTTGATGCACGGGCAGGCAATGTCACGGCAACCCCTCTCGGCAAATCACGCAGACCCTAAAAATCCCCTGACTATTTCATTGAATATGTGGACAAAACACTAAAATTCGGGTGGCTGACTTATATGCGCCCCAACAGCGGCAAAATCGCGGCTGTCTGGTTAGAGGCGCGGACCTTTCGTCGCGGCGTCAGACCCGATATGACTGAGGAAACATTGAATTGGCGCGGCGAAGTCGCGCAGCGTTTGGAGCGGATCATGGCAAGCAGGGCGAGATTCCAGGGGTCGTATACCGCCCTGGTGACGCCATTCAAGAACGGCTCCGTTGATGAAGCGGCTTTCCGCGGACTGGTGAGTTGGCAGATCGGCGAGGGCGTCCACGGGCTCGTGCCGGTCGGCACAACCGGTGAGAGCCCGACGCTGAGCCACGATGAACACCGCAAGGTTGTGGAATGGTGCGTCGACGAGGCGAAAGGCCGTGTTCCGGTGATTGCGGGCGCCGGCTCGAATTCGACCCGCGAGGCGGTCGACCTGGCTGTCCACGCCGAGAAGGCCGGAGCCGATGCGGTGCTGGTGGTGACGCCCTACTACAACAAGCCGACGCAGGAGGGCATGTATCATCACTACAAGGCGGTGAACGATGCGATCGGCATCCCGATCATCGTCTATAACATTCCGTCGCGCTCGGTCGTCGATCTCTCCGTGGAAACGATGACGCGGCTGTTCGAACTCAAGAACATCGCCGGCGTCAAGGACGCCACCGCCAACGTGGCGCGGGTTTCCCTGCAGCGCCGTGCGATGGGCCCCGACTTCATCCAGTTGTCGGGCGAAGACATGACGGCGCTCGCTTTCATGGCGGCGGGCGGACATGGCTGCATCTCGGTATCCGCCAATGTGGCGCCGAAGCTGTGTGCGAGCCTGATGTCGGCGGTACTGAGCGGCGACTATGCCGCCGGGCTCAAGATTCAGGATCGGCTGGTGCCTTTGCACGACGCCATTTTCAAGGAGCCGGGCGTCGCCGGAGCCAAGCACGGTCTCAAGCTGCTCGGCCGTCTCGATGAAATCGTGCGCCTGCCGCTGATGCCAGTGACGCCGGCGACCGGAAAGATCATTCGCGACGCCATGGTGCATGCGGGCTTGCTGAATTGAGCCCTGGTCTCTCACTTGGGTTGCCGCTGCTGCGCGCTGCCGCGAAATATCGGGGAGAATTGCGATGCTGAAGGAATTTCGCGAATTCGCGATGAAGGGAAATGTCGTCGATCTCGCTGTCGGCGTCATCATCGGCGCTGCGTTCGGAGCCATCGTCTCCTCGATGGTCGCCGACATCATCATGCCGATCATCGGCGCCGTCACGGGCGGCCTCGACTTCTCGAACCACTTCACGCCGCTGTCGAAGGCGGTGAACGCCACGACCCTCGCCGATGCCAGGAAACAGGGTGCGGTGCTGGCGTGGGGCAACTTCCTGACCCTGACGCTGAACTTCCTGATCGTCGCCTTCGTGCTGTTCATGGTCATCAAAGGCATGAACAAAATGAAGCGAAAGGACGAAGCAGCCTCCGCGGCGCCGCCAAAGCCGACCCGCGAGGAAGAATTGCTGACCGAGATCCGCGATCTACTGAAAGCGAAAAGATAAGGCGCGGGGTCTGGTGTGATGGATCGAAAGTTCTCTTCATTGTCGCGGCGATAAGCGACGAGTCTGACTTCAACGCACGTGAAACAGACTCTAGGATCGGGCGTCGCAGCCATTCCTTGAAAAGGCGACGTCCGGAGGTTTTCAGATATGGCCGAGAAGAACGAACGCGCTATCAAGGTCGTCGCTGAAAATCGCAAGGCGCGGTTCAACTATGCGATCGAGGACACCGTCGAGGCCGGCATTGCGCTGACCGGAACCGAGGTCAAGTCGATCCGCCACGGCAAGACCACGATCGCCGAATCCTACGCCGACTCGAAAAACGGCGAGATCTGGCTGATCAATGCCAACATCCCCGAATACCTGCAAGCCAACCGCTTCAATCACGAGCCGAAGCGACCGCGCAAGCTGCTGCTGCACAGGAAGCAGATCAACAAGCTGATGGGCGCGGTCGATCGCGAGGGCATGACTCTGATCCCGCTCAAGCTCTATTTCAACGAACGCGGACGGGCCAAGCTGCTGCTGGCGGTCGCCAAGGGCAAGAAGCTGCACGACAAGCGCGAGAGCGAGAAGAAGCGCGATTGGGGCCGCGAGAAAGGCCGGTTGCTGCGGGCGAGGGGATGAGAACACCCTTCATCGCCAACGATGCAGCGAAGCGATCGGGTTCGGACGGCTTCGTGATTCGCGACGAGACCGCGAACTTCGTGGAGAACCTCGCGATGAATCAGAAGAACCTATTCGAGGTCGACTGGAGCAAGATTCCGCCGCCGGTCGACGATGGCGCTGCGCGGCACTTGCCCGGAAGAACGATTCCGCCTCTCGATCTGATTGCAACCGACAATTCTTCGGTGAGGCCCTCGGCGTTGAAGGGTCGAACGGTTGTGTTTGCTTATCCGCGCACTGGCGAACCGGACAAGGTCAGTCCGGTCGATGACTGGGACATGATTCCGGGCGCGCGAGGCTGCACGCCGCAGGCTTGCGCGTTCCGCGATCTGTTCGCCGAGTTGATGGCGGCCGGCGCACGTCATGTGTTTGGTCTGTCGACTCAGGATCACGACTACCAGTGCGAAATGGCCGCGCGACTGCATCTGCCGTTCGCCGTGCTGTCTGACGAGAGGCTTTTGCTGACCCACGCGCTGGAATTGCCGACCATGGACGTCGCCGGCCTGACCCTGATCAGACGACTGACGCTGATCGTCGACGACGGCAGGATCAATCACGTATTCTATCCGGTATTCCCGCCCGACCGGAATGCGGGCGAGGTATTGGCGTGGCTGCGAGCGAATCCCGTTTCGCGATAGATGCGAACGAGAATCGCCTGCCTTGGTGGGTTTTGGCCCCAGCCGTTAAACTTTGATCGATCGATTCAAGGTTATTTCAGCTTTACCGTGATTTGCTCACGGCATGCGGATCAAACAGAAGCGCGCCACGCGGCGCATGCGACGCCGGCATCAACGGGCCTGGCTTGTGCTCGACTCGGTCGAGGGCAGATCGGAGTGCGAGGTCATGGACATCTCCAGCGACGGCGCGCGTCTCGTGATCGCCTCCGCCGGCCTCACCGTGCCAAAGCGTTTCGGCGTCGCCCTGGTCCCGAATTCGCCGCCGCGGGAGTGTGAACGCGTCTGGCGGAACGGCGAGATGATGGGCGTCCGTTTCACTGAGCCGCGGTAGGTTGCCGGCTATAGCGTTTTCGAGCGAAGCATGTCCTCGGGCTTGACCCGAGGATGGATACCGGTTCGCGTGAAGAAAACGCGTCAGATCAGGATCCTCTAATCATTCACCGTTTTCCTGAAACGGTGAATGATTAGAGGCCGGCGCGCACCCGCGCGAACACACTCTCGAACATTTCGGGCGTCAGCACGCGGGTGTTGGTGTTGTAACGGGAGCAGTGATAGCTGTCGTAAAGCCTGACGGCGCCGGCGTCATGCACGGCGCCATGCGCAAAGGGCGCGGCACTGGCGCGCAGCCCGAACCCCTTCACCACGGAATCGTGAGCGATGCGGCCGAGCGCGACAACCGCTCGTAGCCGGGGCATCGATGTCAGTGTGGCGTTAAGGAACGTGCGGCAGGTGTTGATCTCGGCCGGCAGCGGCTTGTTTTGCGGCGGGACGCAGCGCACCGCATTGCTGATGCGGCAATCGAGCAAGGTGAGGCCGTCGTCGGAACGGGCCCGGTAGTGACCCGCGGCAAAGCCGTATTTCAGCAACGTGGCATAGAGCAGGTCGCCGGCGTAATCGCCGGTGAAGGGTCGCCCGGTGCGGTTGGCGCCTTGCACGCCCGGCGCCAGGCCGACGATCAGCAGGGCCGCATCCGGGCTGCCGAAAGAGGGAACGGGGGCATTGAACCACTCCGGTTCGCGCGCCCGCACCGACAGGCGATAGTCGACCAGCCGCGGACAAAGCGGGCAATCGCGGCCGGGTTCTGCGTTTGCGGGGTTCGCGCCGGAGGGAGCAGGTTCGGCGCGCTGCGCGTCAGTCCTCGAAATCGTCGTCATCACCCCGATGCGCCATGGCGGTGGACCGCTGCAGGAATTGCGGCGCATGGTGGCGCGGTTCGCGAGCCGCCTGCCGCTCCGAGGGATCGCGCCCGAGTTTCGGCTGCAGGTCGACGAGATCGGTGAAAACGTCCGCCTGGCGGCGCAGTTCGTCGGCGATCATCGGCGGCTGGCTTGCGATCGTGGAGATGACGGTCACGCGCACGCCGCGGCGCTGCACCGCCTCGACCAGCGAGCGGAAGTCGCCGTCACCCGAGAACAGCACTATCTGGTCGACGTGTTCGGCAAGCTCCATCGCATCGACCGCAAGTTCGATGTCCATGTTGCCCTTGACCTTGCGGCGGCCGCTGGTGTCGACGAATTCCTTGGTGGCTTTCGTGACCACCGTGTATCCGTTGTAGTCGAGCCAGTCGATCAGCGGCCGTATCGAGGAGTATTCCTGGTCCTCGATGATGGCAGTGTAATAGAAGGCGCGAAGCAGCGTGCCCCTCGACTGGAATTCCTTCAGCAGGCGCTTGTAGTCGATGTCGAAGCCGAGCGTCTTGGCGGTTGCGTAAAGATTGGCGCCATCGATAAAGAGCGCGATCTTGTTGGAAGCGGGTGACATCAAGCGTTCTCGTGATCGTTGTTGGCGTTATTGGTGCGGCCGAGGCCAGCCACGCTTTCCAATGATGCAAATCGCATCCTGCGGATCAGACTTAAGCAAACAATAACGCAATGATGTGAGGCAAAGGCAGCGTAGGATACGATGAGGAAGCAATGAAGCGATTTCTTGTCCGATCAGGACTTATTCCGCTTCTTCGGACGTCTGCCTTCTGGCTTCGATAGTGGCTACCAGAGACCGGCTTTCACGCCAAATGTTAAATTCCCTGTTGCGAAATCTGCAAACCCACTATACCTAGCAGTTATATCTCATAGTTTCGGTCCCCTTAACGGAGCGACAGACGATGGCGCGCGTCACCGTGGAAGATTGCATTGACAAGGTCGACAACCGGTTCGACCTCGTGCTGTTGGCCGCGCATCGCGCGCGGATGATTTCGTCGGGGTCGCAACTTACGATTGACCGCGATAACGACAAGAATCCGGTGGTTTCGCTCCGCGAAATCGCGGAGCAGACCATCTCGCCCGAAGACATGCGCGAGGAGCTCGTTCATTCCTTGCAGAAGTTTGTCGAGGTCGACGAGCCGGAGCCCGATACTGTGCCCTTGATCGGCTCGGCCGGAGCGAGCGTCGATGCCGATGACACCGAGGTCGCGGTCGAGCGCATGACCGAGGAGGAGTTGCTGAAGGGTCTGGAAGGACTCGCTCCTCCCGAAGAGCAGCCCGAGGAAGACGAGTGAGCGCTCGTCGCCCCCGCCAAGATTGCAAGCCCGGACTCTGGTCCGGGCTTTTGCGTTTTAGGGCGTTTCGGGTGAAGGGATGCCGGTGGGCGTCAAGAAGAAGCGATACCGGTTCGCGTCAAGAGAACGTGTCAAGACATAGAACCTCGCTTCTGATTCTATCAGAAGGTTCATGATCCGATTCTGGCATTTGCGCGGGGTTTCAGCGGGCGCCAACGGGCGGAACGAGTGCCGCGGAGGCGGGGGGCCGTCCGGGATGGACCCTCCTTTGCTCCGATAACCACAACCGCGTGCGGCAAAAGTTCGAATTCGACTTTCAGTCGGAACAATCTAGGATAGATATTGGAGGCAAGCGGACGGTTCCTGTGTGATGAAGGCGTTGAGTTCGATGGCGAGTTGGCCTCGCAGAAAGGGGCAGATGCAGACTGCGACCGATTCGGTCGGAGTGGCGCCGACGCCGGTCGCCCCGACGAGGCCGCCGCGCCCGCGGATGATGCGCCAGTATGATCTGGTCGAGCGCGTTCGCTCCTACAATCCGGACACCGATGAGGATCTGCTGAATCGAGCCTATGTCTATGCCATGAAGGCCCACGGCGAGCAGACGCGGGCATCCGGCGATCCGTATTTCTCCCATCCGCTCGAGGTCGCCGCCATCCTGACCGGCCTCAAGCTCGACGATGCCACCATCGTCGCGGCGCTGCTGCACGACACCATCGAGGACACCGAGGCTACCCGGGCCGAGATCGACAACATGTTCGGTCACGAGATCGGCGCGCTGGTCGAGGGCCTGACCAAGCTGAAACGGCTGGAGCTGGTCTCGCGCGAGGCCAAGCAGGCCGAAAACCTGCGCAAGCTGCTGCTGGCGATCGCCGAAGATGTCCGCGTGCTGCTGATCAAGCTCGCCGACCGTCTGCATAACATGCGCACCCTGGAATTCGTGGCGCCCGCGTCACGTCAGCGCATCGCCGAGGAGACCCTCGACATCTACGCGCCGCTGGCTGGCCGCATGGGCATGCAGGAAATGCGCGAGGAGCTGGAGGATCTGGCGTTCCGCACCCTCGACCCGGAGGCCCACGCCGTGGTCGCCCAGCGTCTCGACGCGCTGGCCGAGCGGAACCGCAATTTGATCGGCGAGATCGAGAGCCAGCTTACGACCAGTCTTGCGAACAAGGGCATCACCGCGCGGGTGAGCGGCCGTCGCAAGCAGCCGTTTTCGATCTGGACCAAGATGGAAAGAAAATCGGTCGGCTTCGAGCAGCTTTCGGACATTTTCGGATTCCGCGTCGTGATGCCCGATGTCGAAGCCTGCTATCGCGCGCTCGGCGTGGTCCATACGACGTGGCCGGTCGTGCCCGGGCGCTTCAAGGACTACATTTCGACGCCGAAGCAGAACGACTATCGCTCGATTCACACCACCGTGATCGGACCGGGCAACCAGCGCGTCGAATTGCAGTTGCGCACCGCGCATATGGACCGTATCGCCGAATTCGGCATCGCCGCGCATGCCTTTTACAAGGACAGGGCGGGTTCGCCGACCGAGCTACTCAACCGCGAGTCCAATGCTTTTGCGTGGCTGCGCCACACCATCGAGATGCTGTCGGAGAGCATCAATCCGGAAGAGTTTCTTGAGCACACCAAGCTGGAGCTGTTTCACGACCAGGTGTTCTGCTTCACCCCGAAGGGGAAGCTGATCGCGCTGCCGCGGCACGCCAATGTCATCGACTTTGCTTACGCCGTGCACACCGATGTCGGCAACAGCACGGTCGGTTGCAAGATCAACGGCAAGTTCGCGCCGCTGACGTCGCAGTTGCAGAACGGCGACGAGGTCGAAGTCCTGACCTCCGCCGCCCAGGCCGCGCCGCCCTCCGCCTGGGAATCGCTTGCCATCACAGGCAAGGCGCGGGCCGCGATCCGGCGCGCCACCCGGGCGGCCGTGCGCGGCCAGTATGTCAGCCTTGGCAGGCGGATCGTGGAGCGCCTGTTCATTCGCGCCAAGATCGAATACGCCGACGACAAGCTCACAGGTGCGTTGCCGCGACTGGCGCGCACGACGATCGACGATGTGATGGCTTCGGTCGGTCGCGGCGAAATGCGCGCCTCCGATGTCGCACGCGCGATGTATCCGGACTACAAGGAAGAGCGGTCGGGCCGTTTCGGCGTCAAGAAGAGCCTGGCGGAGAAGCTGAAACTGAAATCGCCGCCGGATCCTGCCCGCAGCCCGCTGGCGATCCCGATCGGCGGTATCAATTCGAATTTGCCGGTCAAGTTTGCGCCCAACGGCGGCGCGGTGCCCGGCGACCGCATCGTCGGCATCGTCACGCCGGGCGAGGGCATCACGATCTATCCGATCCAGTCCCCGGCGCTGAAGGATTTCGAGGAAGAGCCCGAGCGCTGGCTCGATGTTCGCTGGGACGTCGACGACACCACGCTGCAGCGGTTTCCGGCGCGGATCGTGCTTGACAGCCTTAACGAGCCCGGCAGCCTCGCGCAGGTTGCGACCGTGATTGCCGAGCACGACGGCAACATCGACAATATCAGCATGAGCAGGCGTTCGGACGACTTCACCGAAATGACCATCGACCTCGAGGTCTACGACCTCAAGCATCTCAGCGCCATCATCGCCCAGTTGCGCGCCAAGGACGTCGTGGCGCGCATCGAGCGGGTCAATGGCTAGTGATCCGATTCCAACATCGCATCCCGTTGCGGCAGGAGTTCTTGCTGATGCTGGAATTAAAGGACCCTGGTAACCGTTAGTTTCCAGTGGAGGAGTTTGAGTTTGACATTCGCTTGCCGGGTTTGCTGCAAAGGGAATAGCGATTGTCGAATTCCCTCAACCAGGCGTGTCATGGCCGGGTACGAGCCGGCAACCTGTTTACCCGAAAGAAATCTGCGTCCGCATCAAGTCCGGGCGTGACAAACGGCGGTCTGTTTCCATGCTTCATCCTCGCGCGATCCGTCTCGGACTCAATGTCGATCACGTCGCCACCCTGCGCAACGCGCGGGGCAGCGCGCGGCCTGATCCGGTCCGCATCGCGCTTGCGGCGATCGAGGCGGGCGTCGACGGCATCACCGCGCATCTGCGTGAGGATCGGCGCCACATTCGCGATACCGATATGGCGCGGCTGAAGGCCGAAATTTCAAAACCGCTGAATTTCGAAATGGCTGCGACGGCCGAGATGCAACGAATCGCATTGGCCACCAGGCCGCATGCGGTCTGCCTCGTGCCGGAGCGACGCGAGGAACTGACCACGGAAGGCGGGCTCGATCTGGTCGGTCAGCGCGACACGCTGGCGCCGTTCATCGCGAAATTCAACGACGCCGGCATCCGCGTGTCGCTGTTCATTTCCGCCGATCCGCAGCAGATCGAGACGGCGGCGCAACTGCGCGCGCCGGCCATCGAGATTCACACCGGCGGCTGGTGCGATGCCGTGGTCGACGGTCACAAGGAAAAGGCGGATGCCGAATGGCGGCGCATCGTCGAAGGGGCCGCATTGGCCAAGGCGGCTGGCCTCGAGGTTCACGCTGGGCACGGTCTCGATTATGCCACGGCGGAGACCATCGCGGCGTTGCCCGAGATCGTCGAACTGAACATCGGCTACTTCATGATGGGGGAGGCGCTGCTCGTCGGCATCGCTGAAACCGTGCGCATGATGCGCGCGGCCATGGATCGCGGCCGTGCCAGGCTGAAGGCGCCCCCCGCATGATCATCGGCATCGGCTCCGACCTGGTCGACATCCGCCGGGTGGCGAAGGTTATCGAGCGGCACGGTGACAGGTTTCTCGATCGTATCTTCACGGACGCCGAAAGGGCAAAGGCCGAGCGCCGCGCCAATAATGAAAAGATGGTGGTAGCGACTTACGCAAAACGGTTCGCCGCGAAGGAGGCGTGCTCCAAGGCGCTCGGGACCGGAATCCGGCGTGGCGTATGGTGGCGGGATATGGGGGTCGTCAATCTGCCGGCAGGTCGGCCCACCATGACGCTCACCGGCGGGGCGCTGAAGCAGTTGCAGATGCTGACGCCGCAGGGCCTCGAGGCGCGGATCGACCTCAGTCTCACCGACGATTGGCCGGTAGCTCAGGCCTTCGTCATAATTTCGGCTGTCGCGCCGGGCAGATTTTGATTCCCGGTTTTCGACCCTCACGTTGCGTCAGAACAAAAAATAACGTTATATCAATATGTTACAGAATTCTTGTGGCGCGGTCGATTGCACAGCCGCAAACAACGGTCTAAAAAGCCGGGGGTGCTTCGGGCTGGTGTGATACTTCGGCGGGTCGCGAACTTCTGAACCTCAAACCACACCGGAAATCATAAAAGTTGCTAGTGTTCCTTTGATTCCAAAGATCGCATCAAGGATGCTGCAAGGAACGTGCGAACTGCAGGATCGGGACGCTAGGTGAATTCAGTACGAATCGTGGCGGGGTGCGCGCAGATTCGTCCAGACAACAGAATGACAGCGTTTTGTGCGGAACGGATACGCTTCGCCTCGGACGCTTTTGCCGCCGCTTCAGGCGGCAGGGACGGATATAGGAAGCGATGAGCGTGACATCCCGAACCAAAACTGAAAGCGGCGTCGGCGAGACCGTCCGTGTCGTTATCCATGCTCTCATCATCGCGCTGGTGATCCGGACCTTCCTGTTTCAGCCATTCAATATTCCCTCGGGATCGATGAAGGCGACGCTGCTGGTCGGCGACTACCTGTTCGTTTCGAAGTACTCCTATGGCTACAGTCGCTTTTCCATTCCGTTCTCGCCGCCGCTGTTTTCCGGGCGCATTTTCGGCTCCGAACCGAACCGCGGCGACGTCGTGGTGTTTCGTCTGCCGAAGGACAATACGACCGACTATATCAAGCGAGTCATCGGGCTGCCGGGCGACCGCATCCAGATGAAGGAGGGGCTGCTTTATATCAACGACACGCCCGTGCAGCGCGAGCGGCTGCCCGATTTCGTCGGGGAGGACCCTTGCGGCTCCGACGCGACCGCGCGGGTCAAGCAATGGCAGGAAAGGCTGCCGAACGGGGTCACCTACAAGACGCTCGATTGCGTCGACAACGGCTTCTACGATAACACCAGCGTCTACACGGTGCCGCCCGGTCATTTCTTCATGATGGGCGACAACCGCGACAATTCCACCGACAGCCGCGTGCTCTCCGCTGTCGGCTATGTGCCGTTTGAAAACCTGGTCGGACGGGCGCAGATGATCTTCTTCTCGATCGAGGAGGGCGAGCACGCCTGGCAGATCTGGCGCTGGCCCACCGCAGTGCGGTGGAAGCGAATCTTCTCCATCGTGCGATGATCGACGAATCGGCTGACATCAAGCCAGTGCCGAGTTCCGACAACGTAGCCGTGCTGTCCGGCACGGAGCCCGCGGCGCCTGCGCCGAAGAAGAAACGGGCGCGGACCAGCACCAAGGCGATCATGGCCGCGATCGAGCAGCGGCTGGGTCACCAGTTCACAGATGTTTCGCTGCTGGCCACGGCCTTCACCCATGTCTCGGCGCTGAAGTCCTCGCGCGGGCGCGCCGACAGTTATCAGCGTCTCGAATTCCTCGGCGATCATGTGCTCGGCCTGGTGGTCTCCGACATGCTCTATCGCGCCTTTCCCAAGGCGGACGAGGGCGAACTGTCGAAACGGCTTGCCGATCTCGTGCGCAAGGAGACCTGTATCGACGTCGCCAAGTCGCTCGATCTGCTCGAGGGCATCAAGCTCGGCGCGGTCGGCGCCGGCGCCGGCGCGCGGTTGCGCCGGTCCGTGCTCGGCGATATCTGCGAGGCGGTGATCGGCGCGGTCTATCTCGATGGCGGCTATGCGGCCGCGGCTGCCTTCGTCGAGCGCAACTGGCTGGAGCGGATGCGCAAGCCGGTGCGGCCGCTGCGGGATCCGAAGACCGTGCTGCAGGAGTGGGCGCAGGGCCAGGGACTGCCGACGCCGGTTTATCGCGAAGTGGAGCGCACCGGGCCGCATCACGACCCGCGCTTCCGCGTCGCGGTGGAGTTGCCGGGGCTGGAAGCGTCCGAGGGCGTCGGCGGCAGCAAGCGCGCGGCGGAAAAGGCTGCGGCATCGGCGATGATTGCCCGTGAAGGTGTCAAGTGAGCGAGGCCGGTGCGGCGACCCGATGCGGTTTCGTCGCGTTGATCGGGGCGCCCAATGTCGGCAAGTCCACCCTGGTCAATGCGCTGGTCGGCTCGAAAGTCACGATCGTCTCGCGCAAGGTGCAGACCACCCGTGCGCTCATCCGCGGCATCGTTGTGGAGAACAACGCCCAGATCATTCTGGTGGATACGCCCGGCATCTTCACGCCGAAGCGCCGGCTCGACCGCGCCATGGTCTCGACCGCCTGGAGCGGCGCCCACGACGCCGATCTCGTCTGCGTGCTGCTCGATGCGCGCGCCGGGATCGATGACGAGGCCGACGCCATCCTGACGAAACTCGCAAGTGTGGCGCATCCGAAAATTCTCGTGCTGAACAAGATCGATCTCGTGCCCCGCGACAAGCTGCTGGCACTTGCAGGCGCGGCCAATGCGCGCCTTGCCTTCGAGGATACGTTCATGATCTCCGCGCTGTCCGGCGACGGCGTTGACGATCTCCGCCGCGCTCTCGCAGCACGCGTGCCGGAGGGACCGTTTCATTATCCGGAAGACCAGATGTCGGACGCGCCGCTGCGTCATCTCGCTGCCGAGATCACGCGCGAGAAAATCTATCGTCATCTGCATCAGGAATTGCCGTATCAATCGACGGTCGAAACCGACACCTGGACTGAGCGCAGCGACAAATCGGTTCGCATCGAACAGACCATCTTTGTGGAACGCGACAGCCAGCGTAAGATCGTGCTCGGCAAGGGTGGCGCGACCATCAAGGCGATCGGCGCCGCCTCCCGCAAGGAGATCGCCGAAATTCTGGGCCAGCCGGTGCACCTGTTCCTGTTTGTGAAGGTGCGCGAGAACTGGGGTGACGATCCGAACCGTTATCGCGAAATGGGACTGGAATTTCCAAAGTCGTAGGGTGCCATGATCATCCCGAGAAACGTACTGCGGTTTGAAGTCCTGCTGTATCTGTCGCTTCTGATCGATACGTTGTCGGCTGCGTTCGTGGAACGCGCGCCGCCATACGGTGGCGATGCCGCGGACTCAGGCGGCGATATGTTTGTCGTTCTCGTGTTCGTGTTTTTCCTGCTTCTGGTCTGGCTCGCCGCGCGGTACCGGAAGAACTGGGCGCGATGGACATTGGTGGCGGCGCTCGCGCTTTCGGTGCTTTCGCTGTTCGATTCACTGACCCGCGGGTTGACGCTGTCCTCAGGCATCGATCTGTTTTCGACCGTCTTGGCCGGAGCCGGAATGTATTTCTCATTCACGGACGACGCGAAGGACTGGTTCGACTCCGTCTGATCGGCGGCTGCGAAACGCCGCGCGATAGTATAGGCTGACGCCATGGAATGGACCGACGATGGCATCGTGCTCGGCGTGCGGCGGCATGGCGAATCCTCAGCCATCGTCGAGCTTCTGACGCGCGCCCATGGCCGCCATCTCGGCCTTGTGCGCGGCGGCGCCGGATCGCGGATGCGTCCGCTGCTGCAGCCCGGAAATTCCGTCAGTGCGCTGTGGCGTGCGCGGCTCGATGACCATCTCGGCACTTACGCGCTGGAGGCCACGCGGATGCGCGCGGCGACCCTGCTCGCGGCGTCCCATGCGGCCTATGGCGTGACCCATCTGGCGGCGCTGGCGCGGCTGCTGCCCGAGCGCGATCCGCATGCGGATATTTTTGAGATGCTGGAGCGGACGCTGGACGACTTTGACACGGCGGGTGAGGCAGCGATCCATCTGATCCGGTTCGAACTGGCGATGCTGTCCGAACTTGGCTTCGGTCTCGATCTGTCGGTCTGCGCGGCGAGCGGTGCCACCACCGACCTCGTTTATGTTTCGCCGAAATCGGGTGGGGCGGTGTCGCGGCAGGCCGGCGAGCCGTGGCGCGACCGGCTTTTGCGGCTGCCATCGTTCTTGCGCGAGGATGACAGTGTTGGGCAGGGCTGGTCCGAACAGGATGTGCGGGACGGGTTCGAACTGACCGGTCGCTTCCTGTTGCGCAACGTTTTGGAACCGCGCGGGCAGAGGCATTCGGATGCCAGAGCGGGGTTCATCAACGCGGTGTTGCGGCGGGGCGCCCGGGCGGCCGTTTGAAGGATGACGCGATCCGCTTTCCGCGAGTTGTCGCGACATTCGCCGGGACCACCCACGGGGATGATTCGCGCCTTGTCGCCGCACCCCGCAGGCGTTAACCCGTCTGCATGGGAAAACGATTGATTCCGGCGGAGCCCGCCGAAATTCACGATGTGCAACTGCGGGATGCGCTGGAAGAGCGCTATCTCGCCTATGCGCTGTCCACCATTATGCACCGCGCGCTGCCTGACGCGCGCGATGGCCTCAAGCCGGTGCATCGCCGCATCCTTTACGGCATGCGGTTGCTGCGGCTCGATCCCGGATCGGCTTTCAAGAAATCCGCCAAGATCGTCGGCGACGTGATGGGCTCGTTCCATCCGCACGGCGATCAGGCGATCTACGACGCCATGGTCCGGCTCGCGCAGGATTTCGCCTCGCGTTATCCGCTGGTCGACGGTCAGGGCAACTTCGGTAATATCGACGGCGATAATCCCGCCGCCTATCGCTACACCGAAGCGCGCATGACCGACGTGGCGCGGCTGCTGCTCGACGGTATCGACGAGGACGCCGTCGAGTTCCGCCCCAACTACGACGGCCAGAGCCGTGAGCCGGTGGTGTTGCCGGGCGGTTTTCCGAATCTGCTCGCCAATGGCGCGCAGGGCATTGCGGTCGGCATGGCGACGGCGATTCCGCCGCACAACGCCGCCGAACTCTGTGACGCCGCGCTGCATCTCATCGACAAGCCGGACGCGAAGTCGAAGTCGCTGCTGCGCTGGGTCAAGGGGCCGGACTTTCCGACCGGCGGCATCATCATCGACTCCAAGGAAAGCATCGCGGAGGCCTACGCCACCGGACGTGGCGGCTTCCGCACCCGCGCCAAGTGGCACCGCGAGGAGGGAGCGCGCGGCACCTGGGTCATCGTGGTCACCGAAATCCCGTGGCTGGTGCAGAAGTCGCGGCTGATCGAGAAGATCGCCGAACTGCTCAACGAGAAGAAGCTGCCGCTGGTCGGCGACATCAGGGACGAGTCGGCCGAAGACATCCGCGTCGTGATCGAGCCGAAGTCGCGCAACGTCGACCCCGAGCTGGTGATGGAATCGCTGTTCAGGCTCACGGAGCTTGAAAGCCGGATTTCGCTCAACCTCAACGTTCTCATCAAGGGCAAGATTCCGAAGGTTGTCGGCCTTGCTGAATGTCTTCGCGAATGGCTCGACCATTTGCGGGATGTGCTGTTGCGGCGCTCCGCCTATCGCAAGGCGGAGATCGAGCACCGGCTGGAGGTGCTCGGTGGCTATCTGATCGCGTACCTGAACATCGACAAGGTCATCAAGATCATCCGCACCGAGGACGAGCCGAAGCCGGCCTTGATGAAGGCGTTCAAGCTGACCGAGATACAGGCCGACGCCATTCTCAACATGCGCCTGCGCTCCTTGCGCAAGCTCGAGGAAATGGAAATCCGCACCGAGGACAAGAACCTTCGCAACGAACTGAAAGGAATCAACAAGATCCTCGGCTCGGAAACCGAGCAATGGGCCAAGGTCGGCGAGCAAGTTCGCACCGTGCGCGACATGTTCGGACCCAAGACGCCGCTCGGCAAGCGCCGCACCGTCTTCGCCGACGCGCCGGAACACGATCTTGCCGCGCTGGAAGAGTCGCTGGTCGAGCGCGAGCCGGTCACCGTTGTCGTCTCCGACAAGGGTTGGGTGCGGACGCTGAAGGGCCACGTCGAGGACCTGTCGAGTTTGTCGTTCAAGACCGACGACAAGCTGGGCTTTGCGTTCTTCGCCGAGACCACGTCCAAGCTGTTGCTGTTCGCCACCAACGGCAGATTCTATTCGCTCGATGTCGCAAAACTGCCGGGCGGGCGCGGTCATGGCGAGCCGATCCGGCTGTTCATCGATCTGGAACAGGATGCGGCGATCGTGTCCCTGTTCGTCAACACCGGCGGCCGCAAGTTCCTCATCGCGAGCCACGAGGGGCAGGGGTTCGTCGTCAACGAGGACGATTGCGTCGGCACCACGCGCAAGGGCAAGCAGGTGCTCAACGTCGAAATGCCGAACGAGGCGAAGGCGATCACGACGGTCGCAGGCGATCAGGTCGCGGTCATCGGCACCAACCACAAGATGGTCGTCTTTCCGCTCGACCAGGTGCCGGAGATGGCGCGCGGCCGCGGCGTGCGGCTGCAGAAGTACAAGGGCGCGGGTCTGTCGGACGTCACTGTTTTCGATTCAAAAGCCGGACTGACGTGGAAGGATTCCGCGGGTCGCGAGCAGGGCCTGAGCTGGAAGGACTTGTCCGACTGGCGTGGCAACCGCGCCGACGCCGGCCGCCTCGCGCACGGCCTGCCGAAGTCGAACAAGTTCGGCCGAGCCATATGACATCGCGCATCAAACCGAGCGGATGACCATGACAGTCACGATCTATCACAACCCGTCGTGCAGCACGTCTCGCAATACGCTGGCGATGATCCGGCAGAGCGGCGAGGAGCCTGTCATCGTCGAATACCTCAAGCATCCGCCGGATCGCGCGCGGCTTCGCGCGCTGGCTGACGCTATGGGTGTTCCGATCCGCGCGCTGCTGCGGGAGAAAGGAACGCCGTACGCCGAACTGGATCTCGGCAATCCCAAATGGAATGACGACCAGATTCTCGATTTCATGCTGGCGCACCCGATCCTGATTCAGCGCCCGATCGTGGAAACGCCGAAGGGCGCGCGGATATGCCGTCCGTCCGAGACGGTGCTCGAACTGCTCGATTCCCCCGCCGCTTCCCGCAAATAAGTGGTGTCTGGGCGCACCCGGATCGCGATGTCTACGGCCGACCGCCGCGTGGGCGAGCGTCGCGGGCCTGCGCGCATCAGTCACTAGATGCATTTGCAAATGAGTTGCAATAAAGGATGGTTTGACCCATATTGCAGCGGATGGATGTAAAAACACCTGCTTTGTCGCCCGAACCGGCGCCGGAGCCGTCGCAGAGACCCCTTCCGGATAAGGCCGGCTGGCGTTCGGAAGCGCCCGCCCGCCCAAGCCTGGAGGAGGTCCATGCGACGGTGCGGGTGCCATCGACCGGGCACTGGGTGCGCCGCCTGCTGGCTTTCGCGGGTCCGGGCTACATGGTCTCGGTGGGGTACATGGACCCCGGCAACTGGGCCACCGATATCGCGGGCGGCTCGCAGTTCGGCTACACGCTGCTGTCGGTCATCCTGTTGTCGAACCTCATGGCGATCCTGTTGCAGGCGCTGGCCGCGCGGCTTGGCATCGCTGCCGATCGCGATCTCGCGCAAGCCTGCCGCGACACCTATTCGCGCCCGGTCAATTTCATGCTCTGGCTGGTCTGCGAGGCCGCGATTATCGCCTGCGATCTGGCCGAAGTGATCGGCACGGCGATTGCGCTGCAGTTGCTGTTCGGCATTCCGCTGATCGGCGGCGCACTGATTGCCGCGCTCGATGCCTTCCTGCTGTTGCTCTTGATGAACAGGAGCTTCCGTTTCCTCGAGGCCTTTGTGGTCGTGTTGCTGATCGTGATCGCGAGTTGTTTTGCGATCCAGGTCGTTGCCGCCGCGCCGCCGGTCGCCGAGATTCTGGGCGGCTTCGCGCCGTCGCGCGAGATCGTCACCAACCCGGCAATGCTTTACATCGCCATCGGCATCATCGGCGCGACGGTCATGCCGCATAACCTCTATCTGCATTCATCGATCGTGCAGACGCGCGCCTATCCGCGCAACGAGGAGGGGCGGCGGACCGCGATCCGGTGGGCAACCGCCGACAGCACGCTGGCGCTGATGCTGGCCCTGTTCGTCAACGCGGCCATCCTGATCGTGGCCGCCGCGGTGTTTCACGGCAGCGGCCATACCGAGGTGGCCGAAATCGGCGATGCCTACAGGCTGCTGTCGCCGCTATTGGGTCTCAGCATCGCATCGACGCTGCTCGCAGTCGCGCTGCTCGCATCGGGCATCAACTCCACGGTGACGGCCACGCTCGCGGGCCAGATCGTGATGGAAGGCTTTCTGCGCCTGCGGATGCCGATGTGGGCGCGGCGGCTCGTCACCCGCGGCATCGCGATCATACCCGTGATCGCCGTCACGGCCATCTACGGCGAGCGCGGCACCGCGCAGCTTCTCGTTCTCAGTCAGGTCGTCCTGTCGATGCAGTTGCCGTTCGCGGTAATCCCGCTGGTCCGCTTCGTCTCGGACCGGCGCAAGATGGGCGAGTTCGCGATTTCCCGCGCATGGGCGGCGGCGGCCTGGATTGTCGCGGGTGTCATCGTGATCCTGAACGTGAAACTGCTGTTCGACACGATCACCGGTTAGAGCGGTTGCGGATCTGGTCCATAGCCATTCATCGTTACATGGAATCAAGCGCCGTCATTGCGAGGCGCAGCGCGCCGAAGCAATCCAGAAAGCTTCGCAAGAAGGCTGGATTGCTTCGCTTCGCTCGCAATGACGTCAAGTGACTGCATTTCCATCAATATGTGAAACGCTCTAGGTGTTCAGTCCCGCGTTTCGCGCTGCGTTTTCGCTCTCCCCATCGGCGCGCAACCAGCCCGTTGGCGCAAGGCGCTGCTGCGGAAGGAAGCGGCCCTTGTAATCCATCTTCCGTGACCCATCGATCCAGTAGCCGAGGTACACATAGGGAAGGCCGAGTTGCCGCGCGCGGGAGATATGATCGAGGATCATGAAGGTGCCGAGCGATCGGCTCTGCTCCGACGGCTCGAAAAACGAATAGACCATCGAGAGCCCGTCGCTGAGAACATCGGTGAGCGCCACCGCCACCAGATCGCCGCGTTTGTCGATGCCGTTGTCGAGGTCGCGCTTGCGATACTCGATGATGCGGGTTTCGACATGGCTGTCTTCCACCATCATCGCGTAATCGAGCACGGTCATATCGGCCATGCCGCCGTGGCGGTGACGCTGGTCGAGATAGGCGCGAAATATCGAATATTGCTCCGACGTCGGCACCGCGGCCCGCATGGTGCCGACGATGTCGGCGTTGCGCGCCTTCACCTTGCGGAATTTGCGCGAAGGCCGAAATTCGTGGGCGATCACCCGTACCGAAACGCAGGCGCGACACTGGTCGCAGGCCGGACGGTAGGCGATCGACTGACTGCGGCGGAACCCGCCATGGGTCAGCAGGTCGTTGAGGTCGCCGGCCTTCTCGCCGACAAGATGCGTGAAGACCTTGCGTTCGCTGCGATCGGGCAGATACGGGCACGGCGAAGGAGCCGTCAGATAGAATTGCGGGGTATCGCGCGAATGTTGGGTCACGGCGGTCTTGCAGGCCTCCGAAGCAGGTCACGCCGAGCATCGCGCTCTCGGAGCCGACCGTCAATCCGGTTCCCGCGATATCAATAACTTCGGTGAGGCTCCGCAACCGGTCCGAGAACCGAATTGTTGATAACCACGGTGCCCAGCAGCATGTCATGCAGCAGCCGGCGGCGTCCGTTGAAGAGGCCAACCAGAAGAACGAGCGGCGAAAAGATCGAGATCGAGAACCAGAACAGGATCGCGTGCATGGCGCCGAGCAGAAAATAGCTCGGATCGCCGTACCAGGTGCGCATTTCCAGGTCCATGAGCCGCATCCCGATGGTCGCCGAATGTGGGCCGCCCAGCGAAAAGCCGTAATAGACGACAGCCCAGATCACGGTAGCCGGCGACACCAGCCAGAACAGCACCCAGCCAAGCCCGAGCGTGACGACGCCGAACACCGCGATGAAAATCACGCCGAAAATAACGGGTATCGAAAGCACCACGAGATCGATCAGGAACGCAAAAAAGCGCCGCGTCAGGACGCCGCGAAACAGTTCGGGCTGCATCCAGGGGTCGAACGCATGAGGCCGGAACTCGGCTGAGTTGCCGCTCTGCGCAGTGTTGAAGCCATTGTCGGCCATGACAGATCCTCCACGGCTCGTCCACGGCATTGCTTGCCGTCCCCGGAAATGGCGACGCGGCGCCGGAGTTGCAAGGCCTCGCAAACGTTAAGGAACGGCAATCATCGCGACCGAGGGCAGTGGTTCGTCAGCCCTTCTGGTTGAGCCTCTCCGCTGCCGCGGGCGCGAAATAGGTGAGTACGCCGTCGGCGCCGGCGCGTTTGAAGGCGACGAGGCTTTCCATCATGGCCCGGTCGCGGTCGATCCAGCCGTTGCCGGCGGCGGCGGCGATCATCGCGTACTCGCCCGAGACCTGATAGGCGAAGGTCGGCACTCCGAAGGTGTCCTTCACGCGCCGCACGATGTCGAGATAGGGCATGCCCGGCTTCACCAGCACCATGTCGGCGCCCTCGGCGATGTCGAGTTCGACCTCGCGCAGCGCCTCATCGGAGTTGGCGCTGTCCATCTGATACGTCCGCTTGTCGCCGGTGAGCGCCTTCGCAGAGCCGATGGCGTCGCGGAAGGGGCCGTAAAACGCCGACGCATATTTGGCGGCGTAGGCCATGATCTGCACGTCGACGAAGCCGGCCTCGTCGAGCGCCCGTCGAATCGCGCCCACGCGTCCGTCCATCATGTCCGATGGAGCAATGATATCGCATCCGGCTTCCGCCTGCACCAGCGCCTGCCGGACCAGCACCGCGACCGTCTCGTCGTTGAGGATCCTGCCGTCCTCGATCAAACCGTCATGGCCATGACTGGTGAACGGGTCGAGCGCCACGTCGCAGAGCACGCCGAGGTCCGGAAATTCCCGCTTGATCGCGCGGACCGACCTGCACACCAGGTTCTTGGTATTGAGGGCCTCGCTGCCGCTGTCGTCCCGCAAGGCGGGATCGGTGTAGGGGAACAGCGCGATGCAGGGGATATTGAGCTTCAGCGCGCGTTCGGCGTCGCGTACGCACTGGTCCACACTGAGGCGGTCGACGCCGGGCATCGAAGGCACAGGCGTCCGCCCGTCGATGCCATCAGCCACGAACAGAGGCCAGATCAGGTCGTCGGTGGTCAGGACGTTTTCACGGATCAGGCGGCGGGCCCATTCCGCCTTTCGGTTGCGGCGCAGCCGGGCCACCAGATCGAGCGGCAGGGGAGCTGATGCGGCGGCCTCGCGGCGAGGTCCATCCCGCATTTCAATGGGACGCCCGTATTTTATCGCCATGGTGCCGACACTCCCGAAAACCAGAAACCAATTTGATTTTGTTTCAATTCTAGCATCAGGAACCGGCTTCGTCACCGCGCTCATGTTCTCAACGCAATGCAATTGATTTTGTGGTCTCAAAAAGTCATGAATCGGCGTCGCACACCCGCGGCTTCGAGCATCTGATGTCTGAAACCTCATCGCGCAAGCAGGCCCGGCGGAACAATGCCATGTCCGCGGGCGGGATTCCGTCCACCCGGGTGGAAACCGAAGAAAGTCTCTGGACCGGGCGGCTTGTGCTCTTCCTCCGCATCATGGCGGTGCTGTCGCTTGCCGCGGGACTCTATCATTGGGCCCAGGTAACCGGTTTCATCGGCGGCGAAGACAATGCCTTCGAAAATCAGACGGTGGCCTGGCAGGCGGCGACGGTCTACTTCGCGGTCATCGAGCTGGTGGCCGCCGTGGGTCTGTGGCTCGCGACGCCATGGGGGGCTGTCGTCTGGCTCACCACCGTTGTCTCAATGGCCGTGGTCGAACTGATGTTCCCGGCGATCTACGGCGGCAATCTGGCCGTCGTCGGCATCGAAACGGCGATGCTTGTCGCCTATCTGGGACTGGCCTGGATGGCGGCGCGCGAACGGCCGCCATAGCCACAGGCGAGGTCAGAAACCGGCATTGAAGGCGGCTCCTGAATCCCGATTGACGGCTTGCGTCAAATTGTCCGCGATTTTTTCCGGGTAAGAATTCGGTCACTCTGACGATGCGGCCACGGATATTGACAGGATATTTCGAATTTGAGCGGTCCTGTTCCTGAATGCGACAGTTGGCGTAGACGAAGCGTGAACAGCATGGCCGCAACGTCAAGGAAAGGTTGCGGAAGCCCCTGATCTGACGAGATTAATCAGCAATTCACTCTCTTAAATTCATGATGTCTTTATTGTCTTATTTAAGCGGATATTCAAACGCCCCCCCCTAAGGTCCAGCTATCAGGCGGAACACAAGTTTCGTCGAATAAGTCGATAAACGACAACAGGGGAAGTCATCATGAAAGCCGTTGCGAAGGCTCACGAGCCCGCGGAACAGGTCGCCGGCGAAGCGCCGGTGCAGTCGCTCTATCTCGAAGCATTGACGTTGGTCGAGCGGCTGCACCGCCGCCTGCTCGATGTCATCAAGGATGAATTCGATCGTCGCGGTCGTGCCGACATCAATTCGGTACAAGCGCTTCTGCTCTATAACATCGGCGACAAGGAACTGACGGCCGGAGAACTGCGCACGCGCGGCTATTATCTCGGCTCAAACGTTTCCTACAATCTGAAGAAGCTCGTCGAGTTGGGCTTCCTCGATCATCAACGCTCGCGCGTTGATCGCCGCTCGGTGCGCATCCGCCTCACCGCGCAGGGCCAGGAAATCCGCCGCATCGTCGACGCGCTCTACCAGAAGCACGTCAAGACCGTCGAACAGGTCGGCGGCATCTCCAATGAGGAGTTTGCGACGTTGAACAAATCGCTGCATCGTCTCGAGCGCTTCTGGACCGATCAGATTTTGTATCGGCTCTGAGTTTTCTCCGGGAACAGAGCGAAGCCGGCGGCAAGATCGGCCGCTCGTTCTCCGGATCTCCTGAGAAACACGACTTCCCCCCAACCTGAACGCATCGGCCCGGTCCGTCCGGCGCCGGTGCGTTTTGCTGTTCGAGTCATCAGGAACCTTTGCCGGTTTGCAAGGTTGTCGATCCGAAGTTGAGAATGGAATGATCGATCATGCTGATCGAACGTGATGTGCAAGTCCTGAATTTCGACGCCGTGGGCGAGGCCTACGCGATCGCAGCGAACTACCTGCGCAGGAGCGGCGTTCTGAGCAGCGACGGCATCGAGACCAACGACCGGCTGCTTGAGATCATTGTCGGGCTGTATTACGGCGGCGAACATAACCGCATCAAGCTGGCCAACAAGGCCATCACGCGGTTTCAGGCCGATTCCTGATCTTCACGGCTGCTGTCGGTTGCTGTACAGATGAGGAGGCACAAAAGGTCTCCTCAGATGATTACCGAAATCGCGCAAATCGACATCAAGCCGGGCAGCGAAGCGGATTTCGAGGCCGCGATCGACCAGGCGCAGACGATTTTCAAGCGTTGCAAGGGCTGGAGAAGTTTCGAACTGCACCGCTCCATCGAGAAGCCGTCGCGTTACCGTCTGGTAATCAAGTGGGACACGCTTGAGAACCATGTGGTGGACTTTCGGGAATCGGCGAATTTCACCGAATGGCGTGCGCTGGTCGGGCCGCACTTCGCTTCACCTCCCGAGGTGGAACACACCAATACGGTTACGACCTTTTAGCTTGCCGCCTTGACGGAGTGCTTTTCGCCATCCGCGCGCGCGAAGTCGATGACGACTTTACCGATCGCGAGCAGGGGCAGGGCAAGCGCCAGTCCCCAGACGCCGAAGACGATGCCGAGCAGGATCTGGAATGCGAACAGCGTCGCTGGCGGAATGTCGAGCGCCTGACGCTGGATGATCGGCGTGAGCACGTAGCTCTCCAGCGCATGGACGCCGAGAAATAGCACGAACGCGCTTGCGGCCGCCACCCATCCTGACGCCAGACTCGCCAGCACCACGATCAACCCGCCGAGCAGCGCGCCGATGGTGGGAATGAAGGCGAGCAAACCGGCCTGAATGCCGAGGATAAAGGAACTCTGGATACCGATGATCTCGAGGCCGATCCAGGTCACCAGGAACACCGCAGCCATGGTGACCATCTGGGCGATCAGCCAGCGCTCCAGCGTATCGCCGATCCTGTCGACCAGAATCGCCGCGGTCGCACGATGTTTGGCCGGCGTCAGGCTGAGCAGGCCCTTGCGATAGACGGCCGGCTGAGCGGCAAAGCAAAGGCCGAGGAACAGCACGATGAAGAAATTTCCGACGGCGCTGACGGTGCCGAGGACGAGCTTCAGCGTCTGGCTGACGATCGCGGTGCCGCTTGAGGCAAGCGTGCCGGCACTCGGCAGGTTGTGCTGAACATTTGCAGCAGGCGTCTCCTCGGTTTTCGCGGTTCCGGGAATTCTCGAGGGCTCGGACGTTTTCGAGGATTCGGACGAATTGAGACCGCTCAAATTGAAGTAGCTGGTGTCGACGCCATTTTTCTCGAGGAAGGATTTGACGGTCACGAGCTGGGATTTGATCGTATTGCTCAGCACGGCGGTCTGCTGCGCGATCGTCGTTCCCCCGAGCACCATGACGCCCGCCAGGACGGCGGCGAGCGCGACGCAGACGATCGTCAGCCGCAACGCATGAGGCAGGGGAATGACGCGGCCGAGCAGACTTGTGATGGCGTTGAGAGCAACGCCAAGCAGCACACCGGCAAAGATCAGGAAGAGCGTCGCCGCGAATTCCCAGGCGAGCAGCAGCAGCGCCGCGAACAGGACGACGGCCATCCCGCCGGTCGCGATCGCCCACGCCAGATCGGTGCGGGTTTGCCCTTTGCCTGTGGTGTGGTCCGTCACGGTCGCCTCCGGTTCTGAGCCCGCAGTGTTCCGTTAAACGCCATACGGAATCAAGCGCCAGTCTGCTGGAGCCTGTGACGCCGGGCAATAAGTGGACCGCCTTCTGAAATGAGCGAGGCCATCCTGCTACTTGTGGTCCGGCAGCAACGCCACAGGTTTGAGGCACGGGTGGCGCCAAAGAACAAGGCGCTCCGTCAGGAGCGCCTGTCTTTGATTGTTCCGAAGCGAAAAGCGATCAATACGAATAATACATGTCGAACTCGACCGGGTGCGGCGTCATTTCGAAACGCATGACGTCGGTCATTTTCAACTCAATATAGGCGTCGATGAAATCGTCGTCGAATACGCCGCCATGCTTCAGGAAGGCGCGGTCCTTGTCGAGGTTTTCCAGCGCTTCGCGCAGGCTGCCGCACACTGTCGGAATCTGCTTCAGCTCTTCCTTCGGCAGGTCGTAGAGGTCCTTGTCCATCGCCGGGCCCGGATCGATCTTGTTCTTGATGCCGTCGAGGCCCGCCATCAGCATCGCCGCAAAGGCGAGGTATGGATTGGCCATCGGGTCGGGGAAGCGAACCTCCACGCGCTTGGCCTTCGGCGAGGTTGTGTAGGGGATGCGGCACGATGCCGAACGGTTGCGCGCGGAGTAGGCGAGCAATACCGGCGCTTCATAGCCCGGGACCAGACGCTTGTAGGAGTTGGTCGACGGGTTGGTGAAGGCGTTGATCGCCTTGGCATGCCTGATGATGCCGCCGATGTAGTACAGGCAGGTCTCCGACAGGTCGGCGTACTTGTTGCCGGCGAAGGTCGGCTTGCCGTCCTTCCAGATCGACTGATGGACGTGCATGCCCGAGCCGTTGTCGCCGAAGATCGGCTTCGGCATGAAGGTGGCGGTCTTGCCGTAGATATGCGCCACCTGGTGGATGCAATACTTGTAGATCTGCATCTGGTCGGCCATGTGGGTCAGCGTGTCGAACTTCATGCCGAGCTCGTGCTGGGCCGACGCCACTTCGTGATGATGCTTCTCGACCTTGACCCCCATCTTGGCCATGGCGCCGAGCATTTCCGAGCGCATGTCCTGTACCGAGTCCTGTGGCGGAACCGGGAAGTAGCCGCCTTTGGTGCGGATGCGGTGGCCGAGGTTGCCGCCTTCGTATTCGGTTGCCGAGTTGGTCGGCAGTTCGGATGAATCCAGCTTGAAACCGGTGTTGTACGGATCGGCCGAGAAACGCACGTCGTCGAAAACGAAGAACTCGGCTTCGGGACCGACATACACGGTGTCGCCGACGCCCATCGACTTCACCATCGCCTCGGCCTTCTTGGCAATGCCGCGCGGGTCGCGGTTATAGGGCTCGCCGGTGGAAGGCTCCAGAATGTCGCAGGTGATGACCATCGTCGTTTCCGCGAAAAACGGATCGATCGAAGCCGTGGTCGGATCGAGCATCAGCATCATGTCGGACTCGTTGATCGCCTTCCAGCCGGCGATCGACGAACCGTCGAACATCGTGCCCTCGGTGAAAATATCTTCGTCGATCATGCTGACGTCGAAGGTGACGTGCTGCCACTTGCCGCGCGGATCGGTGAATCGCAGATCGACGTACTTCACGTCGTTGTCCTTGATAGCTTTCAGGACGTCGCTGGCGGTCTTCATAAATACCCCTTGTCTCTGCTGGTCTTCGTGGCTGGTTTTTGCGATTTTACGGCGCAAGGCGGCCGTGGGTGGTGACTCCGTGCGGATGTGACTGTCAAAACGATCTAGATGGCGTCGAGGCCGGATTCCCCCGTTCGGATTCGAATGGCTTCCTCGATATTGGATACGAAAATCTTGCCGTCGCCGATGCGGCCCGTCTGGGCGGCGCGCCTGATGGCGTCGATGGCCTTTTCGACCAGGTCATCTCCGATCACGATCTCGATTTTGACCTTGGGCAGGAAGTCCACGACATATTCCGCGCCGCGATAGAGTTCGGCGTGTCCCTTCTGCCGCCCAAAGCCTTTTGCCTCGATCACGGTGATGCCTTGCAATCCGATCTCCTGAAGCGCTTCCTTTACTTCGTCGAGCTTGAACGGTTTGATGATGGCTTCGATTTTTTTCACTGAACGTCTCCTGGCACTTCCAAATTCCAGCCAGCGGCCGATGCACGCTCACGCTGTTGTCTTGAACACGGTCATGCACTGGTTTTCGGACGGACAAAAGTCGCGGGACGCGCTTCATTTTCGCCAACAGACATCGCAGATCGAACCACTTTCCCTAAGCAGTGTTTGTGCCAACTCGCCGGAACCTTCAATTTTCAAGCCTTATCAGTCGATTAAGCGAGCTTTGGTATGTTATGGCAGCACCCCGGCGTGATTGTCAGATTACAAATTAGGCAGCGGGGTTATTTTCTGTGCAGTCCTGCGTGCGTCGGCGGGTTCGTCTTTGCCCATGGACTCGAGTGGTGAGGCCATGGAGATTCTGACGACCGGGGAAATGGAGCAGGCCGACCGGCTCGCGATTGCGGGCGGAGCCTCGGGTTTCGCGCTGATGCTGCGGGCCGGGCAAGCGGTGGCGGACGCGGCAACCGACCTCGTCGGTCAGGGCTCCATCCTGGTTGTTGCCGGGGCCGGTAACAACGGTGGGGATGGGTTTGTCGCGGCGACCGAACTGGCTGCGCGCGGCCACGATGTCTCGGTGATCCTGTTGGGCGCGCGGGACAGCCTGAAGGGCGACGCGGCGCTCGCGGCCAAGGGCTGGAAAGGGCCGGTCATGCCTTGCGACCTGTCCGCGCTCGGCTCGCCCGCGCTGATTGTCGATGCGCTGTTCGGCGCGGGGCTCAACCGCCCGGTCAGGGGCGATCCTCTGGCGATGATAGAAGTCATCAACGCCAACGGCGCGCCGGTGCTCAGCATCGATCTGCCGAGTGGCGTCAACGGCAGCACCGGCGCGATCATGGGGGCTGCGGTGCGCGCCACCGAGACCGTGACCTTCTTTCGCAAGAAGCCGGCGCATCTGCTGCTGCCGGGCCGGGTTTATTGCGGCAGGGTGCGCGTCGCCGACATCGGCATCCTCGATGCGGTTCTGGACGAAATCCGCCCTGTAACCTTTGAGAATATTTCAGATTACTGGGAGGGCGCGTTTCCGGTGCCGCGTATCGACGGGCACAAATACGCGCGAGGGCATGCCGTTGTTGTATCCGGCGATCTGACCTCGACCGGAGCAGCCCGATTGTCGGCGCGCGGAGCCCTGCGGGCCGGGGCCGGTCTTGTGACCGTGCTCTCGCCGGACGACGCGCTGGAGGTGCACGCGGCGTCGCTGACCGCGGTGATGGTGCGGCGCATGAATGGCTCAACCGAACTTGCGGACATTCTGACGGACCGGCGCATCAATGCCTGTGTGATCGGACCTGGCGCCGGAATCGGCGAGCACACTGGCGCGCTGGTGTTGACGGCGCTCGCCGCGATGCCGGCGATGGTGCTCGACGCCGACGCCTTGACGAGCTTTGCCGATGCGCCGGCTCGGCTGTTCGACGCCATCAAATCCGCCGGGAGAACCGACATTATCCTGACCCCGCACGAAGGCGAGTTCCATCGCCTTTTCAGCGAGATGAGCAACAAATATCCACTTCGCTCGAAACTTGAGCGGGTGCGCGCCGCGGCCGAGCGTTCGGGCGCGATCGTGCTGCTCAAGGGGCCGGACACCGTGGTGGCTTCGCCCGACGGCCGCGCGACGATCGCGGCCAATGCGCCGCCGTGGCTGGCGACGGCGGGCTCTGGCGACGTGCTGTCCGGAATGATCGGTGGGCTGCTGGCGCAGGGCGTGCCGGCATTCGAGGCGGCATGCATCGGCGTCTGGATGCATGGCGAAGCCGGACAGGAAGCGGGTCCTGGACTGATCGCGGAGGACCTGCCGGAGGTTTTGCCCGCCGTGCTGCGGCGGCTCTGTGACCGGTTCGGGATCGATTACTAGAGCATGATCCCGAAAAGCGGAAACCGGTTTTCGGAAAGATCATGATCAAACAAAAAGATGAGCGACGAGTCTGCTTCAACGCAGTTGAAACGACTCCAGAGTGCGGTTTTAATGGAATCAGAAGCGGGCAATTTTGATTTGACGTGTTTTCTTCACGCGAGCCGGTACCCCCTTCGCTTCGCCTGGAAACGCTAATCCACCGCGAACCATCGCACCTGACGCGGCGCGCTCCATTCCACCGCCATGGTCTCGATCAGCCAGGCTCCGACAACGTCCGCGGCGAAAGCGATGCGCTGCGTCTGCCCGGCATCGACCAGAACGGTATCGAGCCAGAACGGCTTCCAGCCGTCGTCGAGCCGATCGAGCAAACGAAAGTGGTGGCCATGCAGATGAAACACCATGGGAGTTGCTGCCGGGTTGGTCAGCGTGAGCACCACGGTTCGGCCGCGCTTGACGCGAAACGCCGGCTTTGAGCCCATATTGAAGTGCGTCGGCATACCCCACGAAGTTGGCGTCCCTCCGGAGGCGGCCAGCGGCACATCGACGCGCAGCGCAGCTTTGAGATCGAGCCGCGCCGGCAAACTCTCCGACGGCAGCGGAGCAGGTGTCGGCAACGGTGCCGGCCGCAGCGGCCCGTCCGCGGAGACGTGCAGTTGGGCGATCGGCCGCGGGCTGCCGCCGTCATGCAGTGTGACCGCCGATGCCGTTCCTGCGGGGAGCGTTGCATCGATGACGGCGTCGATCCGGGACCCCGGCGCCAGCACCAATCGCCCGTTGCGCGCCAGGAACGGCTCCGCCGGCTGGCTGTCGATCGCCATGACCCGAACATCCAGATTCTGGATTCTGAGAGCAACTGCATTGCGCTGGCAAGCGTTGATGATCCTTAATCTAAGTCGTTCGTTGGACCGCAAAGTCAAATCGAGCGAGGGCTTTCCGCTCACCAGATAAAGCGGTGCTCCGACCGCTTGACCGCCGGTGCCGGGAGCAATCGGAAGCCCTTTGGGGTCGAGCCGCCAGTCCTCGATCAGCATCACCTCGTCACGGTCGACCTCGGCCGGTGCGCGTTCCTCGACAACCATCGCCTGCGCGGGTGAGGACTGCGCAAGACCGTCTCCCAGCAGGCGGGTGTCGCACAGAAAAGTTCCGGCCTGCCGCAACGGGAGCGAAAAGCGGTCGGTTTCGCCCGGTGATGTCGGCCTTCGGGCAGTCAATGGCTCGATGGAAGACGCGCCGTCGATCCCGTACCAGTTCAGGACTACCGGCGCCGGGAGGCCGTTGTGCAGTGCCAGATCGAGCGTCTCGCCCTGACGGAAACGCGGGATCGCCGAGCAGTCGGTCCGCAGCGACCAGATGGCGGTTTCGTCTCGATCCGGCCCAAGCCGGAGAGGGGCGGACGTCGCGTCAAAAGCAAGGGTCTGCGGATGCTGCGGTTGCGCGCGAATCACGGTCGCCGGAGCAGCGGCGGCGACCCCGATGCCGGCCAGCAGATGCCGCCGGGTGAGGTGGACAGGAGGACGCGTCATCGCCGATGCGGACCATTTTCTCCGGTTTCTGTCCAGCAGTCTCCGGCGCGCCGAGTGGCCATTTTTTTGCTGCGAACCGGTATCGTCATGTTATAAGCCCGCCGCATTGAGCGTACTGACGACGCCGGAAGAAGAACCGGTGCCGTCGGCGCGTCCGGTTCAACTCGTTGGAGCATGACGTCCACCGAAAGCCGCTTCGCATTTTTCGGCATCATGCTCGGCACCGCAGGCCGGATTGATGCGGGCGTGGCGGAATTGGTAGACGCGCTGGATTTAGGTTCCAGTGACGAAAGTTGTGGGGGTTCGAGTCCCTCCGCCCGCACCAAGCGCCACAGCGTTTGAGCAAACGACTTCAGGCAGCTATCCCGATGGATATATGCCGGCTGTACCACGATGCAGGCGCTCCGCCGCGCATCGACCGATTGACAATGATCCGGCCGTTTCAGCCGGGCCGAGCGGAAGAAGAAGATTGACGCCATGCAGGTGAACGAAATCCTCGCCGAGGGACTGAGGCACGATTTCCAGATCAGCGTTCCGGCCACCGAAATCGCGGCCAAGGCGGACGCGCGGTTGGCCGAACTCAGGGGCCGGGTGAAGCTGGACGGCTTTCGTCCGGGCAAGGTGCCTGTCAGCCACCTCAAAAAGGTCTACGGCCGTTCCTTGATGGTTGAAACCATCGAGGACATGATCCGCGAGACCAACATGCAAATTGTCACCGACCACAGCTTCAAGCTGGCGGGTAATCCCAAGGTGGCTATGCCTTCGGATGAAAAGGAGATCGAGGACATCCTCGCGGGCAAAGCCGACCTCAGCTACACCGTGACCATGGAAGTCGTGCCGGCGATCGAACTCGCGGACTTCAAGAGCTTCAATATCGAAAAGCCGGTGGTCGAGGTGTCCGACGCCGATGTCGACGAAGGCATCAAGCGGATCGCCGACCAGAATCGCAACTACTCCGCGCGCGGAGAGGGCGCGAAGGCCGAGAACGGCGATCGCGTGACCATCTCGTTCAAGGGCACCATCGACGGGGAGCCGTTCGATGGCGGCAGCAGCGAGGATATTCTGGTCGTGCTGGGGTCGAACGCTCTTATTCCGGGGTTCGAAGAGCAGCTGGTCGGGATTGGCGTCGGCGAGACCCGCACCGTCAAGGCGTCGTTCCCCAAGAACTACGCAGACACCGAACTGGCCGGGAAGGATGCCGAGTTCGAGACCACGGCAAGCATGATCGAGATGCCGGAAGAAACCAAGATCGACGATGAGTTCGCTCAGAGCATCGGTCTGAACACGCTCGATCAGCTCAAAAAAGCCGTCCGCGAGCGGCTTGCCGCTGAATTTGCCCGCGCAATGCGGCAGCATGTCAAGCGCGCGCTGTTCGATCGCCTCGATGAGACTCACAAGTTCGCCACGCCGCCGACGCTGGTCGAGGAGGAATTCGAGCAGGTGTGGAACTCGATCACGAAGGAGATGGAGTCGAACAACAAGACCTTCGCCGACGAGGACACCACCGAGGAAGCCGCCAGGGAAGAGTACCGCCGGATCGCCGACCGCCGGGTACGGCTCAGCCTCGTGCTGTCCGAGATCGGGGAAAAGAACGGGATCTCGGTCACGGACGACGAAATCAACCGCGCATTGATCGATCGCGCGCGTCAGATGCCGGGCCGCGAGAAGGAGATCTGGGATTACTACCAGAAAAATCCCCAGGCCATGGCCCAGATTCGCGCGCCGCTTTTCGAGAACAAGGTCGTCGACTACATTCTCGAACTCGCCACCATCACCGACAAGACGGTGACACGCGAGGATCTCTATAAGGACTACGAGGCGAGCCATGGCCCGGACTGAGGGGCCGCGCCCCGATCGGACGTCGGGTTCGGCCCGTGCTCGCCGTTAATGATATCGGCTGAAACCGGCGTGGCGACGCCGTCGGCGCCACGTCACGCGCTGCGATCGGGCTTGGATTGGCGGCGCTGGGATGCCAATGTCCGAATCGAAACACCGGGGCACGTGGCTGCGCGGCTCCCTTGTCGTCCGAGTTATCGGCTCATATCTTGGAGCCGTGCTTGCCTGTCCTGCATCACGCCACGTTCATCCGCGCCGGAAAGACTGGAGACTGCCGGTTTTGCCTCGGATGATCCTCGCCGCCAACTGCTGACACAAACTTTTGGGTGATCAATGCGCGATCCAGTCGAAACCTACATGAATCTCGTGCCGATGGTGGTCGAGCAGACCAACCGCGGCGAGAGGGCATACGACATCTTTTCCCGGCTGCTGAAGGAGCGCATCATCTTCGTGACCGGCGGGGTCGAAGACAATATGTCGATGCTGATCGTCGCCCAGCTCCTGTTTCTCGAGGCCGAGAATCCCAAGAAGGAAATCTCGATGTACATCAATTCGCCGGGCGGCGTGGTGACGTCGGGGCTCGCGATCTACGACACGATGCAGTTCATTCGTCCCCCGGTCGCAACGCTTTGCACCGGGCAGGCCGCGTCGATGGGTTCGTTGCTGCTGGCTGCCGGCGAAAAGGATATGCGGCATGCGTTGCCGAACGCGCGCATCATGGTCCACCAGCCCTCCGGCGGCTTCCAGGGGCAGGCGACGGACATCATGCTGCATGCTCAGGAAATCCTGAGCCTCAAGAAGCGGCTCAATGAGATCTACGTCAAGCACACGGGACAGACCTATCAGGCGATCGAGGACGCGCTGGAGCGCGACAAGTTCCTCACCGCCGACATGGCCCGCGATTTCGGCATCGTCGACAAGGTGATCGACAAGCGCGCCGAAGAGCCGGCCGCTCCCAAGGCTTCGTAGAGGTATCAGGCGGCGACCTGAAGCAGAGCGGGCCGGTTGATTCGGCCCGACTCGGGCGCTACCGGTGATTGCACTGCGATACTTTCTGAAAAGTTCCTTATTATTGGCATTTCCGCTTGACTGGCGTGACAATCGCGCAACGCTGGCTTGAATTTGGCCAAAGAGAGTCGCGTTGCAGAGCCAAATCGCGCTATTCTCACGATGCAGGAGGCTGGCCGATTAGCGAATTCTTGATAGTCGGCCCGCACCATGGTTGGCTAGCTGAGTTCAGCTAACGAGGATGCGCAGGAGAATCGAATTAACCGCGATTCGCGCGGGACTGAAAGCGCAGGGTCTTTTCTGGTACGAAGTTTGCTCCTATGTAACCCCGTTTCACCGGATGTGCCGGACCGGAACGGGCGAGCAGACGAACAGGCGAGACCGAACGGCGGACGGAGACAGGAATGAGTAAGGTCGGTACGGGCGACTCCAAGAACACGCTGTATTGCTCATTTTGCGGCAAGAGCCAGCACGAAGTGCGCAAGCTGATTGCGGGTCCTACCGTATTTATCTGTGACGAATGCGTTGAACTCTGCATGGACATCATTCGCGAGGAGAACAAGTCCTCGCTGGTGAAATCGCGCGACGGCATTCCGACTCCGAAGGAAATCTGCAAGGTCCTGGACGATTACGTCATCGGACAAGGCCATGCCAAGAAGGTGCTGTCGGTCGCGGTTCACAATCACTACAAGCGGCTCAATCACCAGACCAAGCACAACGACGTCGAACTCGCGAAGTCGAACATCCTGCTGATCGGTCCCACCGGATCGGGCAAGACGTTGCTTGCGCAGACGCTGGCGCGCATCCTCGACGTTCCCTTTACGATGGCCGACGCCACGACGCTCACTGAGGCCGGCTATGTCGGCGAGGACGTCGAGAACATCATCCTGAAGCTGCTGCAGTCCGCCGACTACAATGTCGAGCGCGCGCAGCGCGGCATCGTCTATATCGACGAGATCGACAAGATTTCGCGCAAGTCCGACAATCCCTCGATCACGCGCGACGTATCGGGCGAGGGCGTGCAGCAGGCGTTGCTGAAGATCATGGAAGGCACGATTGCGAGCGTGCCGCCGCAGGGCGGCCGCAAGCATCCGCAGCAGGAATTCCTGCAGGTCGATACGACGAACATCCTGTTCATCTGCGGCGGTGCGTTCTCCGGCCTGGAGAAGATCATCTCGGCGCGCGGGCGGACCACCTCGATCGGTTTCGCGGCGCAGGTGCTTGCGCCGGAAGATCGCCGCACCGGTGAAATCTTCAGGCATGTCGAGCCGGAGGATTTGCTGAAGTACGGCCTGATCCCGGAGTTCGTCGGGCGTCTGCCTGTCGTCGCCACGCTGGAGGATCTCGACGAAGCATCGCTGAAGAAGATCCTGACCGATCCGAAGAATGCGCTGGTGAAGCAGTATCAGCGGTTGTTCGAGATGGAGAACATCGAACTGACCTTTGCCGACGAGGCGCTCGGTGCGGTCGCTCGCAAGGCGATCGAGCGCAAGACCGGCGCGCGCGGATTGCGTTCGATACTCGAAAGCATCCTGCTCGAGACCATGTTCGACCTTCCGGGTCTTGAAGGAGTCGAAGAGGTCGTCATCTCGCGGGAAGTGGTTGAGGGAACCGCGCGGCCGCTGTACATCTATGCGGACCGCTCCGATCGCGCGAGCGAGACCAGCGCCAGCGCCTGATCCAGGCGTTTTCAGGCGCTCATGTTGCCACAAGGCTCGCCGCCGGTCGTTCCGTGCGGCGGCCGTCGGCTATACAAGCGGCAATCTGCGCGCTGGAAGCAGACCATTGAAATGGCTGCTGTCCTTTAACTTGACACGCTGACGGTCGATGGCCACCTAATGCTATCGGCGGCGACGCATATAGCGTTCGCGGCTGCCAGGGCAGGTGAGGCATCGGTTCGCAAAGCCCCATCCTTCTCCGGAAAACTCGGCACCTTGTGGCGGTTGCGCGTGATTAGCGGGCTGCGTACAAGGGGGCGCAACAAAAGGAACAAGGCTATGACCGCCTCAAAACCCCGGCCAGCTATCGTTCACGGCGAAACCAATACCTATCCGGTACTTCCGCTTCGCGACATCGTTGTTTTTCCGCACATGATCGTGCCGCTGTTCGTCGGCCGCGAGAAATCGATCAAGGCGCTTGAAGAGGTCATGAAGAACGATGCGCTGATCATGCTCGCGACGCAGAAGAACGCGTCGGACGATGATCCCGCGCCGGACTCGATTTACAAGATCGGAACGCTCGCCAGCGTGTTGCAATTGCTGAAGCTCCCCGACGGCACCGTGAAGGTGTTGGTGGAGGGCCTCGAGCGCGCGCGTGTGGAGACATATTCCGACCGCTCCGATTATTATGAAGCGACCGCCGTCGCGCTGGCCGACACCGACACCAACAGCGTCGAAGCGGAGGCGCTTGCGCGTTCCGTCGTGTCGGATTTCGAAAGCTATGTGAAGCTGAACAAGAAGATCTCGCCCGAAGTGGTGGGAGTGGTGCAGGCGATCACGGATTTTGCCAAGCTCGGTGACACCGTGGCCTCGCACCTCGCCGCCAAGATCGCGGATCGGCAGGGCATCCTGGAGACGCTGTCGGTGACGGCGCGCCTTGAGAAGGTGCTCGGACTGATGGAGAGCGAAATCTCGGTCTTGCAGGTCGAGAAGCGCATCCGCTCGCGCGTCAAGCGCCAGATGGAGAAGACCCAGCGCGAGTATTATCTCAACGAACAGATGAAGGCGATTCAGAAGGAACTCGGCGACGACGAGGGCCGCGACGAACTCGCCGATCTGGAAGAGAAGATCGCCAAGACCAAGCTCTCGAAGGAAGCTCGCGAGAAGGCCCAGCATGAGTTGAAGAAGCTGCGGCAGATGTCGCCGATGTCGGCGGAAGCCACCGTGGTGCGCAACTATCTCGACTGGCTGCTGTCGATTCCGTGGGGCAAGAAGTCCAAGGTCAAGAAGGATCTCAACGCCGCGCAGGAGGTGCTGGACGCCGATCATTATGGGCTGGAGAAGGTCAAGGACCGCATCGTGGAGTATCTCGCGGTGCAGTCGCGCGCCAACAAGCTGACGGGACCGATCCTGTGCCTCGTCGGTCCGCCCGGCGTCGGCAAGACCTCGCTCGGCAAGTCGATCGCGCGAGCGACCGGCCGCGAGTTCGTGCGCGTGTCGCTTGGCGGCGTGCGCGACGAGGCGGAGATCCGTGGCCATCGCCGGACCTATATCGGCTCGATGCCCGGCAAGATCATCCAGTCGATGCGCAAGGCCAAGACCTCGAACCCGCTGTTCCTGCTGGACGAGATCGACAAGATGGGCGCCGATTTTCGTGGCGATCCGTCGTCGGCACTGCTTGAGGTTCTCGACCCCGAGCAGAACTCGACCTTCAACGACCACTATCTCGAGGTCGACTACGATCTCTCCAACGTGATGTTCCTCACGACCGCGAATACGCTGAATATTCCCGGACCGTTGATGGACCGCATGGAGATCATCCGGATCGCGGGTTACACTGAGAACGAGAAGGTCGAGATTGCCCGCAAGCATCTCATCCCGAACGCGCTCAGCAAGCACGGCCTTGATTCGAAGGAGTGGTCGATCGATGACGACGCGCTTCTGCTGATCATTCGCCGCTACACCCGCGAAGCCGGCGTGCGCAATCTGGAGCGTGAGCTTTCCACACTCGCCCGCAAGGCGGTGAAGGAGCTGATGCTCTCGAAGAAGAAGTCGGTGAAGGTGACCGAGAAGGTCGTCGAGGAATTTCTCGGAGTCCCGAAGTATCGCTTCGGCGAGATCGAGACCGACGATCAGGTTGGTGTCGTCACCGGTCTGGCATGGACGGACGTTGGCGGCGAGTTGCTGACGATCGAAAGCGTGATGATGCCCGGCAAGGGGCGCATGACGGTCACCGGCAACCTGCGCGACGTGATGAAGGAATCGATCTCGGCGGCGGCGTCCTATGTCCGCTCGCGCGCGATCACCTTCGGGATCGAGCCGCCGCTGTTCGAGCGGCGCGACATCCACGTCCACGTGCCCGAGGGCGCCACGCCGAAGGATGGTCCCTCGGCCGGCGTTGCGATGGCGACGACGATCGTCTCGGTGCTGACCGGCATTCCGATCCGCCGCGACATCGCGATGACGGGCGAGATCACGCTGCGCGGCAGGGTGTTGCCGATCGGCGGCCTGAAGGAGAAGCTGTTGGCTGCATCGCGCGGCGGCATCAAGACGGTGCTGATCCCGGACGAAAACGCCAAGGACCTGACGGAGATATCCGACGCCATCAAGGGTGGACTGGAGATCATTCCGGTCGCGCGGATGGACGAGGTGATCGCCAAGGCGCTGGTGCGGCAGCCAAAGCCGATTGTCTGGGAGGAGGATACCAAACTCCCGGTCAATCCCGATGCGGCTGACGAGGCGGCGGGTGGCCTGACCGCGCACTGAGTGCACGGAGCGTCATAAACGACTCGACCAGACGGCGCCCTTCGCGGGCGCCGTTTGCGTTATGAGGCGGTCGTGACTGGCGGCAGAGCGCCGAAGGGAACAAGGACCGCAACGCGTGTGCGGTTTCTCGGCTCTCAACCCGCAACGTGTATCCGACGAATCCGAACATGTGACCGCGACCGGCGGCTTGCGCGCCGGGAGGCGTCGGCGCTAGAGTCTTCTACGTTTCATGGAAACGGTAGAAGATTCTAGATTCTTGATTTGACGCGTTTTGTTCACGCGAACCGGATTCCACTTCGCTCGAAAACGCTATAAACAGGAGGCGAGGGCGGCTAGCTCAGCTGGTTAGAGCATCTCGTTTACACCGAGAGGGTCGGGAGTTCGAATCTCTCGCCGCCTACCATTGATTTCAGGTTCCTGCGGGAGCGGCGATGGCGGAAGGTCCCCAGACACCGAACGCGGACCAGATCGCTTACTGGAATGGACCCGGTGGTCAGCGTTGGGTCGATCGGCAGCAGGCTCAGGATGAGATGCTGGAGCCGGTGTCGGCCATCCTGCTCGATCGCGCCAAATCCCGTCCGGGCGAGCGCGTCATCGATGTCGGCTGCGGCTGTGGCGCCACCACGCGGGCATTTGCCGAGAAGGTCGGCGCTGCCGGCCGCGTTCTCGGTGTCGATGTCTCGGCGCCGATGCTGCAACGGGCGAGGCAAATCGCGCCGCGAAACGCGCGGATAGAATTCCGGCTCGCCGACGCGAGTGTTTATCCATTCAAGCCGGATTGGTATGACCTGATCGTCTCCCGGTTCGGCGTGATGTTCTTTGCCGAGCCGGCCGCATCGTTCGCCAATCTCAGGAAGGCATTGCGGCCGGGCGGCCGCCTGACCTTCGTATGCTGGCGCGAAGCGCGTGCCAATCCCTGGCTGATGGCGCCGCTGCAGGCTGCCTACCGTCATGTCCCGAAACTGCCCGAAGTCGGACCGGAGGATCCGGGTCCGTTTTCATTCGCGTCCGAAGCCCGCGTTCACCGCGTCCTCGGCAAGGCTGGCTTTTCCGACACGTCAATGGAGGCTTGCGACCTCACATTGGATATCGCGATCGGCGGTGGGCTCGATGCCGCGGTCGAGTCTGCGCTTCAGGTCGGCCCCACCAGCCGCGCGATTGAGGGTCAGCCTGCCGACGTCGTTGCCATCGTCAGGAAGTCAGTCCATGAGGCGCTCGCTCCGTTCGCCGAAGGGCAGGCGGTTATGCTTCCGGCGTCGATCTGGGTCGTGACCGCGCAAAATTCCTGAGCGGCGCCTCTAGTCCTGGCAGTAGCCGTAGAATCCGCAGGCGTAGGGCAGCCGGTCGAAATAATAGCTCAGGACCGAACGATCTTCGTAGTAGGGACGATAGTAGAAATCGTTCGGTCTTCCGTAATAGCCCGGCACTGGCGGCGGCGGAAACCGGAAACGATAGAGCGCGCTTTCGGGATAATCCTTGTCTTCCTCACGCACGATGCTCGCGCGCGAAGGAGCGGCAGGCTCGGCGAAGATTTTGCCGATGCGGCTATGCACGGGAAGGTCGGCAGCCAACCCGGTCGATCCCATCGCGGCGAGGCCGATGACCGCGAGCAAGCTGGTGCGCATTTTTCTGTCCTCGTTGTTTCGAGGATCATATCGCCCGACATTTAGGAAAGATTAACGATGTCGATCGGGTTGCGCCCGATCCGCTGCGGCAATCCACGCCTTCGGTTACCGCGGTGTCACAGCCGTCAGGCGCGTTCTTCCCAGATCGCCGCGAGATGCACGATGGTGCGGACGGCCGCTTCCATGTCCTGCACGCTGACCCATTCGGTGCGTGAATGGAACGCATGTTCGCCCGCGAAGATATTCGGACAGGGCAGGCCCATGAACGACAGCCGCGAGCCGTCGGTGCCGCCGCGAATGCTGCCCTTGACCGGCGAGAGCCCGGCGCGGCGAATGGCTTCCACCGCGTTGTCAATGATCTCCGGATAGCGCTCCACGATCTGCTTCATGTTGCGATACTGCGGCTGGATCTCCAGCCGGTACGTTGAATGCGGGAAATCCGCCATGACCTCGCGGACGATTTTCTCCAGCAGGGCTTCTTTTTCCTTCAGGCCGGCATCGGTGAAATCGCGCACGATGAAACTAAGCGTGGCGCGCTCCAGCGTGCCGCTGATGCCGGTCGGATGCAGGAAGCCCTCGCGCCCGTCGGTGGTCTCGGGCGAGCACGTGTCCTTCGGAAGCCGCTCGACGATGCGGGATGCGATCTTGATCGCGTGCTCCATCTTGCCCTTGGCGAAGCCCGGATGGGCGCTGACACCCTCGATGGTCATGACGGCGCCGTCGGCGGAGAACGTCTCGTCCTCGATGTGACCCGCGGTCTCGCCGTCGATGGTGTAGGCGAAGGCGGCGCCCAGTTTTTTCAGATCGACCTTGTCGACGCCGCGCCCGATTTCCTCGTCAGGCGTGAAAAGGATCTTGATGGTGCCATGCTTGATCTGAGGATTGGCAAGCAGAACCTGGGCGGCGTCGATGATCTCGGCGATGCCGGCCTTGTTGTCGGCGCCGAGCAGCGTCGTGCCGTCGGACGTGATGATGTCATTGCCGATCTGCTCGACTAGCACCGGGTTGTCGGCCGTACGGATTGCCTGCGACGGATCGCCGCAGAGCTTGATGTCGCCGCCGCGATAATTCCTGACGATCTGTGGCCGGACGTTTGCCCCTGAACAGTCCGGCGAGGTGTCCATGTGCGAGCAGAAGCAGATTACCGGCACCTGCTTGGTGCTGTTCGCCGGGATCGTCGCGTACACATAACCGTGCTGATCGAGATGGGCGTCCGCCACGCCGATCTCCTGCAGTTCACGCACCAGCAGGCGGCCAAGGTTCTTCTGTTTCTCCGTGGACGGACAGGTCGGAGACGTCGGGTCCGACTGGGTATCGATGACGACGTAGCGCAGGAAGCGCTCCGTCACCGTGTGGTTGAATATCATCGGAGCGGCCATCGTATCGAAAGGATATCGCAGCGCGGCAATCTAGCCGGAGATCAGGTCAACTGACCATGACGATCCGGTTCATGACGACGGCCTGGCGATCCGGTTTGCCGAAAAAACCTTAGGCGTTCAAACCGGACCGTTCCGATCCCGCGCCTTTGGTCAGACCGCTTCCTTGAGCTCTTTTGCGGCCCGGAACGCGACCTTCTTCGAAGCCTTGATGTGAATGGCTTCGCCGGTGGCGGGGTTGCGACCCATGCGGGCCGCGCGCTTGCGGACCTGAAGGATGCCGAGACCGACGATGCGGATGCGGTCGCCCTTCTTGAGGTGCTTGGTGATGCGGGTGACCATATCGCCTAGGATGGCCTCGGTGGCCTTCTTCGACAACTCATGGTCGTCGGCCAATGCCGCCGCGAGATGCTTCAGCGTCACGGTGCTCGGGGTCGCTGCCTTCTTCGCCATATGGCTTTCCTCGTCGTTGCTGGCTTCGGAAGCCAAGGCGTATCAGGCCTTGGTCGATTCGGGGAGGTGCCGACCACCCGGTTTTGCCTGTAAACAGCCTGTTTTTTGCATTGATCCGTCGAAAATGCCCGTCGTCCAAGGGGATTTGCAACCGCCTTGACTTGGAAAGGCCCCGCCTTTAAGCCCTGACACCTGCGCGGATACATGGCGTCCGCGGGAGTAGCTCAGTTGGTTAGAGCGCCGCCCTGTCACGGCGGAGGCCGCGGGTTCGAGTCCCGTCTCTCGCGCCAGTGTTTTCAGATATTTAGCCTCAATCCGATCGTTCCGATTCGACTCATCAGGATAAGCAACGATCCGACTCCGTGCGTCGTTTCGTTCGGCTGAGCGTTTCCCTGACATCGCGGGCCATCCGAGGGTCGCTTTGGTCACTGATCCGAACCCAGGATCACCTCACCAGCGATGTCCCCGAACTGGATATCATCGTCGGCTGGCCGGCCTTGAGGACGCGAACGGTCTGGACGGCGTCGGTGCCCGGCCGGACGGAGGTGCCGAACGTCGCCAGCGCGGCGCGACGGCCACGATCTTCAGGTGGGTGGTGCGGTCCGCGCTCTTGATCGAATGGTTCATGGTTGCCTCCTGTTCTTCCGGCGTCGCATGCGCCGTTGGCAGAAGGAATAAATCCGGTCTGTTTCAAAAAGGCTTCGCGGCCTTCCCAAAATGGTTTCGTTCCCTGTTTTTCCAAAGGCGGGCGGGCGGAGTTCGATGGAATTGCGCGGGCGGGCGCGGGGGGAACTGCCGCGTCATCCGCGGCTCCTGTCAACCCGCAAAATCTCCCTCTCGGGTGCGTCAAAATGGGCTATCTTGCCACCCCTGTTGCACTAAGCTAAAGCCTCTCAAAAGTTCCAAAGTCTAACAAAACTGCGGGGTCGAGCGGCCGCAGCGAGGGGAAGCGCCGATGACCGGCATTTTACAGAACTATCTCCCGCTTGTGGTGTTTATCGGTATAGCGGCCGTCATCGGTGCCGTGCTGTTGATCGCTCCTTTTATCGTCGCCTATCAGCAGCCCGACCCGGAGAAGCTTTCGGCCTACGAATGCGGATTCAATGCGTTTGATGACGCCCGCATGAAGTTCGACGTCAGGTTTTACCTCGTCGCAATTCTTTTCATCATTTTTGACCTTGAGGTCGCATTTCTATTCCCTTGGGCGATCACGTTCGGCAAGCTCGGCGCCACGGGCTTCTGGTCGATGATGGTGTTTCTCGGTGTGCTGACCGTCGGCTTTGCCTACGAATGGAAGAAAGGCGCGCTCGAATGGGATTGAGCTCCCCTACCGCCAGGTTCGCGAATGCTGCTTCCTCTGCCGGCGGTCCGGTCGCGGATCCGGCAGCAGCTTCGATTCTCGACCCTCGGACCGGCCGGCCGGTGGGCGCCGGCGATCCCTATTTCCTCGAGGTCAAGCACGAACTGTCCGACAAGGGCTTCTTCGTCGCTGCAGCCGACGATCTCATCACCTGGGCGCGCACCGGCTCGCTGATGTGGATGACCTTCGGGCTTGCCTGCTGCGCGGTGGAGATGATGCAGGTTTCGATGCCGCGCTACGACGTCGAGCGTTTCGGTTTCGCGCCGCGCGCTTCGCCGCGCCAGTCGGACGTGATGATCGTGGCCGGCACGCTGACCAACAAGATGGCGCCGGCGCTGCGCAAGGTCTACGACCAGATGCCGGAACCGCGCTACGTCATCTCGATGGGATCGTGCGCCAACGGCGGCGGCTACTATCACTATTCCTATTCGGTGGTGCGCGGCTGCGACCGGATCGTGCCGATCGATGTCTACGTGCCTGGCTGTCCTCCGACGGCGGAGGCGCTTCTCTACGGCATCCTGCTGCTGCAGAAAAAGATCCGGCGCACCGGAACCATCGAACGCTAGAGGTTGAAGGAATGGACGACAGCAGACTCGATGCCTTGGGTCAGATGATCGTTGCCACGCTTCCCGGCGCGGCGATCGGGCATTCCGTGTCGTTCGGTCAATTGAGCGTTACGGTCGAGGCCGCGAAGATCGTCGAGGTCGCCCGTTTCATTCGCGACGATCAGCGCTGCCGCTTCGTCAATATCACCGACGTGACCGCGGTCGATTATCCCGGCCGGGAGAAGCGCTTCGACGTGGTCTATCACTTCCTGTCGCCGACGCTGAATAGGCGCATTCGTCTGCGGGTCGAGGCCTCGGAAACCACGCAGGTGCCGTCGTTGATCGAGGTGTTTCCCGGCGCCGACTGGTTCGAACGGGAGACCTACGACCTCTACGGCGTGATCTTCACCGGACACCCGGATATGCGGCGCTTGTTGACCGATTACGGCTTCGACGGACATCCGCTGCGCAAGGACTTTCCGCTCACGGGGTTCGTCGAGGTGCGATACGACGATACCGAGAAGCGGGTAGTGTACGAGCCTGTGCGTCTCAATCAGGAATTTCGCAAGTTCGATTTCATGTCGCCATGGGAAGGCGCGGATTATCCGCTGCCGGGCGACGAGAAGGCGACCGGCGGCAAGGCGGGTGGCTGATGACCGAAGCACTTGGTACCGAAACCCCCGGTATGCGCAACTTCACCATCAATTTCGGTCCGCAGCATCCGGCAGCGCACGGCGTGCTGCGCCTGGTGCTGGAACTGGATGGCGAGGTGGTCGAGCGCGTCGATCCGCACATCGGCCTGCTTCATCGCGGCACCGAGAAGCTGATCGAACAGAAGACCTATCTTCAGGCGATTCCTTATTTCGACCGGCTCGATTACGTCGCGCCGATGAATCAGGAGCACGCCTTCTGTCTCGCGGCCGAAAAACTTTTGGGGATCGCGGTGCCCCGCCGCGGCCAGTTGATCCGGGTACTCTACTGCGAGATCGGCCGCATTCTCTCGCATCTCCTCAATGTCACCACGCAGGCGATGGACGTCGGCGCGCTCACGCCGCCGCTGTGGGGCTTCGAAGAGCGCGAAAAGCTGATGATGTTCTACGAGCGCGCCTCCGGCTCGCGGATGCATGCCGCGTTCTTCCGCGTCGGCGGCGTGCATCAGGACCTGCCGCCGAAGCTGATCGACGACATCGATGCCTGGTGCGATCCGTTCCTGCAGGTCGTCGCCGACCTCGACCAGTTGCTGACCGCCAGCCGCATTTTCAAGCAGCGCAACGTCGATATCGGCGTGGTGACCCTGAAGCAGGCCTGGGAATGGGGCTTCTCCGGCGTCATGGTTCGCGGCTCCGGCGCGGCCTGGGATTTGCGCAAGTCGCAACCTTACGAATGCTATGCCGAGATGGACTTCGACATTCCGATCGGCAAGAACGGCGACTGCTACGATCGCTATCTCATCCGCATGGAGGAGATGCGGCAGTCGGCGCGGATCATGAAGCAGTGCATCGCCAAGCTGCGCGCCGCCGACGGGCAGGGGCCGGTGGCGGTCGAGGACAACAAGATTTTCCCGCCGCGTCGCGGCGAGATGAAGCGTTCGATGGAAGCACTGATCCATCACTTCAAGCTCTACACCGAAGGCTTCCACGTTCCGGCGGGCGAAGTCTATGCGGCGGTGGAAGCGCCCAAGGGAGAGTTCGGCGTCTACCTCGTCTCCGACGGCAGCAACAAGCCCTACAAATGCAAGATCCGCGCGCCGGGTTTCGCGCATCTGCAGGCGATGGATTTCATCTGCCGGGGGCATCTGCTGGCGGACGTCTCCGCCATTCTCGGTTCGCTCGACATCGTGTTCGGAGAGGTTGACCGGTGATCGCACAGCCGCCGATCCAGTTCGACCGGACCTCCGGCGTTCTCGAAGGCGCCAGCGCCTGGGAACGCGCGGCGGCACTGGCGCTGGTTGCGGGCTCCAAGGTGTCGTCGCTGTTTTCGCATCGCGGCTACAACATTTGCGCCAACCTGCTGCGCAAGACGTTGCCCGAGCGCGACATCGCCGTCAGGCTCAATTCCGATGCCACGTTCGCGTTTCCCTATGGCGACGGCTATTGGAGCAAGCTGCTCAATCGCTCCTTCAAGTATGAAGACGAGCTTGAGTTGCTGTTTCGCGACTCCGCCGACGTCGACTACACGTTGCTCGATTGCGGCGCCAATTACGGCTACTGGTCGGTGCTGGTCACCAGCAAACCGTTCGGATCGCGCAAGGCGATCGCGATCGAGCCGTCGTCGAAGAACTTCGCCAAGCTTTCGAGCAACGCCAGGATCAACGGCAACCGCTTCGAGGTGATGCAGAGCGCCATCGGCGCATCGCGCGGCACCGCGCGCCTGTCCGGCACCAAGCACGAGGCCTTCAGCATCGCCGGCGGTGCCGGTGCGGGCGGGGAGAGCGTGCCGGTGCTGGCGCTCGATGATCTGCTCGACGACGGCAAAATTTCGCCCGACGGCAAGTACCTCATCAAGCTCGATGTCGAAGGCGTCGAGATCGAAGCCATCAAGGGCGGCACCCGCGTGCTGCGAGGCGACGCCGTGGTCCTGTGCGAGGAGCACGGCAACGATCCGAACCACACCGTCTCGCGTTACATTCTTGAGCAGACGCCGCTCACGCTGATCGTGCACGATCCGGCCAACGGCCGCTTCGAGACGTTGACCGAACTCTCCATTCTGGATCGCATCAAGGTCGCTTCCCACGTCGGCTACAACGTGTTCGGAACCTCGAGCGCATTCTGGCAAGATCGTTTTCGTCGCCTGAACGCGACCGCGTCGCAACGTGTTCATTGAGAGCTGGAGTACGATGTCCGTTCGTCGCCTGGCACCAAAAGAAAAGCAGCCCGAGAGCTTCGCGTTCAGCGCGGAGAATCTTGCCTGGGCCAAGAAGCAGATCGCACAATACCCGGCGGGTCGTCAGGCGTCCGCGGCCATCGCTATTTTGTGGCGCGCGCAGGAACAGAACAGTGGATGGATCTCCGAGGCGGCGATCCGCGCGGTCGCCGATTTGCTCGACATGCCCTACATCCGGATGCTGGAGATCGCCACCTTCTACACGATGTTCCAGTTGCAGCCCGTCGGCAGGAAGGCCCACATCCAGGTCTGCGGCACCACGCCGTGCCGGCTGCGCGGCGCCGAGGACATCCTCGACGTCTGCAAGAGCCGCATCCATCACGAGCCCTTCCATCTTTCGAAGGACGGCGACTTCTCGTGGGAAGAGGTCGAGTGCCTCGGCGCCTGCGTCAACGCGCCGATGGTACTGATCTGGAAGGATACCTATGAGGATCTGACCAAGGAGAACTTCGGCAAGGTGCTGGACGGGTTTGCTTCCGGCAATCCGCCGAAGCCCGGCCCGCAGATTGATCGCCAGTTTTCCGCTCCCGTCGGCGGTCCGACCACCCTGGATACGGCGGCCGGGAAGGGCGAGGGCGGGCGGCGTGCGAGCGCTCAGCCGGCATTGACGGATGCGGACGCCAAGAAGCCGACCGACTCCGCAAGCCGGCGGGAAAGCCCCACGCCGAAACCGCCCGCTGACGACGCGACCAGGAAGGGCAAGACCTGATGCTCGACGACAAGGATCGCATCTTCCGCAATCTCTACGGCCTCCACGACTGGCGGCTCGCCGGCGCCCGCCGCCGTGGCGCATGGGACGGCACCAAGGCCATCGTCAACAAGGGCCGCGACTGGATCGTCAGCGAGATGAAGGCGTCGGGCCTGCGCGGCCGTGGCGGGGCGGGTTTCCCGACCGGCATGAAATGGTCCTTCATGCCGAAGGACAATGCCGACGGCCGCCCGAGCTACCTCGTCGTCAATGCCGACGAGTCCGAGCCCGGCACCTGCAAGGACCGCGAGATCATGCGGCACGATCCGCATCTCTTGATCGAGGGCTGTCTGCTGGCCGGCGTCGGCATGGGTGCCCATACCGGCTATATCTACATTCGCGGCGAATTCATCCGCGAGCGCGAGCACCTCCAGGCCGCCATCGACGAGGCCTATGAGGCCCGGCTGATCGGCAAGGACAATATCCACGGCTTCCCGTTCGATCTTTATGTCGCCCATGGCGCGGGTGCCTACATCTGCGGCGAGGAAACGGCGCTGCTGGAAAGCCTGGAAGGCAAGAAGGGCCAGCCGCGGCTGAAGCCGCCGTTCCCGGCCAATGTCGGGCTCTACGGTTGCCCAACCACCGTGAACAACGTCGAGTCCATCGCAGTGGCGCCGGACATCCTGCGGCGCGGCGCGGCCTGGTTCGCCGCGATCGGCCGTCCCAACAATGTCGGCACCAAGCTGTTCTGTGTTTCGGGTCACGTCGAGCGCCCCTGCAACGTCGAAGAGGCGATGGGGATCACGTTCCGCGAACTGATCGATACCCATTGCGGTGGCATCCGCGGCGGCTGGGGCAATCTCAAGGCAGTCATTCCCGGCGGCTCCTCGGTGCGCATGGTGCCGGCCGAGCAGATCATCGATACGCCGATGGATTTCGACAGCCTGAGCAAGCTGCGCTCCGGCCTCGGCACCGCCGCCGTCATCGTCATGGACAACTCGACCGACCTGATCCGGGCGATTGCGCGGATTTCGTATTTCTACAAGCACGAGAGCTGCGGCCAGTGCACGCCGTGCCGCGAGGGGACCGGCTGGATGTGGCGGGTGCTGACGCGGATGGCGGAGGGCCGCGCCCACAAGCGCGAGATCGATATGCTGCTCGAAGTCACCAAGCAGGTCGAGGGCCACACCATCTGCGCGCTCGGCGATGCGGCGGCCTGGCCGATCCAGGGGCTGATCGCGCACTTCCGTCACGAGATCGAGGAGCGCATCGCCGACTATTCGCATAAGGCCGACCGCGACGATCAGGGCATCCTCGATCCCGCGCACATGGTGGCGGCGGAGTAGGGCCATGACGAAGCTTATCATCGACGGCAAAGAGATCGACGTCCCCGCCGAGTACACGCTGTTGCAGGCGTGCGAGGCCGCCGGCGCCGAGATTCCGCGCTTTTGCTACCACGAGCGGCTGTCGATCGCGGGCAACTGCCGGATGTGTCTGGTCGAGATCAAAGGCGGTCCGAAGCCGGTCGCGAGCTGCGCCTGGGGCGTGCGCGACTGCCGTCCCGGTCCCAACGGAGAGCCGCCGCAAATCTCCACGCGCTCGCCGATGGTGAAGAAGGCGCGCGAAGGCGTGATGGAGTTCCTGCTGATCAACCATCCGCTCGACTGTCCGATCTGCGATCAGGGCGGCGAGTGCGATTTGCAGGATCAGGCGATGGGATACGGCGTCGATACCTCGCGCTTCGCCGAGAACAAGCGCGCAGTCGAAGACAAGTATCTCGGCGCGCTGGTCAAGACGGTGATGACCCGCTGCATCCAGTGCACGCGCTGCGTCCGCTTCTGCGCGGAGGTGTGCGGCGCGCCGGAAATGGGCGCGATCGGCCGCGGCGAGGACATGGAGATCACCACCTATCTTGAAAGCGCGCTGACGTCGGAACTGCAAGGCAACCTCGTCGATATCTGTCCGGTCGGCGCGCTGACGTCGAAGCCCTATGCGTTCGCGGCGCGGCCTTGGGAACTCGGCAAGACCCAATCGATCGACGTGATGGATGCGGTCGGCTCCGCCATTCGGGTCGATACGCGCGGGCGCGAGGTGATGCGCATCCTGCCGCGTGTCAACGAGGCGGTGAACGAGGAGTGGATTTCCGACAAGACCCGCCACATCGTCGACGGCTTGCGCACCCAGCGGCTCGATCGCCCCTACGTCCGTGAAGACGGCGTGCTGCGCGAGGCCTCGTGGCGGGAAGCCTTCGCAGCGATTGCTGCGAAAGTCGCGCAGGCCGACGGCAAGCGGATCGGTGCGATCGCCGGCGATCTTGCCGCTGTCGAGGAGATGTTCGCGCTGAAGGAGCTGCTGTCGAAACTCGGCTCGGCCAACGTCGCGGTGCAGGGCGGCGACGCGTTCGATCCGGCGGCGGGGCGGGCGTCCTACATCTTCAACCCGACGATCGTCGGCATCGAGCAGGCCGACGCGCTTTTGATCGTGGGATCGAACCCGCGCAAGGAAGCGGCGATCCTCAACGCACGCATCCGCAAGCGCTGGCGAACCGGTCAGCTCAAGATCGGCGTGATCGGCGAAAGCGCCGACCTGGCTTACGATCACGATTATCTCGGCGCCGGTCCGGAATCGCTCGCCGACCTCGCGGCCGGCAAGAACAAGTTTCTCGGCGTGTTGAAAGGCGCAAAAAATCCGATCGTGCTGGTCGGTGCGGGCGCGACATCGCGGCGCGATGGCAGGGCCGTTCTCGCGGCGGCGGCGAAGCTCGCCGTCGACGTCGGAGCGCTGAAGGACGGCTGGAACGGATTCGCGGTGCTTCACGATGCGGCGTCGCGGGTCGGCGCGCTGGACCTCGGCTTCGCGCCCGGAAAAGCCGGACTGACCGTCACGCAAATGACCGCACCGGATGAGCTCGATGTCTTGTTTTTGCTCGGGGCCGACGAGATCACGGTGCCGGACGGGGCGTTCGTGGTCTATATCGGAACTCACGGTGATGCCGGTGCACACCGTGCCGACGTGATCTTGCCGGGCGCCGCCTACACCGAGAAGATCGGCATCTACGTCAATACGGAGGGCCGGGTGCAGATGGCCGACCGCGCCGGCTTCCCGCCCGGAGAAGCGCGGGAGGACTGGGCCATCATCCGCGCGTTGTCCGACGTGCTGGGCAGGACGCTGGGCTATGACTCGCTGGCGGCGCTGCGGCAGGCGATGTTCAAGGCGGTGCCGCACCTGATGCGGATCGACCGGATCGAGGCCGGCGATTCCCGCGCGGTCAAGAATCTTGCGGGCAAGGGCGGCACTATCGAGAAGTCGCCGTTCACGGCTGCGATTGACGACTATTATCTGACCAACCCGATCGCGCGGGCTTCGGCCGTGATGGCGGAATGCTCGCGGCTCGCGTCCGGTCGCATGCTGACGGCGGCGGAGTGAGCGCGATGGCCGAATTTTTCGCAATGCCGTTATGGACGGACTTTCTCTGGCCGCTGATCGTGATGGTCGCGCAGAGCGTGCTGCTGCTTGTCGTTCTGCTGATCGCGATCGCCTACATCCTGCTCGCCGACCGCAAGATCTGGGCGGCGGTGCAGATCCGGCGCGGACCCAACGTCGTCGGGCCGTGGGGCCTGTTTCAGTCGTTCGCCGATCTTCTGAAGTTCGTGCTGAAGGAACCGATCATTCCCTCCGGCGCCAACAAGGGCGTGTTCCTGCTGGCGCCGCTGGTCTCCTGCGTGCTGGCGCTGGCGGCGTGGGCGGTGATTCCGGTCAATCTGAACTGGGTGATCTCCGACATCAATGTCGGGATTCTCTACATCTTCGCGATCTCGTCGCTGTCGATCTACGGCATCATCATGGGCGGCTGGTCGTCGAATTCGAAATATCCGTTCCTCGCGGCATTGCGTTCGGCGGCGCAGATGGTCTCGTACGAAGTCTCGATCGGCTTCGTCATCATTACCGTGTTGCTCTGCGCCGGCTCGCTGAACCTCACGGCTATCGTCGAGGCCCAGCATGCCCGCGGTCTGGCCAGCATGATCGGGTTGCCGTGGCTGACCTTCCTGAACTGGTACTGGCTGCCTCTGCTGCCGATGTTCGTGGTGTTCTATGTTTCGGCCCTGGCCGAAACCAACCGCCCGCCGTTCGACCTGGTCGAGGCCGAATCCGAACTCGTCGCGGGCTTCATGGTCGAGTACGGCTCGACGCCATACCTGTTGTTCATGCTCGGCGAATATGTCGCGATCGCCACGATGTGCGCGATGGGCGCGATCCTGTTCATGGGCGGCTGGCTGCCGCCGGTCGACCTGCCGCCGTTCACCTGGGTGCCCGGTGTCGTCTGGTTTTCGCTGAAACTGCTGTTCATGTTCTTCATGTTCGCGATGGCGAAGGCGATCGTGCCGCGCTACCGCTACGACCAACTGATGCGGCTCGGCTGGAAAGTGTTCTTGCCGCTGTCGCTGGCGATGGTGGTGATCGTGGCGGGCGTGTTGCAGTTCGCCGGCATCGCGCCGAAGTGAGGTTGCCATGAGTATCAATGCAACAGCCCGTTCGCTTCTGCTGACCGAATTCGTATCGGCCTTCTTCCTCACCATGCGGTATTTCTTCAAGCCGAAGCCGACGATCAACTACCCCTTCGAGAAGAATCCGATCTCGCCGCGCTTCCGCGGCGAGCATGCGTTGCGCCGCTATCCCAACGGCGAGGAGCGTTGCATCGCCTGCAAGCTGTGCGAGGCGATCTGTCCGGCGCAGGCCATCACCATCGAGGCCGGCCCGCGCCGCAACGACGGCACGCGGCGCACCGTGCGCTACGACATCGACATGGTGAAATGCATCTATTGCGGATTGTGCCAGGAGGCCTGCCCGGTCGACGCCATCGTCGAGGGACCGAACTTCGAATTCGCGACGGAGACCCGCGAGGAACTCTATTATGACAAGGCCAAGCTGCTCGCCAACGGCGACCGCTGGGAACGCGAGATCGCGAAAGCGATCGAACTCGACGCGCCGTACCGGTGAGGTGAGGGCATGTTGATGAACGGAGCACCCTCCGGCATGGCCGTCTCTTTCCCCCCTTTTGGGAGAGAGGTGGGCATCCGCGGCATACCCGCCTCCCTAGCCCATCCCCACAAGGGGGGAGGAAACAGCCCTGCATGCGCGACGGTCTTTGCGATCAATAGCTCGGGAGTGCGCGCATGATCCTTCCCGCGCTGTTCTTCTATCTGTTCGCCGGCGTGTGCGTCGCATCCGCCGCGATGGTCATCACCTCGCGCAATCCAGTGCATTCGGTGCTGTTTCTCATTCTGGCGTTCGTCAACGCCGCCGGGCTGTTCATCCTGCTGGGCGCGGAATTTCTCGCGATGATCCTCATCGTGGTCTATGTCGGCGCGGTCGCGGTGTTGTTCCTGTTCGTCATCATGATGCTGGACGTGGATTTCGCCGAATTGCGCGAGGGCTTTCTCGAATACCTGCCGTTCGGCATGGTGATCGCGGCCATCTTCCTGCTGGAGCTGTTGCTCGTTGTCGGCGGCTGGACCCTCACGCCGACGGTGACGAAATCGATCACGGCGGCCATTCCGGGCGAGGTGAGCAATACCGAGGCGCTCGGCCTCGTGCTCTATACGAAGTACATCCATTATTTCCAGCTTGCCGGCATGGTGCTGCTGGTGGCGATGATCGGCGCCATCGTGCTGACGCTGCGGCACAGGGAAAGCGTCAAGCGGCAGGACATCAATGTCCAGAACGCGCGGACTCCCGAGATGGCGATGCGCGTGCGCCAGGTTGCCTCCGGTCAGGGACTGCAGGACGCCGACGCGTCGGAGTGGGTGAAATGACGATCGGGCTCGGTCACTACCTGGCGGTTGCCGCGATCCTGTTTACGCTCGGGATTCTCGGCATCTTCCTCAACCGCAAGAACATCATCGTCATTCTGATGTCGGTGGAACTGATCCTGCTGGCGGTCAACATCAATCTGGTGGCGTTTTCGGTGTTCCTGGGCGACATCGTCGGACAGGTGTTTACGCTGTTGGTGCTCACGGTCGCCGCCGCGGAAGCCGCGATCGGTCTTGCTGTTCTCGTTGTCTATTTCCGCAACCGCGGTTCGATCGCGGTTGAGGACGTCAATCTGATGAAGGGCTGAAGCATGATCCGGAAAAGCGAGGACCGGCTCTTTCCGACCAATGAAGCCATTGGCCGCGGGGTCATGCTGCACGAGGTGGGTGCATGATCGAGGCAATCGTCTTTTTGCCGCTGATCGGCGCGATCCTCGCCGGGCTGATTTCACTGGTGGGCGCGCATGGACGCAACCCGAGCGGCGATACGGTCGACCATCACGGCGATCACGGTCATGCTCACGCGGCGACGGCGCATGATGATCACGGTCACGGCGATGACCACGGTCACGACGATCATCACGTCAGCGAACCACCGGCGGCGGGATCGCGCCTAGCCGAACTGATCACGACGGGCCTGCTGATCGCTTCCGCGGCCCTGTCATGGATGGTGCTGGTCGATGTCGGCTTCATGCATCATGATGCGCGGATTGCGCTGTTCTCGTGGATATCCTCCGGCGATCTCCAGGTCGGATGGTCGTTGCGGGTGGATACGCTGACGGCGGTGATGCTGGTGGTCGTCACCACGGTGTCGTCGCTGGTGCACTTCTATTCCATCGGCTACATGGACGAGGATCCGAACCGTCCGCGCTTCTTCGGCTATCTGTCGCTCTTCACCTTCGCGATGCTGATGCTGGTGACGTCGGACAACCTGGTCCAGTTGTTCTTCGGTTGGGAAGGCGTCGGTCTTGCCAGCTATCTGCTGATCGGTTTCTGGTACCGGAAGCCCTCGGCCAATGCGGCGGCGATCAAGGCGTTCGTGGTCAACCGCGTCGGCGACTTCGGCTTTTCGCTCGGCATCTTTGCGGTGTTCATGCTGGTCGGTTCGACCGATTTCGATACCATTTTCGCGGCGGCACCGGGCCTGGCCGGAAAGACGGTCCATTTCCTCGCTTGGGACGTCAACGCGCTGACGTTGATCTGCCTGCTGCTGTTCATGGGCGCGATGGGCAAGTCGGCCCAGTTCCTGTTGCACACCTGGCTGCCCGACGCCATGGAAGGTCCGACGCCGGTGTCGGCGCTGATCCACGCGGCGACCATGGTGACCGCCGGAGTGTTCATGGTGGCGCGGCTGTCGCCGTTGTTCGAACTGTCGTCGGATGCGCAGGCTTTCATGATGTTCATCGGCGCGACCACGGCATTTTTCGGAGCGTCGATCGGTCTCGTTCAGAACGACATTAAGCGGATCATAGCCTATTCGACCTGTTCGCAGCTCGGCTACATGTTCGTGGCGATGGGAGCAGGGGCCTATTCCGTCGGCATGTTCCACCTGTTCACCCACGCCTTCTTCAAGGCGCTGATGTTCCTGGGCTCGGGATCGGTGATCTACGCGATGCATCACGAGCAGGACATCCGCTATATGGGCGGTCTGAAGGATCGCATCCCCTTCACGTATTTCGTTATGTTGATCGGCACGCTGGCGCTGACGGGATTTCCGCTGACGGCCGGTTATTTTTCGAAGGATGCGATTATCGAATCCGCTTACGCAGCCCACAATCCATTCGCCTACTACGGGTTCTTGATGACCGTGATTGCGGCTGGCTTGACCTCTTTCTATACGTGGCGGTTGCTCTTCAAGACCTTCCACGGCGAGCCGCACGATCAGGCCCGCTATAAGGCCGCGCACGAAAGCCCGATCTGGATGCTGATCCCGATTGGCATTCTTGCGGCTGCCTCGATTCTCGCGGGCTATCCGTTCAAGGAGTTGTTCACGGGCCATGGGGTCGGAGAGTTCTTCGGGGACTCCGTGAAGATGCGCCCGCACATCATCGAGGCGATGCATCATATTCCGGAGACAGTCGCCTTCCTGCCCACCGCGATGATGATTTTGGGGTTTGTGGTGGCATGGGTGTTCTATATCCGCCAACCCCATATTCCGGTTCGACTCGCCCGCGAACACCCGATGCTCTACCAGTTTCTGCTCAACAAATGGTACTTCGACGAGCTGTATGAAGTGATCTTCGTGCGTCCGGCGAAATGGCTGGGCCGCTTCCTGTGGAAGAAGGGCGACGGCTTCGTCATCGATGGCTTCGGTCCCGATGGCGTCTCCGCCGGCGTGCTCGACGTCACCCGGAACGTGGTCAGGCTGCAGAGCGGCTATCTCTATCACTATGCGTTCGCAATGCTGATCGGCGTCGCCGGCCTGATCACCTGGTTCATGTTCGGCGCGGGAGGCCAGTGAAATGACGACCTGGCCTGTTCTGTCGGTCACGACGTTTTTGCCGTTGGTTGGCGCGCTGCTGATTTACGTGATGGCACGTGGCGGCGACGAGGCCGCCAACCGGAATGCGCGCTGGATCGCGCTGTGGACCACTGTCGTAACGTTTGCGGTGTCGCTGATCCTGATCGCGCGCTTCGATCCCGGCAATACCGACTTCCAGTTCGTCGAGCAGGCGACCTGGCTTGGCACCGGAATTCGCTATCACATGGGAGTCGATGGCATTTCGCTGCCATTCGTCATCCTGACGACGGCGCTGATGCCGCTGTGCATTATTGCGAGCTGGAAATCGATCACAAGCCGTGTGCCTGCCTACATGATGGCGTTTCTGATTCTGGAAACGCTGATGGTCGGCACGTTCTCGGCGCTTGATCTGCTGCTGTTCTACGTCTTCTTTGAAGGCGGCCTGATCCCGATGTTCCTGATCATCGGGATCTGGGGTGGCCCGCGCCGCGTCTATGCCACCTTCAAGTTCTTCCTCTACACGCTGCTCGGCTCGGTGCTGATGCTGCTGGCCATCATGGCGCTGTACTGGAATGCCGGCACGACCGACATTCCGACGCTGATGCATACGGCTGTCCCCTACAATCTGCAGAAGTGGGCGTGGCTCGCCTTCTTTGCCTCGTTCGCAGTGAAGATGCCGATGTGGCCCGTGCATACCTGGCTTCCTGATGCGCATGTCGAAGCGCCGACGGCGGGATCGGTCATTCTGGCCGCGATCCTGCTGAAGATGGGCGGCTACGGCTTCCTGCGTTTCTCTCTGCCGATGTTCCCGCTCGCATCGCATGATTTCGCGCCGCTGGTCTTTGCGCTTTCGGCCATCGCGATCGTCTATACATCGCTGGTCGCGCTGATGCAGGAGGACATGAAGAAGCTGATCGCCTATTCGTCGGTCGCCCACATGGGCTTCGTGACCATGGGAATCTTTGCCGGCACCATGCAGGGTATCCACGGCGGTGTGTTCCAGATGGTGTCGCACGGCATTGTGTCGGGCGCCCTGTTTCTCTGCGTCGGCGTCGTCTACGACCGCATGCATACCCGGGAGATCGCGGCCTATGGCGGGCTCGTCAACCGGATGCCGCTTTATGCGCTGGTGTTCCTCGTCTTCACGATGGCCAATGTGGGATTGCCCGGAACGTCCGGATTCGTGGGCGAATTCCTGTCGCTGATCGGCACCTTCAAGGTCAGCATTCCCACGGCGGTGGCGGCAACGCTCGGCGTGATCCTGTCGGCGGCCTACGCCTTGTGGCTGTACCGGAAGATCGTGTTCGGGGCGCTGGTCAAGCCGACGCTGGCGACCATCAAGGATCTCACCCTGCGGGAAGGGTTGACGCTGGCGCCGCTGGTGGCGCTGACGATCCTGTTCGGCGTTTATCCGAAGCCGGTGCTCGATCTGTCGGCGGCTTCCGTACAAAATCTCGTCAACAACTACGCAAGCGCGACCGCCGCCATCAAGGCGGCGGCGTTGCCATGATGACGGCAGGTCAGGGACGCCAGCTATGATGTTTGAGGCCGCCGGATATCAACTGCTGCCCGTATTGCCGGAAATCGTGCTGGCGATCGGTGCGATGGTGTCGCTGATGATCGGGGCCTGGTGCGGCCCGCGCGCCGCGGCGCTGATTACGGTCCTGGCGATATGCCTGCTCGGCGCCGCCGGCGTGATCGAGTATCTGCTGCCGACGGGGAGGCTGGTCACGTTCGGCGGCAGCTTTGTCGTCGACGAGTTCGCGCGGTTTCTCAAGATCGCCGCGCTGGCTGGTTCGGCGGCGACGCTGGTTCTCTCCCGCGAGTTCATCGAAGACGACTCCCGGCGGATGTTCGAGTTCGCTATTCTGGTGATGCTCTCGACGGTCGGCATGATGGTGCTGATTTCGGCGACCGACCTGATCATGCTGTATCTCGGGCTCGAATTGATGAGCCTCGCGCTTTACGTCGTGGCGGCGAGCAACCGTGACGACGTCAAGTCGACCGAAGCGGGCCTGAAGTATTTCGTCCTCGGCGCATTGGCGTCGGGGATGCTGCTATACGGCGCGTCGCTGATCTATGGTTTCACGGGCACCGTCAGCTTCGCCGGTATCGCAGCCGCTGCGAAGACCGGCAGCATCGGCATTATCTTCGGCCTCGTCTTCCTGCTGGCGGGCCTGTGCTTCAAGGTGTCGGTGGTGCCGTTCCATATGTGGACGCCCGACGTTTACGAAGGCGCGCCGACGCCGGTCACGGCGTTCTTCGCCTCGGCGCCGAAGATCGCGGCGATGGCGGTGTTCACCCGCGTGGTGCTCACCGCGTTTTCCGGCATCGCCTCGGAGTGGCAGCAGATCGTGGTTTTCGTTGCGATCGCATCCATGGCGCTCGGTTCGTTCGGCGCGATCGGGCAACGCAACATCAAGCGCATGATGGCTTATTCGTCGATCGGCCACATGGGTTTCGCGCTGGTCGGTCTCGCCGCCGGCACCGTCGAGGGCGCGCAGGGCGTCCTGCTGTATCTGGTCATCTACGCCGTGATGACGTTCGGGGCGTTCACCGTTATTCTCGCCATGAGCCGCAACGGTCAGCCCCTTGAGCAGATCAGCGATTTCGCGGGACTGTCGCGCACCAATCCGCTGATGGCGTTCTTCTTCGCGATGCTGTTGTTTTCGCTGGCCGGCATTCCGCCGCTGGCGGGCTTCTTCGCCAAGTTCTACGTCTTCACCGCCGCGATCAAGGCGGGACTGTTTACGCTTTCGGTGATCGGCGTCGTCACCAGCGTGGTCGGTGCGTTCTACTATCTTAACGTCATCAAGGTGATGTATTTCGACGAACACGCCGAAGCGACGGATGGCGTACATATCGAATTGCGGTCGGTGGTAGCAGCGACGGCGCTCTTCAACATGCTGTTCTTCGCATATCCGGCGCCGTTGGTCAGCGCCGCCACGGCGGCTGCAAAGTCATTATTCTGAATGGCATCGTATTAAATGACATTTTCGCTGGGCCCACGAGCCACATCGTCAGGCTATCGGCTCGCGGCCTTCGACAGTATCGGCTCAACCAACGCCGAAGCACTGATGCGTGCGCGGACCGGAGAGACCGGCCCGATCTGGCTGGTGACGAAAGCGCAGACAGCGGGACGGGGGCGCAGGCAGCGTGCCTGGGTCGCCCCCCATGGCAATCTGGCCAGCAGCATTCTCGAAGTCATCGACACCTCGCCCGGCGTTGCGGCGACCCTGAGCTTTGCCGCGGGACTCGCGCTCGAATCTGCGCTGAAAACCGTCAGCCTCGAGGCGCGCATGAGATCTCCGGGGTGCGACCACGCGACGTTTCAGTTGAAGTGGCCGAACGATGTGCTGGCAGGCGGCAAGAAACTTGCCGGAATCCTGCTGGAGGCCGAGACCGTCGCCGAAGGCCGTCTGGCCGTTGTCGTCGGCATCGGCGTCAATGTCGCCGCTGCACCGGCGGGAATGCCGAACCCGGCAGTCTCGCTGCGCGACCTCGGTATCGACATCGGCGCCGAGGATGTGTTTCGCGCGCTGAGCGAGGCCTGGTTGGAGTTTCGCGGCGTCTGGGATCAAGGACGTGGCTTTCGCAGTCTCAGGCGTCTGTGGCTTGATCGGGCGGCCGGGGTCGGCCAGCCTGTCTCGGTTCAGTCCGGCGCGTCCACGATATCGGGCCGCTTCGATACGCTCGATGACGACGGCTGCCTGATTGTTGCGACGTCTGATGGCAGACGCGTGGCTGTCTCCGCCGGCGACGTGTATTTCGGCGCGGCGGCATCGATCGGGGCAACATGATAGCGCGGCCCGATGAACTGATGTTCGCGCCGCTCGGCGGCGTGGGCGAGATCGGCATGAATCTGTCGATCTACGGGCTCGGCAACCGCCATCAGCGAAGCTGGCTCGCGGTCGACCTCGGTGTGTCCTTCGGCGACGAGGAACATCTGCCGGGCATCGATCTCATCATGCCGGACATTCGCTTTCTCGAAAGCGAGCGGAAGAACCTCGTGGGACTCGTGCTGACTCACGCCCATGAGGATCACTTCGGCGCGATCATCGACTTGTGGCCGCGCCTGAAATGTCCGATCTACGCCACGAAATTCAGCGCGGCGCTGTTCGAGGCCAAATGCGTGGCGGAGCGCAATCCGCCGGAGATTCCGGTGACGGTAGTGCCTTCCGGCAGCCGCGTCGATATCGGCCCCTTTGGCGTCGAATTCATTCCCGTGGCGCATTCGATTCCGGAATCCCATGCGCTTGCGATTCATACGGCGTCGGGAATCGTCTTGCATACCGGCGACTGGAAAATCGATCCGACGCCGCTCGTGGGTCTGCCGACCGACGAGCGGCGGCTTCGCGAACTCGGCGACGAGGGCGTGCTGGCGCTGGTCGGCGATTCCACCAATGCGGTGCGCGACGGGCGCTCGCCCTCCGAAACCGAAGTCGCCAGCACGATCGCAAAATTGGTGAAGGCAGCCAAAGGCCGCGTCGCGGTGACGACGTTCGCATCCAATGTCGGGCGGCTGCGCGCCGTGGCCGATGCCGCGCGCCAAGCGGGCCGGGAGGTCGTGGTGGTCGGCCGCGCCATGGAACGCGTGGTGCAGGTCGCACGCGAGACCGGACATCTGGACGGGATGCAGGATTTCCGCAGCGTCGATGTGTATGGCCATCTTCCGCCGGACAAGGTGCTGGCGGTGTGCACGGGCAGCCAGGGCGAGCCTCGCGCGGCTCTCTCGCGCATCGCCAGGGACGATCATCCGCAGGTGACGCTGAACCGCGGCGATACCGTGATCTTTTCCTCGCGCACCATTCCCGGCAACGAGAAAGCCGTCGGCGCGATCATCAATGGTCTCGTGACCCAGGGCATCGAAGTCATTACCGACCGCACCGAACTGGTTCATGTCTCCGGCCACCCGCGCCGCGACGAGATGCGGGACATGATCGCGTGGGTTCGTCCGCAGGTGCTGATCCCCGTGCACGGCGAGGCCTTGCACCTTTCCGAACACGCGCGGCTGGCGCGCGCCGCGGGCGTTCCCAAAGTCCTGATTTGCAAAAACGGCGATCTGGTCCGGCTTGGACCGGGAGAGCCTGGCATCATCGATGAATTGCCATCGGGACGGTTCTACAAGGACGGCTCCATTCTGGAAGATTCAAAATCGCGCGCGGTCGTCGAGCGTCGACGCATGGCGTTTGCCGGCTGCGCGTTCGTGGCGCTGGTTGTTACCGACAAGGGCGAACTGATTGACGATCCCGAGATCGATCTCGTCGGCATTCCGGAAAAAAATCCCGCGGGCGAATTGCTCGACGATATTGTTTTCGAAACCGTGATCTCGACGGTGAAGTCGTTGCCGCGAACGCAGCGGCGCGATCCGGATGCCATGGCCGAGTCATTGCGCCGCGCCGTGCGGGCAACGATTGCGGAAGAGTGGGGGAAGAAGCCGCTCTGCTACGTTCACGTTCTGGTGAGTTAATCCGGTGAGTCTCAATGCGCCTCTTGACGGCGGACGTTGGACGTCGGACGTGGATGTCCATCCTGCCTGTGCAGGCGTCGCGAGTTGAAATCCAATGATCGAACATTGCGGGACGTGATGCTGGGCCGGCTCAATCATGTAGCGATCGCGGTCAGGGATGCTGAAAAGGCGGCGAAGATCTATGGCGCGGCCTTCGGCGCGGAGATTTCCGCTGCGGTGCCGCAGCCGGAACATGGAGTGATCACCGTGTTTGCGGCGCTGCCAAACACCAAGATCGAATTCATCCAGCCGCTTGGCGATGCTTCTCCGATCGCGAAATTTGTTGAACGCAACGCTGATGGCGGTATTCACCATATATGCTATGAGGTACCCGATATCGTCGCGACGCGTGATCTTCTGGTATCGGAAGGCGCACGCGTTCTCGGCGACGGTGAGCCGAAGATCGGTGCGCACGGCAAACCGGTGCTTTTCTTCCATCCGAAAGATTTTTCCGGCGCGCTTGTCGAGATCGAGCAGTCCTGATGGCTTCTGCAATTTTCTCCGGTTTTGCTATCTACTTCGTGTTCTGGTGGATCACGCTGTTTCTGATGCTGCCGTTCGGCGTCCGAAGCCAGCATGAAGACGGTGCCCACGCTCCGGGGACGGATCCCGGAGCCCCAGTGATGGCGTTGATGCGCCGCAAAATAATCTGGACCACGATCGTTTCGATGATCTTCTATGGGGCGGCGGCGTGGGCGTATTATTCAGGTTTGCTCAATGTCGCGCGGCTCTCGCGGCTGATGGGCGGCTTCCCGGATTAGGCTGGCCGACCCGATCCAGCGGTCGGGAATCCCGGCTCGACACCCTGATCGGGGCATGATAGCTCTCGGCTTGAAAGGCTGGGGGATCATGCGACGGCGGCTGGGAAAATTTCTTCCAATCGTCCTGATTGCGATGCTGGTGCAGGTTTTCGCACCGGTCGCGGCTTGTCTCGCGTTCAGCAACGCGGCAGCCGATCCTCTGGCGGGGGCGATCTGTTCGCATGCGGCCGATGCGGCCGCCTCGCAAGACGGTCAGACTGACCCGCAGCAGGGGCAAGCCAACTGCTGCACGTTATGCGGCGCGGTTCATTCCGCAACTCCGACCGCTGACCCGCAAGGCTCCGTCGTTACGGTTGAGCGCGAGGCCAACGCGGTCATCTGGCGCGAACTGAGCTTCTTGCTGCCGTCCTCCGCGGCAGGCTCCAACGCCCAGGCCCGCGGCCCTCCCGGACTTTCCTGATTTAGTAAATTTTGAATGATTGCTGCGATGACATTGCAGTGATCCGATCTGTTCGAACGCTCCGGCGATTGTCCGGTATCAGGAATATGTCATGTTCAACCACCTCGCCGCCGGCGGAGGTAGCGCGCTTTGCGGCGCGCTCGCGACGATCGTTGCGATTGCATCACCTTCACCCGCTCTCGCGCAGTCCAGTTCCGGCGCCATGTTGCCCGCCGTGACGGTCACGGCGCCCCAGGCCAACCGCCCCGCGCCGAAACGCGCGATGCGCAGTGCGGCCCGGTCAAATCAGGCGCCGCGCCGTGTAGCTGCGCGCAATGCCCCGGTGCCGTCGCAGGCCGCCGTCCCGGCGACCGTCCCCGCATCCTTGACGGTCGCGACCGCGCAGCAGGCGCTGCGGGAAATCCAGCAGACGCCAGGCGGCGTCGCGCTGGTGACGGCAGACGCCTACAAGAACTCGACGGTCGCCAACACCATCAAGGATATTCTGGACTATGTGCCCGGCGTCTTCGCCCAGCCGAAATGGGGCGACGACACCCGGCTGTCGATCCGCGGTTCGAGTCTGTCGCGCAACTTCCACCTGCGCGGCGTGCAGCTCTATATGGACGGAATCCCGATCAACACCGCCGACGGCTACGGCGATTTTCAGGAAATCGATCCGACCGCCTACAAATACGTCGAGGTGTTCAAGGGCGGCAACGCGCTGCGCTTCGGCGCCAATTCGCTCGGCGGTGCGATCAATTTCGTGACGCCGTCCGGCCGCGATCCGTTCGTCAACGGCGTCAGCGTCGACGCCGGCGCGTTCGGCTTCTGGCGGCTGCAGGCCAATGCGGGCGGCAGCAACGGCCCGTGGGACGGGTTCGTTACGGCATCGACCCAGGCGAGCGACGGCTTCCGCGATCACAGTTTCGGCCACTCGACGCGTGTGAGCGGCAATGTCGGCTATCAGTTCTCGCCGGATTTCGAAACGCGATTTTACATCAACGCCAATGACGTGCGGCAACGCATTCCCGGCACCGTCAGCAAGGATTCGGCGCTGACGTCGCCCCAGACCGCTGCCGCTGGCAACATCGCGCTCGATCAGCAGCGCAACATCGACACCGTGCGTTTAGGCAACAAGACCACGGTGCGGTTCGAAGATACGACCATCGAGTTCGGCGCGTTCGGGGTCGACCGGCATCTGATGCACCCGATCTTCCAATGGCTGGATTATCACTATTTGGACTATGGCGGGTTCGCGCGGGTGACCGACGACAGAAACATCGGCGGCTTCCGTAACCGCCTGGTGGCGGGCGTCAATCTGCTGGACGGCAGCATCGACAATCAACAGTTCGCCAACCTCGCAGGCCAGAAGGGTGCGCTGCTGTCGTCGTCGATCGATCGTTCGCAGAACACCTCGGTCTATGTCGAGGATTCGTTCTATTTCCTGCCGAACGTCGCCGCGGTCGCCGGCACGCAGTTCCTCTACGCCACGCGCGACCGGCGGGACCGCTTCCTGAGCGACGGCGATCAATCGGGCCGAACCGAGTTCAACCTGTGGAGCCCGAAGGGCGGGTTGCTGTGGCAGATCGACCCGACCTGGCAAGCTTATGCCAACGTTTCGCGCAGCGCCGAGGTGCCGAGCTTCGGCGAGAGTGCGAATGGCCCCGGTATTCCCACGATTCCGTTCACCAGCATTCGCGCGCAAACCGCAACGACCTATGAGATCGGTACCCGCGGCCACAGGCCGAATGCCACATGGGAGTTGACCTACTATCGGGCGCAGATCCGGAACGAACTGCTCTGCCTCTACAGCGCGTTCGGCAACTGCAACGTCACCAACGCCGATCGCACCATGCATCAGGGCATCGAGGCCGGCGCGGGCGCTGCGATCTTCCGCAATCTGTTCGTGCGTGGCGACAAACCCGACAAGCTCTGGCTCAACGTCGCCTACACGTTCAACGACTTCCGTTTCGACAACGACGCATTATTCGGCAACAACCTGCTGCCGGGCGCGCCGCGCCACTTCGTCCGCGCCGAGCTGCTCTACAAGCATCCAAACGGATTCTACGTTGGCCCGAACCTCGAATGGGTCCCGCAGGGCTACTACGCCGACAGCGCCAATACGCTGAGCACCGATGCCTATGCGATCTACGGGCTGAAGGCGGGCTTCGACGATGGTGGCAGATATTCCGGCTATATCGAGGCCCGCAACCTCGCCAACAAAGCGTATATCGCGTCCAGCGCGATCATCGACCGCGCCAACGCCAATTCACCATTGTTTGAACCCGGCACCGGGCGAGCGGTCTATGCTGGATTCAAAGTCCGATGGTGAGCATGTCAGTCACTGCGCTCGCTCGCTGTCATGATCCCGTCTGGCGTGTACGGCGGACCATTTCTACGGCGACAGAACCAAAAATGGAGAATGTCATGAGATCATCGTTGATGCTTCGCGGCATGCTGGGTGCGTTCGCGATCGCCGCGCTTGGGCTGGCAGCGCCGGTTCACGCCGAGTCCGTCAAGGCCGGCGACCTGGTCATCTCGCAGCCCTGGACCCGTGCCACGGCCGGCGGCGCGAAGGTCGGCGGCGGGTATCTCACCATCGAGAACAAGGGCACGACCGCCGACAAGCTTGTCGGCGGCTCGACGGATGCTGCCGCCAAGCTCGAGGTTCATCAGATGAGCATGAGCAATGGCGTAATGAAAATGCATCAGGTTGAAGGTGGCCTTACAATCGAGCCCGGCAAGACCATCAAGCTGGCGCCGGGCGGCTATCACCTGATGCTGGTCGATCTCAAGCATCCATTCAAACAGGGCGAGAAGGTGCCGGTGACGCTTGATTTCGAAAAAGCAGGCAAGGTCGATGTCACGCTCGATGTGCAAGGCATCGGCGCGAGGGCGCCGAGCACGGCCAGCGGGGCGATGATGGACCATCATCATGACGGGCACATGAAGTGATGCGCCCGGCAAGATTGTGGATCGGTTCGGCCATCGCGGCGGCTGCCGCGATGGCCTCGTGCAACGCGGCGCTGGCCCACGTTACGGTGCAGCCGGCGGACGCGCCCGCGGACAGTTATGCCCATCTCGCCTTCACCGTGCCGCACGGCTGCGACGGCAGTGCGACGACGGCGCTGCGGATCAAACTGCCGGACGGAATCCTGTCGGCGAAACCGCAGATGAAGCCGGGCTGGAAAGTCGAAATCAAGAGCAGAAAGCTCGATGCGCCGGTGCAGGGGCCGCATGGCAAATCCGTCACCGATGTCGTCGACGAGGTGGCGTGGCACGGCGGCCCGTTGCCGGATAACCTCTACGACACGTTTGGCCTGATCGTGCGGCTTCCGGACAAGGCTGGACAGAGCCTCTATTTTCCGGCCGTGCAGGAGTGCGAGCACGGCGTCGAGCGCTGGATTGAAATCCCGTCCGCCGGGCAGGACGCCGACAAGCTGCGTACGCCAGCGCCTGTGGTTCGTCTGAAGGCCAGCCACTGAGGATCGCGTCCGTGAGGCGTCTGGCGCAGGCGGTATGGTGCTTGCTGCTGGCTGCGGTGATGCTGCCTTCGGCAGCCTTCGCCCACGCCAGCCTGATCGCCAGCAGTCCCGCAGACGGTGCCTTGCTGGCGCACGCGCCCGCGACGCTGACGCTGACCTTCAACGAACCCGTCGAACCGCTGACGATCCGGATCGTCGATCACAGCGGGTCGGGCGCAAGCGTCACCGAGATTCGTCGCGACGGCGCGCAACTCATTCTCACGCCGCCGCCGATCTCGGGCGATGGCGCGCACGTCATCAGTTGGCGGGTGGCTTCGGCGGACGGTCATCCGGTGGGCGGTTCCATAACGTTCTGGATTGGCCGGCGCGACGTGGATGCGCCACAGGCGGTACGCTCGAACGATGCGCTGTTGCGCGGCGCGATCTGGCTGGCGCGGCTGGCGATCTATGTCGGTCTGTTCGTTGGCGCCGGCGGAGCGTTCTTCGTTGCCTGGATGCGGGGGGCGTCTGCGCCGGCGATGCGCGTGATCGGAAGCAGCGTCGAGTTGATCGCGTTGGCCGCGCTGGCGCTTTCGATAGGACTACAGGGACTGGACGCCCTTGGCCTGTCGCTGTCGTCGTTGCCTGACGCGGAGGTCTGGGCGGTCGGCGCTCGCGGCTCGTTCGGATTGTCGGCTGCGATCGCGTCCGCGGCCTTGCTTCTGGCTCTGCTGTCGCATCGTTTCGGTGCCGCTGCCGCAAAGATCATGTCTCTCGGCGCTCTGGCCGGCGTTGGCCTCGCGCTGGCGGCGACCGGCCACGCCGCCAACGCCCCGCCGCGATGGCTCACCGCGCCCGCGGTGTTCATGCACGGCGCCGCCCTGGCGTTCTGGATCGGCTCGCTGATGCCGCTCGCGCTGGCGATGCGCGAACCCCGCCAGACCGCCGTCGATGTTCTGACACGGTTTTCGCGCGTCATCCCGTTCGCCGTCGCCGCGCTGCTGGCGAGCGGCCTGCTGCTCGCCGTCGTGCAACTCGAGCGGGTGGATGCGCTGTGGACGACAAATTATGGCCGCGTCCTCACGATCAAGCTGGTGCTGGTGGCTCTGCTGCTGGCGATCGCGCTCTGGAATCGCCTGTATCTGACGCCGCGGATCGGGCAGGGCAGCCCCAACTCTCGCCGTCACATGCGACGGACGATCGTGGCCGAACTGGTGCTGGTGGCCGGCATTCTCGGCGTCGTCGGGCTCTGGCGCTTTACCCCGCCGCCTCGGACGCTAACGGTCGCGGCTCAGCCCTTCTTCACGCACATTCATACCGGACGAATGATGGCGGATGTTACGCTGTCGCCGGGCCGCGCCGGACCTGTCAGCATCGCAATTCAGTTACGGACGCCGGACGAGGAACTGCTCTCCGCCAAGGGCGTGTCCGTCACGCTGTCCAGCCCCGACAACGGCATCGAGCCATCGAGCGCGGAAGCACGATCGCTGGGTGATGGACAGTGGCAGGCATCGATGGCCGCCCCGGTTGCCGGTCGGTGGACTCTCGCGCTCGATGTTCTGATCTCGGATTTCGACCAGGTCCATGCCGAGACGGAAATTCAGATCAAATAAACAGAGTCTTCGCCGCTCGGGGAGCGGCCCGTATCCGGACGCACAAATAAGTATAGATAATTGTCTCCGGCGAGCGGAATTCCGCCGCTTTCGCGCGGCTTGTCCTCCCCCAAGCCCTTGTATTTTGTCAGCCGATCCGGTTTCACTGCGAGCGTTCCCATCCCGAAGCGATTCTCAGGCCTGCCCATGCGTTTGTCGCGGTTCTTTTTGCCGATCCTGAAGGAAACTCCAAAGGAAGCCGAGATCGTCTCGCACCGGCTGATGCTGCGGGCGGGGATGATACGCCAGGAGGCGGCCGGCATTTATGCGTGGCTGCCGCTGGGTCTTCGTGTGCTCAAGAAGATCGAGGCGATCGTGCGCGAGGAGCAGAATCGCGCCGGCGCGATCGAGGTACTGATGCCGACGCTGCAACTCGCCGACCTTTGGCGCGAGAGTGGGCGTTACGACGCCTATGGGCCGGAGATGCTGCGGATTCAGGACCGCCACAAACGCGAATTGCTGTACGGGCCGACCAACGAGGAGATGATCACGGAGATTTTCCGCAGCTACGTGCGGTCCTACAAAAACCTGCCGCTCAATCTCTATCATATCCAGTGGAAATTCCGCGACGAGCAGCGCCCCCGCTTCGGCGTCATGCGCGGCCGCGAATTTCTCATGAAGGATGCCTATTCGTTCGATCTCGACGAGGCCGGCGCGCGGCGCTCCTACAACAGGATGTTCGTCGCGTACTTGCGCACGTTCGCCCGGATGGGACTGAAGGCGATCCCGATGCGCGCGGAGACCGGTCCGATCGGCGGCGACCTCAGCCATGAATTCATCGTTCTCGCCGAGACCGGAGAGTCCGGCGTCTATATCGACAGGGACGTCCTCGATCTTCCGGTGCCCGGCACCGAAGTGGATTACGACGGCGATCTGACGCCCATCGTCAAGCAGTGGACCACGGCCTATGCCGCCACCGAGGACGTGCACGACGCGTCGCGCTACGAGCGCGAGGTTCCGGAGGCGAAGCGCATTCACACCCGCGGCATCGAGGTCGGGCAGATCTTCTATTTCGGCACCAAGTATTCCGAATCGATGAAGGCGCTGGTGGCGGGTCCCGACGGCGTCGAGCAGCCGATCCATGGCGGTTCCTACGGCGTGGGAGTCTCCCGCCTGGTCGGTGCGATCATCGAAGCCTGTCACGACGAGGCCGGCATCAAGTGGCCGGACGCGGTGGCGCCGTTCACGGTTGCGATTCTCAATCTGAAACAGGGCGCCAGCGATACCGACGCCGCGTGCGAGCGGCTGTATCGCGAGCTTACGGCCAAAGGGGTCGACGTGCTTTACGACGACACCGACCAGCGGGCAGGCGCGAAGTTCGCGACCGCCGACCTGATCGGTGTTCCCTGGCAGGTGATGGTGGGACCCAAGGGGCTCGCCGAGGGCAAGGTCGAGATCAAGCGGCGCGCGGACGGCACACGGGAGAATGTCGCGCTGGAGGATGCCGTTGCGCGGTTGACAGCTTAGCGATTATCCACCGCGCGCGGCGTTCAATGCCATTCCGGCCACAATTGGCCGCGAATCATGGGATTATCGAATGATGGATGAGACCATGAACCAGCCGCTCCGGACCAAGCCGTTTGCCGCTTTCGAGTGGATGTTGTCCGGACGCTATCTGCGGGCGCGGCGGAAGGAAGGCTTCATCTCGGTCATTGCCGGCTTTTCCTTCCTGGGCATCATGCTCGGCGTCGCCACGCTGATCATCGTGATGGCGGTCATGAACGGATTCCGCACGGAACTGCTCAGCAAGATCCTCGGCCTCAACGGGCATTTGCTGGTTCAGCCGCTGGAGTCGCCGCTCACCGACTGGAAGGACGTCGCCGACCGCATCAGCGAGGTGCCGGGAATTCGGCTCGCCGCGCCGGTCGTCGACGGTCAGGCGCTCGCGTCTTCGCCGTTCAATGCCGCCGGCGTTTTCGTCCGGGGCATCAGGGCTAACGACCTCAGCAACCTCACCTCCATCGCCAGGAACATCAAACAGGGCACGCTCGAGGGCTTCGACGACGGGCAGGGGGTCGCCATCGGGCGCCGTCTTGCCGATCAGCTCTCCCTGCATGCAGGCGACAGCGTCACGCTGGTCGCGCCGCGCGGGGCGGTGACCCCGATGGGCACGACGCCGCGCATCAAGCCGTACAAGATCGCGGCGGTGTTCGAGATCGGGATGTCCGAATACGATTCCACCTTCGTGTTCATGCCGCTTGCCGAGGCGCAGGCCTATTTCAATCGCGCCAACGACGTCACCGCGATCGAGGTCTATACGGACAATCCGGACAAGATCGACGAATACCGCAAGTCGGTGACGGAAGCCGCGGGCCGGCCAGTGTTTCTGGTCGACTGGCGGCAGCGCAACTCGACGTTTTTCAACGCGCTGCAGGTCGAGCGCAACGTGATGTTTCTGATCCTGACGCTGATCGTCCTCGTCGCGGCGCTGAATATCGTTTCGGGCCTGATCATGCTGGTCAAGGACAAGGGCAGCGATATCGCGATCCTGCGCACCATGGGCGCGTCGCAGGGATCGATCATGCGCATTTTCCTGATCACCGGAGCGGCGATCGGCGTTGTCGGCACGCTCACCGGTTTTATCGTGGGGCTTGTGATCTGTCTCAACATCGAGTCGATCCGGGAATTCCTGTCGTGGCTGACCAGCACGGAGCTGTTCTCGCCGGAGCTTTATTTCCTGTCCAAACTGCCGGCTGAAATCGATTTTCGCGAGACCAGCGCCGTGGTGATCATGGCATTGACGCTGTCGTTTCTCGCGACCCTTTATCCGTCGTGGCGTGCCGCGCGCCTCGATCCCGTCGAAGCGCTGCGGTACGAGTGAGCGGCGGACATGGAGCAGGGGGAAAAGGAGATACCGGTCGTTTATCTTCACGATATCAAACGACAATACACGCAGGGCGAAACGAAACTGATCATCCTGGACGGCGCGAAGCTTGCTTTGTGGCCGGGGCAGTCCGTCGCGCTGGTGGCTCCCTCCGGATCCGGAAAATCGACTCTGCTGCATATTGCCGGGCTGCTCGAAAGTCCGGATGCGGGCGAGGTTTACGTCGGGGGAATCGCAACCTCGGGTCTGTCGGACGTGGAGCGCACGCAGATTCGGCGCACCGATGTCGGGTTCGTCTACCAATCTCACTGCCTTCTTCCGGAATTCACGGCGCTCGAAAACGTCATGCTGCCGCAGATGATCCGCGGCCTCAAACGTTCGGAAACGATCAAACGCGCGCGCGAAATTCTCGCCTATCTCGGTCTCGACGACCGCGTCACCCATCGGCCGGCGGAATTGTCGGGCGGCGAGCAGCAGCGCGTCGCCATCGCGCGCGCCGTCGCCAACGCGCCGCGCGTGCTGTTTGCGGATGAACCCACCGGCAATCTGGATCCACACACCGCGGATCATGTTTTCAATGCGCTGATGCAGCTCGTGAAAGCGACGCGCGTGGCCATGCTGATCGCGACGCACAACATGGAGCTCGCGGACCGGATGGACCGGCGGGTCTCGCTCGAGAACGGTCAGGTTGTCGAACTGGATTGAGGCGGGCGGCGCCATCCACCAAGCCGGACTATTGTGCTTCGATCAATGGCTATGTCGCCGGCTTGGCCGCCGCGTCGAGCCGCCTTTCGGACCGGCGAAAAACGGATTCTCCACGCATTGGGCGGTGCGTCCCGACGCCAACGGCCTGCATTGCTGGAGGGTGGTATACCGGCAGTCGTTGTACGAGAAGGGCCCGTAAATCACCATGCAGACCGGATAACGGCTGTCCCAGGCCTGTGCATGAGCGTTCGTGCACGAGCACATGAGGGCTGTAGCAATCAGGAGTGCTGCGCGCATGGATTGAAATCCGGGCAATGGATGTTCACCGACAATGCTTTCAGCGAGCTTTCGGGCCTGTCGGATCGTTTGAAAAGGCTGTGCAGGGATTATAACGGCGCCTTCTCCGCCGCGATATATCCTTGTGTGGAGCAGCTTCGTGTAGCAAAACGGCGACGCCGCGCTCTAAAGTCCGACTGCCATCTTGAACATTCGGTGCCGACTGTTGTGTCGATCCTCAAAATTTCCCGGAAATCCCCCATGGCAATTGCTGAGGCAGTTTGAGGCATGACCGATTCGCGTTCTGTCGATCTCGCCCGCGAGAAGTTGATCGTTGCTCTCGACTACTGGAACGTCGAGGACGCAAGGAAGCTCGTTCGCGATCTGGGCGAGGAGGTGTCTTTCTACAAGATCGGTTTAGGTCTCCAGCTTGTCGGCGGAAACGAGTTCGCCAGGGAGCTTATCGCGCAGGGCAAGCGGGTATTCCTGGATTACAAATATTACGACATCGCGGAGACCGTTCAGCGCGCGGTCGCACAAGCAGCCAAGCTGAATATCACCTTCCTGACCGTCCACGGCGTTGCGAGCATCATGAAAGCCGCAGTCGCCGGCCGCGGCGACTCCGACATGAAAGTCTTCGGCGTTACCGTATTGACGAGCATGGATGCCGACGACATCAAGGAGATGGGTTTCGACTGCAATGTTGAAGACCTCGTCGTCGCCCGCGCGAAGAAGGCGCTCGAGGTCGGGGTCGATGGCGTCATCGCGTCCGCCCTCGAAGCCGCCGAGCTTCGCAAGCATACGCGCAACAAGCTGATGATCGTGTCGCCCGGTATCCGTCCTAGCGGCGGCGACCGGCACGATCAGAAGCGGGTGGCGACACCGTCCGAGGCCATCCGCGCGGGAGCCGATTATCTGGTGCTGGGCAGACCCATTTACGCGGCATCGGACCCGAAAGCCGCCGCCCGGACAACCATCCGGGAGATGGCAGACGCGCTGAGGCCGGATTGAGATTGTGCCGGCTGCTTGAACCTGATCAAAACAAATCGCAGTTTGGCTACCTGAAAATAAAGGCTATTCCCTTGCCGAGATGACGTAAGGTGATGGCCAAACCAGGCATCTTGAGGAAGCGAATGAGCGAACAAAAAAAGCGCGATCGTCGGACCGTGGCGGTGATTGAGTCGGAGACGCTGGTTCGTCCGGATGGGCGGGCCGGTATAAGGTTGTTGTTGCTGGACCAGGAGACTGAGGAAGAAGAGTCAATCGTGTTCGAGGTCAGCCTTCTTGGCATTGCCCGGTTTCGGAAGGACTTGGACGTCGCAGAAAAACATATTCTCCAGAGCCAAAATCCACCTTCCTAGCCCTGTCGTTAACCATCGGGGTCATTCGCCGGACTGACCCCCGCTACCCGCCCTTGACTTTGAGAACAAAACATAAACAATGTTCTTGTTATGTTTTCGTCATGGGAGGACATCATGCTGAGAATGTTCGTGGAGGAGGCGGCGGCACTGGCCTCGATCGTATTGTTCGTTGGAATGGTCGCCATCTGGGCGCAACTCATTCCGCAGCTCTCGTGAGCGAGCGCCGTCATTCCCGGACGCTCTGGGGAAAGCCGGTATACCTTACGGGTGCGCCGGGGTTTCGCATGGACATGCCGGGTGCAAGCCACCACCATCCGCTGGCGAGTCGGCTTGGGCCGTCTGCCTACAACCTGCATCCGATGAACGCCCATGATCCAGAAGCCCGCAACCGCCAACGCCGGTTTCGTCCACCTGCATGTCCATTCGGCCTATTCCCTGCTGAAGGGCTCGATCAAGATCCAGAAGCTGGCCGAACTCGCCAAGGCCGACCGTCAGCCGGCGCTGGCGCTCACCGACACCGACAATATGTTCGGTGCGCTGGAGTTCTCCGATAAGGTTGCAGGTTACGGGATCCAACCGATCGTCGGGTGTGAACTCGCGGTCGATTTCGGCGATCAGGATCCTTCGGCGCGCAACGCGCTTCCCTTTTCCCGGATTGTGCTACTGGCAGCGCGCGAGGCTGGTTATCGCAACCTGATGCGGTTGAATTCCCGAGCGTTCCTCGAAACCCCGGTGCATCAGACGCCGCATATCAGGGCGGAGTGGCTTCGGGACGAAAACGAAGGGTTGATTGCCTTGACCGGCGGCCCCGAGGGACCGGTGGCGCTGGCGTTCAATGCCGATCTGTCCGCTCTCGCGGCGGCGCGCTGCGATCAACTTGCCGGGATTTTCGGCGACCGGCTCTATGTCGAACTGCAGCGCCATGGCCTTGACAAGGAACGGCGCGTCGAAGGCGCGTTGATCGATCTCGCTTATGCCAAGGGTCTGCCGCTGGTCGCAACCAACGAGCCGTATTTCGCCACTTCCGAAGATTACGAAGCCCACGATGCCCTGCTGTGCATCGCCGGCGGCCGCCTGGTTGCGGAAACCGATCGCGATCAACTGACGCCGGATCATCGCTTCAAGAGCCGCGCGGAAATGGCCGTGCTGTTTGCCGACATTCCCGAGGCGCTGTCATCCACGATTGAAATTGCGGAACGCTGCGCATTCCGGCCTCTCACGCGCAAGCCGATCCTGCCGAATTTCACGGTCGGCGCCGCCGCGGACATGGTTGATGCGAAAAACGACGAGGCCACCGAACTGCGGCGCCAGGCGGAGGAGGGGCTCGCCAACCGTCTGGCGGTTCACGGTCTTTCGCAGGGAATGACGGAGGAGGATTATCGCGCCCGTCTGAGTTTTGAACTCGACGTCATCACCCGCATGAATTATGCGGGCTACTTCCTGATCGTTGCGGACTTCATCAAGCACGCCAAGTCCAAGGGCATTCCGGTCGGACCGGGCCGTGGCTCCGGCGCCGGCTCGCTGGTGGCCTATGCGCTCACCATTACCGATCTGGATCCGATCCGGTTCGGTCTGCTGTTCGAGCGCTTCCTCAATCCCGAACGCGTGTCGATGCCGGACTTCGATATCGATTTCTGCCAGGAGCGGCGAGGCGAGGTCATCGAATACGTGCAGCAGCGCTACGGCCGCGATCAGGTCGCGCAGATCATCACCTTTGGAACGCTCCAGGCGCGCGGTGTGCTCCGTGACGTCGGCCGTGTGCTGCAGATGCCTTACGGGCAGGTCGACAAGTTGACCAAATTGGTTCCGCAAAATCCTGCGGCGCCTGTTACCCTGGCAGCGGCGATCGCGAGCGAGCCGAAGCTGCAGGCGTTTCGCGACGAAGACCCGGTGGTGGCGCGCGCGTTCGACATCGCCCAACGCCTCGAGGGGCTGACGCGTCATGCCTCGACCCATGCCGCGGGCATCGTGATCGGCGACCGTCCCCTCAGCGAACTGGTGCCGATGTATCGCGATCCGAAATCGGACATGCCGGTGACCCAGTTCAACATGAAGTGGGTCGAGCCCGCGGGACTCGTGAAGTTCGACTTTCTCGGCCTGAAGACGCTGACCGTTCTCGACGTTGCCGTGAAGCTTTTGAAACAGCGTGATATCGATATCGATCTGGCCACATTGCCGCTCGACGATGCGGCGAGCTACCAGATGCTGACGCGGGGCGACGTGGTCGGCGTGTTCCAGGTTGAAAGTCAGGGCATGCGGCGGGCGCTGGTGGACATGCGCCCGGACCGTTTCGAGGACATCATCGCGCTGGTCGCGCTGTATCGGCCGGGACCGATGGCGAACATTCCGACCTACTGCGCGCGCAAGCATGGCGAGGAGGAGCCGGAATACCTGCACCCCATGCTGGAGCCGATCCTGAAGGAGACCTTCGGCGTCATCATCTATCAGGAACAGGTGATGCAGATCGCGCAGGTCATGGCCGGCTATTCGCTCGGCGACGCCGACCTGCTGCGCCGCGCGATGGGCAAGAAGATCCGCGCGGAAATGGAAAAGCAGCGCGCGGTTTTTGTCGCCGGCTCCGTCAAGAACGGCGTGCCAAAGGGGCAGTCGGAAACGATCTTCGAACTGCTGGCGAAGTTTGCCGATTATGGCTTCAACAAAAGCCACGCCGCTGCCTACGCGCTCGTGTCCTACCAGACGGCGTACATGAAAGCGCATCACCCGGTCGAGTTTCTGGCGGCGTCGATGACGCTCGACATGAGCAACACCGACAAGCTTTCGGAGTTTCGCAGTGAGGCCCACCGCCTCGGCATCAAGGTCGAAGCGCCCTCGATCAACCGCTCGGGCGCGACATTCGAAGTCAGCGACGGTGTCATCTGTTATGCGCTGGCAGCGCTGAAAGGCGTCGGCGCGCAGGCGGTCGAACAGATCGTCGAAGCGCGCAAAAGCGGGTTGTTCACCTCGCTGGCCGATTTCGCCGCCCGGGTGCCGCCGCGCGCCGTCAACAAGCGCGTGATCGAAAGTCTTGCGGCTGCCGGCGCGTTCGATGCGCTCGAGCCCGACCGCGCGCGTGTGTTTGCCGGCGCCGAGGCGATCCTCGCGGCATGCCAGCGCAGCCACGAAGCCGCGATGCTCGGTCAGAACGACATGTTCGGCGGCATGGCGGATGCGCCGACCATCATGCTGCCTCAGGCGGAGCCGTGGCTGCCTGCCGATCGGCTGAGGCGCGAATACGAGGCCGTCGGGTTCTTCCTGTCCGGGCATCCGCTCGACGACTACGCGACCGCATTGAAACGGCTGCGCGTCCAGTCATGGGCCGAATTCTCCCGCGCCGTGAAGACCGGCGCGACCGCCGGCAAGGTCGCCGCCACGGTCGTCTCGCGAATGGAGCGGCGGACCAAAACGGGCAACAAGATGGGAATCCTCGGGCTCTCCGATCCGACCGGCCACTTCGAGGCTGTGCTGTTCTCGGAAGGGCTGGCGCAATTTCGCGAGGTGCTCGAACCGGGGGCGGCGGTGCTGTTGCAACTCGGCGCGGAATTGCAGGGCGACGAGGTGCGTGCCCGGATCTTGCACGCGGAACCACTGGATGATGCGGCGGCGAAGACCCAGAAGGGTCTTCGAATTTTCCTGCGCGATACCCGGCCGCTGGATTCGATCGTGAAGCGCCTTCAGGTACCCGAGAATGACGATACGCCCGGACTCACCAGGGTTTCCGCACCCAGGCCGTCCGGCGACGGCGACGTGTCGCTGGTGATGCTGCTGGATCTCGAAACCGAGGTGGAAATCAAGCTGCCCGGCCGTTTTCGGGTCTCGCCGCAGGTCGCAGGCGCGATCAAGGCGGTTTCGGGCGTCGTGGACGTCCAAGCGCTCTAAGCCAATCTCGACTGCCTGGATTCACTGCTCGCGCGCGAGAGTGGCCTTACAGAGATAACCTCTTTTGAGAAGTGCCTTGTTCGGACCGCTTTTCGTTCAAATAATGTTCAGATACCAGCGCGCTGAATGCCTCGGACTCGTATTTGGTTGTTGGCAGGGCAGAACGATCATGTGCCTGAACAGAAGCTTCGCAATCTTTGTGTCATGTCTGCTGCTCGGTGCGTTCTCGGTGATCCCGAGCGCGGCCATTGCCCAGCAACAGGAAAAGCGTATCGCGCTTGTGATCGGAAACGGTGCTTATACCAAGGTGCCGCTCGCAACGGCGGCCAACGATGGCGGGTTGATCGCGCAGACCTTGCAGGCGGCGGGCTTTGACGTCACCGGCGCCCGCGACCTCGATGGCGACACGTTGCGCGGTGCGTTCCGCGATTTCATGAAGAAGGCGGAAACATCCGGCCCGGACACCGTCGCGGTGGTTTATCTTGCAGGTTATGGCCTCCAGTTTTCTGGCGAGAACTATTTCATCCCGGTGGATTCGACGATCGCGCATGACACCGATATTCCAACCGAAGGCCTGCGCATCGGCGATTACATGCGCCAGCTCACGGCGTTGCCCCTGAAGCTCAGCATCGTCATGCTGGACATCGCGCGCGAGCAGCCGTTCATCGAAGACGGATCGATTGCAAGCGGTCTGGCGCTCGTCGAACCCAATCCGCGGATGCTGATTGCATTCAATGCCGCGCCGGGCACGGTCGCGCCGGAAGAGTCGGGGCCATACGGCGCCTACGCGCAGGCGGTGGCTGAAATGATCCGCACCGGCGGCCTGCCGCTTCCCGAATTGTTCAACCGCGTGCGCCTGCGCGTCAACGAGAACACCAAGGGCGCGCAGGTGCCGTGGGACACGCAGAAGGTTGATGATGCGCAATTCATGTTCTTCGATCGTGCAGCGGATGCGCCAGCGGTCGCGCCGCCTGATCAGGCGGCGGCGGTGCGTGACAAACCGATCGGTGATCTCGGCGCGTCGGACGCCTATCTGGCCGCGCTCGATCGCGACACCTTGCAGGGCTATGAGGATTTCATCGCTGCCTATCCCCGCGACCCGATGGCGAAGCGGGTCAGGGCGATTATCGCAGCGCGCCGCGAGGCGATCACCTGGCGGCGCAGTTATCGGGCCGACACGCCGGACGCCTACTGGTCGTACCTGCGACGCTATCCGCGCGGGCCTCACGCAGCCGATGCGCGGCGCAGGCTTGCGATCCTATCGGCCGCGCTTGAGCCGCCGCCGACGTTTGCCATGATCGACTACGATATTCCGCCGCCGCCGCCGGATGAGATCGTCTATGTCGATCGGCCAGTGCTGATGTTCAGCGATCCGGATTTCGACTTCGCGCCGCCACCACCGCCGCCGGTGTTTTTCCTGCCGCCGCCGCCGCCGGACTTCGTGGTGCTGGAGCCGCCTCCGCCACCGATCGGATTGTTTTATCTGCCGAGCCCGTTGTTCGTGCCGATACCGGCCTATGTCAGCGCCCCGGCTTACGTCCAGCCGCCGCCGAACAACATCATCTTCACCAACATTCACAACACGACGGTGATCAATAATGTCATCAACCGTCCGCCGCGCGCGGCAAATCCGGCAGCGCCTTTCGTGAACCCGGCTGCGCCGGGCGCCAGAACAGCTCCGGGGCGAACCCCGGCCGCGCGGGATCAGGTCAGTCAGCCCGCTGTACATCCAGGACCCGCGCTACCTGCCGCGGTGATGCGGAAGGCAACCCTGATTCAGGAAGGGAAGGCGCCGGTCCCGCCGAGCGCGTCGATTAATCCGGCTGCGAAAGCCGGATCGTTCAGAAGGTCGACAGACAGGCCGCCCGGACCGCGTCGCGCTCTACCTGCGGCTGGCGGCACACAGGCTCAGCCCGCTACGCCGCAACCGGCTACAACTCCTCCTGCCCCGGCCGCTACCGAGCACCCGCCCGCGACGGCGGCGCAGCCCGGCGAGCCAGCGCGGGGCCCGGATTCGACCGGCAGGCAGTTCCCGAAGATCAACGCACTGCCGGTGCCGGGCAGCAAGGGCACGCCACCAGCGCCTGATGGGTTGACGCCAAGACATGGCGCAACCGTTCCGGAGACGGGACCGGCTTCCGGTGTTCGACGGCCGCCGACCACCGGGCCGGGCGGTGGCGCATCCGGTCCGGCCGCGCCACAATCCGGCGCTGCAAGGCCACTGTCACGAGGGCCGCAAGCTGAGCCCCAAGTCCGAAGGTCGATGTCGCCATCCCGAACGGCTCCAATGGCTGTCGCGCCGCCACGCGCGACGCCGCCACGGGCTGCTCCCAGGTCCGCTTCGCCGCGATCACATGCAGCACCGCCACGCGTCGCCTCGCCGCCGCGTTCCGCCCCGCATGCAGCACCGCCGATGCGGCGGATGGCGGCGCCTCCGAGATCTGCGCCGCCGCGGTCAGTACCGCATGCGGCACCGCCGCCGCGAATGGCAGCGCCGCCACGCGCCGCACCTCCGCCAAGGGCTGTCGCGCCACCACGGGCGGCGCCTGCCGCCCATCCGGCGCCGCCACCTCGTGGCGGACGTGGCAAAAAGTGCCCGCCGCACGTCGACAAATGCTAGCCAGCAGTGCCGGTTCGGATTCGTCCCTGACCGGCATTGTTCCCGTTACCGGATACTGTCTTAGAGCCTCGCTGCTGATTGAATCAGTAGCGAAGCTCCAGATTATTGTTTTGACGCGTTTTCCTCACGCGAGCCGGTATCCATCCTCGGGTCAGGCCCGAGGATATGCTTCGCTCGAAAGCGCTATAACGGCCGGAAATCCTTGCGTCAGGGCAGGGTGGCGGTTATAAGCCCGCCATCTCACACGGAAACATGGCCTAAACAGCCGTCCGGTGGCAGCCGGCCGCATTCCTTTTGGTTTGATGCCTTTTGGTTTGATGCCTTGCGCTGCTCACACGTTTCCGGAGGAACCAACCGGAGAATTGAACCATGGCGCTTCCTGAATTTTCCATGCGCCAGCTGCTTGAGGCTGGCGTTCATTTCGGCCACCAATCGCACCGCTGGAATCCGAAAATGGCGGATTACATTTTCGGTGCGCGCAACAACATCCATATCATCGATCTCGCACAGACCGTGCCGCTGCTGCATCGCGCGCTGCAGGCCGTCAGCGATACCGTCGCCAAGGGCGGCCGCATCCTGTTCGTCGGCACCAAGCGCCAGGCGCAGGACGGCGTTGCAGAGGCCGCGAAGCGGTCGGCGCAGTACTTCGTGAATTCGCGCTGGCTTGGCGGCACGCTGACCAACTGGAAAACGATTTCCGGCTCGATCAAGCGGCTGCGCCATCTCGATGAGGTGCTCGGCTCCGGCGACGCCCACGCCTACACCAAGAAGGAGCGCCTGACGCTGCAGCGCGAGCGCGACAAGCTCGATCGTTCGCTCGGCGGCATCAAGGACATGGGCGGTCTGCCCGACATGATCTTCGTGATCGATACCAACAAGGAAGACATCGCGATCCAGGAGGCGCAGCGGCTGAATATCCCGGTCGCGGCGATCGTCGACACCAATTGCGATCCCAAGGGCATCACCTACATCGTTCCGGGTAATGACGATGCGGGACGCGCCATCAGCCTTTATTGCGACCTCATCGCGCGTGCGGCAATCGATGGCATTTCGCGCGCCCAGGGCGAATCCGGCATCGATATCGGCGCTTCGGTTCAGCCGGTCCAGGAGGAGCTGCCGGCCGCCGCGCAGCCATCCGGCTTCCAGGGCCTTGCGGGTCCGCGGGGCGTCGCCGACGATCTCAAGAAGCTCACGGGCGTGTCCGGTGCGATCGAGAAGAAGTTCAACGACCTCGGCATCTTCCACTACTGGCAGCTCGCCGAGCTCGATCACGGCACCGCGCACAAGATCGGCGAGGAGGTCGGGCTTCCGAGCCGGGCCGACGGCTGGGTCGCTCAGGCCAAGACGCTGACGGCCGAAGCGGAATGACGTGACGGGTGGCGGTTTCGCGGCCACCCCTCTTTCATAATTTTCTGACTTGTTTCCTGAGTAGAGACAGCGGCCGGCGAGTTGCGCCGCAGTCTCCTGACAGGCAAAGGGCACACAGCAATGGCGACAATCACCGCAGCGATGGTCAAGGACCTGCGCGAAACCACTGGCGTCGGCATGATGGATTGCAAGCAGGCGCTGACGGAAAACAACGGTGACATGCAGGCTGCGATCGACTGGCTACGCAAGAAGGGGCTGTCGAAGGCCGCCAAGAAGGCCGGCCGCGTCGCGGCAGAGGGCCTGATCGGCACCGTCACCAGCGGCAACAAGGGCGTCGTCGTCGAAGTCAATTCGGAAACGGATTTCGTCGCGCGCAACGACCAGTTCCAGGGGCTGGTCAAGATGGTGGCGCAGGTCGCCCTCAGCGTCGGCGCCGACGTCGAGGTGATCAAGGCCGCCAAGGTCGGCAGCGCCACGGTGGAGACGGCCATTTCGGATGCGATCGCCACCATCGGCGAGAATATGACGTTGCGTCGCGCGGCCCTGCTCGAAGTCAGCAAGGGAATTGTCGCAAGCTATGTCCACAATGCTGTCATCGATGGCGCCGGAAAAATGGGCGTGATCGTCGCACTTGAGTCGGCGGGCAACACCGACGAACTGGCCGCGCTCGGCCGCCAGATCGCGATGCATGTCGCGTCCTCGAACCCGCTTGCCATCGATCCGTCGGGAGTCGATCCCGCCGTCGTCAAGCGCGAGAAGGACATCCTCGCAGACAAGTTCCGCCAACAGGGCAAGCCCGAGGCCATGATCGAGAAGATCACCGAGTCCGGCCTGAAGACTTTCTTCAAGGAACAGACCCTGCTGGAACAGCCGTTTATCTTCGACGACAAGAAAAGCGTCGGCCAGGCACTCAAGGAGGCCGAGGCAAAGGTCGGCGCGCCGGTGAAGCTGACGGGTTTTGTGCGCTACGCTCTCGGCGAGGGCATCGAGAAAACCGAATCCGATTTCGCGGCCGAGGTGGCCGCGGCTGCCGGACAGGGGTGACGCCGGGCCCGAACGGGCGGGGACAGGACAACCAGACTCACGGCGGAGCTAACGCATCATGGATGAGCCAGCCTATCGTCGCGTTGTCGTTAAACTGTCCGGGGAATATCTGGCGGGCTCGCAACCCTTCGGCATCGACCAGCCGACCATCGACCGTATCGCCGGCGATCTGACCGCGGCGCGCGAACTGGGAACCGAAATCGCGGTTGTGGTTGGGGGCGGCAACATCTTCCGGGGTGTCGAGGTATCGTCCCGCGGCGTCTCGCGGCCCACCGGCGACACGATGGGAATGCTTGCGACCGTCATGAACTGCCTTGCGCTCGAGGCCGCCCTCGAACGCCGCGGGCAGCCGGCCCGCGCGCTATCCGCCTTCGTGATGCCCGAAGTCTGCGAACTCTTCACCCGCGGCGCGGCGCACAAATATCTCGCCGAGGGCCGCATCGTTCTGCTCGCCGGCGGCACCGGCAATCCCTTTTTCACGACCGACACCACCGCGGTGCTTCGCGCCGCTGAGATCGGCGCGCAGGCCGTGCTCAAGGCGACGAACGTGGATGGCGTCTACAGTTCGGACCCGAAGAAGGACCCGTCTGCCAGACGGTTCGAGCGGTTAAGCCACTCGCAGGCGCTCGAAGGCGGCTATAAGGTCATGGATGCGACCGCTTTCGCGCTTGCCCGCGAGACGTCGCTGCCTATCATCGTGTTCTCGATCGCGGAAGCGGGCTCGATCGGCGCCATCCTGAGAGGCGCCGGGCGCGGGACGATCGTCGCCAGTTGATCGGTGTCGTCAGGTTGGATGTGGGTCAGGTTTGGTATTGGAGAGCGGCATGGCGTCGGGGAATTTCGATATCGGCGAGCTGAAACGCCGGATGCAGGGAGCGACACAGTCCCTCAAGCATGAGCTGGGCAGTTTGCGGACCGGGCGGGCGGCATCGTCGATGCTCGATCCGGTGCAGGTCGAGGCCTATGGCAGCCACATGCCGTTGAACCAGGTGGCGACGGTCAGCGTTCCCGAGCCGCGCCTTCTGTCGGTGCAGGTCTGGGATAAATCGATGGTCAAGGCGGTGGAGAAGGCGATCGTCGACTCCAACCTCGGGTTGAGCCCGGCCACCGAAGGACAGGTGCTTCGCCTGCGCATCCCCGAACTCAACGAAGAGCGCCGCAAGGAACTGGTGAAGATCGCGCATAAATATGCCGAGGCGGCCAAGGTGGCGGTTCGCCACGTCCGGCGCGACGGACTCGATGCGATCAAGAAGCTCGAGAAGAATCACGAGATTTCCGAGGATGATGAGAAGCGCCTGGCGAACGATGTTCAGAAGGCGACGGACGGGGTAATCTCCGAAATCGATCAATTGCTGGCGGGCAAGGAAAAGGAAATCCTCACCGTTTAGCCGGGACTGGACTGACCTGATGTCGAACGCTGTAGCGCCTGCAATCGAGGGATCGGACCAAGCCGATGCGCCGCTGCACGTTGCGATCATCATGGATGGCAACGGCCGATGGGCGGCCGCAAGAGGGCTGCCGCGTGCGGAAGGTCATCGTCGCGGGGTCGAGGCGCTGAGACGCGTGGTTCGTGCCGCAAGCGAACTGAACATTCTTTATCTGACGATTTTTTCTTTCAGCTCCGAGAACTGGTCGCGGCCTCCGAGCGAGATCAACGATCTCTTCGGCTTGCTGCGAAGGTTCGTCCGCAACGACCTCGCGACGTTGCACCGCGACGGGGTGCGCGTGCGGGTTATCGGCGAACGTGCAGGGTTGGAGCCGGATATCAGCGCGCTGCTGAGCGAGGCGGAGGAGCTGACCAAGGACAACACCCGCCTCAATCTCGTGGTCGCGTTCAACTACGGTTCGCGGCAGGAAATCGCGAACGCCGCACAGCGGCTTGCGCGTGAGGTTGCGGACGGCAAGCGCGATCCGGCCACGATCGACGCCGACATGCTTGGTCGATATCTGGATGCGCCGGATATTCCCGACCCCGATCTGATCATCCGCACCAGCGGCGAGCAGCGGCTGTCGAATTTCCTGATGTGGCAGGCGGCCTATAGCGAGTTTGTGTTCGTCCCGATTCACTGGCCGGACTTCGACAAGACCGCGCTCGAAGGCGCCATCGCCGAATATGCCAGACGCGAGCGCCGTTTCGGCGGGCTGGCTGCGAAGACCGGGTCGTGACGGGCGTGAATCAGGAACAGGTAGCGCCGGCCGCTGCAGGAGAATCGCGGAATCTCCGCACGCGCATCCTTGCCGCGCTTGTGCTCGCCCCTGCTGCGATCGGGATCGCATGGGCCGGCGGGCCGCTATGGATCGGACTTGTAACGCTCGCGGCCATCGGCATGTACGTCGAATGGCTGACGATCGTCGGCGCCGCGCGGGAAAAACAGACCGTCGCCGCAGGGATCGCGGCGCTCGTCCTGTCCGGTCTGAGTCTGGCGCTTGGATACGGCGCGTTCTCGCTGGTTGTTCTCGTGATCGGCATTGCAGCGGTCGCAGCGGTGTCGCGGCGGTTGCAGCTTTGGTCGGTGGCCGGATTCTGTTACGCGGCGGCGGCCGCATTTGCGTCGGCTCAGGTTCGCCTCGACGATGCCTACGGGTTCGCCGCGTTGATATTCGTCATGCTGGTGGTGTGGGCGGCCGATATCGGAGGATATTTCGCCGGCCGCGGCATCGGCGGACCCAAATTGTGGCCTCGCGTCAGCCCGAAGAAAACGTGGGCCGGCGCGATCGGCGGGTTCGCAGGCGGGCTCGCTGTTGCGGCGGGATTTGCCGCCTTCGGTCTTGGAAAACTGACACCGCTGCTTTTGCTCGCCGCTTTCCTGTCCGTCGTGTCGCAATCGGGCGACCTGTTTGAATCGGCGGTCAAGAGACGTTTCGGGGTCAAGGACTCCAGTCAGATCATTCCCGGGCATGGCGGTCTGCTCGACCGCCTCGACGGCTTTGTTGCGGCGATTATTGCTGCCGCGCTTTTCGGATTTCTGCGGGGCGATGCGAATGGCATCGGTCATGCTCTTATGGTTTGGTGAGGTATGAGTGCTGTTCCGTTGAAAAATGACAAGCCGGTTCAGGCGGGCGTCAGGACCGTAACGGTTCTGGGAGCCACCGGTTCGATCGGCGACAGCACGATGGATTTGTTGCGAAGCGCGCGCGGCCGTTATCGCGTCGAAGCGCTGACGGCGAATTCCAACGCCAAGATGCTTGCCAAGCTCGCGCGAGAATTCGACGCGCGGTTTGTCGCGGTGGCCGATACCTCGTGTTTTGGCGAGTTGAAGGAAGCGCTCGCCGGCAGCGGCATCGAGTGTGGCGTCGGAGAAAGCGCGATCATCGAGGCAGCCTCGCGTCCGACCGACTGGCTGATGGCTGCTGTGAGCGGGGCGGCCGGGCTGAAGCCCGCGCTTGCCGCCGTCGATCGCGGGACGACGATCGCGCTTGCGAACAAGGAGTGTCTGGTCTGCGCCGGCGATTTCTTCATGCAGCGCGCCGCCAAGGCCGGGGCCTGCATCCTGCCGGCCGACTCCGAACACAATGCGCTGTTTCAGGCCCTGAGTTCGGGAAACCGCGACGAACTTACGCGCGTGATCATTACCGCGTCGGGGGGGCCGTTTCGCACCTGGGCGCCTGCCGACATCGAGAACGCGACGCTGGCGCAGGCGCTGAAACATCCGAACTGGAGCATGGGTCGAAAGATCACCATCGACTCGGCGTCGATGATGAACAAGGGACTCGAAGTGATCGAGGCCGCCTGCCTGTTTGCGCTGGCGCCGGACGAGATCGACGTGCTGGTCCACCCGCAATCGATCGTCCACGGCATGGTCGAGTTTTCCGACCGGTCCGTCGTCGCTCAACTCGGGACGCCCGACATGCGGACTCCGATCGCGCATTGCCTCGGCTGGCCGGAGCGCATCGCCGGCCCGGCGATGAAGCTCGATCTCGCCAAAATCGGGCAACTGACGTTCGAGGCGCCGGATTTCGCCCGATTTCCGGCGTTGCGGCTGGCCTATGACGCGCTGAGAACAGGCAACGGCGCAACCACCGTCTACAATGCCGCCAACGAGATCGCCGTTGCGGCGTTCATCGCCGAGAAGATCAGGTTCGGGGCCATCGCGCGCCTCGTCGAAGCGACCCTGAACGGCTGGATCCGGGCGGGGAATCTTGCACCTCTGGCGTCCGCTGACGACGCCATCGCCGTTGACCATAACGCGCGAAACATGGCGGCTTCGCTCTTGCCGCAAATTGCCGCAAAAGCGTCCTAGGGAGCGGATGGGGAAAAGTTTGCTGCGCTTTCCCGCGTCCGTCAGGCTTCTTAAAAAACGAGTCAAATCAAGATCATAGAGTCTCGCTTCTGAATCATCGGAAGCGGAAATATTCCAGTGATGAATTGACGTCGCGCCTTTCGCTCGGCTTGAGGGTTTACACGCAAATGTCAAATTCAAAACTTCACTGGTAACTTATATTTGCTAGTGTTCCTTCGAGTCCAATCTTCGCGGGAATGCTCGCTAAAGCCGGATGCGGATGGTAGAAATCAAACGACGACGCGTCTCCGGCCTGACCCGAGCAGGGTACGGGACAACGCTGCGTGTGGAGAGAGCGCGTCAATCAAACCTTAGAGGTTCGCTTCTGATTCCGTCAGAAGCCGAAAGGCTCTAGGGCGTTCGGGACCAGGGCCTCCGGGCGCTGGACGAGGGAAACGGAATGGCAGAGTTTTTTCTTAATAGTTTCCATACATTAAGCACAGGTGTCATAGGCTACGTCGTTCCGTTCCTGTTTGTTCTCACGATCGTCGTTTTCTTTCACGAACTGGGCCACTTTCTGGTTGCGCGCTGGGCCGGCGTGAAAATCCTCACGTTCTCGATAGGCTTTGGCCCCGAACTGGCGGGCTTCAACGACAGGCACGGGACGCGCTGGAAGGTCTCGGCCATCCCGCTCGGGGGCTATGTCAAGTTTTTGGGCGATGATTCCGAAGCAAGCACGCCGTCCAGCGCGACCCTTGCATCCATGACCGCGGAGGAGCGCGCCGGCAGCTTCCACCACAAGAATGTTGGCCGGCGTGCCGCAATCGTTGCTGCCGGCCCTATCGCCAACTTCATCCTCGCGATCTTCATTTTCGCAGGCCTGTTCACCTTTTTGGGCAAGCCCAGCACGACGCCGCGCGTCGACGGAGTGCTGGCCGGCAGCGCAGCCGAAGCCGCCGGCTTCAAGCTCGGCGACATCGTGACCGCGATCAACGGCAGCACGATCGACAGCTTTTCGGATATGCAGCGCATCGTCGGAACCAGTGCCGGCGAGACGCTGACATTCACGGTGAAGCGCGGCGATGCGGTCATCGATCTGCGGGGAACTCCGGAACTGAGGGAAATCAAGGACCGGTTCGGTAACGAACACCGGATCGGCGTGCTCGGGATTTCGCGCGCGACTTCGCCCGGCGACGTCACCACCGAAAGGGTCAACCCGGCGGAGGGGCTATGGCTGGGAGTGAAGGAGACCTGGTTCGTGGTCGACCGCACGCTGGCTTATATCGGCGGAATATTCACCGGACGCGAGGCTGCCGATCAGGTGGGCGGCCCGCTTCGCATCGCGCAGATATCCGGGCAGGTCGCCACGATTGGCCTCGGCCCGCTGATCCATCTTGCCGCCATTCTTTCCGTGTCCATCGGATTGCTGAACCTGTTTCCGGTTCCCTTGCTGGATGGCGGGCATCTTTTGTTCTATGCGGTGGAAGCTGCGCGAGGCCGCCCGATGTCCGAGCGTGCCCAGGAAATGGGCTTCCGAATCGGTCTCGGCCTGGTGCTGATGTTGATGGTCTTCGCGACCTACAATGACATACTGCATCTGGCCGGCTCGTGAGTCGCGCGCCGGGAGCGGGGGAAGAGGAAAAGCCCTAGCGGTTTTCGTTTCGCGTCCCGCTTCTCAAATATGGGAATCGATCACGTTCGTGATTTTGTATCGATTCGATCCACAATCATCGCGATCCGGGCGTGACTATTGGGCAACGTCTTGGAGTTAAATTGGAATTGCACTGCGAAAGGCCGTTTGCCGCTACCGAAAAATTGGCTACAAGCAGCGCGAATGGGAATCTGCCGCACCCGCGGGGAACGGGTCGGCATCAGAATTGATAAGGGCGCATTGCGCATGAATGTTGGAATGCGAGTGTTACGGGGGACACTGCTCGCCGCCCTGGTAGTCGCGACCGTGCCGGTTGCCGCTGTCGTGGCTGTCCCGCTCGTGTCGTCGCCCGCTGCGGCCCAGACCCTTTCGTCGATTTCGGTCGAGGGAAACCGTCGGGTCGAACTGGAGACGATCCGTTCGTATTTCAAGCCGGATGCCAGCGGGCGTCTTGACCAGGCGAGCATCGATGACGGGTTGAAGGCGCTGATCGAAACCGGTCTGTTCCAGGATGTCAGGATCAACCGGGTCGGGGGCAGGCTGGTGGTCTCGGTCGTGGAAAATCCGGTCATCAACCGGGTCGCGTTCGAGGGCAACAAGAAGGTCAAGGACGATCAACTGACGGCGGAAATCCAGTCCAAGCCGCGCGGCACGTTTTCCCGGCCGATGGTCCAGTCCGACGTTCAGCGAATCGTCGAAATCTATCGCCATTCCGGCCGCTATGATGTGCGCGTCACTCCCGAAATCGTCGAGCAGCCGAACAACCGCGTCGATCTGATCTTTACGATTAACGAGGGCGGCAAGACCGGTATCAAGTCGATCGAATTCATCGGCAATCATGCTTTTTCGTCGTATCGCCTGAAGGACGTGATCAAGACGCACGAGTCGAACTTCCTGAGCTTTCTCGGCGGAGGCGACGTTTATGATCCCGACCGCGTCGAGGCCGATCGCGACCTGCTGCGCCGCTATTATCTTAAGCACGGCTTTGCCGACGTTCAGATCGTTGCGGCGCTGACCGAATACGACCCTGCGCGCCACGGGTTCCTCGTCACCTTCAAGATCGACGAGGGCCAGCAATACCGCGTCGGGTCGGTGACGTTCGAGTCGTCGATTCCGTCGCTCGATGGAAATTCGCTGCGCAGCTTTTCGCGGGTCAACGTCGGAGCGCTCTATAACGCCGAAGCGCTTGAGAAGTCCGTCGAGGAGATGCAGGTCGAAGCGTCGCGTCGCGGATTTGCATTCGCGGTGGTGCGCCCCCGAGGTGATCGCAACTTCGACGCCCATACCGTCTCGATCGTATTCGCGATCGACGAAGGTCCGAGAACCTACATCGAGCGCATCAACATCCGGGGCAATACGCGGACCCGGGACTATGTGATCCGCCGCGAGTTCGATATCTCGGAAGGCGATGCCTACAATCGATCCCTGGTGGATCGTGCCGAGCGCCGCCTGAAGAACCTCGATTTCTTCAAGACGGTCAAGATCACGACCGAGCCTGGATCGTCCAGCGATCGCGTGATCCTCGATGTCGACGTCGAAGACAAGTCGACCGGCGACTTCTCGGTTTCGGGCGGCTACTCGACCACCCAGGGCGCGCTCGCGGAGGTCAGTGTCTCCGAACGCAATCTGCTTGGCCGCGGCCTGTTCGCAAAAGCCTCGGTCCAGTACGGCCAGTACGCGCGAGGATACTCGCTGTCGTTCGTCGAGCCGTACCTGCTGGACTATCGTGTCGCGCTCGGGCTCGATCTCTATCAGCGCGAGCAGCTCGCCAACCAGTACATTTCCTATAACGTCAAGACGCTTGGATTCAGCCCAAGGCTGGGTTTCGGCCTGCGTGAAGATCTGACGCTGCAACTGCGTTATTCGATCTACCAGCAGGAAATCGGGCTGCCGGATGTTCTGCGGAATTGTAACAACAACATCGGCGACCCGAATTACAACCCGTCGCCGGCCTTTATGAACCTCAACGGGACATGGGATGGTTCGAGCCTTGGTTGCTACTCCGATGGCGAGGCTTCTCTGCCTATTCGCCAGGAGTTGGAGCGCGGTCGCACGCTGACCTCGATGCTCGGCTACACGCTGACCTACAATACCCTCGACAACAACAAGAACCCGACCGAGGGTCTGCTGATCGACTTCAGACAGGACTTCGCCGGCGTCGGCGGCGACGTCAAATACCTGAAGACCGCGATCGATGCGAAGTACTACCAGCCGCTGGTTTCGGACATCGTCGGTCTGGTCCATCTGCAGGGCGGTATTCTGAACAACATCGGCAACTATGCCGGGCAGAACGGAATTCGCATGCTGGATAATTTCCAGATGGGTCCCAATCTGGTTCGCGGCTTCGCGCCGAATGGTATCGGCCCCCGCGATATCAATTATCTGAGCACGATGGACGCTTTGGGCGGCACAAAGTACTGGGGAGCCTCGGTTGAACTGCAGATGCCGTTCTGGTTCCTTCCCAAGGAAGTCGGGTTGAAGGGCGCGGTTTATGCGGATGCCGGTTCGCTCTGGGATTACAAGGGGCCGACCTCTTACGCGCTGACCAATGAATTCAACGCGCCGGGCTGCGTGCCAAGTACGTCGCGCACTGATCCCGGCACTTGCGCCGGTCTGCAATATGACGACACCAACGTGATCCGGACCTCAGCAGGTGTCGGCCTGATCTGGCAATCTCCGTTCGGCCCGCTTCGCTTCGACTACGCGGTGCCGATCACGAAGGGCAAGTACGACCGGGTGCAGGAGTTCAGGTTTGGCGGCGGCACGACATTCTGAAGGTGATCACGGCGCGCACCGCGACGGATGGAATGGCACAACCGGCGTTCTTTAAGCCGCCGCCGTCGTTGACGCTGGCGGAGATCGCGGCGTCGACGGGAGCGCAGTTGATCGACGCCTCCCGGGGTGCCCAGCGGATTGCCGGCCTCGCCTCGCTTGACCAGGCCGGGCCGGCGCATCTCACGTTCTTCGACAATCACAAGTATGCCGCGCAACTGGCGGTAACGAAGGCGGGTGCCTGTCTCGTCAATTCCCGATTCGAGGCCGACGTTCCGACCCACGTGGCTGTCCTGCGCTCGGCGTCGCCGTTTCGTGCGTTCGTGAAGATCGCGCGCGAATTTCACGCCGATACGCTGCGGCCCCAGTCGTGGTTCGACAACGAGGCGATCGCCGCCTCCGCCGTCATTCACCCGTCCGCGCATCTTGAAGATGCAGTCGTTGTCGACCCGTTGGCGGTGATCGGCCCCGGAGCAGAAATCGGAACCGGTTCGGTGATCGGTTCAGGTGCGGTGATCGGCCCCGGTGTGCGGATCGGTCGGAATTGCAACGTCGGCGCCGGTACGACAATCCAGGCCGCTCTCATCGGCAACAATGTGCTGATCCATCCCGGCTGTCACATCGGGCAGGATGGCTACGGGTTCATTTTCTTCAGTTCCGAGGGGCATGTCAAAGTCCCGCAGACCGGGCGTGTGTTGATCCAGAACGACGTCGAGATCGGCGCCGGCACGACCATCGATCGCGGAAGCCTGCGCGACACCGTCATCGGGGAAGGGACGAAAATCGACAATCAGGTCCAGATCGGCCACAATGTGACAATCGGTCGGCGCTGCCTGCTGGCGGCCCAGATCGGCCTGGCGGGCAGCCTGACCATCGGCGATAACGTCGCGCTAGGCGCCAAATGCGGGATCAATAACCATCTCCACATCGGCGATGGCGCGCAGGTCACCGCCATGAGCGCGGTCAAGGACGATATTCCTCCGAACGGCCGCTGGGGCGGTTATTTCGCAAAACCGACCAAGCAGTGGTTCCGCGAGATCATTGCGGTGGAACGTCTGGTGCGCGATGGTGCGCCGAACGCGGGATCGGCCACGTCCGATCCGAAGGATCGAGGTGCATGAGTAATGGAGTCGCCGATCAAGTTCGAGGAGGTGGACATTGCCACCATCCTCAAAACCCTCCCTCATCGTTATCCATTCCTGCTGATTGACCGTGTCATCAACATTCGCGCCGACTACAGCGGTATCGGCGTGAAGAACGTCACGATCAATGAGCCTGCATTCCAGGGCCACTTCCCGGAACGGCCGGTCTATCCGGGTGTGCTGATGATCGAGGGGATGGCGCAGACGGCTGGTGTCATCGGCATCACGTCGGTAGAGGGCACCGAAAAACCCCGCGCGGTTTACTTTCTGACGATCGACAAGTGCAAGTTCCGCAAGCCCGTCATGCCTGGCGATATCGTCGAATATCACATGCGCAGCATTGGGCGGCGCAAAACGATGTGGTGGTTTCACGGCGACGCGAAAGTGGACGGCATCACCGTCGCCGAAGCCGACGTCGGCGCGATGCTGACCGACTGATGGGCAAGATCGATCCTACCGCACGAATTGAAGATGGTGCCGTGATAGGGGAGGGGACCGAGATCGGGCCCTTCTGCGCGGTCGGTCCTCATGTCGTTCTCGGCTCGAACTGCCGTCTGCTTTCGCATGTGTCCATCGCGGGACACACGACCATCGGAGCGAACTGCACGATTTATCCGTTCGCGGCGCTCGGCGGGCCGCCGCAAGACCTCGGCTATCGCAACGAGCCGACGCGCCTTGAGATCGGCGAGGACTGCACGATCCGCGAGAGCGTAACGATGAACGTCGGCACCCCCAAGGATGTCGGCGTGACCCGCGTCGGCGCGCGCGGGTTCTTCATGAGTTACAGTCATGTCGGCCACGACTGCCAGATCGGCAATGACGTGATCTTCGCCAACTCGGCGACATTGGGCGGCCACTGCAGGATCGGAGATTTCGTCTATATCGGCGGGCTCTCGGCGGTGCACCAGTTCGCGCGGATCGGCAGGCAGGCCATGATCGGCGGCCTCACCGGCATTCGCGGCGATGTCATTCCTTATGGCTTCGTCAACGGCCAGCATGGGCACCTTGAAGGTCTCAACGTCGTCGGCATGAGGCGGCGCAAGTTCACTCGCGAGCGTCTCGCCAGGGTCAGATCCTTCTATCAGGACCTGTTCTACGGACCGGGTCTGTTTGCGGACCGCCTCAAGGGCGTTCAGTCCCGAGCGTCGGACGATCCCGCGATCGCGGAAATCCTGACCTTTATTGGCGAGGACAAGCACCGTCCTCTATGCTTGCCGCAGGATGGTGCAACCAGGTCCGCATAGCGGAAGCCGTCGGACGAGCCATAAACTGATCGAGCCATGATTGATCGCGTTCCGGATGTCTCCTCGCCGATCGGCTTGATTGCCGGCGGCGGAGTGCTGCCGTTCGCGGTTGCGGATTCACTTTTGACGCAAGGCATCGAACCGGTTTTCTTCGCATTGAAGGGTATTTGCGATCCGGAGAAAGTGTCGCGGTTCCGGCATCACTGGATCGCGGTCGGCCAGATCGGCAACGCCGAACGTCTGCTGCGCGCGGAAAACTGCCGCGATCTGGTTTTCATCGGAACGCTGGTTCGTCCTGCGCTTTCCGAAATACGCATGGACTGGGGCACCGTTCGCGTGCTGGCTCATGTTCTGGCGGCGTTCCGCGGCGGCGACGATCATTTGCTGTCGGGGATCGGTCGCATCCTCGAGCGTGACGGTTTTCGAATGGTCGGCATCAAGGATATCGCGCCGGATTTGCTGATGCCTGCGGGATGCCTCACCGGAAAAACGCCGGATCAATCGGCGCTGGCCGATATCGCGAAAGGTCAGGAGGTGCTGCGCGCGTTGAGTCCCTTTGATATCGGGCAGGCCGTCGTGGTGATCGATGGTCATGTGGTCGGCGTCGAAGGCATCGAGGGAACGGACGCGCTGCTGGCTCGCATTGCCCAGCTTCGCGCGGAAGGCCGCATCCGTGGCAAAACCGCACGCGGCGTTCTGGTGAAAATGCCGAAGGCAGGGCAGGATCTGCGCTACGATTTGCCGACGCTGGGTCCGCGCACCGTCGAGAATGCGGCCGCTGCCGGACTCGCGGGCGTCGCCGTCGTCGCCGGCGATACGCTCGTCGCCGAACCGCAGGCGCTGGTCGGCGCGGCCGATGCGGCCGGCGTGTTTGTTGTCGGGCTGTCCGCGTAATGCCTGACCAGACAGCCGCAAATAATTCCCGAAGGATATTTCTGATCGCGACGGAGGAATCCGGCGATCGCCTCGGCTCCAGCCTGATGAAAGCGTTGCGGCAGCGGCTCGGTGACTCCGTGCGGTTCGAGGGCGTCGGCGGTCAGACGATGACGCGCGAGGGCCTGACGTCGCTGTTTCCGATTGAAGAACTCTCGATCATGGGATTCGCTGCAGTGCTCAAACAGCTTCCCATGATCCTGCGCCGCATTCGCGAAACCGCCGATGCCGTGATCGCAGCCGCGCCCGACATGCTCGTGATCATCGACAGTCCCGACTTCACCCATCGCGTCGCGCGTCGCGTGCGTGCGCGCAATGCGGTCTTGCCGATCGTGGACTACGTCTCGCCTTCGGTATGGGCGTGGCGGCCGGGCCGCGCGCGGGCGATGCGCAGTTACGTCGATCACGTGCTGGCGCTGCTGCCGTTCGAGCCCGATGAATATCGCAGGCTCGGAGGTCCGCCATGCACCTATGTCGGGCATCCGCTGATCGAACAGGTCGGACTGCTGCGGCCGGGCGCTCAGGAACGCGAGCGACGCGATGCGGCGCCTCCGGTGCTTCTTGTATTGCCCGGAAGCCGGCGCAGCGAAATCCGCCATCACATGTCCGTCTTCGGAGAGACTCTCCGGATTTTGCAGCAGAGCATTCCCGACGTCGATGTGATTTTGCCGACGATGCCGCATCTCGTTGATGAGATAACAAAAGCCGTCGCGGGCTGGCCGCTTCAGTCTCAAATCGTGGTCGGCGAGGATGACAAGCGCGCCGCTTTCCGCATCGCTCGCGCCGCGCTTGCCAAATCAGGCACGGTCACGCTGGAACTGGCGCTTGCCGGCGTCCCGATGATCGCCGCCTACAAGGCAGGCGCGGTGGAGGCCTGGATCGCGCAGCGCGTGATCCGCGTCTCCTCGGTCATTCTTGCAAATCTCGTGATCGGTGAAAACGTCATCTCCGAATTTCTTCAGAAGGATTGCGTGCCGGAGAGGCTTGCCGCGGGGTTGCGTGAGGTTTTGGGTGAGACACCACTGCGGCATCGTCAGCTCGATGCTTTCGCCAGGCTCGATGCGATCATGGCGACAGATAGTCAACCGCCGAGTTCGCGAGCCGCTGACGTGGCGCTGGCGATGCTACGGCGGTAGAGTCCGTCACTTTTCCACGGAAACGGTGAAAGATTCTAGCTTCCCGATCGACGCGTTTTCATGCGAACCGGATTCCACTTTGCTCGAAAACGCTATGGGTTCAATGGTCCTCGCTGCAATATGCCGTCACGTACGATGCATTTGCCATTGCGGTATACCGTCCGTGGTTTCGGCACCGCGACCACTGCTTCAGGAATGTGTGCGGCCTTCACGACCACGAAATTGGCGGGTGCGCCGATTTCAAGGCCGTAATCTGTAACGCCTAGCGCCCTGGCGCCGTTGGCCGTTACGATGTCGAACGCTGCTTCCAGCTCATCGTCGGTGAGCAAACCGGAACGGTATCCGATCATCGTGGCGCGCCCGAGCATGTCGCCGTCCCCATAGGGCCACCAGCTATCCCGGATGTTGTCGCTGCCGGAGAACACCGTAACACCGGCCTCGCGCAGCGCCAGCACCGGCGGGAAGGCGCGGGCGCCGGGTGCGTTGGTCATGATCGCGACGCCGGCTTCGGCGAGAATGTCGGCGGCGCGTCGGACGGTGTCGGCGGGAATATCGCCGAGACTGTAGGCATGGCTGATCGCGACCTTGCCCTGCATGCCGAGAGCGCGGGTGCGCGCAGCGATTTCCTCGATCGAGAAAACGCCCATCATGTCGGGTTCATGAAGATGAAAATCGACGGGTACGCCGCGCTTTTCGGCGATCCTGAATACGACGTCGAGATGGCCCTTCACATCACGGTCGAACGACGCGGGATCGAGACCGCCGATCACGTCCGCGCCGTGATCGAACGCCGCGTCGAGCAGTTCCATCGTTCCCGGACAGGTTAGAATTCCGCTCTGCGGGAAGGCGACGAGCTGGATATTGATGAAATCGCGATATTGCTCTCGCACGGCTGCGATCGTATCGAGCGATTTCAGGCCGACGCTGGCGTCGACCATGACATGGCTGCGCATTTCAGCGGAGCCGTTGGTGATGCACAATTCGAGCTGGTTGCGCGCACGCTGCTCCATCGGCGCAGCGACGGCCATGTTGCGATGCTGAATAGCCACGCGCTCGCGCACGTCGAAACCGGCCGTGCAGGGTACGTGCGGCTGCCAGGCATCTCCATAAAAACTGGTATCGAGATGAATGTGACCTTCCACGAAACCGGGCAGTGCCAGCGCACCCCCGAGATCGATCACGTTCGTTGCCGGCGACGCCTCCGCGCCAGCGCCGATTGCCGTGATGCGGCCATCGAAAACAGCGATCGCAGACGGGGTGCCGTCACCCAGCCGGAGGTTGCGAAACAAGATATCTGGCGTCGGTCTCTGGGACATAACCGGCCCCTCTTGTTGCAATAGTCTTGCGCGCCGCAGGCGAAAAGCCGGATTCAGACCTCATCGCTGTTTCGCATAACTCGTTCCTGCCGCTCGCTACTTGCGATCGGCCATGTCGATGTAATCGCGGCGCGTGGCGCCGGTATAGAGCTGGCGTGGGCGCCCGATTTTCTGGTGCGGGTCCTCGATCATTTCACTCCACTGGCTGATCCAGCCGACGGTTCGTGCGACGGCGAACAAAACCGTGAACATCGACGTCGGGAAACCCATCGCCTTCAGCGTGATGCCGGAATAGAAATCGACGTTCGGATAGAGCTTGCGATCGATGAAATACTGGTCGTTCAGAGCGATCTTCTCGAGCTCGATGGCCACCTTGAGCAAAGGATCGTCGCCGTGACCGGTCTCGTTGAGAACCGCGTGGCACATCTTCTGCATGATCTTCGCGCGCGGATCGTAATTCTTGTAGACGCGATGGCCAAAGCCCATCAGGCGCACGTCGCTGTTCTTGTCTTTCACCCGTTTGATGAAATCGGGAATCTTGTCCACAGTTCCGATGTCGGCCAGCATGGCGAGTGCCGCTTCGTTGGCGCCGCCGTGCGCTGGTCCCCACAGGCAGGCGATGCCGGCGGCGATACACGCGAACGGATTTGCGCCTGACGAACCCGCGATACGCACCGTCGATGTCGAGGCGTTCTGCTCATGGTCGGCATGCAAGATGAAGATCTTGTCGAGTGCATCCGCCAGAACGGGATTGATCGTGTAGTCCTCGCAAGGCACGGCGAAGCACATGTAGAGGAAGTTCCCGGCAAAACTCAGCGAGTTTTTCGGATACATGAACGGCTGGCCGATATTGTACTTGTAGGCCATCGCAGCGAGTGTCGGAATCTTCGCGATCATGCGCATCGATGCGATCACGCGCTGTTGCGGATCGTTGATGTCTGTCGAGTCGTGATAGAACGCGGCGAGCGCACCGACCGCGGCTACCATCACCGCCATCGGGTGAGCGTCGCGGCGGAAGCTCTGGAAGAAGCGCGCCATCTGCTCGTGCACCATGGTATGGTGGGTGACGCGCCTGCTGAAATCCTTCTTCTGCGCCGCGGTCGGCAATTCGCCGTAAAGCAGAAGATAGCAGGTCTCGAGGAAATCGCCTTTTTCAGCGAGTTGCTCGATCGGATAGCCGCGGTATTCAAGGACGCCTGCATCGCCATCGATATAGGTGATCTTGGATTGGCAACTGGCGGTGGACGTAAATCCCGGATCGTAAGTGAACAGACCTGCCTGCGCGTAAAGCTTGGCAATGTCGATGACATCAGGTCCAATCGTGCCGCTCAGAACGGGAAGCTCGTAGGTCTTGTCATCGACCTTCAGAGTTGCGGTTTTTGTGCTTGTTGCGTTCATCGCGAAGCCCCCCCGATGAGATCGTTGCGGGCCGCCTAGTTCTCTCGACGAGACAGTGAGACTAGTCGGTCATTCCAAAAGCGCCGCGCAATGGGTATCGTATTGCACTGTGCACCGCAAGATCGCGGAAACAGCGGATGATTCGGCATTACGGAGAGCTTTGATCGCCGAGCCGAGCCAGGCAGGTCTCCCTTCCGAGCACAGCCAGCACGTCGAAGATGCCGGGAGATGTCGTTCGTCCTGTCAAGGCTATGCGAAGCGGTTGCGCGATGGCGCCCAGCTTGAGGTTGTTCTGTTCGGCAAAACGCCGCATCGCGGCTTCGGTGGTTTCCGCGCTCCACGACGTCACCGCCTCCAGTGTGGCGCGAAGCTTGCCGATCAGCGTGCGGGTCTCCGGTGTCAGCAGCGCCACGGCTTTTGCGTCCAGCGTCAACGGACGGTCAGCGAAGATAAAGCCGGCGCTGTCGATCAGTTCGATGAGAGTTTTGGCTCGTTCCTTGAGGCCGGGCATCGCGCGCAGCAATTGATCGCGCGTGACATCGTTGAGTTTCGGTTTGATGTCGGCTCCCTGGGGAACGTAATCGAGCGTTTCTTCGAACAGGGTGACGAGAACGCGATCGTCGCAATTGCGAATATAGTGGCCGTTGAGATTTTCAAGTTTGGCAAAATCGAAACGCGCCGCAGAACGCCCGATCGCGGAGAGGTCGAACGCGTCGATCATCTCCTGCGTGGAGAAAATCTCCTGATCGCCATGGCTCCAGCCGAGTCTGACCAGGTAGTTGCGCAGCGCCGCCGGCAGGTAGCCCATGGCGCGATAGGCATCCACGCCCAGCGCACCATGACGCTTGGAGAGCTTCGATCCGTCAGGACCGTGGATGAGGGGAATATGGGCCATCACCGGGAGAGCCCATCCAAGCGTGTCGTAGATCTGCTTCTGGCGGGCAGCGTTGATAAGGTGATCGTCGCCGCGAATGACGTGCGTCACTCCCATGTCGTGATCGTCGACCACGACCGCGAGCATGTAGGTCGGAGTGCCGTCGCCCCGCAGCAGCACGAGATCGTCGAGGTTCTCGTTCTGCCAGGCGACACGTCCTTGAACCTGGTCTTCGATCACGGTTTCGCCGGTCAAAGGCGCCTTCAGGCGAATGGTCGGCTTGATCTTTGGCGGAGCTTCCGATGGATCGCGGTCACGCCAGCGGCCGTCGTAAAGCTTGGCGCGACCCTCGGCGCGCGCCTTCTCCCGCATCTCGGTCAGTTCCTCCGGCGTCGCATAGCATCGGTAGGCCTTGCCCGCGGCGAGCAGTTGCTCGGCGATATCGCGATGCCGTGCGGCACGGGAAAACTGGTACACGACATCGTCGTCCCACGCGATACCCAGCCATTTGAGTCCGTCGAGAATAGCCTCGATCGCAGCCGTGGTGGAGCGCGCGCGATCGGTGTCCTCGATCCGCAGCAGCATCTTGCCGCCGTGCTTGCGCGCATAGAGCCAGTTGAACAGCGCGGTTCGGGCGCCTCCGATATGAAGAAAGCCGGTCGGCGACGGAGCGAAGCGGGTAACGACGGGTGCGGTCATTTTCACGGATCTGAGGCTTGGGGAGACAGTATCGGCGGCCTTTATCACACCCGGGAATCGCATGAAAGGCTGCGAGCAGATACGGGCGCGCCGGTCCCGCAAAACTGCCTGCATCTCGGCCCTTGGCGGGCGCTTGCGGATTTGGCACATAAGCGCAGCTTGAAAGGCACACAATGACCGACGAATCGACTGCGGAAGCTGGCCGGGATTTCATACGCGATATCGTGGCGGCCGACCTCGCGTCCGGAAAGCACAAGAGCATCGTCACCCGGTTCCCGCCGGAGCCGAACGGCTACCTGCATCTGGGGCACGCCAAATCCATCTGCCTGAATTTCGGTATTGCCGAGGAGTTCGGCGGCCGCTGCAATCTTCGCTTCGACGACACCAATCCGGCCAAAGAGGAGCAGGAATACATCGATGCGATCCAGCGCGACGTGCGCTGGCTGGGCTTCGATTGGGGCGACGGCTTGCACTACGCCTCGGACTATTTCGAGCAGCTCTACGCCTGGGCGCAGCACCTCATTCGCGCGGGCAAGGCCTATGTCGACGACCAGTCGCAGGAGGAAATCCGCCTGGCGCGCGGTACGCTGACCGAGCCGGGTCGGAACAGTCCGTTCCGCGACAGGCCGGTCGATGAAAACCTCGACTTGTTCGCGCGAATGCGGGCCGGTGAATTTCCCAACGGCGCGCGGGTTCTGCGCGCCAGGATCGACATGGCAGCGGGCAACATCAACCTGCGCGATCCGGTGCTCTATCGCATCCTGCACGCCTCCCATCCACGCACCGGAACGGCGTGGAACATCTATCCGAGCTACGATTTCGCTCACGGGCAATCGGACTCGATCGAGCACATTACGCATTCGATCTGCACGCTGGAGTTCGAGGATCACCGTCCGCTCTATGACTGGTTCCTCGACAATCTGCCGGTGCCATCGCGACCGCACCAGTACGAATTCGCCCGGCTCAACGTCACGCATACTCTTCTGTCCAAGCGCGTGCTGACGGAGCTTGTTCGCGGCGGACATGTCTCCGGCTGGGATGATCCCCGCATGCCGACGCTTGCGGGCCTGCGGCGGCGCGGCGTGCCGGCCGAGGCGCTGCGCGAGTTCATCAAACGGATCGGCGTCGCCAAGGCCAACAGCACCGTCGACATCGGGATGTTCGAGTTCGCGGTCCGCGAGACGCTGAACAGGAGCGCGCCGCGCCGCATGGCCGTTCTGCGTCCGCTCAAGGTGGTCATCGAGAACTATCCGGAAGGCGAAAGCGAGGAGCTTGAGGCGGTCAATCATCCGGACGATCCATCGCAGGGAACGCGGCGGATCAAGTTCGGGCGCGAGCTTTATATCGAGCGGGACGATTTCATGGAAAATCCGCCGAAGAAGTTCTTCCGCCTGTCGCCTGGCAACGAGGTACGGCTGCGCTATGCTTATTTCGTCACCTGCCGCGAGGTGGTCAAGAATGTAGCGGGCGAAGTCGTCGAACTCCGCTGCACCTACGACCCCGCGACCAAGGGCGGCAACGCGCCTGACGGCCGCAAGGTAAAGGCCACCATGCATTGGGTGAGTGCAGCCGATGCGGTGCCGGCCGAGATCCGACTCTACGGTCATTTGTTCGCGGCTGCGCAGCCGGATGCCGCGAACTTCGCCTCCGAACTCAATCCGCAATCGCTTGAGATGCTGTCCGGCTGCATGGTCGAGCCGGCGCTGGCCGGCGACAATGCGGAGGGCGCGGTGCAGTTCGAGCGGCAGGGCTATTTCTGTCGCGACCGGGATTCGTCACCCGGCCGTCTCGTGTTCAACCGGACGGTCGGCCTGCGCGACACTTGGGCCAAGGTCGCAGCGGCCGGCTCCTGAATTCACCGGTATTCCGTATCCGTTCCACTGTTCTCTGCGCGCTCTCTTCGGCTGGAGCGTGATGAGGTTTGATTGAATTGTCATGCCCGGCTTTATGCCGGGCATGCACGTCTTGAAGTGTGAACCGGTTCAAAGAGGTGGATGGCCGGGACAAGCCCGGCCATGACGCGTTGAAACGCTTCATCGTCAACGCATCCTGCTCTAGCATTGCTCCAAGGGCGCGAGGGGGTGGTGACCGGATGCCGGAGCGGGGTGGGGCTCGGGAACGGACAGGCGGATACGCGGGGACGTGGCCGCCGCGGAAGGCTGCCGCTGCCAGTCCTTCGCAAGTCTCTTCGGGCACCTTGCCGGCGCTTGCCGCCCGGCTGCGAGACTGGGTGCGCGCCGAAGCCGGACCGGGACGGCTGTTGCCCTGGGTGCCGGTGGCGTTTGGCGTAGGCATCGCGATCTATTTTGCGGCCGACCATGAACCGATAGCCTGGGTCGTTGTCCCGACTGCCGGCTTTCTCTGTCTTGCCGCGCTGCTGTTGCGTCGGCATCGGCTGTTTCCTGTGGCCGTCATGATCGCAGCGATGGCTGCGGGTTTTGCCGTTGCCACGATGAACACGGCGCGGATGACGCATGTCGTCCTGAAGCGGTCGATGTATTCGCCCATGCTCAAGGGCTTCGTCGAAACCCGCGAGGTGCGCGAGCGCACCGACAGATTTGTTCTGCGTGTCGTGCGGATGGACGATTACCGGCGGCACGTCAAACTGGATCGCGTGCGGCTGTCGGTCAGGAAGGGCGCTGCGCCGGCCGTCGGCAGCTTCGTGGAACTGAAAGCGCGGCTGCAGCCGCCGCTTATGCCCGTGCGGCCCGGAAGCTACGATTTCGCCCGCGACATGTATTTCCAGGGCATCGGCGCCTCCGGGTTCGTCATGGGCGCGATCAAAATCGTGGATACGCCGTCCGGCGGCGGGGTCGCCCTGCGTTACGCCGCGCTGATGCAGGAGCTTCGTGACGCCATCGACGCCCGCATCCACGTTGTCCTCGACGGCGATTCACGGGCAATCGCCACCGCGCTCCTGACCGGACGGCGTGACGCCATCACGACGCCGGTCAACGATGCCATGTTCATTTCGGGGCTCGGCCATGTGCTCTCGATTTCCGGCTATCACATGGCCGTGGTCGCCGGCGTGGTGTTCTTCGCGGTGCGCGCGCTGCTGGCGCTGATCCCGGCGCTGACGGCGGCTTTCCCGATCAAGAAATGGTCGGCGGCCGCGGCGCTCGCAGCCGCGGCGTTTTATCTGCTGCTGTCGGGCGCCGAGGTCGCGACCCAGCGCTCGTTCTTCATGACGGCGGTGGTGCTGATCGCAGTCATGGTCGACCGGCGCGCCATCACGTTTCGCACGCTCGCGGTCGCGGCGATGATCGTGCTCGCGATTGCGCCGCAGGCGCTGGTGCATCCGAGCTTTCAGATGTCGTTCGCGGCAACGCTCGGCCTGGTGGCGCTGGTTCAGGTCGGGATGCCGAAACTGTTTGCAACGCCCGATCACTCGCCGACCGCGCGCGCGGCGCTATGGGGCGGAAGGGAAATCGTCACGCTGGCGCTGGCCTCTCTGGTCGCCGGGCTTGCGACAACGCCGTATGCCGCGTTCCACTTCCATCGCGTGACGCCTTATGGCGTGGTCGCGAACCTGCTGGCGATGCCGGTGGTCTCCGCGCTGGTGATGCCGGCGGGGCTTCTTGGCCTTGCGGCCATGCCGTTTGGTTTTGATGGCATGTTCTGGCGGTTGATGGACTTCGGCATCGAATGGATGATCGCCGTTGCCCAATGGGTCGCGGCGCTTCCCGGCGCCATCGGCCGCATGGCGGCGTTCGGCACGGGGCCGCTGATCGCGGCGACCGCGGGCATCATTTTGCTCGGACTGCTCAGGACGCCGCTGCGCTGGAGCGGCGCGGCCATCATCGGACTGGCGATCGCATGGTCGCTTGCCGTGGCGCAGCCGGACATTCTGATCTCCGCCGACGGCCGCAATGTCGGCGTTCGGGGCGGGGACGGCCGGCTGCATGTGATCAGCGCGGGCAAGGACGCCTTCACGGTGAGGGAATGGCTGGCTGCCGACGCCGACAGACGCGGGCCTGCCGATCCTTCGCTCGCGGAGGGCGTTTCCTGTGACGACGCGGGCTGCGTGGTCAAGGCAAGCGGCGGTGGAATCGTCGCGCTGGCGCGACGGCCGGATGCGATGGAGGACGACTGCCTGCGGGCAGCGGTGATGGTGACGGCATGGCAGGCTCCGGAGGGTTGTCTCGCGCAGGTCGTCGATCAGGAGCGGCTGCGCCGGGAAGGCGCCCTGGCGTTGCGGCGTGCCCCGGGGAGCGCAAAACACTTTGTCGTCGATGCGGTCAGGCCCGATCATGTCGATCGGCCATGGTCGCCAGCCGCCGCGGATAAAAAGCCGCCGCCTATCGGCGATCGACCGGAGTCCGGGCGACCGATCGATGCCACGCCCGCGGCCGACGATCTCCAGATGGACGATTGACCAGGTTGCGATCAATACTTGCGGTAGATGCCGATCAGCTTGCCCTGGATCTGCACGCGGTTCGGCGGAAGGATACGAACCTCGTAAGCCGTGTTCGCGGGTTCGAGCGCGATCGAGGCCCCGCGGCGGCGGAAGCGCTTCAACGTCGCTTCTTCTTCGTCGATCAGCGCAACGACGATGTCGCCGGTTTCCGCCGACTCGTTGCGCCGGATCAGCGCCAGGTCGCCGTCGAGGATTCCGGCCTCGACCATCGAGTCGCCGCGCACTTCAAGCGCATAGTGCTCGCCATTGCCGAGCATGTCCGGCGGAACGCTGATGGTATGGCTGCAGGTCTGCAATGCCTCGATCGGTGTGCCGGCCGCAATGCGTCCCATCACCGGAACGGCAACCGGGCGATCCGCGGCATCGTCGTTGCCGCTGGGCCGGCGGACCTTGCCGAGATTGCCTTCGATGACGCTCGGCGTGAAACCGCGCCGGCCACCGCCGCCGCCGGCGGCGAGCTCCGGCAGCTTGATGACCTCGATGGCGCGTGCGCGATTGGGCAGGCGGCGGATGAAGCCACGTTCCTCCAGCGCCGTAATCAGACGATGGATGCCCGACTTGGAGCGCAGATCGAGTGCGTCCTTCATTTCATCGAACGAGGGCGGAACGCCGGATTCCTTTAGCCGTTCATTGATGAATCGCAGAAGTTCGTACTGTTTGCGCGTGAGCATGCCGACTTTAGTCCCCGGTTGATGGTGCCCGCCGTCCGATTCCGAAAATGCCTCGCGGCGTTCAACGCCTCGAGCGCTCGAAACAAATCATGAACGAACACTATATGTTCGATATGTGTTCCGCAAGTGTTTAATTTAGCGTCAACGCGTGAGGTTTTACGACAGCGCGAGTTTGATGACGTCGCACGGCTCGCCCTTTTGGGCGGCGGGCGCGAACGGCGCGCGCACCACGAGCGCCTCCGCCGCGGCGAGATTGCCCAGCAGCGAACTGTCCTGATGACCGACCGGCATCGCGGTCGGCAGCCCCTCGGCCGAGTGCGCCAGGCGCGCGCGCAGATAATCCTGCCGTGCCTGATTGGAAGGCAGGTCCTTGCCCAGCAGCGCGCGTTCAACGCGATGGCCGACGTCCTTGCGCCCGGACAGCGCGCGGATCAACGGCACCATGAACAGGAACGCGCAGATATAGGACGAGACGGGATTGCCGGGCAGGCCGATCACGCGCATCGGGCCGAGCCGCCCGTGCATCATCGGCTTGCCGGGCCGCAGCGCGATCCGCCAGAACGCGATCTCCACGCCTTCGGCCTCGAGCGCCCGCTTGACGAAGTCATGGTCGCCGACCGACGCACCGCCCGTGGTGACGAGAATGTCGGCGCCGCTGTCGCGGGCGCGGCGGATGGCGGTCCTCGTCGCGTCCATGGTGTCGGCGACGACGCCGAGGTCGAGCGCCTCGGCGCCTTCGCTGCGGGCGAGCGCGCGAAGCGCATAGCCGTTGGACAGGATGATCTGTCCGGGACCCGGCGTCGTGCCCGGCAGAACCAGTTCGTCGCCGGTGGCGAGCACGGCGACTTTCGGACGGCGATGCACCGGCAGGTCCGGATAGTTCATGCCGGCGGCGAGGGAGAGATGGCGGTCGGTGAGATGGCTATGGGCGCGCAGCAGCACGTCGCCCTCGCGAAAATCGACGCCGGCGGCGCGGATGTTTTTTCCGGCGGCGGTGGCTTCCTTGACGATGACGTGGTCGCCGTCGCGTTCGGTGTCTTCCTGGATCACGACGGTGTCGGCGCTGTCCGGCACCACGCCGCCGGTGAAAATTCTCAAGGCCTCGCCGGTCTGTAGCGCCCGCGCGAGAGGCCGTCCTGCGGCGATCTCTCCGATCACATGCAGCCGCGCCGGAATCGTCGCGATGTCGGCGGCACGCACCGCATAGCCGTCCATCGCGGACATCGCAACCGGCGGCTGGGTTCGCAGCGAGGGAAGGTCCCGCGCCAGCACCCGGCGATGAGCGTCGTCAAGGCCGACCATTTCTTCCGGCAGCGGTTCGACTCCGGCCAGAACAGCCGCTAAAGCGTCGGCGACCGCCATCAAGGGCATGACATTCTCTCCCAGGTTCCCACCGATCCGATTTCCGGCATCGGCGGGAGGCTGTGCGAACGTTACGATCAAAGGACTACTGGCAAACATCGATAGCCAGAGAGTTTTTCAGATTTGGCGTCCGCCTCGCGAGGCTGCCGCCGGTTCGGCTGGATCGTCGAAGAAACGGAGTGCACTTCGCCGGCGCAGGACCTCATCTACAGAACTTGCGATCCGCAGACAACGTCCGCCGAAACATTGGGGAGGCCGGTTCGGCCGGCCTTAGGGCTCCAGCGGCATCGGGTGGCCGCTCCCCAGGCGGGAGTTCAACCGTCTGATGAACCCAGAATCCAAATCCTACCGGAGATCATCGGGTTGTCCGCGTCTCCTGATTCCAGACCAAAACGGACATCGAGGGCAGACAAACGAGGGCAAACAAACCTTTCGGAATCGGAGCAACGACGGAACCGCCCGGTGCCCGGACCGGTTGTCCGGAAAGGGGGAGGAGCGATCCGGGCGACGACAATTGTCCAAGGGCACAAGCCGAACAAGGGCACAGACCAAGGAGGCATCCATGAAGTGGAAATGGCGACGGGAATCGATCCTCGATGTCTACAATCTCGTGCTGGCTCTGGTCCTGTTCGTGACGCCGTGGTTTCTCGCGCGGGCCACCGCCACGACAGACCTCGATCTCTGGGCCAGCGCCGCCGCGATCGGTGCGATCTCCGTGATCGCGCTGCTGGCGTTTTCCTGGTGGACAGAATGGGTCAACCTGCTGCTCGGATTCTGGCTGATCGCGTCGCCCTGGGTTCTGGGCTTCGCCCATACCCGCGCCATGCACTTCAGCATCGGCATCGGCGTCGTGGTGGCGTTCCTGTCGGCGCTGGAAATATGGCTGGTCTACGACAAGGAGGACGAAACTCGCCACCTTGCGCAGACGGAGCAGGATCGGCCGCTATTTCACTGACGGGGCCTCCGTCACGAGATAGTGGCCGGATTTGCCGCCCTTCTTCTCGACGAGGTGAATGCCCTCGATGCGCACCCCGCGTTCGACGGCCTTGATCATGTCGTAGATCGTCAGGCAGGCCACGGAGACCGCGGTCAAGGCTTCCATCTCCACGCCGGTCGGGCCGGAGACCTTGACGCTGGCCTGCACCCGGCAGCCCGGAATCTTTTTGTCGGTCTCAATGTCGAGCGTGACCTTCGCCAGCGCCAGCGGATGGCACAGTGGAATCAGGTCCGAGGTTCGCTTGGCCGCCATGATGCCGGCGATGCGGGCGGTGCCGAGCACGTCGCCTTTCTTGGCGTTGCCGCTTTCGATCAGCGCCAGCGTGGCTTTCGTCATGACCACCACGCCTTCCGCGACGGCGACGCGTTCGGTGGCGGGTTTGGCCGAGACGTCGACCATCCGCGCTTCGCCTTTGGCGTCGATGTGGGTGAGGGCGGGTTCGTCTTTCTTGCTGGCCATATGCGTCCTTTACCCTTCCTTTAAGGAATTCGCGCGCTCCCGCGCCAGCAGCGTGCGGGTCGCGGCGGTGACGTCGGCCTGCCGCATCAGGCTTTCGCCGACGAGGAAGGTGGAGATGCCGACCCGATCGAGCCGTGCGAGGTCGCCCGGCGCGAAGATGCCGCTTTCGCCGACCAGCAGGCGGTCTTTCGGAACGAGCGGCGCCAGCGCTTCGCTGGTCGCGAGCGTCGTCTCGAACGTGCGCAGGTTGCGGTTGTTGATGCCGATCATCGGCGAATCGAGTTTCAGCGCGCGATCGAGTTCGGCGCGGTCGTGAACCTCGAGCAGCACGTCCATGCCGAGATCGAACGCCGCCGCCTCGATGTCCTTCGCCGTCGCATCGTCGAGCGCGGCCATGATGATCAGGATGCAGTCGGCTCCATGCGCGCGAGCCTCGGCCACCTGATAGGTGTCGAACATGAAGTCCTTGCGCAGCACCGGCAGCGCGGTCGCGGCGCGGGCGGCGGTCATGAAATCGAGCCGGCCCTGAAAGGAGGGCGTATCTGTCAGGACGGAAAGACAGGCCGCGCCGCCGGCCTCGTAGGCGCGCGCCAGTGCCGGCGGATCGAAGTCGCCGCGGATCAGCCCTTTCGAGGGTGAGGCCTTCTTGATCTCGGCGATCAGCGCATACTCGCCGCGGGCGTGTTTTGCGCGGATGGCCTGGACGAAGCCACGTGGCGGCGACGCTGTTTTGGCGGCGGCCATGACCTCGGAAAGCGGGCTCGCGCGCTTGGCGGCAGCGATTTCCTCGCGCTTGTAGGCTTCGATCTTGGTCAGGATGTCGGCCACGCCATTCCGTCCTCAAAGCCTTGTCATTGCGAGGAGCGAAGCGACGAAGCAATCCAGTTTCCCGTGGAACCTGTCTGGATTGCTTCGCTGCGCTCGCAATGACGAAACGCAAAACATCATTGGTTCGAAACCGCAATCAACTGCTTCAGTTTGTTCATCGCCGCGCCGCTGTCGAGCGATTTCGCGCCGAGCGCGACGCCGTCCTTCAGGTTCTTCGCCTTGCCCGCGACGATCAGGGCCGCGGCCGCATTGAGCAGCGCGACGTCGCGAAAAGCGCCAGGCTTGCCTTCGAGCACGCCGCACAAGGACGCCGCGTTCGCCTCGGCGTCGCCGCCCTTCAGCGCGTCGCCAGCGGTGCGCGGCAGACCGGCATCATCGGGCGAAACTTCGAAGGTGCGGATGTTGCCGTTTTCGAGCGCGGCCACGAATGTCGGGCCGGTGAGGGTAATCTCGTCGAGCCCGTCGGAGCCGTGCACCACCCACACCGAATCCGAGCCGAGGTTCTTGAGCACCTGCGCCAGCGGCTCGACCCATTTCCGCGAGAACACGCCGACCATCTGCCGCCTGACGCCGGCGGGATTGGACAGCGGGCCGAGCAGATTGAAGATGGTGCGGGTCGCGAGTTCGACGCGGGTCGGGCCGACGTTCTTCATCGCCGGATGGTGCGCCGGCGCGAACATGAAGCCAATGCCGGCCTCGCCGACGCAGCGGCCGACCTGTTCGGGCGTGAGGTCGATCCTGATGCCGAGCGCGGCGAGGCAATCGGCGGCGCCGGATTTCGAGGACAGCGCGCGGTTGCCGTGCTTGGCGACGGGAACGCCAGCGCCGGCGACGATGAACGAGGCGCAGGTCGAGACATTCACCGAACCCGATCCGTCGCCGCCGGTGCCGACGACATCGACGGCATCGGCAGGGGCGGTGACCCGAAGCATCTTGGCACGCATCGCCGAGACCGCGCCGGTGATCTCGTCGACGGTTTCGCCGCGCACGCGCAGCGCCATCAGAAGCCCGCCCATCTGCGAAGGCGTCGCCTCGCCGGACATCATGCTGTCGAATGCCGACGCTGCCTCCTCGCGCGTCAGCGTCGCGCCGGTGGCGACTTTTCCGATCAGGGCCTTGAGATCGTCCATCGAATGCTTTCGGGAATTATGGGACGCCGTCGATCCCGTCAGTTGGCGTTGGCGCCGGTGATCTGCGCCACCGCTGCCTGATTGATCGTGGTGCCGATCTCGGTTTCGAGCCTGACGATGTACTGGCCGACGTCCTCGTCGGCCAGGGCGCGCTGCAGGCTGTCCTTCAGTTTCTTCGTCTCATCGGAGGCAAGATCGAGCGGGGGCACCTTCACGTCGGTGACACGGAAAACGACCCAGTCGTCGGGCCCCGCGCCCGGCGCCTGTCCGGCTCCGTCCCTGGCCGTGCGGAAGACGCCGGCGATCACGGCGCCGGGCAGGCCGGCCGCGGTGCCGTCGCGCTTGATGCCGCTCGCGCTCTCGACCTTGAGACCGAGACCCGCCGCCTCGTCGGCGAGCTTGCCGCCCTGATCGAGCTTGCGGACCATGTCCGTCGCCTTGGTCATCAGCCGGCTGCCGATCTGTTCGTCCCGCCATCCGGCCTCGACCTTGTCCTTGACCTCGTCGAGGGTGCGCTCGCGCGAGGGCGTGACGCCGAGCACGTCGAACCAGACGAAACCGTTATTGCCGATCTGCAGCGTCTCGTTGTCGACGCCGACGTCGCTGGCGAACGCCTGCGCGATCAGTTCGACACCCGGCGGAAGCCCCGTGACCGGTTTGCCGTCCGGCGCGCGTCCGGAACGGTCGACGGCATCGATGGTGACCGCGGTGAGGCCGAGTTTCTTGGCTGCCTCGACAACGCTCGCGCCGCCGCCGCGCTCGTCCTCCATCTTGTTGTGGAGGTCGTTGACCTCGGCGCGCGCGCGATCGACCGCGATATCGTGTTTCAGTTTCGCGGCGACACTGTCGTAGGTCGGCTGGTTGCCGGGTTCGATCTTGCCGACCTTGACGAGCGCGATGCCGAATTTGCCCTGGATCGGCTGGCTGACCTCGTCGGTCTTGAGCGAGAAGGCGGCCTCGGCGGTGACCGGGTCGATGATCTCCGACCTGGTGACCGTGCCGAGGTCGAGGTCGGAGGCCGCGAGACCGCGCTCCTTGGCGATGTCGTCGAAGGAAGCGCCGGCTTGAATCTTGCTCCGCGCCGCCTGCGCCTCCGCCAGGTTCGGGAACACCATCTGCCAGAGCTGCCGCTTTTCGGGCGTGGACAGCTTGTCCTTCTGTTCCTCATAGGCCTTTTTGGCGTCCTCGTCGGACACCGTTATCGATTTCGCGATGGACTCCGGCGTCATCACGACAAAAGCGATCTTGCGGAATTCAGGCGCGCGGAACTGCACCTTGTGGGCGTCGAAATAGCTCGCAAGCTGCTCCGGTGTCGGCGGATCGATGTTTCCGGCCTGCGCGGCGCCGAGCTTGACATAATCGATGGTGCGCTGCTCGTTCTGGAAGCGGTTCAGCATATCGAGAAGCGTCTTCGAGGGCTCGACGCCAGCCGCCACCGTGTTGGCGATTTCGCGGCGCAGCGTCGTATGCCGCTGCTCGGCGACGTAACGTTGCTCGCTGTATCCCATCTGGCGGATCAGACCGGCGAAGCGCGCCGGGTCGAATGCATTGTTGGCGCCCTTGAAGTTGGGATCGCTCATGATCTGGCGCTTGATCTCCTCGTCCGACGCGTTGAGGCCCTTGCGCCGCGCGTCCTCGTCGAGCGCGGCTTCCGCAATCACCTGCTGCAACACCTGACGATCGAGGCCGAGGGCCCTGACCTGGTCGGGAGACAGCGAACGCCCGAACTGGCGCCCAATCTGCTGCAGCCGGTCATTGTAGATCTCGCGGAACTGCTCGGTCGAAATCTGGGTGCCGCCGATCGTGGCCAGGGTCGACTGGCCGAAGCCGTGAAAGATGTCCGCGATGCCCCAGATGCCGAAAGCCACGATCAGCAGGCCCATCACGATGGTCATGAGGGTTTTGCCGAGCCAGTTTGATGAGGCGTTACGTATTCCTCGAAGCATGAGTCCGTCTTTTGCAGGAGGGAGGCGGTTCGCACCTCGGCGGAAAAGCCGCGCGGGGCGTCACCGACTTGATAACGCATCATAAAGTGGCAATCCAGCACTCGCAACCTCGACGGGACGAACCGTCGCGCGTTGCAGCGGATAGTGGAGACTGGTCCCGGTGGATAACCTCTGCTAGCAAGACCTTTCGAACCTTCGATGCGGGGGACCGCGCGTGCCGAGGGACGAACCGTCGAAATCACCCATGAGAGATCCATGACCGGGCTGCGACCGCTGATTGCTGGAAACTGGAAGATGAACGGCCTCAAGGCTTCGGCCAGCGAACTCGGCCAGATGATTGCAGGCGCGGACGGCCCGGCGCAAAAGGCCGATCTGCTGATCTGTCCGCCGGCGACGCTGGTGTTGGCCTTTGCCGGGGCGGTTCAGGGATCGCCGCTGCGGATCGGTGCGCAGGACTGTCACCCCAAGCCCTCCGGGGCCCACACCGGCGATATTTCCGCCGAGATGATCGCCGATGCCGGCGCGACCGCCATCATCGTCGGTCATTCCGAGCGCCGCGCTGATCACGGAGAGACCGATGCGCTGGTGCGGCAAAAGGCCGAGGCCGCGTGGCGGGCGGCGTTGATCGCCATCGTCTGCGTCGGCGAAACCCAGGACCAGCGGGATGCCGGCCAGACGCTCGAGGTGGTCGGACGGCAGCTTGCCGGCTCATTGCCGGACGGCGCGACGGCCGCCAATCTCGTCGTCGCCTACGAGCCGGTCTGGGCCATTGGCACCGGCCGCACTCCGACGCCGCAGGATGTGCAGGAGGTTCATGGATTTATTCGCGATCAGCTCAACCAGCGCTTCAGCGGAGAGGGGAACAAGGTCCGCATCCTTTATGGCGGCTCGGTGAAGCCGTCGAATGCTGCGGAGTTAATGGCCGTTCCGAATGTGAACGGGGCACTGATCGGTGGCGCGAGCCTCAAGGCGGCGGATTTCCTTGGAATCGCCCAGGCTGTTGCCTGACGGTCAAATCGCGGCCCCGCGCAGGATTGCGGGGGTGGCAATCCCGCCGGCGATCGTGTAGACAGCGGCCAACTTCAACCCCCACAGGCGTGCCCGACCGGCCTACCCGGCGCGATTGCTTGTGACGGACGGTATTCGATGCAGACCGTAGTTATCGTTCTCCACCTGATGATCGTTTCGGCGCTGACCGTCGTCGTTCTGCTGCAGAAGTCCGAAGGCGGCGGCCTCGGCATGGGCGGCGGCGCGGGCTTCATGTCGAGTCGCGGCACCGCGAACCTGTTGACGCGCACCACCGGTTTCCTCGCGGCCGGCTTCTTCCTGACGAGCCTGTTCCTGTCCTGGCTTGCCGGCTACGAGCACAAACCGGGTTCGATTTTGGACACGGCGCCGGCATCGCAGTCGCAGCCGGCGGGAGGCGCGACACCGGTCGCTCCGCCTGCGAGCGGCGGCCTTCTTGATTCGCTGAAACAATCCGAGCAACCGGCCGCGCCGGCGCCCGCGGGCCCGCAGGCGCCTCGCTCGCAATAAAGCAGGGCGCCATGCGGGACCGGGGTTGCCGTCCTGCATCAGCAGCCTCACCTAAGAAACTGCAATCGCTAGAACTTTGAAGTCACCCACAGCCCATCCGCGTTTCGGCTGGACGGCTGCGATTGGTTTTGGCGAATCGACACGGGAGCCTTAAAGGTTGAGTCCCATGGCGCGCTATATTTTCATTACCGGCGGCGTGGTTTCCTCGCTCGGAAAAGGTCTGGCATCGGCGGCGCTCGGCGCGCTGTTGCAGGCGCGCGGCTACAAGGTCCGCCTGCGCAAGCTCGACCCCTACCTCAACCTCGATCCCGGCACGATGTCGCCCTATCAGCACGGCGAGGTCTTCGTCACCGACGACGGCGCCGAGACCGATCTCGATCTCGGTCATTACGAGCGCTTCACCGGGCGTCCCGCGACCAGGCAGGACAACATTACCACCGGCCGCATCTATCAGGACATCCTGACCAGGGAGCGCCGCGGCGACTATCTCGGCGCGACAATTCAGGTGATTCCCCACGTCACCAACGCCATCAAGGAGTTCATCCTCGACGGCAACGACGGCTACGACTTCGTGCTGTGCGAGATCGGCGGCACGGTGGGCGACATCGAGGGACTGCCGTTCTTCGAGGCGATCCGCCAGCTCAAGAACGACCTGCCGCGCGGCGACGTCGTTTACATCCACCTCACGCTGCTTCCGTTCATCCCGAGCGCGGGCGAGCTGAAGACCAAGCCCACCCAGCATTCGGTGAAGGAACTGCGTTCGATCGGCATTCAGCCCGACATCCTGTTATGCCGCACCGACCGGGAAATCCCGAAAGAGGAGCGACGCAAGCTCGGGCTGTTCTGCAATGTCCGCGAAAGCGCCGTGATCGAGGCGCGCGACGCCGACAACATCTATGCCGTGCCGGAAGTCTATCACGCCGCGGGCCTCGACGACGAGGTGCTGGCGGCGTTCGGAATCGAACCGCGGAAGCCGCCGGCGCTGCAAGGCTGGCACGAGGTCAACGAGCGTGTCCGCAATCCCGAAGGCGCGGTAACGATTGCGATCGTCGGCAAGTACACCGGCATGAAGGACGCCTACAAGTCGCTGATCGAGGCATTGTCCCATGGCGGCATCGCCAACAAGGTGAAGGTCAATCTCGACTGGATCGAGAGCGAGGTGTTCGAGAACGAGGACGCCGCGCCGTTCCTCGAACATGTCGATGGCATTCTGGTGCCGGGCGGGTTCGGTCAGCGCGGCGCCGAAGGCAAGATCAAGGCAGCGCGGTTCGCCCGCGAGCGGCACGTGCCTTATTTTGGCATCTGCTTCGGGATGCAGATGGCAGTGATCGAGGCGGCCCGCAATCTGGTCGGAATCGAGAACGCCAACTCGACTGAATTCGGTCCGACCAGCGAACCGCTGGTCGGCCTGATGACGGAGTGGCTGCGCGGCAACGAACTGGAGAAGCGCTCCAGGGCCGGCGATCTCGGCGGCACCATGCGGCTCGGCGCTTATCCGGCGATGCTCACGCGCGGCAGCCGCGTTTCCGAAATCTACGGCGGCGCGCTCGAGATTTCGGAGCGGCATCGCCACCGTTATGAGGTCAATACAGCCTACAAGGATCGGCTGGAGCAGCACGGCCTGCGCTTTTCGGGCCTGTCGCCCGACGGTGTCTTGCCGGAGATCGTCGAATACGAGGATCATCCATGGTTCATCGGGGTGCAGTACCATCCCGAACTGAAATCGCGCCCGTTCGAGCCGCATCCGCTGTTCGCCTCGTTCATTCAGGCGGCGGTGGTGCAGAGCCGGCTGGTGTAACTGTAAGAGCAGAGCCGCCCGAAATTCGATGGATGACCCGGATCGCCGTGCACGCTGATTTTCCCGGCCGTTCCAACCTCCGCCACCAAGCTACAGCCCACCCGGAATAAGGGACAGTCCTGCGGACCTGACGCCGCTCGGCAAGTCGTTTCACATCATGCGGTGCGGCCGACGAGCGCTTCCGAGGAGATGAAGAGCTTTCCGCCCTCTACCTTCAGCGCAAAAGTGCGTACCGAGCCCTCATCGGCGCCGAGAGCCATGCCTGTCTTGAGCGAGATAACCCAGTTGTGCAGCGGGCAGGTGACTTCAGCGCCATGCACGATCCCCTGGCTAAGCGGGCCGCCCTTGTGCGGACAGCGATCCTCGATAGCGAAGAAGCGATTCTCGATAGTGCGAAACACCGCGATCTGCCCCTGAGGCGTCGCCACACAGCGTGCCCCGCGAAGAGGGATGTCTGCCGTCAGTCCAATAGCTATCCAGTTCATGATGCTCACTCCGCTACGACCGGGAACCGATAGTCGCCAACGGCTGGAACTCATGTCTGTCCTTCCCCGACACGCGTTCGGACCAAGGATCGATCTGCGCGAACCTCTGGCTGAATATGAATCGCTCGAAATAAGCCTTGCGCTTCTGGTGATCCTCCAGAATCTGGCGGCGAACTTCGTCGAGGCCAACGCGCTTGGCCCATTTGTAGATACGCTCAAGATAGCGCGCCTGCTCGCGGTACATCTGGACGAGCGCCACGATATGCTCGAGCGCATCGTCCTCGGTCTTGACCAGGCCGAGAACCTCCGTGCCCTTGATGTCGAGGCCCGCAGCGCCGGCGAAATGGATCTCATAGCCCGAGTCGACGCAAATCACGCCGACATCCTTGCAAGTCGCCTCGGCGCAGTTGCGCGGACAACCCGAGACCGCCATCTTGACCTTGGCCGGCGTCCACGAGCCCCACATGAATTTCTCGATACGGATGCCGAGTCCGGTCGAATCCTGCGTGCCGAAGCGGCACCAGTCGGTGCCGACGCAGGTCTTTACCGTGCGCAGGCCTTTGGCATAGGCATGACCCGAGACGAAGCCGGCTCTGCCGAGATCGGCCCACACCGCAGGCAGGTCTTCCTTCCTGACACCCAACATGTCGATACGCTGGCCGCCCGTGACCTTCACGGTCGGAATGTGAAATTTATCGACCACGTCGGCAATGGCGCGCAGTTCCTTCGCGCTGGTGACGCCGCCCCACATGCGCGGCACGACCGAGTAGGTGCCGTCCTTCTGAATGTTGGCATGGATGCGCTCGTTGACGAAACGTGACTGGTAGTCATCGGCATATTCGTCCGGCCAATCGCAGACGAGATAGTAGTTGAGCGCCGGCCGGCACTTTGCGCAGCCGCACGATGTCTTCCATTCCAGTTCCTGCATGACCGAGGGAATGGTCTTTAAATTCTTGGCCCTGATCAGCCGACGGACGTCGTCATGACCGAGCGTGGTGCAGCCACACATCGGCTGTACGGTGCCGGGATTGTATCTGTCCCCGAGCGTCAGTGTCATGAGTTGTTCGACGAGTCCTGTACAGGATCCGCAGGAGGAGGAAGCCTTGGTGTGGGCACGCACGTCGTCGAGCGATCTCAGATCCCTGGCGATGATGGTCGAGATGATCGTACCCTTGCAGACGCCGTTGCAGCCGCAGATCTCCGCATCATCCGGCAAGGCTGCAACGGCTGCCATAGGGTCGAGGGGCGTGCTCCCCTGACAGGACTGACCGAAGATCAGCGTCTCGCGCATCTCCGAGACATCCGTCCCCCTGCGCAGCATATCGAAGTACCAGGCGCCATCTGCGGTCTCGCCATAAAGGACCGCTCCGAGAATGCGGTTGTCCTTCAGCACGAGCCGCTTGTAGATTCCCGAGCCGGCATCCCGCAGCACGATCTCCTCTCGATCAGGCGCGTCGGCGAAGTCGCCAGCCGAGTAAAGGCTCACGCCGGTCACCTTCAACTGGGTTGCTGTTTCAACGGCACGGAACGTCGCTTCAACACCCATCAGAGTCTTCGCGGCGACCTTGGCCATGTCATAGAGCGGCGCGACGAGGCCGTAGCAGATGTTGTTGTGCTCACAGCATTCGCCGATGGCGAGGATATTCGTATCAGAGGTCAGCATTCGGTCGTCCACGACGATGCCGCGCTCGACATGGATGCCTGCATCGGTTGCGATCCGCACCTCCGGGCGGATGCCGACCGCCATCACCACGATGTCGGCCGGATAAATGGTGCCGTCGTCGAGCAGCACCGCTTCGGTGCGTCCGTGGCCGAGGATCGCGCTGGTCTGCGCCTTGCAGTGGATTTTGATTCCGCGGCCCTCCAGCTCCTTCTGCAACAGATAGCTGGCCGCCGCGTCCAACTGGCGCTCCATCAGGTGGCCCATCAGATGCAGGACCACCACCTCCATGCCGCGCAGCCTGAGCGCCGCTGCAGCCTCCAATCCGAGTAAGCCGCCGCCGATGACGACAGCCTTGGCGTCCTTTTTTTCGGCTGCTGTTATCATCGCCTGGACGTCGTCGTAGTCGCGAAAAGCCATGACCCCCGGCAAGTCCCGCCCGGCAATGGGGATCATGAAGGGAGCGGATCCGGTCGCAATCACAAGCCTGTCGTAAGGAGTTTCGCCTCCCACCGAGCGCACCGTCTTCGCCGCCCGATCGATGCGCGTAACCGTTTCGCCGAACCGGCATTTGACCCGATGGTCGCCATACCAAGCCGCATCATGCGTGACGATCTGATCAAACGATTTCTCGCCGGCCAGCACTGGCGACAACATGATGCGGTTGTAATTGACGCGCGGTTCCGCTCCGAAAAGGGTGATGTCGAAACGATCTTGATCGGCCTCGAACAGATGCTCCAGCATCCTTCCGGAAGCCATGCCGGCACCGACGATAACGAGCTTCTCCTTCATATTCGGGTTGCTCCATATCCTCGGATGCGCACGGCGGAACGCAATGCAGAGTCCTGACACCGGAGCATTCGTACAGCGGCAATCCCGAAGCTGGCGCCGTAAAAGACCATCAGCCACCAGGCGTCGCCTTCGCCGCACGGCGCGTGGTAGGCAATCGTCTTGCGGGGGCCGGGCAAGACCCTTACTGCGAAACTCGCATCGAAACATGCGAGAACAGGCAGATGCTCCGAGGAGAGAAAGGCGCGTTTCATGATCGATGGCTCGCAAACCGTCGCAGATGATTTCAAGCAAGGCCCGTGCCAGCCCTGAAAATGCGATACATGTCCGTCCGAAACGCTGCCGAGCTCGACCGGATGGCAAAAGGCACTGAAGGATTGCTTGCTACAGAAGCAGACGCGCCAAAAATTTGTGCAATGCAACGGCGACAGCTATAGCGAAGGGCTCACGAACGTCTCGACGGTCAGCCGCCGTTAGTTGATCTAGCCACGGCCACCGGACAAGGTCGGCCAGCAAAGGAATCATTTTGAACCAGTCCATCTCCGCCGCACCCGTCGTCGTCGCTGGCCCAGTCACTTTCGGTCAGGACCGGCCGCTGGCGGTCATCGCCGGCCCGTGCCAGATGGAAAGTCGGGCCCATGCGCTTGAGGTCGCCGGCGCGCTGAAGGAAATCGCCGCGCGATTGAACATCGGCCTCGTCTTCAAATCCTCGTTCGACAAGGCCAACCGCACCAGCGCCTCGGGCGCGCGGGGGATCGGGCTGAAGCAGGCGCTGCCGGTTTTCGCCGAGATCCGTGCCTCGCTCGGATTGCCGGTGCTGACCGACGTGCACGAGGCCGTGCAATGCCTCGAGGTCGCGCAAGCGGTTGACGTGCTGCAGATCCCCGCGTTCCTGTGCCGGCAGACCGACCTTTTGCTGGCGGCGGCGGCGACCGGCAAGGTCATCAACGTCAAGAAGGGGCAATTCCTGGCGCCCTGGGACATGGCGAACGTGGTTGCCAAGATTGTGGGCGGCGGCAACCGCAACGTGCTGGTGACCGAGCGCGGGGCGTCCTTCGGCTACAACACGCTGGTCTCGGACATGCGCGCGCTGCCGATCCTCGCGCGCACCACCGGCGCGCCTGTCATCTTCGATGCCACCCATTCGGTGCAGCAGCCGGGTGGCAATGGGACATCCTCCGGCGGCGAGCGCGAATTCGTGCCGGTGCTGGCTCGTGCGGCCGTGGCGGTCGGCGTCGCCGGCGTGTTCATCGAGACCCATCCCGATCCCGATCATGCCCCCTCGGACGGTCCCAACATGGTGCCGCTGCGCGAGTTCGAGGCGCTGGTGCGGCGGTTGATGGCGTTCGATGCGTTGGCGAAGGCGGCCGATCCGGCCCCTGCGAAATGACATCGGCCGCCCCGGCCGCGGCCGGACAGCACAAATTGCCGCCGCTCCTGAATATTGTCGCGCTCGCCACCTTCGCGGCGAGCCTGTCGACGCGCGCGCTGGACCCGGTGCTGCCGCATGTCGCCGACGACATGTCGGTGACGGTTGCGACCGCCGCCGGCCTGTCGGCGATAACGGCCTTCTCGTTCGCGCTCGTGCAGCCGCTGATCGGCGCGGCCGCCGACGTGTTCGGCAAGGCGCGGCTGATGCTGGTTTGCCTGGTGCTGCTCGGCATCGCGAACGTCGCTGGTGCGCTGTGCACATCCTACAGCGCGCTGTTCGTGACGCGCATCTTCGCAGGCATCGCATCGGGCGGCGTTTTTCCGGTCGCGCTCGGCATGGCAAGCGACCTCGTGCCGGTCTCCCAGCGGCAGGTGGCGATCGGCAGGACGATCGCGGGCACCGTGAGCGGCAATCTGCTCGGCGCGTCCTTTTCCGGCGTGATCGGCGATCTCGTCGGCTGGCGCGGTGTGCTTGTCGTCCTCGGCGTGCTGGTTCTGGCCGCCTCGACCGCCGTCGGCGTTGGATTCCGCCGCGGCAATGCGATAGCTGCCTCGCGGCAGATGAAGTTCAGGGATCTGCGCCATGGCTACCGGCAGATCTTCGCCAATCCCAACGCCAGGGTCTGCTACTCCGCGGTCTTCATCGAAGGCTGCTGCGTGTTTGGACTATTTCCTTACGTCGCGGCGTTTCTGTTCGAACTCGGCGAAACGCGGCTTTCGGTCGCCGGCATCGTCATCGCCGGATTTGCCGTCGGCGGCCTGTTCTACACGATGACGGTGTCGCGCTTGCTGTCGGCGCTCGGCATCCGCGGCATGATGATATCGGGCGCAATGCTGGCGGCGGCGCAGATCGTCGCCGTCGCTCTCGGTCCGGACTGGCGCATCCAGACACTCAGCTTCATCCTGATGGGCTGGGGTTTCTACATGCTGCACGGCTGCCTGCAGGTGTTCGCCAGCGAATTGTCCGAGCAGGCGCGGGCGACCGCGTTGTCGCTGCATTCGTTCTTCTTCTACATGGGACAGACGGCCGGTCCGATCGCCTATGGCGCGAGCCTTGCCTGGGCGGGGAAGTTTCCAACCCTCGCCGCAAACGCAATCGTCATCGCGATTCTCGGATTGGTCTGCGCGCGCCTGCTGGCCGGGAAGGCTGGAATGCGCGAGGGGTAGAGCAGCCGCGGCTTCAGCCCCGTCCCCGGTACGACGGTACGTCCTGATCGGGAATCCAGACGCCCTTCGGAAGCCGTCCGGTCTGCCAGAACACGTCGATGGGAATGCCGCCACGCGGATACCAGTAGCCGCCGATGCGCAGCCATTTCGGTCTCACTGCGGCCGCGATGCGCTTGCCGATCGCAACGGTGCAATCCTCGTGAAAAGCGCCATGGTTGCGGAAACTCGCCAGATAAAGTTTGAGCGATTTCGACTCCAGCAGCCACGACCCCGGCACATAGTCGATCACGAGATGCGCGAAGTCCGGCTGGCCGGTGACCGGGCACAGCGCGGTGAACTCCGGCGCCGTGAACCGCGCGACATAATTGGTGTCCTTCTGCGGATTGGGCACGTGGTCCAGTTTCGCGGCCTCCGGCGAATCTGGCCACGTCACCGCGCGGCCAAGCTGCAGCGTGGGTGATTTTGGCGAGGATGGAAGTTTTCGTGGCATGATTATCTCCATCGGAGCGCGATCTGCAGCAACGGAAGCCGGTTTGCGTCCGGTCACGCTCTGAATTGATTTGAACCGCGCATGATCTTTTCGCCAAACCGCTCACACTTTGGCGGATCACGCGCTTCTGTAGCCAATCGTAACGAATACGTCACGATTCACGGCCTTTCCCGCGCCCGAGCATTGCTGTAGAAGCACCGCAAAATCCAGTGTTCAAGTGATTCAAGAGGTTCTTAATGACCGCCATCGTCGACATCATCGGCCGCGAAATTCTCGACAGCCGCGGCAATCCGACCGTGGAGGTCGACGTGGCGCTCGAAGACGGCGCGATGGGCCGCGCCGCGGTGCCCTCGGGCGCTTCCACCGGAGCGCATGAGGCGGTCGAACTGCGCGACGGCGACGAAACCCGCTATTTCGGCAAGGGTGTGCGAAAGGCGGTCGACGCGGTAAATGGCGAGATATTCGATGCCATCGGGGGCATGGACGCCGAGCAGCAAACGCAGATCGACGATATCCTGATCGAACTGGACGGGACCGCGAACAAGAGCCGGCTCGGCGCCAACGCGATTCTCGGCGTGTCGCTGGCGCTCGCCAGGGCGGCGGCGGACTCGCTCGATATGCCGCTGTATCGCTACGTCGGCGGCGTCTCGGCGCGGACGCTTCCGGTGCCGATGATGAATATCGTCAACGGCGGTGTGCACGCCGACAACCCGATCGACTTTCAGGAATTCATGATCATGCCGGTCGGCGCTCCAACCTTCTCGGAAGGCCTGCGCTGCGGCTCGGAAATCTTTCACACCCTGAGAGCCGAATTGAAGAAGGCCGGCCACAATACCAACGTCGGCGACGAGGGCGGTTTCGCACCAAACCTGCCGTCAGCCAGCGCGGCGCTCGATTTCATCATGAGCGCGATCGTCAAGGCCGGTTACAAGCCAGGCGACGACGTGGTGCTGGCGCTCGATCCGGCCGCGAGCGAGTTCTTCAAGGACGGCAAGTATGTCTATTCAGGCGAGGGGAAGACCCGCTCGGTCGAGGAGCAGGCGAGATACCTTGCCAAGCTGGCGGCGGACTATCCGATCGTCTCGATCGAGGACGGGATGGCCGAGGACGACTTCGACGGCTGGAAGCTCCTCACCGATCTCATTGGCAAAACCTGCCAGCTTGTTGGCGACGACCTGTTCGTCACCAACGTGGCGCGGCTCGCGGACGGCATCAGGAACGGCCGCGCCAATTCCATCCTTATCAAGGTCAACCAGATCGGCACGTTGACGGAAACGCTGGCGGCCGTCGAAATGGCCTACAAGGCCGGCTACACCGTCGTGATGTCGCATCGCTCGGGCGAGACCGAGGATTCCACCATCGCTGACCTCGCAGTCGCCACCAATTGCGGGCAGATCAAGACCGGCTCGCTGTCGCGATCGGACCGCGCCGCCAAATACAACCAGTTGCTGCGCATCGAGCAGCAGCTTGGCGCTCAGGCGAAGTATGGTGGACGCGCGGCGCTGAAGGCGCTGGCGTAACGCTCCTATCAATCGGATAAAACAGTCGCCGGTGCGCGAGGCGCGTGCCGGCGTGCTTCCGAGCGCCGATCGTGTCTTGCTTACTGCGCCGCAGGCGCGGCCGAGACCTCATGGTGTTTGGCGGGCCGTTTGACACGATGGGTGCCCCCGCCGACCGCCTGCAGCACCGCCGCGATCGCCTGGCGATGGAGGGCATCGGCCTTGTCGATCACGAAATGGTTGTAGGCGCCGCTTTCATTGAGGTTGGAGAGGCTGCCGCGGAACTGTTTGCCGGGCTCCACAGGACGGCCCCATGCGGTGGGCACGTAGAAATTGATGATTCGCCGTACGTTGGGTGGAACCCGGTCCGGCGCGGTTGGATCGAAGTTCACGATCAGCGCCACAGGAATTCTGTTATCGTTCAGCTTGCGCGCCAGGGAAATCGTCGTATCCGCGCCGTAGGAATGGCCCATCAGGATGATGGGCTCACGATTGCCCGCGCGATATTGGGCCGTGATGCTGTCGCCGAGCGACGACCAGGATGTATAGGATACGGCCTCGGCCCTGACGCCGACTTTCTCGAGTTTCGCAGCCAACTCATCCATGCCGAGCGAAAAGACGTTAAAAAGGCCGCGCATCAGGTAGACTTGGCCGGGCCGGTGCGGCGCGGTGGCCTGTGCGTGGGCCGAACTCGTCAGCATCCCGCCGATCAGGAACAGACTTACCATTGCGGCATGCAGGCCGCGGCGCGCAGGCTGGAAAATGGTCAGCATCAAAGGTTCCAGTTCAAATGACATGGGACCGCACTATATTTCGCCTCCACGTTCTCCCGTCAATCGCGCCGCCATAAATCCTGTGGGTTGTGATTGAAACGTCACAACTGCTCCTGTTTCCGGACACGTATTCGCAGCCGGATTCTGTAGTATCCTGATCGTGGCCGGAGAGAATTCAGCCGTCTCCGCCCGCAAAACATGATTCGATAACAGCGAGGGAAGTGACGGGATCGCATGATCGCACGGCGGCATGTCTTTCATATCGGCGGATACGATCCGATCTCGCCCGAGCAGCAGCTTGAGCGGTTCCGCCGGTCGCTGTCGCTGTTTCAGCGAACCTGGGGCGTGAAGGCGGCCATCGTGAGCGGAATCGACGCGACGCCGGTCAGCGCCTCATGGGAGATGGAGGCCTCGGGTTCCAACTGGAACACCCGCACGTCCTACGAAATGCTGCGGTGGGATGACCTGATTCGGGAGGATCACGCTCGTGGCATGTGGTCGCGTCTGCGGGAGGCCTTCGTCACGCTGGTTGATTTCGTCCTGACCGGCACGCTGTTTCGCTTCATGTATTCGAGCTGGAAATATGCCGGCTTCTTTCTGTTTCCGTATCTGTATCTCGCAGGCTTTGCCGCCTGCGGGGCTGGCATCGGATACGGTCTGGTCCGGCTCGCCGGCGTCACCGGGTTCGCGGCAATCCTGCTAATCGTGGTGGCGACCGTCGTCGTGACGGCAGGTTTGCTGTCCCTGTTGGGCTGGCGATGGCCGATCAATCACGTATTCGACGACTGGATCTTCTCGCGTGAGTTCGTCTACGGCCAGCGGCCGCGCATGGACGCGCGGATCGACCAGTTCGCGGAGCGAATCCTCGACAGGGTTCGCAACGCCGATGTCGACGAGATCGTCATTGTCGGCCATTGTCTCGGCGCGGCGCTGGTGATGGATGCGGTTGCGCGCGCGCTCGAGCGCGAACCGGAGCTTGCGAGGTGCGGCCCTCCGCTTTGCATCCTGACCGTCGGCGCCACCATACCGAAATTCTCGCTGCATTCGCAGGGCGAGCGCATTCGTCAGGCCACGCAAAGGGTTGCCGGCGAGCTTCAAATCCGCTGGACCGAATATCACGCCCGCGACGACGCCATCAGTTTCTACCGCTTCGATCCGGTGACGTTGAAGCGCTTCAGCCGCGAGCGCTCCGACGGGCGGCCGAACATCCGGCGCGTGCAGTTGCATGACATGATGGACAAGGCCAGCTTCCGGCGACACCGCTTCAACTTCATGCTGATGCACTACAAGTTCTTGATGGGAAACAGCGTGCGCGCCAATTACGATCATTGCCTCATCATCTGTGGCCCGCTGCCGTTCGACGAGATCACCGCGCCGCGCGGCGGGGTCGAGCGTTTCGGAGAGGACGGCACTCTTCTTGCGAAAGACCGGCCTGTGACGACCGCAGCGGCCATTCCGGCGGATGCCGCCGCCGATGCGGTTTAGGCGCAGCGTTGGTCATGTCATCGATCGCGCTCGGACAGACGATCTGGATCGTCGGCATCGTCGCCTGGTTCATTATCCGCTATCCCTATGCCCGGCGGGCGCGGCGCACCGCGACCTTGCGGCGCGACGGCGCCTGGCGCGAGCGCGCGCTTCTGGCTGTCGCGTTTCTTGGCCTGTTTGCCATCCCCGCTCTCAATCTTGCGACGGGATGGCCGCGCGCGTTCGCCTATGATCCGGGTTACGGGCTTGTCGTCGCGGGCGCCGCATTGTTCGCGTTTTCGCTCTGGCTGTTCCGCCGTTCGCACAAGGATCTCGGCCGCCAATGGTCGGCGGCGCTGGAGGTGCGCGAGGGGCATCGGGTCGTCCGCAACGGCGTGTACCGATCGATCCGCCATCCGATGTATGCCTCGTTCTGGCTGTGGGGGGCGGCGCAGGCCTGCCTGCTGCCGAACCTCGTCGCCGCGCTGAGTGGGCTCGTTGCTGTGGCGCTGTTGTTCTTCGCGCGCGTGAATTTCGAGGAACGGATGATGATCGAGATGTTCGGTGAGGACTATCGTCGCTACATGCAGGAAACAAAACGGATTATTCCCGGCGTGTATTGATCCGCGCAAGCCTGGCATCGTCAAGATGAAGCGCGAATCCAATCTTGCGACTTGCAATGAGGGTTCCGATAAATAGATGCATTTGCATTGTTCAGCGTCCGCCCGGTTTGAATCGGCACAACCACAGGATCGATCATGGCATCTCAATTCAGCGTCGCCGTTATCGTCGGCAGCCTTCGCAAGGAGGCGTTTTCCCTGAAAATCGCCAAGGCTTTGACGAAGCTTGCGCCATCCTCGCTTCAGCTCGACGTCATCACGCTCAACGGATTGTCGTTCTATAACCAGGATCTCGAGGCCACGCCGCCAGCCGATTGGGTGAGTTTTCGCGAGCGCGTGAAGAAGGCCGATGCCGTCCTGTTCGTGACGCCCGAATACAATCGGTCCGTTCCCGGCGTTCTGAAAAACGCCATCGATGTGGGATCGCGCCCCTACGGACAGAGCGTCTTCGACGGCAAGCCCGGCGGCGTCATCAGCAATTCGCCGGGCGCCATCGGCGGGTTCGGCGCCAACCATCATCTGCGCCAGTCGCTGGTATTCCTCAACGTGCCGGTGTTGCAGCAGCCGGAGGCCTATGTCGGCGGCATTGGCGATGCGTTCGACGAGAACGGCGAACTGGTCAAGGCGTCCTTGCGCGAGTTTCTCGAAGCCTACATCAAGGCCTTCGCCGCGTGGGTCGCCCAGCAGAAGAAATAGGAGCCTGCGCGAGGACTGGCCGTTAGCGAAGCCTTAACCGGGCGGCCGCATCGTCCGGCCATGGTCTCGCGTTCACGACTCAAATCGCTGCTCACCGGGCTTGCCCTCTATGCGATGGCGGCGATGATCGTCGGCTATTTCGGCGTCAACGCCTATACCGGCAAGTACGGATTGAATGCCCGGCAGGAGCTTGACCAGGAGATCGTCGCGCTGACCTCAGAACTGGCGCGGCTGAAGGCAGAGCGTGCCGAGGGCGAGAAGCGGGTCGCGCTCCTGCGCTCGAGCGGAATCGACCCCGACATGCTCGACGAGCGCGTCCGCTTTCAGCTCGACTACGCCAACCCGCGCGATCTCGTTCACGTCATCCGCCCGAAATAACCCGGGAGCGGGAAGCCCTTGCGCGTGATTGCGTGCAACCGCGAAAACCTGTCGTCTAATTTCAAAAACGTTCCTTTTTCGGTCACGGAATTTCGCTGACGCTGCAATGCGGAAGCCGCGCGCATCAATTTGATCACGCGCTTTCAAGGTTGTGCGAGTTGAGCTAGAGAAGGTGATCCTTCCCGCATCCGGATTTGACATGGCCGCATCCAAGAAAAGCGTCGCGCAGACAGCAGACAACGGCTCGGAGAGCGGGTCGCCCCCCGCGTTCACGCGCGAGCAGGACCTTCAAGCCTTGCGCGACATGCTGCTGATCCGTCGTTTCGAGGAAAAGGCCGGCCAGCTCTACGGAATGGGTGCGATCGGCGGCTTCTGCCATCTCTACATCGGTCAGGAAGCGATCGTGGTCGGGATGCAGATGACGCTCGGAAAGGGCGATCAGGTCATCACCGGGTACCGCGACCATGGCCACATGCTGGCCTGCGGCATGGATGCCAAGGGCGTGATGGCCGAACTGACCGGGCGTCGCGGCGGCTATTCCAAGGGCAAGGGCGGCTCCATGCACATGTTCAGCAAGGAGAAGCACTTCTACGGCGGCCACGGCATCGTTGGCGCGCAGGTGTCGCTCGGAACCGGCCTTGCCTTCGCCAACCGCTACCGCGGCAACGACCGCGTCAGCCTCGCTTACTTCGGAGACGGGGCGGCCAATCAGGGCCAGGTCTATGAGAGCTTCAACATGGCCGAGCTGTGGAAGCTTCCGGTGGTCTACATCATCGAGAACAATCGCTACGCCATGGGCACCTCGGTGACGCGCTCGTCTGCGCAGACGGATTTCTCCAAGCGCGGCGTGTCCTTCAACATTCCCGGCGAGCAGGTCGACGGCATGGACGTCCGCGCCGTGAAGGCGGCGGGCGACAGGGCGGTGAAGTGGTGTCGCGAGGGCAACGGCCCCTATATCCTGGAGATGCAGACCTACCGCTATCGCGGCCACTCGATGTCTGATCCTGCCAAGTACCGCACGCGCGAGGAAGTCGACAAGGTGCGGCACGATCAGGACCCGATTGAACAGGTCCGCAACCGGCTGCTGGCGGACAAGGTCGCCGAGGACGAGCTGAAGAAGATCGACGCCAAGGTGCGCGAGATCGTCAATATGGCTGCGGACTTCGCGCAGAACGATCCCGAGCCTGACGCATCCGAACTTTACACCGACATTTACCGCTAAGCGCGCAAGCTTTTTTCGGAGCGATCATGCCAATCCAAGTTCTGATGCCCGCGCTTTCGCCGACGATGGAAAAGGGCAACCTCGCCAAGTGGCTGAAGAAAGAGGGCGAGGCGGTGAGGTCCGGCGACGTCATCGCCGAGATCGAGACCGACAAGGCCACCATGGAGGTCGAGGCGACCGACGAGGGCACGCTCGGCAAGATCCTGATTCCGGAAGGCACCAACGATGTCGCGGTGAACACGCCGATAGCGACCATTCTTGCGGATGGGGAGAGCGCCGCCGATCTCGGCAAGGCGGAGGCGCCCAAGGCCGCCAGGATGCTCGCTCAAGATGTGTCCAGCGAGGTCGCGGAATCCCGCGCGCCGGTCGGCGAGGGCAAGCCGATGATCTCGGATCCCAAGCGACCTGCCGGCACCGCGGCGGAGATTCCCGAGGATCCCGACATTCCCGCCGGTACCGAAATGGTGACGATGACCATCCGCGAGGCATTGCGCGACGCCATGGCCGAGGAAATGCGCCGCGACGGCGACGTTTTCCTGATGGGCGAGGAAGTGGCCGAATATCAGGGCGCCTACAAGGTCTCGCAGGGCCTTTTGGAGGAGTTCGGCGCACGGCGCGTGATCGATACCCCGATCACCGAGCACGGCTTTGCCGGCGTCGGCGTCGGCGCGGCGTTTGCCGGCCTGAAGCCGATCGTCGAGTTCATGACCTTCAACTTCGCGATGCAGGCGATCGACCAGATCATCAACTCCGCCGCCAAGACGCTTTACATGTCCGGCGGGCAGATGGGCTGTTCGATTGTATTCCGGGGACCGAACGGCGCGGCCGCGCGCGTCGCCGCCCAACACAGTCAGGACTATTCGGCGTGGTATTCGCAAATTCCGGGGCTGAAAGTGATCGCGCCGTATTCCGCCGCGGACTACAAAGGGCTTTTGAAAGCCGCGATCCGCGATCCCAATCCGGTGATCTTCCTCGAGAACGAAATTCTTTACGGGCACACCGGTCCGGTGCCGAAGCTCGACAACTATGTGCTGCCGATCGGCAAGGCGCGGATCGCGCGCGCCGGCCAACACGTCACGCTGGTCTCTTGGTCGAACGGCATGACCTATGCGCTGAAGGCGGCCGATGAACTCGCGAAGGAGGGTATCGAGGCCGAGGTCATCGACCTGCGCACGCTGCGCCCGATGGATACCGACACCATCGTGGCCTCGGTGCGGAAGACCGGTCGCGCGGTGACCGTGGAGGAGGGCTGGCAGCAGTCCGGCGTGGGTGCCGAGATCGTCGCGCGCATCATGGAGCATGCGTTCGATTATCTCGATGCGCCGGTCATGCGCGTCTCCGGCAAGGACGTGCCGATGCCGTACGCGGCCAATCTCGAAAAGCTGGCGCTGCCGTCGATTGCCGAAGTCGTCGAGGCGGCGAAGGCCGTCTGCTATCGCTGAGCGGGACTGACATCATGCCGATCAATATCCTGATGCCTGCTTTGTCGCCGACGATGGAAAAGGGCAACCTCGCCAAGTGGCTCAAGAAGGAGGGCGACAAGGTCAGGTCCGGCGACGTCATCGCCGAGATCGAAACCGACAAGGCGACCATGGAGGTCGAGGCGGTGGACGAGGGCACCATCGCGAAGATTCTGGTGCCGGAAGGCACGCAGGACGTGCCGGTCAACAATGTGATCGCGGTGCTCGCCGGCGACGGCGAGGACGTGAAGGCGGCGGCGAGCGGCGGCGGGACATCGCCACCAAAGGCCGAAGCGAAAAGCACCCCCTCTTCCCAACCCTCCAAGAGCGAGCCTGGCTCGTCTCGACCCCACAGGGGGGAGGGAACAGGCAGCACTGCTGCACAGGCGACTGGAAAATCGCCAGCGCCTCAGGCCAACGGTCACGACCGCATCTTCTCGTCTCCGCTGGCGCGGCGGCTGGCGAAGGAAGCTGGCATCGAGCTTGCCCGCATCGATGGCAGCGGCCCGCATGGTCGCATCGTCGCGCGCGACGTGGAGCAGGCGAAATCCGGCAAGGGACTGAAGGCTCCGGCGGCTGCGCCCGCAGGCGCGTCCACCATTGCTCCCGCGATGTCCGACAAGCAGATCCTGTCGCTGTTCGAGGACGGCTCCTACGAGATCGTGCCGCATGACAACATGCGCCGCACCATCGCGCAGCGCCTGACCGCCTCGATACAGACCATTCCGCACTTCTACCTGACGATGGACTGCGATATCGGCAGGTTGCTTGCCGCGCGCGAGGACATCAACGCGTCCGCGCCGAAGGACAAGGAGAAGAAGCCGCTCTACAAATTGTCGGTCAACGACTTCGTCATCAAGGCGATGGCGATTGCGTTGCAGCGCGTGCCGAATGCCAATGTGAGCTGGACCGAAAGCGGCATGCTTAAACATAAGCATTCCGACATCGGGGTCGCGGTGGCGATGCCGGGTGGCTTGATTACCCCGATCATCCGCAAGGCCGAAACGAAATCGCTATCGACGATATCATCAGAGATGAAGGACTTCGCCGCCCGCGCGCGGGCGCGGAAACTCAAGCCCGAGGAATATCAGGGCGGCACCACGGCCGTGTCGAACCTCGGCATGTACGGCATCAAGGATTTCACCGCCGTCATCAATCCGCCGCACGCCACGATCCTGGCGGTCGGCGCCAGCGAGGAACGCGCGGTCGTGCGGGGCGGCAAGATCGAGGCGGCCCACATCATGAGCGTGACGTTGAGTTGCGATCACCGCGCGGTCGATGGCGCGCTCGGCGCGGAACTGATCGGCGCGTTCAAGACGCTGATCGAGAACCCCGTGATGATGATGGTGTGATGACTGGTATAACCCCAAGCCAAGCTAATGATCCGGAACTGAAGGCAATGACTGATGCGCTGGCCAAAGAGGTTTTTGGTCAGTGGCCACAATCGTTCTTCATCGCTGAGAAAGAATGGCTGCGTGTCAGACCAAGTTCGGACAAAGCTATGCCGTATCTTTATGTCCCCGGATCTCGAAAACAACCCGCTATATCCGACGGACTTTATGCTCACTTCGGACTGGACAACAAAGACCGGGAGAGAAATCCAGATCACATTCAGGAAATTGAATTCGTAGATGTCATTGCGATTGAGGCATGTTCGTCCTTTGCTAATTTCTGTGACAAGCGGTCGCGCTACGTTGCAGAAAATCGTCTAGGTCTTTATTGCCAGGAGGAGTGGCTGAAATCGAAAAAAACTCAAATCGGCAACAACGATTGCGCAGTACAAAATATACCGGTGCGATTTCAATCCGTGGTGTTCGTTTTAAAAGACGATCTGCTCAAAGACATTCTGGTGCACTTGCATCCATGGGCCAATGAATTCTTCTTATCGTGGAGTAAGCGGAAAGAAGCTGGCGAGAATTTTCAAGCTATCTTCAGGCGCATGGTGCCCGAAGCCCATTTCGTTGATCAAGAATGCGAACTGGTAATTAATGCCTGACACCTCCTTCGACATTATCATCATCGGCTCCGGCCCGGGCGGCTATGTTACCGCGATCCGTGCGGCGCAGCTCGGTTTCAAGACAGCGATCGTCGAGAAGCAGCATCTCGGCGGCATCTGTCTGAACTGGGGCTGCATTCCGACCAAGGCGCTGCTGCGCTCGGCGGAAATCTATCATTACATGCAGCACGCCAAGGATTACGGCCTGTCGGCCGAGAAGGTGAGCTACGACCCGAAGGCCGTGGTGCAGCGCTCGCGCGGCGTTTCGAAGCGCCTCAACGAGGGCGTCGGCTTCCTGATGAAGAAGAACAAGATCGCCGTGATCTGGGGCGAGGCGTCGATCGACGCGCCCGGAAAGATCACGGTGAAGGCGGGCAGCGCCGATGCGCCGAAAGGCGTGCTGGGGGCAGGCAGCTATCAGGCCAGGCACATCATCGTCGCGACCGGCGCGCGACCGCGCGCGCTGCCGGGGCTGGAGGGCGACAAGAAGCTGGTCTGGACCTACTTCGAGGCGATGGTCGCGCCGAACATTCCGAAGTCGCTGCTGGTCGTCGGCTCCGGCGCGATCGGCATCGAATTCGCCTCGTTCTTCCGCGCCATGGGAGCGGAGGTCACCGTGGTGGAGGTGCTGCCGCAGATCCTCCCCGTCGAGGATGCCGAGATCGCCGGCCTTGCCCGCAAGCAGTTCGAGAAGCAGGGCATCAGGATCATGACCTCAACCAAGGTCACCAAGCTGGAGAAGAAGGCCGACAGCGTCGTCGCCACCATCGACGATGGCAAGGGCAAGCCGGTCAGTGCCGAGTTCGAGCGGGTGATCTCGGCGGTCGGCGTGGTCGGCAATATCGAGAACCTTGGGCTTGAGAAGCTAGGCGTGAAAACCGACCGCGGCTGCATCGTGATCGACGGCTACGGCAGGACCAACGTGCCCGGCATTTACGCGATCGGGGACGTCGCTGGACCGCCGATGCTGGCGCATAAGGCCGAGCACGAGGGGGTCGTCTGCATCGAGGCGATCAAGGGGCTGAAGCCGCACCCGATGGACAAGCTGCTGATCCCCGGCTGCACCTATTGCCACCCGCAGATCGCATCCGTCGGCCTGACCGAAGCCAAGGCGAAGGAAGCGGGTAGGGACATCCGCGTCGGCCGCTTCCCGTTCGCCGGCAACGGCAAGGCGATTGCGCTCGGCGAGGATCAGGGGCTGGTGAAGGTGATCTTCGACAAGTCAACCGGCCAGCTTCTGGGCGCGCATATGATCGGCGCGGAAGTCACCGAGTTGATCCAGGGCTATGTGGTGGCGATGAACCTCGAAACCACCGAGGAAGAACTGATGCACACCATCTTCCCGCATCCGACGCTGTCGGAAATGATGAAGGAAGCCGTGCTCGACGCTTACGGCCGCGTGCTCAATATGTAAGAGGCGGAGGTGGTGCCGTAGTCAGGCGGTACCTGTTTGCGATCGAAGGGCCGACCGGACGATGGTTGCCGGGCGGCAACCCTTGTTGCCAGCGCGCAACACCGATGGGACATTTAACCCTGTCAACAGGTGGCTCTTGCAGACGCCGCTATTTAGCCACACCACTTCGTGAATTATTCCAATGTCGGCTGAAGGCGGACGCTCATCCTGCTTGGGGAAATCCCCTCGTCTGGAGCGATCCGATCAAAAAAGAAGCCGCCGGGGAAACAGGTAGGCGATGGTCGAGACGGGGATCAGGAGCAGGCTGGCGAACCGTCATGCGACGGCAGGTCGGGATCGCGCGTCCCATCGCTGGTTTCATGTAGCGGGATCGAGCGGGCGGCAACTCCGACGGCCCGTCGAACTCCGTGGCTTCGCGATCGCGGGGACACTTGACGTAAATTTGACCGGCGGCGGACGCACCGAACGAAAGACCAATTGGCACCGCCGCGCGACCAACCCTACATCCATCTTGCTCAGGAAAAATGCCCAGCGGATCGGACCGGCAACCGGCGGTGGCGGGGCATACGAGAAATCGCGTCATGTGGACGTCTAGGAGCAGAGTTCTTGTTGTGTTGGCGTTGGGCGCGGTTTGCGCCAGCGTTCCGGCATCTGCCTTTGACGGAACCGTAGCCGGGCAGCCGGATTCCACCACGGCGGCGGCGCTCCCCGTGGCCGCCGCGCCTCTCACCGGCGGTCAGGCGCTGAAGAAGGCGGTGCCCCCGAGCACCTCGCTGACGGCGCTGCAATATGCCGCCGAAGGCGGGCATCCGATTGCCCAGTGGCGGCTGGGGCGAATGTACGCGAATGGCGACGGCGTCACCCAGGACGATCAGCGCGCCTTCGAGTACTTCAGCCGCATCGCCAATGCCCATGCCGAGGACAGCCCTTCGGCGCCGCAGGCTGCTGTTGTCGCCAACGCGTTCGTCGCGCTGGGACGCTATTACCTCCAGGGTATCCCGAATTCGACGATCAAGCGCGACGCCGAGCGCGCCCGCGAGATGTTCTCCTATGCGGCCTCCTATTTCGGCGATGCCGACGCGCAATACGATCTGGCGCGGCTTTACCTGAAGGGGATCGGCGCTCCCCACGACGTCAAGTACGGCGCCCGCTGGCTCGGCCTCGCGGCGCAGAAAGGCCAGCATGAGGCCCAGGCGATGCTGGGCAAGATGCTGTTCAACGGCGATCAGTTGCCTCGCCAGGCAGCGCGTGGGCTGATGTGGCTGACGCTTGCCCGGGATGCAGCCCAGCCGGACGAGACCTGGATCACCGAAAGCTACAACAAGGCGATCGCGAAGGCCTCGGAAGACGACCGCGCCATGGCCCTGCAGATGCTGGAGCATTGGGTGCAGGGGCGGCGGGATTAACCCCCTCTCGCTTTAGACCCGCGGCTTGATGTTCAGGCCGCGTCCAGATCCAGGTCGATCCAGACCGGGACATGGTCTGACGCCTTTTCCCAACCGCGGACGTGGCGATCGATTCCGACCGCGCTGAGCCGGTCGCTGGCCTGCGGCGATAACAGCAAGTGGTCGATCCGCAGCCCGTTGTTCTTCTGCCAGGCGCCGGCCTGATAATCCCAGAAAGTATATTCCCCGGCGGCGTCAGAGGCCGCGCGCAGCGCATCGGTCAGGCCGAGCCCGAGCAGTGTCTGAAAGGCTTGCCGCGTCTGCGGCCGAAACAACGCATCGTCAACCCACGAGGCCGGATTGTAGACGTCGCGCGGCGCGGGGATGACGTTGAAGTCGCCGGCAAGCACGAAGGCTTCCTCGCTTTTCAGCCGCTCGCGTGAATATTCAATAAGCCGCGATATCCAACTGAGCTTATAAGGATACTTCTCGGTATTCGGCGGATTGCCGTTGGGCAGATAAAGGCAGGCGATCCGCACCACGCCATGCTTGAGCGAGACCACGCCTTCGAGGAATCGCGACTGCACGTCGTCCTCGTCGCCGGCCAGCCGCGGCCGGGTCTCGTCGAACGGGAATTTCGACAGCAGCGCCACGCCGTTGAAGGTCTTCTGGCCGTGCGTCACCACGTTGTAGCCAAGCGCCTCGATGGCCTCGCGCGGAAACTGCTCATCGACGCATTTGGTCTCCTGAAGGCAGACGACATCCGGCGCGGTTTCCCCAAGCCAGGCAAGAAGGTGATCCAGCCGCTGCCGGATCGAATTGACGTTCCAGGTGGCTATGCGCATGAGGGTTCCCGGGGCGTCATTGCCGGACCTGATCCGGCAATCCATCCTTCAAAAGCTTTTCTATCGATGGCCCGCGCACCATCAATTGTCGGGATCAAACACTTAGATCGAGAAGCTGGTGCCGCAGCCGCAGGACGCGGTGGCGTTCGGATTGACCACCCTGAACGAGGCGCCGATCAGGTCGTCGACGAAATCGACTTCGGAACCAGTCAGGAACGGGACCGAGGCAGGATCGACGAGAACCACGGCGGTGTCGCGCGCGATCACCAGATCGTCTTCGGCCTTCGCGCGTTCGATGTCGAACTTGTACTGGAACCCCGAGCAGCCGCCGCCTTCGACGCTGATCCGCAACATGGCGCCTTCGCCCTCGGACTTGAGGATTTCCCCGATCCGGCGCGCCGCGCGTTCGCTGACGGTGATGTTGGGTTCGGTCATCGGGCGACTCCGTGTGGGTTGCGGGCATTCTCCAATATTTTGCAATGCCCGCAAGCCATAGTTAAGTGCCCCGGGCGTGAGAATCAAACGATCGGAAGGGGCAAATCGCCGTGTCAGTCGCAATGGCAGCTCCCCGCGCGCCCTATGCCAGCGATCCGGACGCCAGCCGCGGCCGCCTGTTCGACGAGCCGCCGAGCAGGACCCGCAGCGCGTTCCGGCGCGACTGCGACCGGGTGATCCATTCGACCGCGTTCCGGCGGCTGAAGCACAAGACCCAGGTGTTCGTCTATCACGAAGGCGACCACTACCGGACCCGTCTCACCCATACCCTCGAGGTGGCCCAGATCGCCCGCGCGCTGGCCCGGCAGCTCGGGCTCGACGAGGACCTGACGGAGGCGTTGGCGCTGGCGCACGATCTTGGCCATCCGCCGTTCGGCCACGCTGGCGAGCGGGCGCTGGACGTCTGCCTCGATGCGTTCGGCGGTTTCGACCACAATGCGCAGACGCTGCGGGTCGTGACCCTGCTGGAACACCGTTATCCGGATTTCGACGGCCTCAACCTGACCTGGGAAACGCTGGAGGGGGTCGTCAAGCACAACGGTCCGCTGACCGATCGCGAGGGAAACGCCGTCGGGCGCTATCAGCGCCGCGGCATCCCGGTCGGCATCGCCGATTTCAACCGGACCTGCGATCTGGAGCTATGGAGTTTCGCCTCGCTCGAGGCCCAGGTCGCGGCGCTCGCCGACGACATCGCCTACGATGCCCACGACATCGACGACGGCCTGCGGGCCGGGCTGTTCGCTGTGGACGACCTGAAGGCGATGCCGCTGACCGCGGCGATGGTCTCCGATATTGCGCGCGGCCACCCGTTGCTGGACGACGACCGGCGAGGGGCCGCGCTGGTGCGCGAACTGATCTCCTGCCTGATTACGGCTGTCGTGTCGGAGACGGAGCGGCGGCTTGCCGACGCGCAGCCGCAATCGGCTGCGGAGGTGCGCCGCCACGACCGTGCGTTGATCGCCTTTCCGCCGGAAATGGCCGAGGCGGAGGCGCTCATCAAGGCATTCCTGAAACAACGGATGTATCGTCATCCTCGCGTCAAGCGGGTGATGGACGAGGCTGAAACCGTCGTCCGGAACCTGTTCGCGCGCTACCGCGACGATCCGGCGGCGCTTCCCCCTCAATGGATGCCGGAGGGCGACGACAGCGGCGCGCTCGATGCCGAAACGGCGCGCAGGATCGGCAATTTCATCGCGGGGATGACCGATCGCTTCGCCATCACCGAGCATCGCAGGCTTTTTGACTCGACCCCGGATTTGCGTTAGGCGGCGCGTAGTCCGTCTCCACGCAAATCGCAGATATCATGACCAATTCCAGTCCATCCCGGCACCTTTTCGCAGACGTGCTGGCGCGGGTGCATACGGCATGCGCCGCGCTCGCGGAAGAAGGCGCGCTGCCGGCGGGACTGGACCTGTCGCGGATCGTGGTCGAGCCGCCGCGGGATGCCTCGCACGGCGACATGGCGACCAACGCCGCGATGGTGCTGGCGAAGGATGCAAAGTCGAAGCCCCGCGATCTCGCGGACCGGATTGCAACGCAGCTGCGCGCCGACGGCCTGATCGACAAGGCCGAGATCGCCGGTCCCGGCTTCATCAACCTGACCCTGAAGCCACAGGCCTGGTCGGATGCCCTGCGCGCCGTGCTGCGAGAGGGCGAGGGCTATGGCCGCAGCGCAGCCGGCGCGGGCGAGAAGGTCAACGTCGAATACGTCTCCGCCAATCCGACCGGACCCATGCATGTCGGCCATGGCCGCGGCGCGGTGTTCGGCGACGCGCTCGCGAGCTTGCTCTCGTTCGCGGGCTACGAGGTGACGCGCGAATACTACATCAACGACGCGGGCGCGCAGGTCGATGTGCTCGCGCGCTCGGCGTTCCTGCGCTATCGCGAGGCGTTGGGTGAGGACATCGGCGAGATTCCGGAAGGGCTTTATCCCGGCGACTATCTGAAGCCGGTTGGGCATGCGCTCGCCGCCCAATTCGGCGACAGGCTGTTGAGCGCTCCTGAAGCCGAATGGCTGCCGGTCGTGCGCGCCAGGGCCATCGCCATGATGATGGAGATGATCCGGGGCGACCTTGCCGCTCTCAACATCACGCATGAGGTGTTCTTCTCGGAGCGCTCGCTGATCGAGGGTGGCAGCGATCAGGTCGCCGCCACCATCGATTTCCTGCGCGCGAAGGGCGACGTCTATGAGGGACGGTTGCCGCCGCCGAAAGGGGCGCCGGTCGAGGACTATGAAGATCGCGAACAGACCTTGTTCCGCGCCACGGCTTACGGCGACGATGTCGACCGCCCGCTGAAGAAATCGGACGGCGGCTACACTTATTTCGCGTCCGATATCGCCTATCACAAGACAAAGTTCGACCGCGGCTTCCTCAACATGGTCGATGTCTGGGGCGCCGATCACGGCGGCTACATCAAGCGCGTGCAGGCCGCGATCAAGGCTGTGACGGCAGGCAGGGCCAGCCTCGACGTCAAGATCGTGCAGCTGGTGCGGCTGTTGCGCAACGGCGAGCCGGTGAAGATGTCCAAACGCGCCGGTGATTTCGTCACATTGCGCGACGTGGTGGATGAAGTCGGCTCAGATGCCGTGCGCTTCATGATGCTGTTCCGCAAGAACGACGCGGTGCTGGATTTCGATCTTGCCAAAGTGATCGAGCAGTCGAAGGACAACCCGGTGTTCTATGTCCAGTACGGCCACGCCCGCGGCTTTTCGATCTTCCGCAACGCGCGCGAGGCGTTCCCCGATTTGCCGGAGGACGACGCGGCGCGCAGGAATTTCCTTGGCGATGCCGCCGTTGAGCGGCTGACCGATCCGGCGGAGCTTGGCCTGCTGCGGCGGCTCGCGCTTTATCCCCGGACTGTCGAAGCGGCCGCGGTGGCGCACGAGCCGCACCGGATCGCGTTCTATCTCTATGATCTCGCGAGCGAATTTCACGCGCTTTGGACGAAAGGGCGCGATTTGCCTCATTTACGCTTCATTATCAATAATGATGCAGAAATAACCATGGCGCGGCTGGCGCTGGTTCAGGGCGTTGTCTCTGTTCTCGCATCAGGACTTGCCGTTCTCGGCGTTCATGCGCCGGCCGAGATGCGATAATGGGTGTAGCCGACACGAGGGGGCTTTGGTGACGGCTTGATTGGCTGCTGTTTCGTTTAGAACGAGCGAGTTGGCGCCTTTCCGGAAGGGACGCGACATCACGATGGCTAATCGATACCAGGACAGATCTTTCCGGGACGACGGCGAGTACGGGCGCGACGATTACGGACGCGACGAGCGCCGCGCGAGCGGCCAGCCCGAAACCGATCCGCTTGCAGAACTCGCCCGGCTGATCGGCCAGACCGATCACTTCGACGATGTCAAACGAGGCGCGCCACCGGCTCCGGCCGATGATCCGGTCGATCACTTCGAGTCCATCGATCACTTTGATCCGGTCGATCACTTCGACCCGAACCCTCCGGTCGAAGCCGGCCCGCCGTCATGGATTCAAAGACGGATGGTTCAACCCGATCCGCCGCTTCAAGCTGCTCCGCCGGTCGAAACCGCTCCGCACCCGGTCTTGCGGCGCGCCGCGGTCTATCCTGACAACGAGCCGCATGTTCAGCATCACGAGCCTGAGTCCTATCATGAGGCCGCCGATCGCTACGACGACGTGCTGTTCGGTCGGCTGCCCGACGGGCGGGACGCGCATGCGTATGAAGACCAGTTTCCTCCCGAGCGTTATCCGGAAGCACCGTTCGATTATCAGGGTTACGGAGAGGTGGAGGACGAACCTGCACCCCGGCGTCGCGGCGGGATGGCGACGGTGGTCGCTGTTTTGGCGCTCGCGGTCATCGGCACCGGGGCGGCCTACGCTTACCGCAACTATGCCGGTACGGCCCGGAGCGGTGCGCCGCCGGTCATCAAGGCCGATGCCGAGCCCAACAAGATTCTTCCGCAAAGGGTCGGCTCGGGCGATGCCGTCGGCAAGTTGATCCAGGACCGGATGTCCACGGAGGACGGCACCGAGCAGATGGTGTCGCGTGAAGAGCAGCCCGTCGACGTCAAGGACGCCACGAACTCTGGTCCACGCGTGGTCTTTCCGCCGCTGAACCAGAACACCAATCCGCCGCCGGCGGCGAGCGTGACGCCGAATGTCAGGCCTCCCGCAACGGTTGCGAACGGGACTGTCGCCGGCGATGAACCCCGCAGGGTCAGGACGTTGACGGTGCGCGGCGATCAGTCCGACCTCGCAGCCGCGGCCGTCGCCCGGCCCGAAACTCCGGCAGCGCCTGTCGCGCCGCCCGCCCGACATGCGCCTCCTGCCACCACTGCACCTGCTGGAAACGTGCCGCTGGCGCTGTCGCCGCAGGCCGAACCGCGGATGCAGGTGGCTTCGACCAATCCGGGCCAGCACGCTCCGGCCGCAGCCGGTACCGGCGGCTATCTCGTCCAGATCTCCTCGCAACGGAACGAGGCCGATGCGCAGGCCTCTTTCCGGGCGCTGCAGCACAAATTCCCCTCGGTGCTGGGTTCGCGGAGTGCACTGGTCAAACGCGCCGACCTTGGCGCCAAGGGTGTCTATTACCGCGCCATGGTCGGGCCGTTCGGCTCGTCCGAAGAGGCCTCGCGCTTCTGCGGCAGCCTCAAATCGGCCGGCGGACAGTGCGTCATCCAAAGGAATTAACGGCGGTTTCCTTGACGCTCGCCGTTGACGCAAGCTAATCGGCGCCATGGCTGTGCGCGCATTTATTACCGGTACGTCGGGGCTGACCCTGACGGCGCAGGAGCGCGAGTTCCTGCGCGACGAACGGCCCTGGGGCTACATCCTGTTCAAGAGGAATGTCGACAATCCCCTGCAGGTCGCTCGTCTGGTTCAAGATTTTAGAGAAACTGTCGGCGATGCCGATGCGCCGGTCCTGATCGATCAGGAAGGCGGCCGGGTGCAACGTCTGAGTCCGCCGCACTGGCCGGTCTATCCGCCGGGCGCGGTGTTCGGCGCTCTCTATGATTGCGATCGCGCTTTGGGGCTGAAAGCCGCGCGGCTGAGCGCGCAACTGATCGCAAACGATCTTGCCGACCTTGGCATCACGGTCGATTGCCTGCCGCTCGCGGACGTTCCGGCGCCCGGCGCTGACGCCATCATTGGCGATCGCGCCTACGGTACTGAGCCGAACAAGGTCGTGGCAATCGCGCGCGCGATCACCGAGGGGCTGGAACTGGGCGGCGTTTTGCCGGTTCTCAAGCACATTCCGGGGCACGGGCGGGCAACCGCCGATACCCATTTCAAGCTTCCGGTCGTGGATGCCTTGAAGAACGATCTGGAAGCCGTTGATTTCGCTACATTCAAGGCGCTTGCCGATCTGCCGATGGCGATGACCGCGCATGTTGTGTTCAGCGCAATTGATGCCACCCAACCGGCTACGACTTCTGCGACAATCGTTGAACAGGTGATTCGCGGCGGTATCGGATTCCAGGGTTTGTTGATGAGTGATGACGTGTCCATGAATGCGTTGACGGGATCGATTGCGGAGCGGACGCGCGCGATCGTTTCCGCCGGCTGCGACATGGTTCTGCATTGCAACGGCGACCTGGCGGAGATGCGGCAGGTGGCCGCCGAAGCGCCGGAACTGTCCGGTATGGCGCTGCAGCGTGCGCAACGCGCCTTGGCCTCGCGCAAGCCGCCCGAGCCGTTCGACCGCGAGGCGGCGCGGGCGGAACTTGATGCGTTGACCGGAGCGGTAGGCGCATGAGCGCGGAAATTCTGTCGTTTGAAACCGGAAGGCCGGCCGAGCGCATTGGTAACGACGATGCGCTGGCGCTCGTCGTCGATGTCGAGGGTTATGAAGGCCCGCTCGATCTGTTGCTGGCGCTGGCCCGACAACAGAAGGTCGACCTGTCGAAAATCTCCATTCTGGCGCTTGCCGACCAGTACCTCGTTTTCATTGAGGCGGCGCGCAAGATTCGTCTCGAACTGGCTGCCGATTATCTGGTGATGGCGGCATGGCTGGCGTTCCTGAAATCGCGGTTGCTGCTGCCGGAGCCGGCGACCCCGGACGGACCGAGCGCGGGCGAGATGGCCACGGCGCTCGCCAACCGCCTGCGCCGCCTCGAGGCGATCCGCGAGGCCGCCAACCGCCTGATGAACAGGCCGCAGTTCCAGCGCGACATCTTTCCGCGCGGCAATCCGGAAGCGATCGCAGAAATCCGCCATCCGCGATTCACCGCGACGCTGTTCGACCTGCTCACCGCTTATGCCACGCAGCGGCAGCAGCGTGTTCTGACCACGGTTCATTTCGCCAAGCGCACGGTCTGGTCGCTGAGCGAAGCGCGCGCCTCGCTCGAGCGTCTTGTCGGGCTGGCCGACGAGGACTGGGGATGCCTCGATGAATACCTGATGACCTATGTCGTCGATCCCTCGCAGCGGGCCACCGTGTTCGCGTCGAGTTTCGCCGCCGCGCTCGAACTGGTGCGCGAGGGCGTCATGGATCTGAACCAGAAAGAGGCGTTCGCGCCGCTCTATTTTCGCAAGCGCGTGCCGCCGGCATCCGCTCCGGTGACGGTGCCCGACGCGCCGGCCCAATAGGGAAGAAGGAGACCGAGCGATGGCAAGCCTGGCGGAAATGCGCGTGGCGCATGTCGAGGAACCGGAGTCGGAACTACCGATGGCGCGTCCAGAGGAACTGCGATTGCTGGAGGCGCTGCTGTTCGCCTCGTCCGAGCCGCTGGATCAGGCGGCGCTGGCCAAGCGGATGCCCGACGGCGTCGACATCAAGGCTGCGCTCGCGCAACTGCAGGCGGACTATGCCTCGCGCGGTGTCAATCTGGTGCGGGTCGCCAACAAATGGACGTTCCGCACTGCCGGCGATCTGGCCTGGCTGATGACGCGCGAGAGCACCGAGACGCGGCGCCTGTCGCGCGCGGCGATCGAGATGCTGGCGATCATCGCCTATCATCAGCCGGTGACCCGCGCGGAGATCGAGGAAATCCGTGGCGTCGTGACCTCCAAGGGTACGCTCGACGTGTTGCTGGAGACCGGCTGGATCAAGCCGCGCGGCCGTCGCAAGACGCCGGGGCGCCCGCTCACCTTTGGAACCACGGAGGCGTTCCTGTCCCAGTTCAGTCTCGAAAACCTCGGCGACCTGCCGGGTCTGGAAGAACTGAAGGGAACGGGATTGCTGGACTCCCGTCTGCCCGGCGGGTTCAGCGTTCCAACGCCATCGGACGATCCCGCTTTGCGCGACGATGAGGATCCGCTCGAAGCCGGCGATCTCGAACTGGCGCTGGTCTCGACGCTGGAGCCGGACAGCGACGGCTCAGGCAGCGGCGATGAGGGCGCGAGCGATGCCTCGGACGATGGCAGGAATACCGAAGTCGACGAGAATCTCTCGTAAACGGGCCCTGATGTGGACATCCGGCCCGAGCGGGCCGACGACGCGGCGGACATCGGCGATGTGATCGTCCGGGCCTTTGGCCGGCCCGACGAAGCGCGGCTGGTCGCGCAGTTGCGCGAGGCGGGCGACGTGGCGATTTCGCTGGTTGCGGTCGAGGGCGGGGCGGTGATCGGCCACATCTTGTTGTCTCCGATGGCGGCGCCGTTTCGCGCTCTTGCGCTTGCGCCTCTTGCAGTGGCACCTGAGCGGCAAAAGCAGGGCGTCGGCGCGGCGCTGATAAAGGCGGCCAACACGCAGGCCCGGCGCGAGGGGTGGGATGCCGTCTTCGTGCTGGGTGATCCGGCCTATTACGGGCGCTTCGGCTTTCGCGGCGATCTTGCCGCCGGCTTTGAATCGGCTTTCGCAGGAGTCCATTTCATGGTGTTGCCGCTGACTGACGGGCTTTCCGCAACTGAGGGACGGCTCGATTACGCCCCGGCGTTCGGCAATCTGACCTGAGCAAGTACTGTCGCGTTTTCGAGCGCATCCTGTCCTCTGTTTGACCCCAGAGCCTTTTCCGCTTCTGATGGAATCAGAAGCGGAAAAGGCTCTACATTTTGATTTGACGCGTTTTCTTTACGCGAACCGGTAGCCACTTCGCTTGAAAACGCTCTCAGGGTGGATGCAGATTTTGCTTCAAGAAAGCGCGTTATCCGCGCGGCCTGACCTGGTTTGCGGCAAGCGAACTCAACAACACGACAGGCTCGAGCCGGCCTTGATTCCGGCAAGTCGGGAATGGCTCTAAGTATCTGGATAAACAACAGGAAAAACGTTGCTTGGGGCGGTGTCGGGGGTGGTTTGCAGGGCCCCGATGCGCTATATGATTCCGAACAGAAACCGACCGGAATCCTCTCTTGTCAGATACCGAAGATACGAAGCCCGGAGAGCCGCCGGCGCCCTCGGGCGTTCGTCCCGTTTCCATTCTCGAGGAGATGAAGCGCAGCTATCTCGATTACGCCATGAGCGTGATCGTGGCGCGCGCGTTGCCGGATGCGCGCGACGGTCTGAAGCCGGTTCACCGCCGCATTCTCTACGCGATGTACGAGAACGGTTTCGAGTGGAACAAGCCCTATCGCAAGTCGGCGCGCACCGTCGGCGACGTCATCGGTAAGTATCATCCTCACGGCGATCAGTCGGTTTACGATGCGCTGGTGCGCATGGCGCAGGATTTCTCCATGCGCGTGCCGCTGATCGACGGGCAGGGCAATTTCGGCTCGGTCGACGGCGACATGGCGGCGGCCATGCGCTACACCGAATCCCGCCTCACCAAGATCGCGCAATCGCTGCTCGACGACATCGACAAGGACACCGTCGATTTTCAGCCGAACTATGACAGCAGCGAGAGAGAGCCGTCGGTTCTTCCGGCGAAATTTCCGAATCTTCTGGTCAACGGCGCCGGCGGCATCGCCGTCGGCATGGCCACCAACATCCCGCCGCATAATCTCGGCGAAGTCATCGACGCCTGCGTGGCGCTGATCGACAATCCGGCGCTCGGGATCGACGACCTCATCAACATCATTCCCGGTCCGGATTTTCCGACCGGCGGCATCATCCTGGGGCGGCAGGGCGTCCGTTCGGCCTACCATCTCGGCCGTGGCTCGATCGTGATGCGCGGCAAGGTCTCGATCGACACCATCCGCAAGGACCGAGAGGCGATCGTGGTCTCGGAGATCCCGTATCAGGTCAACAAGGCCAGCATGGTCGAACGCATCGCCGACCTGGTGCGCGAGAAAAAGATCGACGGCATTTCCGACCTGCGCGACGAGTCCGACCGCGAGGGTTTCCGCGTCGTCGTCGAACTGAAGCGCGACGCCGTCCCCGAGGTCGTGCTCAACCAGCTCTACAGGTTCACGCCGCTGCAAACCAACTTCGGCGCCAACATGGTGGCGCTGGACGCGGGGCGTCCGCAACTCATGAACCTGAAAGACCTGCTGACGCTGTTCATCGCGTTCCGCGAGCAGGTGGTCACCCGCCGCACCAAGTTCCTGCTGAACAAGGCGCGCGACCGCGCCCATATTTTGGTCGGCCTCGCCATCGCCGTCGCCAACATCGACGAGATCATCCGCGTGATCCGGGAGTCGCCGGATCCCAATGCCGCGCGCGAGACCTTGATGTCGCGCGACTGGCCGGCCAAGGACGTGGCTGCGATGATCACGCTGATCGACGATCCGCGCCACCGCATGTCGCCGGACGGCACGGCGCGGCTGTCGATGGAGCAGGCGAGGGCCATTCTCGATCTGCGCCTGCAGCGCCTGACCGCGCTCGGCCGTGAGGAAATCTCCGAGGAACTCGACAAGCTCGCCGTCGAGATCGCCGATTATCTGGACATCCTGCGCTCGCGCGCGCGCGTGCAGGCGATCGTCAAGACCGAGCTTTCGGCGGTGAAGGCCGAATTCGCCACCCCGCGCAAGACCGTCATCGTCGAGCAGGAAGGTGAGGTCGAGGACGAGGACCTGATCCAGCGCGAGGACATGGTCGTGACCGTCTCGCACGCCGGTTACGTCAAGCGGGTGCCGCTGTCGACCTATCGCGCGCAGAAGCGCGGCGGCAAGGGCCGCTCCGGAATGCAGACGCGCGAGGAGGATTTCGTCAGCCGCCTGTTCGTGGCGTCCACGCATACGCCGGTGCTGTTCTTCTCCTCGCGCGGCCAGGTCTACAAGGAAAAGGTCTGGCGCCTGCCGATGGCGGCGCCGAACGCGCGCGGCAAGGCGATGATCAACATCCTGCCGCTCGAACAGGGCGAGCGCATCACCACCATCATGCCGCTGCCGGAGGACGAATCGTCCTGGGCCAATCTGGATGTGATGTTCGCCACCACCAGCGGCACGGTCCGGCGCAACAAGCTGTCCGATTTTGTCGACGTCCGCCGCTCGGGCATCATCGCGATGAAGCTCGGCGAGGGCGAGGCGATCGTCGACGTGCAGATTTGCACCGAGCGCGACGACGTGCTGCTGACCGCCGCCGGCGGCCAGTGCATCCGTTTTCCGGTGAGCGACGTGCGCGTGTTTTCGGGGCGGACCTCGATGGGCGTGCGGGGTATCGCGCTGGCCAAGGGCGATCGGGTGATTTCGCTGTCGATCCTGCACCACTTCGAGGCGACGCCGGCCGAACGCGCCGCCTACCTCAAGCAGTCCGGCGCGATCCGCCGCGCAGCGACCGGCGAGGATATCGAGCCCGAAGAAGCAACGCCGGAGGCCGACGAGGCCGCGCATACCGACCTTTCGCTGCCCGAGGGGCGCTATGTGGAGATGGGCGCGGCCGAGCAGTTCGTGCTCACGGTGACGGCGCAGGGCTATGGCAAGCGGTCGTCTTCGTTCGAGTTCAGGGTGTCGGGTCGCGGCGGCAAGGGCATCCGCGCCACCGATCCGACCAAGCTCGGCGAGATCGGTCACCTCGTGGCCGGGTTCCCGGTCGAGATGTCGGACCAGATCATGCTGGTCAGCGATGGCGGCCAGTTGATCCGGGTGCCGGTGGAGGGCATCCGCATCACCAGCCGCGCATCCAAGGGCGTTCGCGTCTTCAATACGGCCGATGACGAGCACGTGGTGTCGGTCGAGCACATCCGCGAGGAAAACGAGAACGGCAATGGCGGCTAGAGCATGATCCCGAACAAGCCTGCTCCGGACTTGATCCGGGATGGAAACCGGTTTTCGGAAGAGATCATGCTCAAACAAAAGATAAACGACGAGCTGATTCAACGTCGTTGAAACAGACACCACCCCCGCGTTTGTGCCGCAACGCAAAAGCCGCCCGTGGGCATACGGGCGGCTTTGCCTTGGAGGTTCGAAGATCCGGAAAAATCCGGATCAGCGATTGTTTGCCGTCACCAGACGGGCTTCACGAACGGTCGTCCTGGAATCGGCGGCACGAAGGCAGGACGCCGCGAAATTCGGCCAGGTCTGCTCCGAGCAGGCCGTCGCCGCCGGGTGGATGTCGAGGCGGTCGCCTTTGGCGAGCGCGCTCGGCGTGCTTGCCGAAACCTGCGGAGCGAAACCCGGGAGAATGGTGAGGGCGGCTGCGATGAACGCTGCAACCGCTACGGCGGAAAGAGCCTTGATCATGACGGTCCCCTGTTGTCGGGTCTGGCCGTTTGCGGCTTGTCGACCCCGTTTGGTTGACGGATTGATAGCCAGTTCCTGTTTCGCGATGTCTTCGCTGTCTCGGGAAAGTGGTTTCATCGGTCGAAGAATTGTTTCGTCCCTGAGGGTGGGATGAAACAGAGCCCCGGAAAATCGCAACAATTTCAGTGATCTTGCTGTCACGACGATAAGACGCGCCAGCCCCCGAATTGGTTCGCTCGGTCTTTGGAAATAAATATCGGCTCTCGCCGCGATATTTGCGGAACCTGCTTCGCTTGCGGCGTCTGAACAGGCGCGCTAAAGCGAAACGAAGGTTCGATCAATCATGCGGCATGAAGGCGGTCAAAGACGTGGATGGTCGGCGCAGGCGAGCGAAGCGACGCCGTTCTTCATGCCTGTGCCCGGCCGTGACACTTTGAACACTTCACGTCAGCTCCACCCACGCCAGACGAGACCATGCCCCGCGTCGCGCTCTATCCCGGATCGTTCGACCCCGTCACCAACGGCCATCTCGATGTCGTCAGGCACGCTGTCGTCCTGTGCGACCGGCTGATCGTCGCCGTCGGCGTTCATCCGGGAAAGACGCCGCTGTTCTCGGCGCAGGAGCGTCTTGCGATGGCGCGTACGGTCTTCGCGCCGGTCGCCTCCGAAGCCGGCTGCGCGTTCGACTGCACCACTTACGAGGGTCTCACGGTCGCCGCCGCGCAAAAGGCCGGCGCCGCGATCCTGGTCCGCGGGCTGCGCGACGGCACCGATCTCGATTATGAGATGCAGATCGCCGGCATGAACGGCGCCATGGCGGGCGGCGTGCATACGGTATTCGTCCCGGCTTCGCCCGGCGTTCGCCCGATCAGCGCCACACTGGTGCGTCAGATCGCGGCCATGGGGGGCGATGTGTCGGCTTTCGTTCCGCAATCAGTCGCATCGAGTCTCAAGACCAAATTTGCCGGCTGAATCAACCAGCCCTTCCTTTGATCCGGAGTTGTCATGATTAGAATCCTTGGCCTCGTTGCCGCGCTGATGTTCGCGATCCCCGCTTTCGCCCAACCGCTGCCTGCCAACCTCGATAAGCAGAACGCGATCGTAATCGACACCACGAAGGGTCGCATCGTCATCGCGTTGCGGACCGACATCGCGCCAAAGCACGCCGAGCGCATCAAGCAGCTGGCCCGTGACGGCTTCTATAACAACGTTCCCTTCCATCGCGTCATGGACGGCTTCATGGCGCAGACCGGCGACGGCAAGAATTTCAACGGCACCGGCGGATCGAAATATCCGGACCTCAAGGCCGAGTTCTCCAACGTGCCGTTCAAGCGCGGCGTTGTCGGCATGGCGCGGGCGGGAAGTCCGGACTCGGCGAACTCGCAGTTCTTCATCTGCTTTGCCGATGCATCTTTTCTCAACGGCAAATACACCGTGGTCGGCGATGTGGTGTCCGGCATGGACGTGGTGGACAAGCTGAAGAAGGCGCCCGCCAACTCAGCCAGCGGCACCGTCACTGATCCGGACAAGATGCTGAAGGTTCAGGTCGCCTCCGACATCAAGTGAAGGCGTAACGTGCGGTGCTCCATCCCCGTTGCGATCCTGCTTGTCCTCGCCGGAAGCTCCGGATCGGGACAAGCGGTCGCGCAGGAAGATGGAATTCCCAACCTGGCCGCCTTGTCCGCGCGGTTGAAGCAATGCTGGCAGCCGCCAGCGTTGCCGCGCGGAAATCCCGGCATGGAGATCACCGTGCAGTTCACATTCAAGCGCGACGGCAATCTGCTGGGGCGTCCCCGGATCACCTACGAAACACGCGAGGCGACGGACGACGAGCGCATCATCTACCGGACGGCCGTGATGGAAGCATTGCAGCGTTGTGTTCCGATGCCATTTACCCCGGGCATGGGCGGCGCCATTGCGGGCCGGCCGCTGACCATCCGATTTGACGATCGACGAATCCATCCCAAACCGAAAGAGAAGAGAGTATGGCTGACAACGACAACACTTTGATCCTCGAAACCACGCAGGGACCCGTCACGATCGAGATGCGTCCCGATCTCGCACCCAATCACGTTGCGCGGATCAAGGAGCTGGTTCGTGAAGGCTTCTACGACGGCATCGTTTTCCATCGCGTCATCGACGGCTTCATGGCGCAAACCGGATGCCCTCAGGGAACCGGAATGGGCGGCTCCGGCCAGAAGCTGAAAGCCGAATTCAACCGGGAGCCCCACGTGCGCGGCACGGCATCCATGGCACGGGCGCAAAGCCCCGATTCAGGCGACAGCCAGTTTTTCATCTGCTTCGATGATGCTTCGTTCCTGGACGGGCAATACACCGTCTGGGGCAAGGTGACCGAAGGCATGGAGAACGTCGACAAGATCAAGCGCGGCGAGCCGGTGCAGAATCCCGACAAGATCGTCAAGGCGAGAATTGCGGCGGACGCGACCTGAGCGCCGATTCCAACATTCCAGACCCAAGCAATGGCCGGATGTATTCCGGCCATTGACGTTTCGGGCGTGCAGGTTCAGGGACGGGCTAGTGGTCCGATTCTAACATTTGCATCCCGTTGCGGCAGGGAGTTCATGCAAATGTTAGAATTAAAGGACCACTGGCAACTATCAGGTTTCTAGTGGAGTTTGAATTTGACATTCGCCTGACGGGTTTGCTGCAAAGTGGGTAGCGAATGTCAAATTCACTCCACTAGAACCGTCAGCTTGATAATCCGATGCGAACCGATCTCTTCGATTTCGAACTGCCGTCCGGGAGCATCGCGCTGCGTCCGGCGAGCCCGCGCGATTCCGCGCGGCTGCTCGTCGTGCAGCCGGGAGAAGGTTTGCACGACCAACACGTGGGAGAACTGCCGAACTGGCTTCAGCCCGGCGACCAACTCGTGGTGAACGATACGCGCGTCATTGCCGCGCAGTTGCACGGCCGCCGCATCGGCCGCGAAGCCGAGCCGAAAATCGATGCGACGCTGATCAAGCGTCTCGACGGCTCGCGGTGGAACGCGCTGGTGAGACCGGCAAAGAAACTCAACGCGGGAGACGTCGTCCGCTTCGGCAACGAGGGACGGGTGTGTTTCCTCGGGCATCTGGATGCGGAGGTCGAAAGCAAGGGCGAGGAGGGCGAAGTCACGCTCGCTTTCTCGTTTCACGGGCCGACGCTGGATCAGGCCATCGCCGATCTGGGCTCGCCGCCGCTGCCGCCATACATCGCCTCAAGACGCGCACCGGACGATCGCGATGCGGCGGACTATCAGACCATGTTCGCCGCTCATGAAGGCGCGGTCGCCGCGCCGACTGCGGGGCTGCATTTCACGCCGGCGATGGAAGCAGCGCTGCACGACCGCGGCGTTGGCATCAACCGTCTCACCCTGCATGTCGGCGCCGGCACGTTTCTGCCGGTGAAAACCGACGACACCGCCGACCATCGCATGCATTCCGAGTGGGGCACGATCTCCGCGGAGACCGCCGAGGTGCTGAACGCAGCGCGTGCGAACGGCGGCCGGATCGTCGCGGTCGGAACGACATCGCTGCGGCTTCTGGAGAGCGCGGCGACGGAGGACGGCCGGATCACTCCGTTCACCGGCGAGACCGCGATCTTCATTACGCCGGGCTATCGCTTTCGCGCCGCCGATATCCTGATGACGAACTTTCATTTGCCGCGCTCGACGCTGTTCATGCTGGTGTCGGCCTTCAGCGGCCTGGACACCATGCAACAGGCCTATGCTCACGCGATTGCGGGCGGCTATCGCTTCTATTCCTATGGCGATGCCTGCCTGCTGTTTCCGGGCAAGTCCGCCGCATGAACCTCGCCAATCATTTCAAGCTGCTCGGCCGGGACGGCGAGGCCCGCACCGGACTTCTCACCACGCCGCACGGCGCGGTGCGAACGCCGGCGTTCATGCCGGTCGGGACGCAGGGCGCCATGAAGGGCCTGCAATGGCGCGAGGTGCGCGACGCCGGGACCGATATCGTGCTCGGCAACACCTATCACCTGATGCTGCGGCCGGGTGCCGAGCGGATCGACGAACTCGGCGGCTTGCAGAAATTCACCACCTGGAACGGGCCGATGCTGACGGATTCCGGTGGCTTCCAGGTGATGTCGCTGGCGCAGTTGCGAAAGGTGAAGGAACACGGCGTTACCTTTCGCTCCCATATCGACGGCACGGCGATTGAACTGACGCCGGAGCGCGCGATCGAAGTGCAGCGGCTGCTCGGCTCCGACATCGCGATGCAGCTCGACGAATGCGTTCGTCTGCCGGCCGAGCGCAGCGACATCGAGCGCGCCATGCAACTCTCGCTGCGCTGGGCCGAGCGCAGCAAGCGCGCTTTCGAGGGAGCGGCGGATGGGCACATGCTGTTCGGGATCGTTCAGGGCGGCGACAATCCGGAGTTGCGCCGCACGAGCGTGCGAGAACTGACCGGGATCGGTTTCCACGGCTACGCAATCGGCGGCCTCGCGGTCGGCGAACCGCAAACCGTCATGCTCGCGATGATCGAGGAGACGGTCCCGTCGATGCCCGCGGACCGGCCGCGCTATCTGATGGGTGTCGGCACGCCTGACGATCTGGTGGAAGCCGTCGCGCGCGGCATCGACATGTTCGATTGCGTCATGCCGACGCGGAACGGACGTCACGGCATGGCGTTCACCCGCTTCGGCCAGATCAACCTGCGCAACGCCCGTCACGCTGACGATCCCCGTCCGCTCGACGAGGAGAGTCCATGGCCGGCATCGCGGACGTATTCGCGGGCCTATCTGCACCATCTGGTGCGATCGGGCGAAACGCTAGGCGCGATGCTGCTGTCCGGAATCAACATCGCCTATTATCAGAGCCTGATGCAGGCCATGCGCACCGCGATTGCCGAAGGCAGCTTTCAGCAATTGCGCGAACGGATGCGAGCAGACTGGGCGCGCGGCGATATTGCCGCGCGCTGATCACGGGTGGTGGCGGACGATATCCTGTTTGCAGGAAATGCGCTGGACGACATGCTTGGTCACGAAGCCGTAACCGCAGGTGTCGCAGGTCCACAGGTGGCCGATGACATTGTCTGACATGTATGCGGATGCTTCCGCCGCGATCATCGTATCAGCACAAACCGGGCAGGTCGGACGATCGGTTCCGCGCCGCTCGGAGTGCGTCAGGGCGGTCGACGGGATTTCAGCAATTGCTGGCATCGTGACCTCCTCTTTGCTCTTGGGTGCTCTTGGGTTGATCCAACCCGCGCTCTTCATACTCTCATTGTTTGACGATGTCGCAACACAAATACGTTTCTTTTACGATTCTAATGATCCGCAAACCTTCCTGCGGGTGTTAGAATTGAAAGACCACTAGCAAATACAAATTGCTAGTGGAGTCTCTGACATTCGCTTCCGGGTGCACGGCCAGGTGGATTGCGAATGAAATTCACTCACTAGTTTTGCGAGCGCCGGTTTTGCAGTGCAACGGATATTGCCGAGAGCAGCGCTTGCCCCCGGGCGCCGGCTGACCTTATGGAAAGGGTGCGCGTTGTTTCAACCCGTTACTCAAGGATGCTGACATGGATACGAAGTCGAGTCCCGATACGTCGCACCGTGCCGGCCGTGGCCGCGTATTTGACAGCATCGTCGATACGGTCGGCGATACTCCGATCGTCCGGCTGCGCAGATTGCCGCAGCAGCACGGCGTGAACGCGACGATTTTAGCCAAACTGGAATACTTCAACCCGGCTGCGAGCGTGAAGGACCGCATCGGCGCCGCGATGGTCATCGCGATGGAAAAGGCCGGCAAGATTCACGCCGATACCGTCCTGATCGAACCGACGTCGGGCAACACCGGCATCGCCCTGGCCTTCGTCGCAGCCTCGCGCGGCTACCGCCTGAAGCTGGTGATGCCGGAATCGGTTTCGACCGAGCGTTGCAAGATGCTGGCGTATCTCGGCGCGGAAATCGTTCTGACGCCGGCGGCGGAAGGCATGAGGGGATCCATCGCCATGGCCGAGGAATTGGTGCGCGCCACGCCGCATGCCGTGATGCCGCAGCAGTTCAAGAACCTCGCCAATCCGGAGGTTCACCGGCGCACCACGGCGGAGGAGATCTGGAACGATACCGGCGGAAACGTCGATTACATTGTCGCGGGCGTCGGTACCGGCGGGACCATCACGGGGATCGGTCAGGCCCTGAAGCCGCGCAAGCCGACGCTGCGCGTCATTGCGGTGGAGCCGGAAGAGAGTGCGGTCCTGTCGGGCGGCCGGCATTCGCCACACAAGATTCAAGGGATCGGCGCGGGTTTCGTCCCGGAGATTCTGGATCGTTCCGTCATCGATGAAATCGTCAAGGTCGACAGCGCCACGGCGCTCGAAACCGCCCGCGCGCTGGCGCGCAGCGAAGGCATTCCCGGCGGCATTTCGTCCGGTGCGGCGATCGCGGCTGCGCTTGCCATCGGCAAGCGGCCGGAGAGTGCGGGCCGGACAATCCTTGCCATCGTCCCGTCGTTTTCGGAACGCTATCTCTCGACCGCATTGTTCGAGGGGATTTGATCGAATCGCTTTTTGCGATGAGGAAAAGAGGCGATGGCAGAACCACCCAGACGGCCAAGGACGCTGAACGATGCCCGCACCGAGGCGGAGGCAGCGTTCAAGCAGGTGACAAGGAAGGTCGCCGAAGCTCCGCCGAAGACAACGGCGCTACCAGGCGTCAAGGAGCTTGTGTCGCTGCGGATCGACCAGGACGTCCTGGAATATTTTCGGGAAGGAGGTCCGGGCTGGCAGGATCGTATCAACGCCGCTTTGCGCAAAGCGGCGGGCATCCGCTAGAGTCTTTCACCGTTTCACGGTCCGATGAAAGACTCTAGGATTTTGGTTGGACGCGTTTTCTTCACGCGAACCGGATTCCACTTCGCTCGAAAACGCCATAACCGACCAGGCTGATGCGTGCAGCCTCGAAAGAAAAAGCTATTTCAAAATGACCCAGCAAAGGCATTCGGCGGATTTTGTAACCGGGTTCGCGACCGGCTGGCCTGAGGACAAGCCCGATCTGATCATCCTGTCCTTGACGACCGTCAACGGCCGCAAGGACTACGCGATCACAAAGGAACATGCGGAGCTGATCGCGAAGACGCTGAAGGCAACCGCCAAGAACACGAAGCCGATGAAGGGCTGAAAAAATCAGGAGCGCGACAGCGAGATGTTGGCGCCCCTGAACTGTCCGTCGGAGCGGATGACGACGTCCTGCCGATTGCCAGTGGTGGTCAATTTGAGTTTCGCCGTAAACGCAGGGGCGCTGACGTCGACGTTGAACTGGCCGTTGCCGGCGCGTCCTTCCAGCGTTCCGCCAACATTGCGGCTGGTCTCCCGCCAGTCGCCGGACAGAACTCCGCCGCGCGCAAGCACATTGCTCTTGAGTTCGAATTTGTAGCTGTCGCTGGCACACAGCAGCGTCTGATTGAGGCCCTGGGCGTCGCCGCTCACCGCGTAGGTGGCCTTGCATCGAATTTTTTCGGTCGAACCATCCTCGAGTTGTATGGTGCCGCGTCCGGTCCAGACGCCGCCAAGACCCTCGAACGGACCGGGACCCGCGCAGGTCGCGGACACCGACAACAGCATTGCAAAACCGACGGCGCACGTCGCCGTTAATCCTCGTGACATCGCCGTCCCGAATCCCATTGCCCAATCCCGATTTTACTGACGCGACGCTTCCCAGCGGCCGCTGCACGGCATCCCGGCGGATGCGCTGTTCCATTTGCCGGACCCCGCATTGCCGCTGAGCTGGCCGTTGGCGAAAGCGCCGCGGATCGATACCTTCACATAGCCCTGGCTTCCGACACTGCCGGTGACGTCGGCGTCGGCCGCCGAAACCTTGCCGTGGCTGACGGTAAGGGGATATTGCGCGACCGGGTCGCAGCTACCCGTCTTGGTGACAATCTTGACGTTCCAAAGCCCGTCGTAATCCGTTCCGGCAAGAGCCGGAACCGCGAAGCCCGCAGTCAGGGCGCATGAAAACAAAACAGCTTGAACGCAAGCGACGCGCATGGACCAATTCCTCGATTTCGTGATCCCCCGGTTATTCCGGCAGATTGTGTTCAAAATGAGCGGCAGGGGCGAACCGCCGCCAAGGCTTGCTGCAGGGTTAATCTGCACGTGATTTAGAGTTTGATGGTGATTCTGGCAAATCAACAATGAAGTCAATGTATTACGATGGCGACGGGTCGTCGTCGCCGTCGGTGTGACCCTGGGGGCCGCGACTGAATACGCCGTAGTCCCTGGACCGGCTGCCGTCGCCGGGCGTGATCCCCGCCGAGGCCAGACCGAGCTTGAGGAGCTCTCTCACCGCAGCCGCTCGCGTCGGCATCCGGTTGGCAAAACGGAAATTGTCGACCGTCGCGAGCTCCTCAAGGGAGAGCATGATTTGCAGTCGTTCTTCGCGTCCATTCATGTCGCAATCGCCATTACTCAAAATGAGTAAGTCATCAACGTGGCGCTACGGCCTCAGGTTCCGCCATCGCCACAACAGACTGAAAATGAGTAAAATGTAGAAATATTCCAATAACTTAGATGTTGCAAGCCGACGCGAAGGGTGGTACTTTCATGGCACCAGGAGGCGGCTCAAATGGATAAAATCAAGCTTCCGAAAACACCGCCAAAACTTCCGAAACGGCCAGCCGAGGAATCGGAAGCCGAGAAGTGGGCAAACAGCCCCGGCCTTCGACCTCCCACGTAGCGACTTCTGGATGCAGGCGGCAGACTGCCGGAGGCCTTCCACCTGGTGGAAGGGCGAATACGCGCGCCACCGCCGGGCGCGGCTTATTTGTAAATGGGAACTTCCCCCTTGCTCGCTTTTTCCATGTCGGCGACTGTCTGGCGCCAATACGCCACGACGGCATTCCAATCCGCATCACTGCGAAGATACGGAAAGTCCTTTTCGTCATAGGCCACGTATTTATCGACGATTGAGCGGACCTTGTCTCGGCTGATGGAGGTCCCGCCACCATTCGAGTAGGCGTGCAAGTCATGGATCGCGGCGAGGATGTCGTCGGTGAGCAGGGCGGCCGCAAAAACCATTTCGAAGTCCATTTCCAAAGTCTCCATCGGCGGAGTGATCTGCCCGATAACAGGTTTCGTTCAACGGGTTTGCCTCATCAGGCCACGATCCATCAAGGGATCGCTCGTGACCGCGACGGCGCAAAGCGTACCAGGGCCGTCCCGACCGAGCTTCTTTTCAATTGGTTGGATTGGTGAGCGCGGAGGGACTCGAACCCTCGACCCCATGATTAAAAGTTATAAAGTCACATCTTTCAGAGCCTTCCATAACCTTTCATGAAAAAAGGTCAGCCTCGATAATATCCTGCATGTATTGCATATTATGACTTTTATGCTACATAGTGAAATTCATCGGGGCCACATGCTATTTCAGTGTCTTGTGGCCCGTATGTGGCCCCAAGGTATTTTCGACGATGCCTGCCAAGAAACACCGAAAAGAACTGACCGTCACCATGGTCAGCAAGCTGAAGGCGCCAATTGAAACGGGAGCGCGCCTATGGGTGGCAGATTTGCTTGTGCCTGGTTTCGGCGTTCGCGTGACTGATAAGGGATCGAAAACCTACGTGCTTCGGACGCGCTATCCTGGTGAGGTAAATGCCAGTCGTCGTGAAATCGGGAAAGTTGGAGAGATCGAACTCACCGACGCGAGAGACAAGGCGCGGGGATGGCTCAAGCTAATTGCTGAGGGAAAAAATCCCGCCGAAGTAGAGACAAAGAAACGCGACGTTCAGATTGAACGAGACGCCACGACCGTCAACGCTATCCTTGACCATTTTGTGAAGCGCCATGCCAGCAAGTTACGCAGCGAGGATCAGATCACGTCCGCCTTGGATCACTACGTCCGGCCCTGGATCGGGGGAACCTCCATCTATGATTTGAAGCGCCGGCAGATCGTGGAGATGCTAGACGCGGTGGAGGACAAGGCCGGGCCGGTTATGGCGGATCGGGTGCTGGCCCATGTCCGCAAGGCGTTCAATTGGCAAACGGCGCGGGATGATGACTTCTTGTCTCCGGTCGTTCGCGGCATGGCGCGCACCAAGCCGAAGGAGCGGGCGCGGCAGCGCGTCCTGACTGATGACGAAATCCGGGATATCTGGCGGGCGCTGGAAACGGCCGACGTGCCATCCTGCTATCCACGCTACGTCACCATGCTGCTGTTGACCATGACGCGGCGCAACGAATCCGCAGACATGAACGCTGCCGAGATCGAGGGCGACCTTTGGACAATTCCTGGCGAGCGCTACAAGAACAAACTGGATCATGTAATTCCATTGTCACCAGGTGCGAAAGCTCTGATCGGCACCAAGCCGAAAGGATTCAAGGGCAATACCTGGTTCGTGTTCTCGACCACGGACGGCAGACGGCCGTTCAGCGGATTCAGTAAGGCTAAGGTGAGCCTTGATTCCGAGATTGCCAAACTACGCAAAGCAGAGGGCAGGGCGAAGATGCCGCGGTGGACGCTGCATGACCTGAGACGCACCGCGCGCACGCTAATGAGCCGCGCCAAGGTGCCAGAGGATCATGCCGAGCGTGCCATGGGGCACGTCATTGCCGGCGTACGCGGCACTTACGACCGCTATTCATTCTTGGAGGAAAAACGCGACGCCTTTCAAAAGCTGGCGGACCTTGTGACGATCATCATCAAGCCACCGACTGACAACGTGGTGCCATTTGCAGGAGCGGTCCACTGAGCAAGATCCCGCTTCCGGGTCCAGATATATCGGATGACGAGCAGATGGCGCACGACCAGGCGGCATACGAGGCACGTGTCCAGTTTGCCTGGCAGGACGCCCTTGAATGGGCAAAGCGTGGCGATCGCCGATCATTGGTGGCACTGCTTCGTGGTGAACAGCAGTTAAGCGAGCGTGAGGTTCTGGATTTCCTTGCCGATTTGGTGGAAGGAAAATTCAAATGGCCTCGTGGTAAGCCGGCGCAGCGACCCGAAAGTACGTTCGCGATGGATACGAACGGAAAGATCGTTTGGGTTGATAAACGCGACGCCACTGTCCTTGAGATGCGGAAATGGGTAAGTGAAAACCGCAGGTCACTTGGTAATGGTGTTTATGAAGCTGCAGCCAAACATTTCGGCATGGACTCCGAATCGGAAAAAGTGATCGAATCTATCGCGACCCTATGCAGGCGCTCGATTAACTCTCGTGTGCGCTCTCGTAGCAGCGCTTAATTCCGATATTAATCTGCTGGCGATTAAGTAAGCGACATGTGTCTCTATGTGCTTCTGAAATTTACAGGAGCACCGCATGTCACAAAAGCTCATCGACTACGCCGATCTTGCCGACAAAGGCATCAACGCCAGCATGGTGACCCTGTGGCGTTGGGAGAAGGCCGGAAAGTTTCCGCGTCGGGTTCGCGTCTCACACCTCAAGGTCGCTTGGGTCGAGGATGAAGTCGACCGGCACATCGCCACTCGCATCGCCGCTCGTCCTGCCCGCACAACGAAACCGGTCGCTGCGTGATAATCACCAAATTCACCGGCACCGTCTCGTTTTGGAACGAGGATCGTGGGTTCGGCTTCATCCAGCGTGCAAGCGATCGAGCAAGCTTTTTTGCGCACATCTCCGATGTTGATGAGGCTTTTGACTCCCTCGCTCAGGGGCAGCGCGTCGAATTCGCGATCGCGGACAGCGACCGAAAGCCGGGACATTTGCAGGCAATCGACGTCGTCAAATAGGAACAAATAATATGGCTATATGGAACACTCTCCGGTCGCAGCTTGACGCACCGCGCTTCACCGCCCACCGGATCGCTTTCGATAAGCTGCAATCCCTGCCCGAAGGGTTGGGTAAGGCAAAAGCAGCAGCGCAAAGCAAAGGCACACTGAACGAGAACGGAATCATCGAGGCCGTTCGGGAATATGCGAGCAAACACGTTGCGGCTAACTTGCGCCACGAGATGAAGCGGCTTGATGCTGGCCGAAAGAGTCTTGCAGACCGCCGGCGGGCGCTGACGATACCGAATTCGGATCCAACCAACGTCGCCGATGCACTGCTCAAACAGGAAATTCGAAAATACGTCCTGTCGCTCGACCCCGCTAAGCGAACGGCGTTGCTTACGGTGGACCCCGACCCGACCGTCCTAGCTGCTGTCTTCGAGGGGCCCTCTTTTTTGACGGAGGTCGACGCCGGCTTGCGCGCTCAGGCTGAAAGCGCATTTGTCGAATCCAAGTTTCCGACCGAGAGCGCGGTACTACGGGAAGATACCGAAGCGCTACAAGTTCTCGAAATGGCGCTTGATGCGAGCCGGAAAGAACTGCGCGAAGCCATGGGTCTTAGCGAGCCTGAGTTCAACAAATGGTTGGCTACCAGCGCACCACTGTCTGACGGTGAGGGAGTCTAATTGTTTCAGTTTGCGAACGGGCGTTTTCTCATCGCCTTTGAGCGCAACGCGGGGAGTGGCGATGCTGCTCCCCGCACAATCACATGGATCGATAGGAGCGTAGAACATGGCTGATCTAGTACACTTGGGTTTTGCGGTAGATTCTGCTTCGCTTGTCGGCGCTTCTAAGGCCCTTAATGCTATGACAGCCGCCGCGAAACCAGCGGCCGTAGCCACCGCCGAACTAAATAAAGCAAGCCGATCAAATAGTCTGACCGCTCAGCTTCTCGGCGGCGAGTTGAACAATTTAACACGCGCCCACGTTGGCCTCTCGACCCAGGCCATGGCGGCACAGCATTCAATGCGTTCTATGATCGAGATGATGATCCTAGGCGCGACGCCGGTCCAGGTGCTCGGATCGCAGATCAATCACTTGACGTACGCTGCGACCGGCCCTGGCGGGTTGAAAGGTGCGTTCACGGATGCGCTCGGTTCGTTCCGCGCGTTTATCACGCCTGCCACGGTTATCGCCGGCGGATTGGCCGCCATCGGCGCCGGTGCCATCGCCGCAGTCGCCAACGATCAGTCGGTACCAGCCAATTATCAAGGAATCGACGTCGACGCGGATCCGGACGTGGTTATCTGGTCGATTGGGCAGGTTCTGGAAATGCAGCGCCACACGCAATTGCCAGACCATATGGGTGCAATCGGCGGCTTTGCTCAACTTTCGACGGTGAGCATGGAGGGGGTTAGCCAGCGCATCCTGCATCGATGGTCCGAGGACCAGACTGGTGCGCCGTTAAAACCGGCACCGATCGATTGGCAACAGTGGCACCGCAATAACCCGAAGCCAAAAACAAATCGACTCAAGCGGGAAATGCTGGAGCGGAAGGCCCGCAAGGCTGGCCTTCGCGTGGTTCGTTAAACGGCAGCGCCGGATTGGAGATGAGATGCAAGAGAATAGGATGACTGAAGAAACAAAAAAGCACGAAGACGAACCGCAGAAAGAAACGAAGTCAGCACCGCAAAATGAACCTGTTGATCCGCTTGGATCTGGATGCGGCTTCATTCCGGGAGAGGGTATCTAAAGATGCTGAAGCTATTCGATCGCGTTAAAGGTAATACCCCAACGACCGGGACTGGAGACGTCACGTTCGGTTCGGCTTCATCGAATGCGTTCCTGACGCCGGCAGAAGCTGGCGCCGTTGACGGCGATACTACTCGCTATTTCATCGTCGACGGTACCGATTTCGAGGAGGGTATTGGGACAATTAAGAGTAGTGTCGCTGCGATGGAGCGCACAACAGTCACAAAGTCAAAGATCGGCGGGACGGTTGGAACGTCCAAGATCAATCTGAGCGGGACGGCGGGGTTCGGCTTCACCGCATCAGCGGCTGATATTTTAATTCCAGTTAACAACCTTGCAAACCTCGCCGACGCTGACACCGCACTGGACAATCTCGGCGGCACAACTGTCGGGAAGGCACTATTTACTGCGACAGATGAAGATGCGGCTCAGGATGCAATTGGCGCAACCGCGGTCGGTGCTGCTGTGTTGACTGCGACGGATGAAGAAGCTGCGCGGGATGCAATTGGCCTAACCATAAGCGGCACCATCATTGATACTTCGTATGCAGAAATTGCGACGTATTCGACCACAAGTGCCGTTATTCCGATTGACAACACGATTCCGCAGAACACCGAAGGCACCGAGATTATTTCGGCTTCGATCACTCCCAAAACCACAACGAATTCCTTGCGCGTCAGATTCTCTATCTCGATGGCGGTCGGTTCGCAGGACAACATCATAGTCGCGATGTTTTTGAATTCCGGGGCTGGCGCGATCTGCGCTCGTTACTCGTCTACTGCGGCCAACTTCTCTCAATTGATGTATATGGAACACGAGTTTGTTCCGGGCGCCACAACTTCCCAAACTATCCATATTCGCGTGGGCACAGGTAGCGGAAGTTCGCTCTACGTCAACGGAAACAGCGTTGGGCGCCTATTGGGAGGCGTTAATTTCGGCTTCCTGGCGATTGAAGAAATCGTGCATTGATGAGCGATATTCCTCTCGATCTGCGCACTACCGACGTCGCGGTTGTCACAGCCATTCTGTTCGAGCTTGAAGAAAGCCAGCAACGAATCACCAATTCGCTTGAGCAACAGCGCCAGCGCATCACAGAGTTGCGGGAAGTGCTCGACGAATGGCGCACGCGCCACGTCTGAAATAAAACCGCCCGGATCGTTGGCGCGACCCGAGCGGTGAAGCGAATTCAAAATTCCTGACACGCATTTTGTACTACGCTTCACTGTTTTTCGCAAGTGCTTACGGTTCGGGCTCCTATCACTGGAGCCCGAATGACTATGTCTTGTTATGCCGAACTACTAAAACGACCTTGCCTCCACGCCATCATGGAGGGGCACCAATATACGCTACCACCGCATGACGTGCAGCTAAGCACGTCGCTGTCGCTCGACACTCTGTTCGCATGGGCGGACCATGCTGCCGAGCACTTCCCGGTTACCTGCAACAGTTTCGACATTCGAGACTTCACTTGGGACCTTCGCAGGCTTGTGCCCGATAAAGAGCAGGCATGGAACGTCATTATCCCGGCACTGGAAAGCTGGATGCCTGACCACGATTGGGACGCGATGTGGGATGCTGCTGATCGGCCGGAACGTGAGAGCGATTGCCTGATCATCAACGACCTTTGCTCGATCTATCACAGCGATGACGCGCATTGGTACTGGACGATGCCAGGTCAGGCAGGCAGGCCAGCCAAAAATGATTTTTGGGAAAATCTCAAACTGGAAGACGCGGACCGCAAGGTTCTGTCCGCGCTGTTCGTAGATTGTGAAAATGAATTAATTGAAGAGTTAAGCGCCGTGGAAAAGCCGTCTGCGACCGAACGTATGAATAAGACCATGGAGGAGTTCGATAAAAACAATACCACAAACAAGGTCCAGTACGATGAATTTTGGTGCTACTCGCCGACACATCAATTCATCTTCACACCGACTGGCGAAATGTGGACGGCAGCGACAATCGATTCACGCCTGGCGCCGATGTTTCCGTTTGCGGGTGCGAAAAAGCCATGGCCTGCATCCAAGATCCTGACGCAGCAACGCGCCGTCGACCAGGTAACATGGGCACCTGGGATGCCGCAAATCATCAAAGACAAGCTGATTAGTGATGGTGGATGGTTCGACCGACCCGACAGTCGCGTTTACAATCTGTATCGCCCGCCGACGATCAAGCCGAAGGTTGGCGACGCGTCACCGTGGTTGAACCACGTCAAGCACCTCTATCCGAACGAGTGGCAGCACATCGTTGCGTGGCTGGCGAACCGCGTGCAACGACCCGGAGAGAAAATCAATCACGCCATCGTGCTGGGCGGTCCGCAGGGCATCGGCAAAGACAGTCTGTTGCAGCCCGTGGCGCAAGCGATCGGTCCGTGGAACTGTTCGGAAATCTCGCCGAGATCGGCCGTTGGGCGGTTCAATGGTTTCGTCAAAAGCGTGATCCTGCGCATCAGCGAGGCGCGGGACCGCGGCGAGCAGGCAGACCAGTACGAACTCTATGAGGCTACGAAAACCTATATCGCCGGGCCGCCCGACGTATTGAGGTGCGACGAGAAGAACCTGAAAGAGCACATGGTCCAGAACGTCATGGGCGTCGTAATGACGACCAACCACAAGGACGGCCTGTATCTGCCTGCCGACGATCGCCGACATTTTGTCTGTTGGTCGAATTTGACCAAAGAGGATTTCGCCGCCGAATATTGGAACGAATTATGGGGTTGGTTCGGCAAGGGCGGAAACGAGATCGTGGCCCGCTACTTGGCCCGCTACGATCTGAGCGGCTTCAACCCTAAGGCGCCACCGCCAAAGACTGATGCCTTCTGGACAATGGTCGATATTGGCAGGCCACCGGAAGATGCCGAGATGGCGGACGCTATCGACGCGCTCGGCAAGCCCGATGCCGTGACACTGGCGATGATTATGCCAAGGGTTGCCCATGGGTTTGGCGAGTGGCTGCGCGATCGCAGGAACGCCCGCAAGATAAAGCACCGCTTCGAAGCGTGCGATTACGTCGCGGTGCGCAATCCTGACGACAAGCGCGATGGGTTGTGGCGAGGCGCTTGGGGTCGACAGACGGTCTATGTGCGTAAGATGCTATCGCCGAAAGATCAGATTGAGGCGGCTCGACGTTTAACCACAAGGCCATTGTCACCACCATCGTATTGATTGGCGGTGTTGGCGGTGTTGGCGGTGATTTCTATCCTGCTCATTGGTGATTTACATCCAGACCTCCATCTTACAAAAACTCGAAATTACAAGTTGACAAGGTGAATAGGACAGGAATCGAAAACGTATAGGCAGGATAGAAATCACCGCCAACACCGCCAACACCGCCACGCCTTCGATGATGTCGACCATTTGGATTCACTGCGCACAAAACGAAACCGCCCCTGAATCCGGTCCGAAAAGCACCTAAAACCACGAAACCCGTGATAATTAGTCACGTGGTCACATTCAAAAATCCTCGTAGAATTGCTATAAATTGACAAATTTTCTATTTCATAGTACATTAGGGCCACATAGGGGCCACATGACTATTGATTGCGCCGTAAATTTGCGAGTTTTTGATCTTGGGTAAGAGAGGCACCCGTTGCACGGTTTGCGACCACGACCATCGTCATCAGATTGAGATCGGGCTGACGCATGGCGTCGCTGCCCGCGTCCTTGGTGATCGCTTCAAACTATCGAAGGACGCCATTCTCCGCCACGCCCGGAACCATCTGACGCCGGCGCAGCGTGCCGCCATCCTGTCGGCACAGAAACCCGCTGCGATCGATTTGGAGGCGCTGCGAACGACTGAGAGCGAGGGCTTGATCGCCAGCCTCGTCGCCCAGCGTGCCCGGCTCCTAGTCAAGGCAGACTTCGCTGCCGAGCACGGCGACATCAAGGGTAGTGTGGCCGCAGAGAACGCTATCACAGCGAACTTGACGTTGGTCGCTAAGATGTTGGGCCAATTGGTCCAGGTTCACGACGTCCGGCACACCAATTTGCTCGTGTCACCTGACTATTTGAGATTACGATCGACGCTGATTGCGGCGCTGAGGCCGTTCCCTGACGCAGCGCGGGCTGTGGGTGCCGCGTTGCACCGGCTGGAAAGCGATGCCGCCACCGACATCACTGCGACTGCAGGCAAGGGTAGGGCCCGTGCGGAGCCTGTCCTGATTGAGCATGAGCAGGCCCCACCTGTCACCGTACTGCCGCCACCGCCATGCTGACCCCACGGAGAGAACCCTTGCCCCCGAAACATCTTCCCGACGCTTACCGCGGCTTGAACTACGAACAGGCTTCCCGAAAGGGTCTTGAATTGGTGACAGAGGCGGCGGGCACGCAGCGATGGTGCCATTACGTCGACGCCCTGGTCGCTTTGCGCGACACCATGCGCCAGTCTAGCCGCGAGCCGGTCGCCTTCTGATGCTGATGGCCCGCGACATGGCGCGGTCACTGGATCCGGCGCTGCTCGCACGAGACGCGGATATCACCTTGGACGAGTGGCAGGCCGACTTCGTCCGATCCGACAAGCCGCAGACCGCCATGCTGATCCCGCGCCAGCACGGTAAGACCGAGGCTAGCGTCATCAAGTCGCTATCCGTCGCGACCACGGAGCCGGGAAGCCTGATCTTGATCGCCTCGCCGGCGCAACGGCTTTCCGATGAATTCGTGCTTCGCGCTCGCACCACGTACAATCGCATTGAGGATGCCCCGTCATTGGTCGGCGACGCCGCCCGCCGCATCGAATTCGATAACGGCAGTCGCCTGCTCGCACTCCCTGGTGATAACGACGGTGACACCATCCGCGGCCTGGCAAATGTGCGCCTGGCCATCATCGATGAGGCGGCCCGATGCTCTGACGCGTTGATTGCAGCCATTCGACCGATGTTAGCGACGAACAAGCGGGGTCAACTGGTTTACCTGTCGACCCCCAAGGGCAAGCGAGGCTCTTTCTTCGAGACGTGGACGTCGAACGATCCAGAGTGGCACCGCATTCAAGTTGAACTCGGATCCTGCTCGCGCATCACACCGGAATTCCTGGCGCGCGAACGCAAGAACTTAGGCGAGACGAAATTCCGCGAAGAATACCTCTGCGAATTTCTTGACAACATCGACAACGCCTTCCCAACCACCGTCATCGAACGCGCATTTACGAGCGAGGTTGAACCAATATGGGCTTAGCCCCCTACGGACGCGAAGAAATCAACGAATGGGTTCTGGCTGCGGATATCGGTCAGAGCAACGACCCGACTGCGATCTGCGTCATGCAGCATCAGATCGTGCAGCACAGGAACATCGATGAAATTACCCGCATTAGCGAGCACTTCGATGTGAGATACCTCCAACGCCTTCCCTTGGGCATGAATTACGTGGACCAGGTTGTCGAAGTACGCCGCCTGCTTGCCCGTCCGCCGCTATGTGATGGCTGTTCATTTGTGATCGACAACACCGGCGTCGGCCGTGCTGTTGGCGATCTATTCGACGAAGCCGGCATGTTGCCGACAAAAGTGTCGATTACCGCTGGCAACGAGCAAACAAGGATCGATCATCAGCACTGGCACGTCCCTAAGGGAATTCTAATCTCGACTCTGGATGCTCGTCTCCATCTTGGCGAGTTGCGTATCGCTGCGGATCTGATGGAAGCTGGCCCACTTAAAGACGAGATGAAGGACTTCCAGCGGAAGGTAAGCGCAGCGGGAAGAACCCAGTGGGAAGCGCGCGTCGGAAAGCACGACGACCTCGTCCTGGCCGTTGCTCTGGCTTTGTGGTCATTCGTTGGACAGCCGAAATTCGAGATCGTAACCGCACCGCTTGATTTCTATTAGGTGGTTGTAGAAACCACAGTATGGTCAGTTAGGCGCTGCTGTGTAAGCGACCACGCTCTGCCAGCGGATATTCATCAATCCGGTTTCCGTGTCGGCAGTGAAGAACTCGCCCCCGTCATGAACGAACGCCTCAACCTTTTTCAGTCCCGACCAGCTCTTTGCTCCATCATCCTCCACACGCCATAGATTTGGGTTGGGTTGATCTCTGTTAATAACGCGACCGAACGGGAAGACGCGACCGGTTCTGCGCAGTGAAAGGTGTTTTTGATCTGCTTCGAGCAGCATCTGGAAACCCTTTTTGCGCGCAGATGACGATAGCGCGCCTTCGATCAATCCAAGCGCCGCGCCGGCACCGATGGCCCATCCGGGTGATCCCAAAAATCCAATGCCTGAGGAGACGCCGCCTATTTTGGATAGGGCTATTTCGCGTAGTTTCGTAATCTCCGAGACCATCTCGACGGGATACAAAGTGATGCCACGAAGTTTCAGCAATTGGCCGGACGTGAGCAGAACGACGCCGACTTCCGTAATTGGTGCCTTTGAGCCTCCTTCTAACTGCTGCCGATCTTTCAATTGGTTACCCCTCCGACGATCGTTGCGTTGACAAACTCCATCGGTGTAGTTTGTCAACAAAGATCAATGAAATCAAATACTTATTGACTTAGCATCCGACGTGGCGTAGGGTGTGTTTGTTCAGAAACGAACGCGGCCCGCCGCAGTGCTACCAACACCAAGACGGGCCTAACCCTCAAAATGGAGCGACCCATGTCGAAGGATAGCCGTCAGAATAGCACCAAAACAATAGATATGGATTTCGTCGCGCGCACAGTCCTGGTGCTCGCCAACGGTGTCGTGCTGGACGAAAAAGAACAGATCCTCGCCGCTGCGGAAGCACTGGCAAACGAATGCGGGATCGAGGTGCCCGATTTCGGTTTCGCGGCTTGAGGAAGGCGACGATGGATATCGACGTACCGCCGCAGAGTACGAAAAATCGGGAGTTCATCAAACCGCGAGCGATGTCGTCGACACGGCCATCACTGATCTATGGGCTTTTTACTCGGCAGGACACTTCAGCCGGGAACACATCGGCGCGATCGTGGACAAGTACGTTCGATACGACGACGATGAGCCTTGGCCGCGTGATGACGTCGATTGGGGCAACGTGGTGCCGCTGAAGTGAGCAGTCGGCGCGGGCGGCCGCGCTGAGTCGGATTAAACTTTGCAACACTCACCAAGTGGAAGAGAAGTCTGAGACGCATCGAAATCTGGCAATTTCGACTGTTTCTTCCATACTATGAATTTCCTTGAGTAAACCGGCCGGCGCTTCTAATCATATCAGGATAGCGAAGTATCACCGAGAAATGTTGACCCACGCGGTTGCCATGCAATTTCGTATGCTCGTTTTGCAGGCGATGTCGTATCCATCGTCCATGTTCACTAGATGGCTGGCTTTCGTAAATTTTGTCCAGAGATTGTGACGCAACGCTTTGGACGAATGACTGCAGTATAGTTGTTACCTTCTGCCTTTCCATTTCTCGGTTGAACCTGTCCCCCCTAAATCGGATAATCCAACGAGAACGCCCGCCCCCCCATCTTCGCAACAAAAGTTTTGAGATGCTCTGCGAAGTTTCCATTGAGGGGTAATGCTCCATGCATCTGGTAGGCAACAACGAGTGGGACCAGAATCACAAATTCGATTTTGTGATCGATGCTCCAGGCAGTCACAAACGTTCGAATAATGTCGTATGCTTGTTCGATGTCGCGGGGAGCTAAATTGAAATAGTCAAAAGCTTCAATCAGAAATTTTAATGCCTCGTTATCGGGTGGCATCGATAGCTTATCCTCTGCGATAGACGCACGATTCCATAAATCTTCGATGAACTTCCGTCGCGATATCGGCTCAAAGTGATAGGCCCGATTAAAGAAGCGCGACAAATACCCTTCGCTGTCGAATTCTGCTCCATACACCGCACGGATCGAGTGTCTGAGTTGCTTCGTATCGGTGGCGACGACGAACACAACTTGATCCAGTTCGAACAGATGCTTGATCCGCTCAAGCATCGCTATGGCGAATGGGGGTCGACAACGATCAAGTTCGTCGACAAAGACGAAAAGAGGCAATTTTTGTTTGCTGGATACCGCCTGCAGAAAGGCAGCTATGCTTGAGCGGAATGACGAGATTGTTCGTTTCCCTTGGCGGAATTTTTCGAGCAAGGCTTTTCCTTGCTGGTCAATAACTTCGCCAACCGATTTTGCAACCGAGGATGCGGCTTCTTTACCTGTTTCCGCGATTGAATCGCTGTCCATCAGTTCGCCGATCTTATCGGCTGCGTCACCGACGATTCTTTTCGTCGCTTGGACGACGACGCCTTTTAATCCGGCTATGGCGATCGCGCCGGCATTGCTCTTGACTGCATCCCAGGCTTTTTGAGCTTTACCTTTACCTTTGACGACTGGGGCCACGGCAACATCAATGCAGTCCATCACCGAGAGTAGAGGGTCATCGGCATGGTCGTCATTCCAGGCGTTAACCTCGGCGACTAAATAACCGTCCGCGCGAAGCATCTCCGCGAATCGACACAAAAAGAATGATTTGCCTTGCCCCCATTCGGCGTTGAGGTTCAAAACGTATGACGCGCGCTGACCGGCCGCTGTTTTTTCCGCTATCCTGTTGAGCAGGAAAGTTTTGAGGTATTCCGCTTGCTCAGCACGTCCGAGACGATCGTCGACCCAAATATCTTTCGCAATGTCGTGCAATCGTTTCCCCTTCGATCAATCAATGTCTCGCGGCCAGGATGCAGGCGAATACGATCACTAGCGCCGCAACCCAACCGGCCCGTTGAATGATCTTCCGATCACGCCACGGCAGACGATTGAAGTCGCGTTCGTTGGTCAGTTCGTAATTCTCTTGCGAGCGCCAGCCCATCACTTTCATCCAGAATAGCAGTTAAATCGTCCGTGTCTCACGCCGCGCCGATAGCCCTGCGAGATTTGCGTTTCCAGAAATTCGTTTGCCAGGATCAAAGCTCGAATCGTCGCGCGTAGATCGCCATCGCAAGCCTCGATTGCCTCTGCGACCGCGACTTCCAGACTGTCGCTTTCGTCCCGCTGTGGACCGGCTTGCATGTCGCTGTTCCGTCTTGACCCGACGGGGAACATGTTCCCATTTTGTTCTAATGGAGTCAAGCAGCCCTAAGCGCCGTTTTCTGCCACCGTGGCAAGTTCACCAGGCCCAACGCGGGACTATTCGTCGTCAGCGACTCAAGCGCGATATTAATGGGGTAGGGTGCCGATCCAGGTTACTAGGGCATGAGCGACCGAATTCAGCGCAGAGGACACAGATAACCACCACGGTATCTGGGCCAAGCGTTTTCCGATCTCTGCGCCGAACCCTTTGACCGCAGAGGTGGTAAACTCGTCAATATGGGTTTGCAGTTTACTGACGTACGCTTGGGCAATTTTAGCTGAGTGTAATAATTTCGGTTGGTCGGTTGCTGAGGTTGGAGCCTGAGCTTTAAGTAGATCAATGAGTTTGCGAATCTCCTCTTCCTCAAAAGGCGGATCAAACTCGGGTGGCCTGTTGTGGCCCGGCCCAATCGGCAAATCCATTTGGGGCTTGGGAGCGTCCAAAGCGGCTTCAAGCGCCGCGACTCGGGCTAAGAGTAAATTGAAAGTCGACTCGGGGGTGTCTTCCACTTCCGCTGTCGCATCGAGAGTGAGTTCGCCGAGCGCACCTGATCCAACGCGTCCCGCACCCGCCATCGCGCGGTCGGCTAGAGAAGGGTGAGGGGCCACCGATCCGGGCAATTCAACACCCGGGTATTTGTTCTCGAAGGCTTCTTTTCGTGACTGGATTGCCTTGCGCAACAGCGCCAACGAACGCTTTCTGCACTCCCGTACCTGACCCACGTCGATGAGAGCGGAGTCAAACTGAACACCGAACTCGGCCGCCTCACTGTATTGCTGATACGCAAACGAACCGAGAGTAAAGGCATCGGCCAGCGTCTCCCGAATCGCTATTCCAAGCGCATGCAATTCCGCAGGGTCGAAACTGTTCGGATCCAACGTTTCGACTTCAGACAACCGGAGCTCGAGTCTGCGGATTTTTCCTGCAAATTCGTTCCGGGCCGGCCGCGTGAGCAAATCTTGGAAAGAATTCTCCGGAACGTTCATGCCGCCCCTAAGTGGCCCTTCATGTGGCCCCAATAAATTTTTGCCTGTCATTGGACGCTAAAATTCGTCATAAGTTATTGATTTTATGGTGAGCGCGGAGGGACTCGAACCCTCGACCCCATGATTAAAAGTCACGTGCTCTACCACCTGAGCTACGCGCTCACATGCCGCGCTGTGTAGGGGTACCCTCCGTCCGGGTCAATAGTCGCCGGGTTCGGCGCGCGATACTGCACAACGCAAACAAACTCACCGAAATCCAGACCTTACAGGCAGGATTTCCAGCAATCTGCAAAGAGTAATGCTGGCCGATCAGGTTGTCTCGCGCTGAATCTCGGGGACGACCGGAGGTGATCCGCCGGTCGGCATTGGTGCCGGCCGCAGCCCGATCAATTCGGCGCTGCGGATGCGGGCATTGCGCCAGAACGAGAATTCATTGATGCGCGAGGTCTCAAGGATGGCGATCGCGACGGCCGACAGGAAGGGCAGGCTCTGCAGCACCAGCACGCCCGCGAAGATGTAGATCTCGTGGACGCCCTTGTACTGGTTGGACGCGATCAGCACGGCCGCTCCGGCGAGCAGCAGGACGCCGATCACCGCTTCCCAGAACGCCTGAAACTCGATCGACATCCGCGACAGGCCGCCCTTCGAAGTACGCGCGAAGGCAAGGTGCTCCGTGATCAGTCCCTGCGCGACCGCCCGGGAGACGGTCCATTGCACCGACATGGCGGCCACCATGGCGCCCAGCATCTGCGGGGTTTTGACTGGCACGCGCAGGCGGTACAGCGTCACGAAATGGGCCAGCGACACCACGAACGCCGCGATGATGGGCAGCGTCAGGATCTTGTCGGGGATGGCGATATCGGCGAAAGCCACGATCGGCACCCAGATCAGGTTGAGGATCGCAACGACGACCCCCAGGCTTTCGGCGCCGAGCCAGTTGAGCCAGCCGAGCGTGAATTCGCGCTTCTGGTCCTGCGAGAGCCGGCTCGCGCCGGGAAGAAAGCGCCGCCAGTGCTTCTTGACGATCTGGAAGCCGCCATAGGCCCAGCGGTGGCGCTGTTTCTTGAACGCTTCGTAGGTGTCGGGCAGCAGGCCGTGACCGTAGCGGGTGTTGGTATAGTGCGTGAGCCAGCCGTGCTCGGCCATCGCAAGGCCCAGGTCGGTATCCTCGCAGATGGTATCGCCGGCCCAGCCTCCCGCCATATCCATCGCGGCGCGGCGGATCAGGCACATCGTGCCATGGACGATGATGGCGTTGACTTCGTTGCGCTGGACCATGCCGATGTCGAAGAAGCCGGCATATTCTCCGTTCATGATGTAGTGCATCAGCGAGCGGTCGCCGTCGCGGTGATCCTGCGGGGCTTGAACGAGGCCGACGCGCGGATCGTTGAAGGCCGGCACCAGGTCTTTGAGCCAGTCCGGCTGCACCACATAATCGGCATCGATGACGCCGATGATCTCGGCGTCGGCGGCGGTGCGTTCCATGGCGATGCGCAGCGCGCCGGCCTTGAAGCCCTCGACCTTTTCGGCGTTGATGAACTTGAAACGCTCGCCGAGCGCGCGGCAGTGATCCTGGATCGGCTGCCAGAATGCCGGATCGGGGGTGTTGTTGATGATCACCACGCATTCGAAATTCGGATAGTCGAGGCGCGCGACCGCATCGAGCGTCTGCTTGAGCATCTCGGGCGGCTCGAAATAAGCCGGGATGTGGATCGAGACTTTGGGCGCCGGACCGGCGGCCGCTGCCTGAGTTGCCGCCACCTCTCTGGTGATCAGCCGCCGCGGGCCTCGTCCGAACGCCACGGCCGCGATCTCCTCGATGCGCGCCATCGCGATCAGGATCAGCGGCACCAGCAGGATCAGGCCGAGCGTCAGTGCGAAGGACGAACCGAAAACGAAGTAATGGGTGGTCCAGTAGGCGAAGACCGTCGCGACCCAGGCGCCGACGCCGTTGGCGGTTGCCGAAAGCAGCGTGGCCTGCATCACCGTGGGACGGACCAGCCGCAGGATGGGCAAGGACAGCAGGATGCCGATCAGAAGCGCGATGCCCGCAAGCTTCCAGTAGGCTTCGTTGACGACGGGACCGGTCCAGGAAAATTTCGGCTCGCGATCCGCGTTGAGAATGCCCCAGTAGGGACCGACGCCGCCTTCGAAGAACTTCCACGGCTGATCGATGGCTTCGACGATGTTGTATTCCATGCCGATCGACTCGGCCTTGGTGACGAAGTTGCGAAGCGTGACGGCCTGCTGGAACGGACCCGGATCGGCGTTCCGGAGATTGTACCCCGCGCTCGGCCAGCCGAATTCAGCGATCACGATCCGTTTGCCGGGAAAGGCGTCGCGCAGTTTCTGATAGATGATCAGAGCCTGATCGACGGCCTGCTTGCTCGAAAAGCCCTCCCAATAAGGCAGGATGTGCGCGGCGATGAAGTCGACCGACGATGCAAGCTCGGGATGCTCAAGCCAGATGTTCCAGATTTCGCCTGTAGTGACAGGCACATTCACGGAACCCTTCACGCGCTGAATGAGTTTGATCAGGTCCGAGACTTTCTGGTCGCCTCGATAGATCGTTTCGTTGCCGACGACGATGCCGTTGACGTTGCTGTTGTGCTTCGCAAGGTCGATGGCGGCCAGCATCTCGCGCTCGTTGCGCTCGACATGCTTGTCGATCCAGGCGCCGACCATGACCTTGAGGCCGAATTCATTGGCGATCGGGGGCACGAGTTCGACGCCGCCGGTCGACGAATACAGGCGGATCGCGCGGGTCAGGGGCGCCAGCGCTTTCATGTCGGACCGGATTTTCTCGACGGTCGGAATATTGTCGATATCCGGATGCGCCGACCCTTCGAAGGGCGCGTAGGACACGCTGGTCAGGACGCCCTTGAAGTCGGGGGCCTGCTGCTTGTCCTGAAGAACACCCCAGAGCGCGGCGTGTGCAGCGGTCACAAATAGAAGAACGGCGACGACAGCGCGCATCGCGACTGAACCATAAGGGGCGAGCATAACAGGACCGCGGACCCGTCCCCTAGGCCCGACACATCGGCAGAGATAGTTCTGCCATGCAATTTAACAACTCGTATGACGCCATGGCGTTTTGAGGGCGGTCGACGCGTCAACCGCGAAAATCGGATATCGTTCCTTCGCAGGCCCGGCAGAAATGCACGCAGCTATTTTTTCGGCGCGGCGGGAGCAGGCGCCGGCTGTGCCGGCGGCGGAGTCGCAGGGGCCGGCGCAGCGCCTGCGGCCGGTGCGGACGTCGCATCGGCGGCGGGCTCGGCCGGTTTCGCGTCCGGATTGATCCAGCAGGTATGGACGCGGCCGCTCAGTGCGTCGGGTGCCTTGGGGTCGATCGGTCCGAACCGGACCAGGCAGCGGAATGCCGCCTGAACGTGTCCGCCGGGGCAGCCGAAGCGGTCGTAAAGATCGAGGTGACGAAAGGCCGTGTCCAGGTCGTCGCGCCACATCAGAACGACCACGCGACGGCCGAGCCAGACGCATTCCGGATTTCCCGCCGGGCCGTTGATGACGCGCGCGGCTTCGACGAATTCGTCGGTTTTGCGCTGGCTGTCCTTGGCGGTATCGGCCGCATTGGTCGAGTTGGCCGGGGGCGACTTGTTCTGATCCTGGGCACGCAGATCGCCGCTTTGCGCGATCGCGCCTCCGATGCTGAACAGCAAGGCGAAACCGGGAACGGCAAGACCGCGCAAAAACGCGTTGTGGAATCCGAACAGCATTCGACGCATGACGTCTCCCGGCTCTCGCTGCCGCAACCGTATGGCGGCAACGCCACCTTTATCCAGGTGTCAGATGCCGCTCAAATTGGTCCCCAATGCGGCGGAGCATCCCCGGGATTCCATGGCGGAAATTCGGGATATTGTCCAGCAAGCCGGCCGGTTTAATCCGATCGTGGTAAAGCCGCGGCCTCATAAGGTTGTGGTCGTCCGGCCGCCGCTCTTGGCATAAGCGCCTCGACCCGCTAATCGACGACTCGTCTCGCGGAGGATGGAGCCGATTTCCTTTCGTACGCCACTGGCGCTTCTCGTCATTTCGCTGGGCCTGATCGCGGCGGCGTGGTGGTGGCTCGGCGAGCCGATCCGGCTTGCACGCGCGCCGATCGATCCGGCAGCGAAACTGGAATGCGTGTCCTATGCGCCGTTCCGGGGCGAACAGACTCCGCTGGTCGCGACCACCGAAATTCCGCCCGAGCAGATCGCCGAGGATCTGGCCCAACTGGCCAAGATCTCGAAATGCGTCAGGACCTATTCGATCGAGAACGGCCTCGATCGGCTTCCGGCTCTGGCGGCGAAGGTCGGTCTCAAGGTGATCCAGGGCATCTGGCTCGGCAACGATCGCCTGAAGAACCTCGCCCAGATCAACGTCGCGGTCAGGCTGGCGAAGGAAAATCCCGACACCATCATCGCGCTCGTTGTCGGCAACGAGGTCCTGCTGCGCGGGGAAATGACCGCCGCCGATCTCGCCGCCAACATTCGCCTGGTGAAGTCGCAGGTGAGCGTGCCGGTGACTTACGCGGACGTCTGGGAATACTGGCTGCGCAACCGCGAGGTCTATGACGCGGTCGATTTCGTCACCATCCACATCCTGCCGTACTGGGAGGATTTTCCGATCCGCGCGCGCAACGCGGCCGCGCATGTCGACGCCATCCGCAAGCAGGTCGCCGTGGCGTTTCCCGCCAAGGAAATCCTGATCGGCGAGACCGGGTGGCCGAGCGCCGGCCGGATGCGGGAGGGCGCGTTGCCGTCGCGCGCCAACCAGGCGCGCGTGGTGTCCGAAATTCTCGACATGGCAAAGCGCGAGAAATTTCGCGTCAACCTGATCGAGGCCTATGACCAGCCCTGGAAGCGTCAGCTCGAGGGTACGGTCGGCGGCAACTGGGGCCTGATCGACGCCACCCAGCGCAAGCTGAAATATCCACCCGGCGAGCCCGTCAGCAATTATCCACTCTGGAAAATCCAGATGGGCGCGGGGATGGGCTTATGTGTCCTTGTTTTCATGGTCGCCATGCTGACGTTGCGGCGGAAGCCCTGGAAGCCGCGGTGGATGTCCTGGATCGCGGTTGCGGTATCGGCGACGGCGGCGGGAATCCTGCTCGGAGTAGCCGTGGACAAGCTGTGTTACGAGAGCTTCGGCTTCGGCAACACGCTGCGCTGGGGATTGCTGCTGGCGGCCGGAATCCTTTCGCCGCTGCTGGGCGCGAATGCGCTGATGTCCGGGCGCGCGCTGCCGACATTCGTCGAATTGATGGGACCGCGCCCCGGCCGCACCGGTTCGGCGCTGTCGGTCATGCTGGGAATCACGCTGTTGGTGACGACCCTGATCGCGGCCGAGACGGCTCTCGGCTTCGTCTTCGACCCCCGCTATCGCGACTTTCCCTTCGCCGCGCTGACGATGGCGGTGGCGCCATACTGGGCGCTGGCGTGGCTCAATCGCCCGCTCACCGGCACCCGCCCGATCGCGGAACAGGTTTTCGCCGGCCTGCTGGTGATCGCGGCCGTCTATGTCGGGTTCAACGAAGGCCCGAAAAACTGGCAGTCGCTGTGGACCTGCGTGGTCTACGTCATGCTCGGCATCACGCTGTGGCGGGCGCGGGCCGCGCAAATCCAAGGATAAGCAGGCCGATCGCGAGACCGGACAGGCCGACATTGTAGAGGACGATTCCGAATCCGGCGGCAGCGAGCCCCGCGGTCAGCAGCACGATCGACGGCCGGATCACGTGCAGCACGGCGATGACCAGCGCGGCGATGCCGAAAACGTGGTTGCGAAACAGGTAGGTCGCGACGCTGCGGCTCCCGCACAGCATGGTTTGCAGGCCGCCGTCGCACGCCAGCGACACCGTGGACAATTCGACCGCGAGATAGCGCAGATAGAGTGCGTAACCAACGCTGAGAAACCCGACGATCAGCAGCCATTGCACCTGATAGGGTGTCAGCCGGAACGGATCTTTTTTCATGGGGCCAATATGATCCGGAACGCTCGGTCGGACAACCCGGCAGCACTTCGTTTCTGATCGAATAAGGAACGAAGCTTCATGGTTTTGTTTTGACGGGTTTTCTTCAAGCGAACCTGTGTCGTCCTCCGGTCAAGCCCCAAGGACATGCTTCGCTCGAAACCACTGTCCCGGCACCATCGGCCGCTTCAGTGTGAAGACGAGCCGAATGCTGGCTGCGGCGCTGGCTGCGTTAATGGCGTTGGCGGCGGCTGCGGCGCCGGTTCTTCGGCGCGCGCGGGTTGTCCGCTGTGCCGATGCCGTGACGACCTCCATTTCGGTTTTTTCGGGGTGGCCGCGGCGGCTCCGCTATCCTTGGCCTGTTCGTTGGTGGCAAGGCGTTGACCTTCGAACACGGTCGTTTCGCAGGCGCGGCCATTCTCGGTCATGACAGCGCAAATCCTTGCCGCGGCCGCCGCATCGACGAGCGGTCCGGCGACGAGACGCAACTGCATGCCGATCCCGTTGCTGTGTTCCTTCAATACAATGATCGGGTGAAGCGAACTCAGTTCCTTTGCCTCCGATTTCAGAACGCTTCGCCACAGCGCCCGCAAGCCCTTGATCGAGTTGGCGCTGCCGAGATCGACGCCGAAATCGGTGTGCGGCACAGGAATGTGGGCCGGGGATATTGACGCCCCGGGTGCCTCGATCACCGGAGGGATGGACGCGACCACGATTTGCGCATCCTTGCTCCTGGCTTCCCGGCGCGTGTGAGGCTCCCCGTCGTCGTTCGGCTTCGTCGTCGCAGGGGTAACGGATGACGTTTCATCGGGTTCGGGCCTCGTTGCAGGCGCGTCCCGGGCGGCGACCACGGGTCGTGATGCGGCCTCGGGTCCGGCCTGCATCGCGGCGAGTGATGAATTCGCGGGTGCGGGGGCCGCGGATGACGGCTTTGCCGCTGGTTCGGCCGCCGTGACAATCGCAGCCGCTGCAGACGGCGGTGCGTTCGCGGAGGATACGCCGTTTTCCGAACGGCTGTTTGACGCGCTGGCGTCGAGCCGCGCCGTCCGCAGCGTAAAATCGGGCGGCGGGAGGAGCGGCGGCTCCGCCGGTAACGGGTCCAGGGCGGCTTCCGTCGGAGAGACCTGATGCGGTTCGTTCTGCGCCGCATGTTGCCTGATGGAGCCGGTGACGGAATCGAGTCCCTGCTCGAGCACGGTTATGCGGGCAAACAGCCGGTCGCGATCGCCGTTCAATGTTTCGATGGCGGACGATATGCGGCTGATTTCACGTTCGCTCGCCTTCGCTATCGATTGAAGCTGCTGCGATTGCCGTGCCAGATCGGCTGCGCCGGCATGGTCCTGCCGGAAGGCGATCCCGGCTCCTTTTCCGGGTCCGTTCCCGGTCTGGTTCGCCAGGATTGCGAGGGTGATAGCTGCGATCGTGCCGAGGCCCCAGGATCCGAGGCGCCACAGGACACGGCGGTCGAACGTGCCCTCGTCGGCCAGAAATCCGCTCAGCCAGCCGCCACTGTCGTCGGCCGGTTCCTTCGTCGATGATTTTTTTTGATTCTTCGTCATAATTGATGACGTCGGACCCCCGCACACCGAATCATGGCCAAATGCTAACAGGAAATCCGCCCGATCTCAGGGAGCCGGGCAGTTTCCCCTTCGGGCAAAACATTTTATGACGGCGCGGCGCATGATGCGCCGGAGAATGAGGGCTCGAATGACCGGCCGAAGCTGTCTGACCGTCGTGCTGGCTGCAGGCGAGGGGACGCGGATGCGTTCCGCCCTGCCGAAGGTGCTGCATCCGGTGGCGGGGCGGACGCTGCTGGCGCATGTGCTTGCCGCCGCTCCGGCGGGGCCGGGAACGTCGCTGGCGGTCGTCGTGGGTCCGGGCCAGGAGGCGGCCGTAGCCGATGAAGCAAGGCGCGTGCGGCCCGATGCCATGACGTTTGTCCAGAACGAGCGTCTCGGAACCGCGCATGCCGTGCTCGCGGCGCGCGAGGCCATCGCCCCCGGCGCGGACGATCTGGTGATCGCGTTCGGCGACACGCCGCTGATCTCGGCCGACACGTTCGCGCGGATGCGGGCGCCGCTGCATGCCGGCGCGTCGCTCGTCGTACTCGGCTTTCATGCCGCCGATCCCACGGGCTACGGCCGTCTGATCGTGGACGACGGCCGCTTGACGGCGATTCGCGAACAGGCGGAAATCAGCGCCGAGGAGCGCCGCATCACGCTGTGCAACGCCGGTCTCATGGCTTTCGACGGCAGGACGGCGCTGCAGATCATTGAAAAAATCGGCAACGCCAACAGCAAGGGCGAATACTATCTCACCGACGCGGTCGGTATCGTCAGGGAGTCCGGTTTGAAGGCCACGGTGATCGAAACCGGCGAGGACGAGGTGCGCGGCATCAATACCAAGGCTCAATTGGCAGAGGCCGAACAGGTCATGCAGGCACGGCTGCGCAAGGCGGCGCTCGATGCCGGCGTGACGATGACTGGCCCCGAGACGGTTTTTCTTGCCGCCGACACCTCGTTCGGCAAGGACGTGACCATCGAGCCTTACGTCGTCATCGGGCCGGGCGTGACCATCGCCGACGGCGCCGTGATCCACTCGTTCTCCCATCTCATCCAGTCGTCGATCGGCAGCAAGGCGCAGGTCGGCCCCTACGCGCGGCTGCGGCCGGGAACATCGCTCGGCGAGGGCGCGAAGATCGGAAACTTCGTCGAGACCAAGGCCGCCGTGCTCGAGGCAGGCGTCAAGGTCAACCACCTCACCTACGTCGGCGATGCCCATGTCGGCGCTCGCGCCAACATCGGCGCGGGCACCGTCACCTGCAACTATGACGGCTTCAACAAGTCTCGCACCGAGATCGGCGAAGGCGCTTTCATCGGCTCCAATTCGTCGCTGGTCGCGCCGGTGAAGATCGGCAACGGCGCCTATGTCGGGGCGGGTTCGGTGGTCACGCGGAACGTCCCGGACGACGCGCTCGCGGTCGGACGCAGCCAGCAGACCGCGCGCGAAGGCTGGGCGAAGCGATTCCGTGAGATGAAGGCGCTCGCTAGGAAGCCGAAGACCGGTTGACATCAGGCCGGTCGAAAATCGGGGCAGGGGACGTGCCGGCCGGCACCGGCTGCCTACCCGTCTTCCTCGAATTCCGAGAACATTGCCCGCGTCAGGCGCCAGCCGCGCGGCTTCGCCCGTTGCGGCTTCTCGTCAGGTTTATGCCGGACGATTTTCGGCTTCGCGACGGTGCCGCGGAACGGCGGCGGCCAGTGCGCGAGGCGCGACGCCCCTTGTCCGAGCGAGGACCTTCGCATCGCGGAAAACTGTTTGGGATCGCGCGTGTTGTTCACCGTTCATGATCCTCCTCTCGGGAAGAGCCTTCGGCAAAAACGTTGCGCGTTGATTAAAGCGGAGAGGCAAAATCGAACGGTCGGCTTTCCGGTCGCACGGCAATGTCCGTCTGAATGACGCCGGGTGAGGTGACAGCAGTCCGTCCCGAAGAAACCGACTTTATTTCCGAGGGCACTGACCGGCGTTTTGCCGTTCGGTCATGGCGTTGCTGCACCAGTTGGAGCAGCCATTATTGCTGGCTCCACGGTGCTTGCACTCCTTGAGGCAAGCGGCATAGGAGCAGTTGACCTTGGCGGCGCTGGCGATGGTCGGGAAAACAACAGCCGCCGCGAGAGTTGCAATTAAAAGAATGCGCATCTGAACACTCCTCCGCAATGACGAAAGGCTAACCCATAATCGGACGACGGGAAATGCCGTTGGTCAGCGGCGGCAGGAATTTCAATTCGGCGGATGAATGTGCCTGCATGCGGTTTCTGCGCGGCCGCAGCCGCAATAGCAGGGAGGCTGGTTGCTATTTTTCGATGGCTTCGAGGAAGCGCGTGCGCCAACGCGCTTCGAAAGAATCGTCCGGAATCGAAGCCTGCGCATCCAAGAGACTGTAATTCACCGGAAGGCCGTTTAGTTTGCGGTAGGCATCCAGATCGGCCAGCCGTTTTTTCAGTTGGGCATTCTCGTCGGTCAGAGCCTTAAGACGACGGGCCTCGGACATATCCCGATCACCGTGGGTGGCGCTCCGCGTGCTGTGTTTGGGCGCTTGTGTCGTTTGAGTCGGCGACCAGTGCAACATTGATCTCGACAACATCGGCTTGCCTGCATACCAGCATTTTCGGCCGTCTATGAGCCGATAGGACCAATGCGATCGCGCGTTCGACGGCCATTCGGAACTGCATTGGATCGCCTGCGCAGGTATTACCGACGCGAAGAACGCAAGCGACGAAGCTCCGGCAATGGAAGCCGCAAGAATAAGCAAATGAAATCTTTTCATTTGGACACCACGCAACTGAACACTACGCAACAAAAGGAAAAAATAATAATTCTAATTGCAACAGCTTAGTTCGCAAAATTGGTCATAATTTGGGCAGTTTTCCACAGGATGTGCACAGGGTTATCCCCGGGTGGGAGAGGATAGTCACATCATTTTCTGACCGGTTCGAGGGCCGCCAAAAGGCGTCTCCCGTAGGCCTTCGAGGGGAAGCCCAACGAAAAAAGCGCCTCATGGGCGCTTTACACAAACTCGAATAACGATTTGATTTCAGATTTAAATTTCAGATTTAAATGGCTCCCCGGGCTGGATTCGAACCAGCGACCATTCGATTAACAGTCGAATGCTCTACCGCTGAGCTACCAGGGAACATGCGAAACGTCATCGCAGGCAGGGCAGCCTATAACAAAGCCTCCCACGCTTGCAAAGCGGGAAATGGGCAATCCGTGGTCGTTCCGCAAGGAAGAACGGTGGGCTGATTTCCGTACGCCGGACGATCTGCAACCGACGGAAAACGCTGCGACAAAATGCAACGGCCGGCAATGGCCATTCCACCAAATGCTTGCATCGACCGTGGGGGTGCCTTAGTCCTCGAGGAACTTTTGCTGGGGTCAAGGGATCGCCGATGTCTGACTTTTCGACCGCTCGCAGGAATATGGTTGATGGTCAGGTGCGCCCCAGCGATGTCACCGATCACAGGATCATCGACGCGATGCTGGCGCTGCCGCGCGAGGTCTTCGTTCCGGAGGATCGCCGCGCGCTGGCTTATCTGGATCTCGATCTGGACGTCAGCGAAAAGGGTGCGCCGAAGCGGTTTCTGATCAAACCCATGGTGGTCGCAAAGATGGTCCAGGCCGCCGACATCAAGAGCACCGACAACGTTCTTGTGGTCGGCTGCGCAACCGGCTACACCGCCGCGCTGGTTGCGAAGCTCGCGCGCCGCGTGACCGCGACCGAAGGCGACAAGGGCTTGGCGGCGAAAGCGGCCGGCATTCTCGCAACGCTCGGCCTCGGAGAGGTGAGCGTGGTGGACGCCGCAGCGCCCGAAGGAGCGCCGGCCAACGCACCTTATGACGCGATAATTCTGGAGGGCGCGACCGAGGTGATGCCGGAGTCGCTTTACCGGCAGCTTGGCGACGAGGGGCGCCTGGTCGGGGTGTTCGCCATGAGCACGCCGCGGGCGGTCATCGTCACGCATTCGCACTCCGATTTCGGCGACCGGCCTCTGTTCGATGCGTCGGTTCCGGTGCTGCCGGGTCTCGAACGCCCGCCAGCCTTCGTTTTCTAGCGGAATGGTTCGGAGCGAGCGCGGCTGTTCGAAATCCACGGCATTGTTCCGCCGCGTTCATGACCGACTAAAGTCATAAGGTTACCGGGCTCCTTTTAACCCGGCCGTGGCCTAAATCCTTGTTTTCGCCGACCCCGGAGCCTACCTTCCGTACAGCTTCGGCCGGACTCCGGCCGCCGACTTTTGGAGGATTGCAGGATGGGTTCACTGAGCATCTGGCACTGGATCGTGGTGATCGCGATCGTCCTGCTGCTGTTCGGCCGCGGGAAGATTTCAGATCTGATGGGCGACGTCGCGCAGGGTATCAAGGCCTTCAAGAAAGGCATGAAGGACGATGAGACCGCTGCGGAAAAACCCGAGCCCGTGAAGACGATCGACCATAACGCGCAGGCGTCCGGCACGAACCGGTCCGACGTCGGCAGCAAGACGGTCTGATCGATACGGCCGCCTGACGATACGGCCGCGGGTCGCGAATCCGCGGCAATGATGCGAGGACTACGAACGCGCCGACCCGGCGCAAGGCCTCGCGTGAGCGGAAAATCTCATGTTCGACATCGGGTGGAGTGAACTGGTCGTCATCGCGGTCGTCGCGCTGATCGCCATCGGCCCGAAAGAGCTGCCCGGCGTGCTGCGCACGATCGGACAGTGGATGGGCAAGGCGCGCAGGATGGCCGCCGAATTCCAAGGCCAGTTCAACGAAGCGATGCGCGAAGCCGAAATGGCCGACCTGAAAAAATCCTTCGACGAGGTGCGCGACGCGACCAGCGGGCTGACCAGCGGCAAGCTGATGACCAGGCTGACCGAATCGCTCGGCGAGCCGCCGAGGCTCGAGGATTTTGATAAGCCTATCGCATCCGTCGACGGCGCTTCCGCAAGCGGAGCGGCTGTGCAGGAGGCTGCGACCCCGGAGCCTTCCACGAAAGCCGATGCCGTGGCGCCTCCATCCGAGCCGTTGGCGATCACGCGCAATTTTCAGAGCGCCCCTGCCATGCCAGAGCCGGTCCCGCATGACACGCCGCACGAGGTCGGCAGGGACGAAGCGGTCAAGGACGTCAAAGCGTCATGAGCGCGGAAGACATCGAGGCCAGCAAGGCCCCGCTGATGGATCACCTGATCGAGCTGCGCTCGCGGCTGATCAAGGCGCTGGTCGGCTTCGGCGTCGCGTTCATCTTCTGCTTCTTCTTCGCCAAGCAGATCTACAACGTCCTGATCTGGCCGTTCGTCTGGGTCGCGGGGCCGGAGAATTCGAAATTCATCTACACCGCGCTGCTTGAATACTTCATCACCCAGTTGAAGCTCGCGCTGTTCGGCGCGGGCTTTATCTCGTTTCCGATCGTCGCGACACAGATCTACAAGTTCGTGGCGCCGGGTCTCTACAAACATGAGCGTAACGCATTCCTGCCGTACCTGATCGCCACGCCGGTTTTCTTCGTGCTCGGCGCGCTGGTGGTGTATTTCGTGGTGCTGCCGATGATCGTGCGCTTCTCGCTCGGCATGCAGCAGATGTCGGGTCCCGAAACCGCGCAGATTCAACTGCTGCCCAAGGTCGGCGAATTCCTGTCGCTGACGATGTCGCTGATTTTCGCCTTCGGCATCGCCTTCCAGTTGCCGGTGATCCTGACGCTGTTGGGGCGGATCGGCGTCATCACCTCGAAGCAGCTTCGCGACAAGCGCCGCTATTTCATCGTCGTCGCCTTCGTCATCGCGGCGGTGCTGACGCCGCCCGACGTGCTGAGCCAGACCTCGCTGGCGCTGCCGCTGCTCCTGCTCTACGAGGGCTCGATCATCGCCGTCGGCATGGTCGAGAAAAAGGCCGCCAAGGCGGCCGGCGCGACAGCCACGTCGCCGCCAGCGGGAAACCCGGCGGAGTAGGGCGGGGCGGGGCCGCCGGACTAATCTGCTATCATCTCCCCGATTCCCGTCGTCATCGTTCGCCAGCGGTTTCCAATTCCGGCCATTCGGGTTACTGGATGCCCGCTTTCGCGGACATGACGCCGCTGCTCTCGCCGCTTCTTCTCTTTTGGACTGACTCCCATGCACGACATCAAGGCGATCCGCGACAATCCGAAAGCGTTCGACGCGGCGCTGAAACGGCGAGGGCTGGCTCCCGCATCGCCGTCTCTGCTCGCCATCGACGAGAAGCGCCGCGCGGCCATTCTCGCGTCCGAGCAGGCGCAGGCGCGGCGCAACGCGGCCTCGAAGGAAATCGGCGAGGCGAAGAAGACGAAGGATGAGGCGCGCGCCGCGAAGCTGATGGCCGAGGTCGCCGAACTCAAGACCACCATGCCGCAAATGGACGCGGCGGCGAAGACGGCGGACGAGGAGCTGAAAAAGGCGCTGGCCGAGATTCCGAACCTGCCGCACGACGAGGTGCCTGATGGGACCGATGAGCACGGCAACGTGCAGCATCACATCTTTGGAAAAAAGCGCGACTATGCCTTCGCGCCGAAACCGCATGACGATCTCGGCGGCGCACTCGGCGACATGGATTTCGAGGCGGCGGCCAAGCTGTCCGGCGCGCGCTTCGTGGTGCTGAAGCGCGGGCTGGCGCGGCTCGAACGCGCCATCGGGCAATTCTTCCTCGACGTGCATACGGGAGAGCACGGTTACACCGAGGTCAATCCGCCGCTGCTGGTGCGGGATGGTGCGATGTTCGGCACCGCGCAGTTGCCGAAGTTTGAAGAGGATCAGTTTCGAGCCAGAAGAAAGGCGAGCAATGCGGAAAAAGCAAAAGCACTAGAAAAACTTCATGCGGAAGACACTGCGCCTGACAAATATGGCGACACAAAATATTTCGAACCAATCGAAACTGACGCAGGTGTGAAGCCCTATCTTTCCGAAGACGGAATGGAGCGATTACAACAATTGATAGATGCAGCGAGTGCGCTCTGGCTCATCCCCACCGCCGAAGTGCCGCTGACAAACCTCGTCCGCGAATCCATCCTCGATGAAAAAGAACTGCCGCTGCGCTTCACCGCGTTGACGCCGTGCTTCCGCGCCGAAGCAGGCGCGGCGGGACGCGATACGCGCGGCATGATCCGCCAGCACCAGTTCAGCAAGGTCGAACTGGTGTCGATCACCACGCCGGAAGCATCAAAAGACGAGCACGAGCGCATGTTGTCCTGCGCCGAGGAGGTGCTGCGCCGGCTCGATCTGCATTACCGCGTGATGACGCTGTGCACCGGCGATATGGGTTTTGCTTCACAGAAAACCTACGACATCGAGGTGTGGATGCCAGGACAAATCTCGAGTCAAGGAGAGGGCGGCGCTTACCGCGAGATTTCGTCCTGCTCGGTGTGCGGCGATTTCCAGGCGCGGCGCATGGACGCGCGCTATCGCGCAAGCGACGGCAAGCCCCGCTTCGTGCATACGCTGAACGGCTCCGGCACCGCCGTCGGCCGCGCGCTGATCGCGGTGATGGAGACCTATCAGCAGGCCGATGGCTCCATCGCCGTGCCAGATGTGTTGCAGCCCTACATGGGCGGCCTCAAGGTGATCGGCCGCGAGGGATGATGCAGAGGCCGCACCTCACCGAACGGCAATTGCGATCGGTCCGGGTCATCTCGACCCGGTGGCAGCGGCGGGTCATTTTTGTCGCGGGCGGTGTTGCCGTCGGCGCGGCCGCGGTGGGGCTGACGCAGGCCTCGGACCTCGCCCAGTTCCTGTTCGCGCGCCTGCTCGAAAAATGGCGCTACGCGTCCTTTGTCGTTACCCCGCTCGGATTTGTGCTGTCGGTGTTTCTCACCTTGCGGTTCTTTCCGAACTCGCAAGGCAGTGGCATCCCGCAGGCCATCGCGGCGCGCCAGCTCGGCGACCATGAGGCGCGCGGCCGGCTGGTCTCGTTTCGCATCGGCGTCGGGAAGATCTTTCTCACCGTGCTGGGTCTGCTCTGCGGCGCATCGGTGGGTCGTGAGGGGCCGACGGTGCAGATCGGCGCATCCATCATGTTCGCGATCGGGCGGATGTCCCCGCGCCGCCAGCCCGGATTGATCCTTGCGGGAGCGGCCGCAGGCGTCGCCGCGGCCTTCAACACGCCGCTTGCGGGGATCGTCTTCGGCATCGAGGAGATGAGCCGCGCCTTCGAGGTGCGCACCAGCGGCCTGATCATCGGCACCGTGATCGCGGCCGGGCTCACATCGCTGGCGCTGGTCGGGAATTATGCTTACTTCGGCCACACCGCGACCACGCTCGGCCACGGCGTCGACTGGCTGGCGGTGCCGATCTGCGGCGTCTTCGGCGGCCTCGCCGGTGGATTGTTCAGCCGTCTTGTGATCCTGCTGGCGTTCGGGCTTCCGGGACGGCTCGGCTCGCTCATCAAGCGCCATCCGCTTCCGTTTGCGTTTGCCTGCGGGCTCGGCGTCGCCGTGTGCGGATACCTGTCCGGCGACACGATCTACGGCACGGGCTATGCGCAGGTGAAGCACGCGCTGGAGAGCGGGGCGCCGCTGCCCGAGAGTTTCGGGGTGCTGAAGCTGCTCGCAACCCTGCTCTCGACTGTGAGCGGCATTCCCGGCGGAATCTTTTCGCCCTCGCTCGCGGCGGGCGCGGGACTCGGATCCAACGTGGCCCATTTTTTCCCGGGCACGCCGCTGGGCGCAATCCTGCTGCTCGGCATGGTGTCGTATTTCGCGGGCGTGGTGCAGGCGCCGATCACCGCCTTCGTGATCGTGACGGAAATGACCGATAATCACGCCATGGTGGTGCCGCTGATGGCGGCGGCGCTGATTGCCTATGGCAGCTCGCGGCTGGTCTGCAAGGAAGGCGTCTACCACGCGCTGGCCAAAGGGTTCCTGCAACGCGCCCGCGCGGACAGCGCTTGTGCGGCCGGAAACGCGCGGTGACGGCGTCAAGGGCGGCGTGCGCGACGCCACCCTTGCAGGTCTTTACGGAAGGCACGTCCCGCCGTTGTGATGAGGCGTGTAGGTCGCGCCGCAGACCGAGCCGCCGGTGGCCCAGACCGCGACGCCGTATTTGCCGAAGGATACTTCAATTCCAAAATAGTCCTTGTCGGCGACGATGGTGATCTCGCCGCCGCCGACGTCGTTGAGTTCGCCTGCGGTCAGCTCTCGAATGTCGCTGTGCATGTCTCGCTCCTGTCATGAAAACCGGACATTTCCGGTCGCGACATCGGGCATAGACGTGCGCTCCGGCGGGCGATGTGAGATGCATCACCCGAACGTAAAAAATCCTCGGCGAGGTCGGATCGTCAGGTTTGCCAGGCTTGGCCTGGCCGGATAAGAGGTGTCCGAACGGCGCTGGCGGCGGCCGGAAAAGGCAACCTCACGAATGCGAATTCTCTGCACCAACGACGACGGCATCAACGCGCCGGGCCTCACGACCATCGAGCAAATTGCAAGGGAGCTGTCGGACGACGTCTGGGTGGTCGCGCCCGAGCATGATCAGTCGGGCGTCTCACATTCGCTATCGCTCAACGACCCGCTCAGACTGCGCGAAATCGGACCGCGTCATTTCGCGGTGAAGGGTACGCCGACCGATTGCGTGATCATGGGATCGCGGCACATTCTCGGCAAAAAAGGGCCTGATCTCGTGCTTTCCGGGGTCAATCGGGGCCGCAACGTCGCCGAGGACGTGGTTTATTCCGGCACCATCGCGGGCGCGCTCGAGGGCACGATGCTCGGCCTGCCATCGTTCGCGCTCTCGCAGGAATTCAGCATGGAGACCGGCGACAGGCCGGTGTGGGAAACCGCGCTCACATTCGGGCCGCAGATCCTGCGCCGGGTGATCGACGCCGGCATTCCCAAAAACACTGTGGTCAATGTCAATTTTCCCGCCTGCGCGCCGGAGGATGTGGCGGGGGTGCTGGTGACGCGAATGGGCAAGCGCAATCTCGGCTTTCTCAAGATCGTTGAACGCCGCGACGGCCGCGGCAACCCGTATTTCTGGATCGGATTCGAGAAGGCCGATGCCGCGGATACCCCGGCGGCAGGGACCGATCTCGCGGCGATCGCGTCGCGGTGCGTCTCGGTGACGCCGTTGCGGCTGGATCGCACCGACGATGCGTTCCTTAAGGTTCTGACGACGGCCTTGAAATAGGGTGCGCGGTTCTTTGCAGAGAAGAAATGCCTTTGAGCCGCCACGGCGTTTTCGCGCGAAGCGGATAGCGGTTCGCGTCAGGTAAACGCGTCAAAACAAAATCATGGAGCCTCGTTTCGATTCCGTGAGAAACGAAAAGACTCTGGCGGCGTTTGCCGGGATCGCGATGGTCAGGTGCGCTCGGCCGCGGCGCTGCGATTGAGCGTGCTCTCGATCATGACCGCGAGGTTTTCCATCTGGAATGGTTTCTGCAACGCCGGGCGGTCGCGATATTCCGGCGGCAGGCCCTGCGTCCCGTAGCCGGTTGCGAAAATGAAAGGCCGGTTACGTTCTTCGATCGCCTCGGCCACGGGGGAAATCAGCTTGCCGTTGACGTTGACGTCGAGGATGGCGATGTCGAAGTCGGCGGTCTGCGCGAGCATGAGCGCTTGCTCGATATCGCCGGATTCGGCGGCGATGCTGTAGCCGAGCTCCTCCAGCATGTCCGCAACCATCATGCGGATCATGACCTCGTCCTCGACGAGGAACACCGAGCCACCGGACGGCTTTACTGGCGCCATGGAAGAGACCGATCCCTTGACCAATTTCCAATACAGGGTCGCAAATTACGCCTCCCAAGGCAATGCGTGCCGCTGTCGCTGCCAGCATGATAAGGTATTGCGGGGTCGAATTGCAGCAACTACTTGGACGTAATTTTGGGTCTTCCGGCGCCCCGGGTGGGGTCCGGGCAGGGCCGTTCTCGTTCCGCGGGGGAACAAAAATTTGATCCTCCGGATTGACCCGGCGGGCGATCTGCGCAGATTTGCATCACCTGATCTTGATATTCGGCGCGGCCAGGCGCCAGCGCTCGAGAGTTCACCAATGCCCCTCGTCGATCGTCCGCCGCCCGAGAAGATGATGTTTCAGCTCAACCTGCGGCGGCGTGGCATCAGCGATCAGCGCGTATTGCGCGCGATGGAAAGCGTTCCGCGCGACCTCTTCGTGGATGTGGCCGATCGCAACGATGCCTGGCTGGACACCGCGCTCGGCATCGCCTGCGGCCAGACTATCAGCCAGCCTTTCGTCGTCGCCTACATGACGGAACGGCTGGAGTTGCGCGACGACAACCGGGTCTTGGAGATCGGCACGGGCTCCGGCTATCAGGCTGCGATCCTGTCGCGGCTGTGCCGCGAGGTCGTGACCATCGAGCGATTTCGCGAGCTTGCCGAACGTGCTCGCGCCCTGCTGGTGCAACTCAAGTGCGACAATGTCGAGATCATGCTGGGCGACGGCTTCGACATTCCGCCCGAAGCGGGACAATTCGACCGCATTCTGGTGACGGCGGCGATGGAGCGGATTCCGGACGCGCTGATAGCTCGGATCGAGCCCGGCGGGCTTCTGATCGCGCCGGTCGGGCCGCACAACGGACGGCAGACGCTGATCCTCCTCCGGCGGACCACCGCCGGACTGGTCCGCAAGGAACTGATCGATGTTCGTTTCGTGCCGGCGCTGCCGGGCATCGCCCGCGAACTTTAGCCCGGATAAGGGTTTGCCGACCGCGTAGCGCCTTCCGCGAATTTCGGGGCGCGCAAAGTTTGGTCGTCGCCGCAATGCGTTGTTCTACGGTTAAAGGCTTGTTTACTCGAGGCGTGTTTAGTCAATTTTGTAGTTTAGTTGCGTCGAGTGAGTAACCATGTCGCGTGTCATCGAGGTGCTTTGCTCGCGTCGCGTACCGCAGGTCGCGGTGCTGACGCTGGTGTCGATCGGTTTTGCCGGATGCAGCGCGGACATGTCCTCGCGCCTTGCGCAGATCGACAGCAGTCCGCAGCAGCAATCAAGTCGTTTCGGGTGGCAGCGCGAGTCAACCGGCTCGGTGGCGCCAGCGCCGGCGGCGCCTGTCGAACGCCGCGAGTTGCCGCAGTATTCGCGGTCGCAATATCAATCCCAGCCGCTGCCGCCGCCGATCTCGACGCCAAAAACCTATCCGGTGGCATCGAGCGCCTCCGAGAGCGGGCGAAGCGCGCACTCGTATGCGCCGCCAGCGCGTCCGATCGAGCCCGCTAGCCACGTCGCATCGCGGGATGGCTGGAACCACAATGGCGGCACTTCGATCATCGTGGGCACCAGCGACACGCTGGAGGGGTTGTCGCGCCGCTATGGCGTCTCCACCGCCGAAATCCTCAAGGCCAACGGCTACCACGGTCCCCGCAGGCTGCAGCCCGGCCAGCAACTGATCATTCCGAAGCGCGCGGCGGCGGCGGACACTCATGCCGCTCCGGCAGCGAAGCCCGTGGCGGTCGCTCAGGCTGCCTCCGCCACCCACTACGTCAACCGTGGCGACACGCTGATGAGCATCGCGCGCCGCAATCATCTCGCGGTCGGCGAACTCGCCCGCGCCAACGGTCTGCAGCCGGGTGCGACATTGAAGGTCGGCATGAAGATAACGGTGCCGACGAAGGTCGCCGCCGCGGCCGCCCAGCCTGTTGCGGCCGCGCCTCCCGCAGCCGCTGCACCTGCGGTTCACACAGCGGCGGCGACGCCGGAAGGTCCGGTGCAAAAGGTCAACCTCGCGGTTACGACGACGCCCGAAGAGGCCGCGGTCAAGCCGGCGGTAAAGACCGCCGAGGCGACCGGGGCGCTGCCGACTTTCCGCTGGCCGGTCCGCGGCCGTGTGATCGCGGCCTATGGCGCCAGGACCAACGGCAAATCCAATGACGGCATCAACGTCGCGGTGCCCGAGGGTACGCCGGTGAAGGCTGCCGAGGATGGCGTCGTTGCCTATTCGGGAAATGAACTCAAGGGCTACGGCAACCTGATCCTGGTTCGGCACCCCAACGGTTACGTGACCGCATATGCCCATGCGAGTGAATTGTTGGTGAAGCGCGGGGATACCATCAAGCGCGGCCAGGTCATTGCCAAGTCGGGTCAATCGGGTGAGGCGGCGTCGCCGGAGCTCCACTTCGAGATCCGAAAAGGGTCTACACCGGTTGACCCGCTTCGTTTCCTCAACGGGGCGTGAGGCCGGCAGCATCTCCGGTGCAGCACCGTCACCCGCGAAAGCGGGTGATCCGGTATCCGGGACCTCTCGCGCTGATTGAAAAGGACAAGGCGCGCGATGCCCGCCGTCGGGTATCACGTCGGGTTTTGCAAGAGGCGTCTGCTTGCAAGAGCTACTTCGTCGCTATCCGCACGCCAAGTCTCCCCGCCAGGTCCTGCGTGAACTGCCAGGCGACGCGTCCCGATCGCGAGCCGCGCGTCGCCGACCATTCCAGCGCTTCGCGTTCAAGTTCGGCGTCGTCGATCTTGATGCCGAAATGGGAGCAATAGCCGCGCACCATCGCGAGATATTCATCCTGGCTGCAACGATGGAAGCCGAGCCAGAGGCCGAAGCGGTCCGACAGCGAGACCTTTTCCTCGACGGCCTCGCCGGGATTGATCGCGGTCGACCGCTCGTTCTCGATCATGTCCCGCGCCAGCAGGTGGCGGCGGTTCGACGTCGCGTACAGGATGACATTGTCGGGACGTCCCTCGATGCCGCCTTCGAGCACCGCCTTCAGCGATTTGTAGGAGGCGTCATTGCCGTCGAACGACAGGTCGTCGCAGAACACGATGAAACGGAAGTCCGACGAGCGGAGCTGTTCCATCAGGCCCGGCAGGCTCTCGATATCCTCGCGGTGAATTTCGATCAGCTTGAGCCGACCGCCGGCCTGGGCGTTGACGCTCGCATGCGCCGCCTTGACCAGCGACGACTTGCCCATGCCGCGCGCGCCCCAGAGCAGGGCGTTGTTCGCAGGCAGGCCCTTGGCGAAGCGTTCGGTATTCTCGATCAGGATGTCGCGCATCCGGTCGATCCCCCTGAGCAGGCCGAGGTCGACCCGGCTGACGCGCGGCACCGGCACCAGTCGTCCTTCCGGGTGCCAGATGAAGGCGTCCGCGCGTGTCAGCGCCGCGCCGTAGTCTGGCCTCGTTGTCGCGGAGGACATGGCCGCGGCGATCGCCTCGAGCGCGCTCGCGATCCGTTCCGCGGCGGCTGGCGCCGCAGCCGATTTCGGACCTTTTGTCGCGCCGCTGCCGCGATTGCCGGTGCGGGCCCCCGGCATTTTACGGGTGCCGGTTTTCCCTGACTTTCTTGCCATCTTGGCCCTTCCTGAGCACGACCCTTAGCGAGCTGCCCCCTTCCCCGCAAGCAGCCGGAATAATGAGGCCCGATCAAGGGTCTGGCGGCGTTGCAATTGGGACTGTGGCCGCTATAGTCCGCGCGAATTTGTCTCGCGCCGGGCGACTCTGCCGTCGCGCAGGCCTGCTCCGTTTCAAGGAATCGTCCGAATGTTCATAACTCCCGCGTTTGCTCAGGCCGCCGGTGCCGGCGAGACCAACAACCTTCTGATGTCGCTGCTGCCGTTCGCGCTGATTTTCATTATCATGTATTTCCTGATCATCCGTCCTCAGCAGAAGAAGGCGAAAGAGCACAACGAGCTGGTGAAGAATATCCGTCGCGGCGACACCGTCATCACCTCGAGCGGTCTCGTCGGAAAAGTCACCAAGGTGGTGGACGACGACCAGATCGAGTTCGAAATCGCGGACGGCGTTCGGGTGCGGCAGATGCGGCAGATGATTTCAATCGTCCGCGCCAAGGGCGAGCCGGCGAAGGGCGAGCCGACCAAGGGCGAACCGGCAAAGGGACGCGCCAAAGGCGAGGACGCCAAGGACGAGGACGCCGCGAGCTGACGGGTTATCGCGATGCTGTACTTTACGCGGTGGAAAGCGCTGGCGATCGTCGCAACCGCCTTTCTGGTCTGCCTGTGCGCCGTGCCGAACTTCTTTCCGGAGGCGCAGGTCAAGACCTGGCCGAAATGGGCGCAGCGCCACCTCGTACTGGGTCTCGATCTTCAGGGCGGCTCATATCTGCTGCTCGAGGTCGATTCCAACTACGTCAAGAAAGAGAAACTCGATCAGGTTCGCGACGACGCACGCAAGGCGCTGCGTGACGCGCGGATCGCCTATACCGGCCTTGCCGTCAAGAACGGCGCTGTCGAGGTGCGCATCAGCAAGGATGATGAATTCCAGACCGCGCTCGGCAAGTTGCGCGATCTGTCGCAACCGCTCGGAGGCTTGCTCGGCTCCAACGGTCAGCGCAGCCTCGAAGTCAGCAGTGCTGAAGGCGGGCTGATCCGCCTGACGGTTCCGCAGGCTGCGGTTACCGACCGCATCCGCCAGTCGGTCGAGCAGTCGATCCAGATCATCGAGAAGCGCGTCAACGAACTCGGTACCGTCGAGCCGTTGATCCAGCGCCAGGGCTCCGACCGCATTCTGGTGCAGGTGCCGGGATTGCAGGACCCGACGCGGCTGAAGGAAATCCTCGGCAAGACCGCCAAGATGGATTTCCGCATGGTCGATTCGAGCGTCTCGCCCGAGCAGGCCCTGCAAGGCCGGGTGCCCGCCGATTCCGAAGTGCTGATGAGTTCGCAGGCGCCCAAGACGCCTTACGTCGTCAAGAAGCAGGTGCTCGTCTCCGGCGGCGACCTGACCGACGCGCAGCCCGGATTCGACTCGCGCACCAGCGAGCCGATCGTGACCTTCCGATTCAACAGCAACGGCGCGCGCAAGTTCGCGCAGGCGACGTCCGAAAATGTCGGACAGCCGTTCGCCATCATCCTCGACAATGAGGTGATCTCCGCGCCGGTCATCCGCGAACCGATCACCGGCGGCTCCGGCCAGATTTCCGGGAATTTCACGGTGCAGGAGGCCAACGACCTTGCGATCCTGCTGCGCGCCGGCGCGCTGCCGGCGCCGCTGACGATCATCGAGGAGCGAACCGTCGGCCCCGGCCTCGGACAGGATTCGATCGAGAAAGGCGAACTCGCCGCCTATGTCGGTTCGATCATGGTCATCCTGTTCATGCTGCTGACCTACCGGCTGTTCGGGGTGTTCGCGAATATCGCCGTCGCCATCAACGTCGCCATGATTTTCGGCGTGCTGTCGTTGTTGAACGCGACGCTGACGCTGCCCGGCATCGCCGGCATCGTGCTCACCGTGGGCATCGCCGTCGATTCCAACGTGCTGATCTATGAGCGCATCCGTGAGGAAGTTCGCGGCGGCCGCACCGCGATTTCGGCAATCGACGCCGGCTTCAAGCGGGCGCTGGCGACGATCCTGGATTCCAACATCACGACGTTCATCGCGGCCGCGGTGCTGTTCTACATCGGCACCGGCCCGGTGCGCGGCTTCGCCGTGACGCTCGGCATCGGCATCATCACCACGGTGTTCACGGCATTCGAGGTGACCCGGCTGATCGTCGCGACATGGGTGCGCTGGAAGCGACCCCAGAACGTGCCGATCTGATGACGCGGAGCCGGCTGTGACTCACTGGATTTTGCTCGGCCTTGGTGCCCTCATCGTCGTCCTGACCATCATCAGTTGCTTCGGCCTGCTGCCGTCGCTGCGGATCGTTCCGGACAACACGCATTTCGACTTCACGCGCTTCCGCCGCATCAGCTTTCCGATTTCCGCCGTGCTGTCGATTGTCGCCATCACGTTGTTCTTCACGCACGGCCTGAATTTCGGCATCGACTTCAAGGGCGGCACGCTGCTCGAGGTGCAGTCGAAGTCGGGCGATGCGAATCTGGCGAGCATGCGCACCACGCTGAACGGTCTCGGTCTCGGGGAGGTCCAGCTTCAACAGTTCGGCGGGCCGACCGAAGTGCTGATCCGCGTCGCCGAGCAGCCGGGCGGCGACGCCGCGCAGCAGGAGGCGGTGCAGAAGGTGCGGGGCGCGCTGGGCGAGACCGTCACCTATCGCCGCGTCGAGGTGGTCGGGCCGCGCGTGTCCGGCGAACTACTCGCCTACGGCATGGTCGGCCTGATGCTGGCGATCGTCGGCATCCTGATCTATTTGTGGTTCCGCTTCGAGTGGCAGTTCGCGCTCGGCGCCATGATCGCCAATGTTCACGATATCGTGCTGACGATCGGCTTCATGTCGATCTCGCAAGTCGATTTCGACCTCACCAGCATCGCCGCGCTTCTCACCATCCTGGGTTACTCGCTGAACGATACCGTCGTCATCTACGACCGCATCCGCGAGATGCTGCGGCGCTACAAGAAAATGCCGATGCCCGAGCTGCTCAACGAGTCGATCAACTCGACGTTGTCGCGCTCGATAATCACCCACGTCACCGTGACGCTGGCCTTGCTTGCGTTGCTGCTGTTCGGCGGACCCGCCATTCACAGCTTCACCGCCGTGATGATGTTCGGCGTGGTGCTGGTCGGCACCTATACCTCGATCTTCATCGCCGCGCCGATTCTGATCTATCTCGGGGTCGGCGACCATCGCGCCGATGTCGAGGAGAAGCCGGCCAAGACTGAGACGACCAGTTCCGACAAGCCGGCCAAACAGCCCGAGATAGCCAAGCCCGAGACGGCCAAGTCCGAAATGGCTAAGTCCGAGACAGCCAAGCTTGCGGAAACGGCCAAGTCCGAGAAGACGGCTAAACCGGAAAAGCCGGTCAAGCCTGAAAAGCCGGCCAAAGCTCGGAAGCCATCGAAGCCGTGAGCGGCGACCTGCCGGAGGTGCCGCACCTGCCGCGGCCTGCGGCGATCGAGGCCTATGGCAGCGGCGGCTTTCGTTTCGACACCATGTCGCACCGCGGCTCGCTGTTGTGCCTGCCGGACGGCATCTGGGCGTGGCCCGTGACCCGCCCGGACGAGATCGACCGCCATGCGCTGGCGCGCGTGTTCGCAGGTTCGGCCGCGATCGATACGTTGCTGATCGGCACCGGCACCGAGGTCTGGCTTGCCCCTGAGGAACTGCGCCAAGCCCTGCGCCGCGTGAGCGTCGGAGTGGACACCATGCTGACCGGAGCGGCGATCCGGACCTACAACATCATGCTGGGCGAGCGGCGCCGGGTCGCGGCAGCGCTGATAGCCGTTCCGTGACAAGCGCGATGGCGAGGCGGTGCCCGGCGGTCCTGCGCGTGACGTCATGAGCGGCGGGGCATCTGAAAGTTCGTCCGCTGCATTCTGCGCGGAACTCGTGCGCAGCCACGATTTCGAAAACTATGCGGCAACGCTGTTCGCGCCGTTGCGTTGCCGCCGCGCGCTGCTGGCCCTTTATGCCTTCAACGTCGAGATCGCCAAGGTCAGGCAGCAGATCACCCAGCCGCTGGCCGGTGAAGTCCGTCTGCAATGGTGGACGGATGTGCTCTCAGGCGAGGGCCACGGCGGCGTCGAGGGCAATCCGGTCGCGGCCGAACTGTTGCTCGCGATTCGTGATCATGGCCTGCCGGTCGAACGTCTGTCGCGGCTGATCGAGGCGCATCAGTTCGACCTCTACAACGATCCGATGCCGGACATGGCGGCGTTGGAGCAATATCTTGGTGATACATCGTGCGCGCTGTTTTCGCTCTCCGCGCGCATCGTCGGGCAGGAATCCGACGCGATGGATCATCTCGCGCGCCACGCCGGTCTTGCGCGCGGGATCGCTCAGGTGATCGCGATGATTGGTTTTGATGCGTCAAGGCGGCAGTCGTTCGTGCCGCTGCAATTGCTGGAGCAGCACGGCGTCGATCCGGAGCAGGTTTTCGCGGGTCACGACACGCCGGCGCTTCGCGCCGCGCTCCGCGGGCTGGCGGACGGCGCGCGATCGCATCTGGACAAGGCGATCGCCATGCTCCCGGAATTGCCGCCGGAACCGCGCGCTGTCTATCTCTCGCTCGCAATGGTGCGCCGTGCGTTGAATGATCGGGTTCGCGCGGATAACGATCCCTTCATGCCGCAGCCTGCATCGCGGCTGCGCATTCTGTGGACGTTGTGGCGAGCCTCGCGCGCGAGGCCGTTTCGCGGCTGACGATCAGGATGGGAGTGCCTGATCGGTCGAAGCAAAATTGAAGCGGTCGCGCAGGTTTTTCCGGCTCTCCAGGATACTGCGGAAGAACTCACGGTCCGCCGGGCTGGCGATCAGCGGCTCGATCAGATCGATCTGGTTCATCGCGATGAGCTGCAGGATTTCCGTGCGCACCTTGCCGTCCGCATCGCGCGGCAGGCGTGGAACGATCTGGATGTGCTCCGGCGGTTTCGGGTCGCCCGCCGAGCCGAGCGCCGAGCGCAACTGCGCTTCCAGTCCGGGCAGATCGGCTTCCACAAAGGCGTAGAGCCCGACGCCGCTGCGGCGATCCGCGAAGGCGACGATGGCCGCGTCGCGCACGTCGTTGTTTTCGCGGATGCGCGCGATCAGCACCGGGGCGTCGTTGACGAGACGACGGCCGCCGCCTTCGCGGTCGGTGAAGCTGAACAGCCCGCGCGTAATGGCCTGATACACCTTCTTGCCGGTCATCAGCCAGGTGCGCGCGATAACCGACTTGCGCGCAAGAATCCTGCGCTCACTCAGCGTCAGGGCGCCCGGTGCATAAGTGCGCTTGTGTTTGAGGAGATGCCGCAGGTCTTCGTAAGCGGCGATCCGAAACAGCGGCGTGCGCCGCGTGAAGCAGGCCGCGAGCTGGAAGTCGGTCAGGTAGGCACGGCCGTCGCTGCCGCGCAGCCAGTTCTGTTCCTTGGCGAGATCGTTGTGGCAGATGCCGGCGCGATGCAGCTTGCGAAGCGCCGCCTTGGCGGAGCGGAAGTAGGCGACATCGCCGTGAGGCCTGGCAAGATGCAGCGCGACGCCGTCGATGAAGCCGCGCACCAGCGAGCGGCGGCCGTTCCACAACAGCTTCGGGCCGACGCCGAGATCGCGCGCGAGCGTCAACGCCTTGCGTTCGCGCTCGAACAGATGCCGCGCGACGAGATAAGACCACCACGGCACCTGATCGAGCCGCCGCAGCACCGCGTCGACCTCGCCGGAATCGGTGCGGAAACGTCCGCGCTCGACGGTCGAGAACACGTCGCGTTTCAGCAGGACTCCCTCGGTCCAGGTCGTGGACAGGAATGCGGCGTCCTGTTTCGGAAGAGGCATGAATGATCCTGAAAGGGCCGTTGAACTACGCAGCCGCTGCCGGACGAAGCGCGTCCGCAATCCAGCGGTCGAGGTCCGATAGCGCGCGGGCACAGATCGCCTGTTTTTTCGCTGCCGTCTTTTCGTTGCCGCGCAGCCGCGTGCCGTCCGGCTTCTTCGTCGGCGGATTGGCGAGTGGCGGAAACAATCCGAAGTTGACGTTCATCGGCTGGAACGACCGCGGTCCGGCGTCGATGGTCTCGATGTGGCCGCCGGTGATGTGGCCGAGCAGCGCGCCGAGCGCCGTGGTGGGCGGCGGAGTCGAAAGCATCCGCGCGCGCGCGTCGGACGCGGCATAGAGGCCGGCGATCAGTCCGATTGCCGCGGATTCGACATAGCCTTCGCACCCCGTCATCTGCCCGGCGAAGCGCAACCGCGGCTCGGCGCGCAAGCGCAACTGTGAGTCGAGCAGTTTCGGCGAGTTCAGGAAGGTGTTGCGGTGCAGACCGCCGAGGCGAGCGAACTCCGCGTTCTCAAGACCCGGAATGGTGCGGAAGATGCGGGTCTGCGCGCCGTGCTTCAGCTTGGTCTGGAAGCCGACGATATTGTAAAGCGTGCCGAGCTTGTTGTCCTGCCGCAACTGCACGATGGCGTACGGCTTCACTGTGGGATCGTGCGGATTGGTCAGGCCGACCGGCTTCATCGGACCGTGACGCAACGTTTCGCGGCCGCGTTCAGCCATGACCTCGATCGGCAGGCAGCCGTCGAAGTAGGGCGTGTCGGTCTCCCAGTCCTTGAAGACGGCTTTCTCGCCCTCGATCAGTGCGTCCACGAAGGCGTGATACTGCGTCTCTGTCATCGGGCAATTGATGTAATCGGCGCCGCTGCCGCCGGGACCAATCTTGTCATAGCGCGACTGGAACCAGGCCTTCGACATGTCGATAGAGTCGCGATGGACGATCGGCGCGATCGCGTCGAAAAAAGCCAGGGCGGATTCATCGGTGAGCGCGCGGATCGCATCGGCGAGGGGGGCCGAGGTGAGGGGACCGGTGGCGACGATAACATTGCGCCAGGCCGCCGGAGGCAGGCCGGCGATCTCGGCGCGGCTGATCTCGATCAACGGGTGATCGCCGAGCGCTTTGGTCACGGCGGACGAAAAGCCCTCGCGATCCACCGCGAGCGCGCCGCCGGCCGGCACCTGATTGGCGTCGGCGCAACGCATGATCAGCGAACCCAGCCGGCGCATCTCGGTGTGAAGCAGTCCGACCGCGTTGTTCGCTGCATCGTCGGAACGGAACGAATTGGAGCAGACAAGTTCCGCCAGGCCATCGGTCTGGTGCGCCGCGGTCATCCGCTGCGGCCGCATCTCGTGCAACACCACCCGAACGCCGTTATTGGCGACCTGCCAGGCGGCCTCGGAGCCGGCGAGACCGCCACCGACGATATGAACGGCGGCGCTGGAGAAGTCGATCTGTGTCATGGACGAAGGGGTAGCGCGTTTTCCGGCCCAGGGGAATCGCCTTTGCGGCAGCGGTCACGGAGTAGACGGTGTGCGGCGCTGTAGCCCTGAAGAGTTGCCCGCGATCGGCAACAGTGAGTCGCCATAGTGATGAATATTTATTCATTACTACTGGCTTTGATTATTAGCTTTGCTGATCCCGCACTTTCGAAATTTCCCATGGCACCGTCACGGGGCTGGAGCGCAAGCCGAACGTTCCTCACGCCAACGGCCGTCTCGCGAACGAGACGGCCGTGTGGGAGGCGTCTTTCGTCAATCCGCACTATCGAAATATCGGTGCTTGCGCCCGTAAGGCGGGAACAGGACAGACGGGAAGTCCGCCGCGTAGCGCTTTTCCCTTTCCGTTTCCGGAACTTCGTGTGCTGACGACGTCAAAGGGCTCTCGATCGCCTTGCGATAGAGGTGCCACGTCGCATGACCGAGCAACGGCATCACGACGGTGAGGCCGAGGAAGAACGGGATCGACCCGATCACCAGCAGGACGGCGACGATCAAGCCCCATTCCGCGGCTGCGAGGGGATTCTTCGCAACCACGCGCATCGATGTCAGCATGGCGTCGGCCATGTCGGCGTGCTGATGAAGCATCAGCGGGAACGACACGATGCTGATCGACAGGGCGACGGCCGCGAACAGAAATCCGACGCCGCAGCCGACTACGATCAGGCGCCAGCCCTCGGGGGTGGTGAAGACGCGCCCGAGGAAATCGGGAATGACCGATGCCGGGGCGTTGCCGAAGGTGGACACGTAGATTGCGTGCGCTGTCGCCACCCAGACGAAGAAAATGACAAGCAACAGCGCGCCGAGTCCGAGCATCGAGCCGAACGACGGTGCCCGCAGCACGCGGAACGCGTGCCAGGCGGACGCATCCATGCCGAGTTCGCGCCGATAGCTCAGTTCATAAAGTCCGAGCGCCGCAAACGGTCCGATCAGCGCAAAGCCGGCGGCGATCGGAAACAGCAGCGGCAAGACCGAGTAGCCGAGAACCATCCGCGCCACCAGAATTCCGATTATGGGATAGATCACGCAAAGGACAATGGCGTGGCTGGGTACCGCCTTGAAGTCTTCCCAGCCCAGCCGCAGCGCATCGAAAAGGTCGGAGAGGCCGATGTGCCGGATAACCGGTCCGTCGGTGGCGACCGTTCCTGATTGTAGTCGTGATGGGGCGTCCACAGGATAAGAGGTGGCCATGTTCGTTGTCTCCCTTTCACGGGGCCAATCCTCACGCCGTCCGTCAGAAGGCGCAGGTTTGCCCCTCCGGAAACCGATCACGATCAAGCCCAGACGCGAAAGCAAGGAACCTGGTCTTGCCGCGACCTGTAAGGCAATTCTAATCCCTATCGCTGGTTTTCGTTGCTCACTGTTCAGTGATTTTTTTCGGCCGCCGGTTGGCGCGATAAAAGGAAACAATGTCGTCACGACTTTGAATTGCATGCGAGCGAACCCGTTCGCAAAGCGCGACAATGTCAAATGCGACATTGTGATGTCGTGATGTCGCTTGCAGCGAACGAAACAAGCGCGCTTTCGCGCGGTGTGGCATTGTCATTGGCAAGCCGTAACGAGGCGGCTACTCTTTTTACGACCGGACGGAAACGGATGCGAGGTTCCGCCTCGGATCGATCTGTACAAGACGTGAAGCTATTGGAGCGGCACAATGAGCATATTCGGAAAGATCATGGGCGCCATCTTCGGCACGCACGCCGAAGCGGCAACACCGGCGCCTGAAGCAGGCGGCGGCGCGGTCGCCTCATCGGGCGCTGCGCCCGCGGGCAGCGTCGATGTCGCGGCCATTCTCGACAAGGCCGTCGCCGCCAAGAAGGAAAAGCTGGCATGGCGGACATCGATCGTCGATCTGATGAAGGCCCTCGATATCGACTCCAGCCTGAGCGCCCGCAAGGAACTGGCGAAGGATCTGAAGTATTCCGGCGACACCAACGATTCAGCGGCAATGAACATCTGGCTGCACAAGCAGATGATGGCTCAACTCGCAGCCAACGGTGGCAAGTTGCCGCCGGATATGAAGCAGCACTGATGCGTTAGAGCGTTTTCGAGCGAAGCATGTTCTCGGGCTTGATCCGAGCATGGGGGCACCGGTTCGCGTCAAGAAAACGCATCGGAACAATCGTCCGGCGCTTCTGATCAATCGGAAGCGAAAACGCCGGGCGTCCGTTGGCGCAGCTTCCAGCGGGTGCCCGCAGCCTCAGGCCACGCGGTCGGCTTCGTCCGGATGTTTGTCAAGATAGTTGGCGACGAAACCGCAACCGGCGACCACCTTCAGGCCCTCGGTTCGGATCAGCGCCAGCGCACCCTTCACCAGCGCCGATGCGATGCCGCGTCCGCGCAGTTCGCGCGGCGTTTCAGTGTGGGTGATGACGACAACACCCGGCGCGAGGCGGTAGTTCGCGAAAGCAACGCCGCCCTCGACTTCCAGTTCAAAGCGGCTCAGGGCTTTGTTGTCGTTGACCGCAATCATGTCTGCGCTCAGATTCCTCCCGGCGCCTCGGTTTAGCCCGCGGCGGGCATTCCCGATAGCGCCTCGCGGCGGGCGGCGGCGTAATGTCCTTCAAGAGCGCGAGTGTTGAGACATTTGCCTCTTACAAATTCGACCTCAGCAGATCGGCATAATCCGGATGCTTGTCGATCCAGTCCTTCACGAAGGGGCATTGGGCGCCCGCCCTGAATCGATCGGCGCGCACCTGATCCAGCGCGCCCTTTACGAGTTCCGAAGCCACGCCCTTGTCGCGGAGTTCGGGCGGCACCTGAGTGTGAGTAAACACGATGATTCCGTCCAGAAACCGATAGTAGATCGCGGCGATATGCCCGTCCACTTCGAGTTCGTAGCGGTGTTTTTCCATGTTGTTGACGACTTCGGACATTTCGCAGCCTTTATTTTTCATGCCTGGACGGCAACATTCAGGGTTCTGTCTTGCCCGTCAACAGCCGCAGCCTTGGATCACGGAGCGCGGTGTCGGGCGCAGCGGGGATGTCGCCGGACGGAGGGTGGGTCTGTAGGGCAGCTTAGCCGAAGGCGCAACCCGCCAATTCGGACCGATCCGGCATCTGCCGGCGGGCGGGCCTCGCCATTCGGCTTTGCGGTCGCGCTGGACAAGAGTGCGGCGGGATGCCATCAAATCAGGGCGTTGATGATCCTTTCCACGGCGGACCCGGCCATGAAGCAGTTTTTTCTCAAACTCTTTACCTGGTGGAACAGCCAGACTTTTGGCACGCAGCTCTGGACGTGGCGCTTCGGCGAACTGGTCGGGAAAGACAGCCAGGGCAACTGCTATTACCGGACGCGCGGCGGGAAGATCGATCCGACGCTCGGCTTCGAGCGGCGTTGGGTGGTCTACAATGGCTACACGGAAGCCAGCCGCATTCCGCCGGAGTGGCACGGCTGGATTCATCACATTGTGGATGTTCCGCCGACCAAAGAGGACTATCGGCCGCGCGAATGGCAAAAGCCGCATGTGCCGAACATGACCGGCACGCCGGCAGCCTATCGCCCGCCCGGCTCCACCATGGTAAGCGGCCGCCGTCCCAAGGCGACCGGCGATTACCAGCCCTGGATGCCGGGGAAATAAAGACACCGACGCGCCATATCTCAATCCCTGACACGCCGCACGAACTGCGTTCTGGGCAGCCGCGCACTTCGCAGCGCGTCGCGCCATGGTGATTTCGACGCGCTCGCTCAGGATGAGTGGGCGATGAAGCGTCTCAGCGGGTCATGACCGGATCATGGCCGTTCGGAGAACGGCCTCGCTTCGCTTGCCTATGCCGGCGATCCAGGTCTTTCGATCCACATGCCGAGTCGATCCACGCTGCAAGACGTGGATGTCCGGCCTGAAGCCGGCCATGACAATTCAATCAAACTCACCCGAGGCTCAGCGCGATTGAGGCAACTCTCAGCGCTTGCTGGCCGCGAAAATGCCGCTGCCGAGATAATTGTTGGCGCCTGAAATCGCAACGCTTCCACCCATCTCGCCGACGGGACTGTGCGCACCCTGGAAGAAGCTGCCCTGCAGGGCCATGCTGCGGCCGCCGACATTGCCAGCAATGGTGCCACCGAAATTACGAGGGTCGTTGTTGAAATTCACCGTGCCGGCGTAGTTGGCGCCGTCGAGGTTGGTTACGCTGACCGCGCCGGATCGCGCACCGAAGTCTACGGCGTTGGAGAAGCCGCCGGCGACGAAGCCCGCGCTGTTCACGTTGGCGATGACGTGACCGGTGTAGGTTGCGGTACCCGTCGTGGGCACGTCACTGATGCTGCCGACCGGCCGGCCGGCGACCCAGGTGCCAATCAGCGCTTCGTCCGGCGTCGCATTGCCGTTGGCTGCACTGACCGCCCAGAATCCCCAGCGCGTATAGTCGCACTGACATGCCGTCAGATTGGGGATCGCGCCGGTGACGACCTGGTTCGCTGCGATGCCGTTGGCGGAAACGAGCACGCCGGTGACCGCTTTGTTATTGACGGTGGAGTTGTCGGGGATGTTCGCATAAAAATTGTTGTAATTGGAATAGCCGCTGTTGGCCGGGCCGGTCGATCCTGTCGATCCGAACTGCAGCAGCGCGTGAATACTTTGCGCGAGTTGCGTGAACGGATTCGCCGGATCATAGGCGTATATGTCCAGATTGCCCTGAACGCGATTGTTGGCCGCATCGAGGTTGATCGCCGCCGTGCCGGTGATCGGACGTGAGTCAGGCGCCTGATTGGTATTGTTCAGGTTTACGACGTCCAGTCCCCCGACGTATCCGGTCAGCGTTGCCGAAGGTCGCGGGCTGTTGTCGATAGGCGGTGTGTTGTTGCCGCCCGTCGGCCGATCCTGCACGATCTCCTGCAACGCCGCCGCTTGATTGGACGTCTGGATCGACTGCGTGAACGCGGACGTGATCGCATTGACCTGCTGGACGATGGTGGGCGGAGCAGGAGAGGGCGGCGCGCCCGATCCCGTCACCAATCCGCCGGGCGATCCGGTCGCACTGTGCTCTGCGGCTGCGACATTTGCCGGCGACGCCGCGCCCCGGCGTGCGCCGCCGGTTTGACCGGCCGCGCTCTGAAAGCGTGCGATCTGCTTCTGCACGAATCCCGGCGGCGGCAGGCCGGGCGGAGTCGGCGGGCCGCCCGCTTGAGTTTGTGTGAATTCGCCGGCTCCGAGCGTCACGGTCTGACCGCCGGAGTTCACGGTCATCGTGCCGTAGCCGGAATAGATGCCGCCTTTGCCGTCGGTCATCATCACGCCGCCACGAATGCCGATCAACGCCGATGCGGTTTTGATCTCGGCATCGCCGTTATGGCTGATCTGGCCGCCGACGAAACGCAGCGCGCCCTTGCCGAGCGTCGCCGCCAGCTTGCCGGTATTGGCGCTGGGATCATAGACGTATTCGTCGATCGTAAGGTCGCTGTTCGGACCGATGGTCATCGAGGTCTTGTCGAGGAACAGCAATTGCACCGAGCCGCTGGACTTGGTCTGGATGCGTTCCTTGTGCGCGATCGACTGGCCGATGGTGATGGTCTTCAGGTTCGCGGTCGCGGCCGGGTTGACCGCCGATGCCGTGCCGACCTGTTGGGCCTGCGCTGTCGCGCCGCAAAGCGCCAGCACGGCCGTCGTTATCGCAAGCTGAAACGCCCCCGTCCGGCTCATGGCAATCCCCGACACGCAAAACTGAAAAGGCGAGTATAGCCTCGAATATAGCCCTGAACACCTCGAATGCGCCAACCCCACGGGCTTACCAAAATACCGTTCAGGACTCGAATGATGCGATCTGTTGCCCTAAATCCACTGCCATATGCTCGTCCCCAAACCGGCTTGCCCAAGCCTGCTCGTTTCGGGACGTGCGTGCCGGAGTTGAGGCAGCAACAAAAGCTCGGTCGCAACGAGGTCGATGGCGTTCTCCGAATTTTCAGCACGCCTTGATAGGATCGCGCCGTCGATGCGGCCGCGCTTTTTGAGGTCGGCGATTCGAACGGCCATCATCGAAGATCGCCGGCCGCCGCCGCTCCATCGGGCGCGACTCGATCTGCGATCCCTGAGAAGGCTGCCGCATCCGACTGTTGGCGCGTACGCAGGCCGCCCTTCCCCCGCCGCAATCCCCGTGTTAACCGGGCGCCTGCGAGCGGCTTGGAGCCTTTAAATTTCTGTACAATGTTCCGGCCCTGATTCGAGCCAGACAAAGCCGCGCAAGATGTTCCGAACCATTGTCATAGCCGGTT
>NZ_JBPPLZ010000005.1:0-255862 GCF_051535235.1 Nitrobacter sp.
CATGTTTTGCAGGCTCAAGGATTGGCGCCGCATCGCCACCCGCTACGACAAGCTGGCGCGCAACTTCGAAGCGGCCATCAATATCGCCGCTGTCATAACTTGGTGGACCAATTGAGTCTGGAGCCTAAAGCGCGTTTTCGGGAAAACGGCCGGTCGAGCACCGGCCGTTTTTCATCGACGTCCGGACGGATCAGATTTGCGCCGAAAGGCAAGGAGCAATCTCCAACGAGCCGTCGAAAACAGATCGTCATTCCGGACGCCGCAGCAGCAGCGATCCGGAATCCAGTAACACGAGGAAAATTTATGGATAGATACTGGATTCCGGGTTCGCGCCTTCAGCGCGTCCCGGAATGACAAAAGGAACATATCGCCATGAATGCTCCTTCTCCTATGACGTCTTCTTCACGTCCTTCACGGTGGAGAACGCAATGCCTTCGGCGCGTTCCATCGTGTAGCCGAGATAGAATTCATTCTTGGCCAGAAACACCGGATCGCCGTCGACGTCGTCGGCAACACCAGAACCATTAGCGGCGATAAAGGCATCGAGCTTCTTGGGGTCACCCGACGAAATCCAGCGGGCCAGTTGAAACTCGCTGACCTCGAAATCCACCGGCAGCGAATATTCGGCATCGAGACGCGCTTTCAGCACATCGAGTTGCAGCATACCGACGACGCCGACAAGCGCAGGCGCCCCGTCGCGCGGGCGGAAGACCTGCACGACGCCCTCCTCCGACATCTGCTGCAGCGCCTCCTTCAGCTTCTTGGCCTTCATCGCATCGGTGAGGCGGACACGCCGCACGATCTCCGGAGCGAACGACGGCACGCCGACGAAAGTGACGTCCTCGCCCTCGGTCAGGGTATCGCCGATCCGCAATGTGCCGTGATTGGGAATGCCGACGACGTCGCCTGCGAATGCCTCGTCCGCGATCGCGCGATCCTGCGCGAAGAAAAATTGCGGCGACGACAGCGGCATCGGCTTGCCCGTGCGCACCAGCTTCGCCTTCATGCCGCGCGTCAGTTTGCCCGAACAGAGCCGGGCGAAAGCAATGCGATCGCGATGATTGGGATCCATGTTGGCCTGGATCTTGAACACGAAGGCCGTCATGCGCGGTTCATCGGCGGCAACCTTGCGCAGGTTTGATTCCTGCGCGCGCGGGGGCGGAGCGAATTTGCCGAGCCCTTCCAGGAGGTCGCCGACGCCGAAGTTGCGCAGCGCGGAGCCGAAATACACCGGCGTCAGGTGTCCCTCGCGAAACGCCTCGAGGTCGAACGGCTTGCACGCCTCGGTCGCAAGCGCCAGTTCGTCCCTGATTTCCTCGACATTCAGATTGGCGTTGCGCGCGGCGAGATCGGCGATGTCGATCTGTTCGGCCGCGCCGGTCTTGGCGCCGCCGCCTTCGAGCAGACGGATGCCGCCGGTCGCGATGTCGTAGGTGCCGAGGAAGTCGCGGCCGCGCCCGACCGGCCAGGTCATCGGGGTGGTATCGAGCGCCAGCGTCTTTTCGATCTCGTCAAGCAGGTCGAAGATATCGCGGCTCTCGCGGTCCATCTTGTTGATGAAAGTTATGATCGGGATATCGCGCAGACGGCAGACCTCGAACAGCTTTCGCGTTCGCGCCTCTATGCCTTTGGCGGCGTCGATCACCATGACCGCGGAATCCACCGCGGTCAGCGTGCGATAGGTGTCCTCGGAGAAATCCTCGTGGCCTGGCGTGTCCAGCAGGTTGAAGACCCGGTTCTCGAACTCGAACGTCATCACCGAGGTGACCACCGAGATGCCGCGGTCGCGCTCGATCTTCATCCAGTCGGATCGGGTGTTGCGCCGCTCTCCCTTCGCCTTGACCTGGCCTGCGAGATTGATGGCGCCGCCGAACAGCAGGAGCTTTTCCGTCAGCGTGGTTTTGCCGGCATCAGGGTGCGAGATGATCGCGAAGGTGCGCCGGCGCGCGACTTCCGCCGCCAGCGGCGAACGCGAGGCTGGTTCATTTTGCAGGGCCAGTTCGGACATCAGCGAGCGTGTGGCAGGGAAAACCGGCCGGATCAAGGGGATTCACAGGGTCAAGCGCGGTTGCGAACCAACGCTCGCGGCCTCATATAATACGCGGAAGGACGACCTTCCATCCAGCCTGATCCCCGGTTCTGATAGCAGAACCGGGGTCAGGTGTTTATCTGATGCGTTTTCTTCATGCGAACCGGTATCCATTTCGCTTGAAAACGCTCTGGTATCCGCGGGGACGACCCTGCCCGTGTTTCAAGGAAGGTTCGTCATGGCCTGGTTCATGCTGTTCGTCGCCGGATTGATGGAAGTCGGCTGGGCGATCGGCCTCAAATACACCGACGGATTCACGCGGCTGGTGCCCTCGATACTGACGCTGGCGGCCATGGCCGCGAGCCTGGCGCTGCTCGGGTTGGTGCTCAAGACGCTGCCGATCGGCACCGCCTATGCGGTCTGGACCGGCATTGGCGCAGTTGGAACCGCGATCCTCGGCATTGTGCTGTTCGGCGATCCGGCAACCATGGCGAGACTCGTCTGCATCGGCCTGATCGTCGCCGGCATCGCCGGGCTGAAACTCGTTACTTGACGAACGCCACCGCCCAATAAGCCAATGCGGCGACCAGCGCCGATGCGGGTATGGTGATCACCCACGCATAGACGATGGAGCTCGCGACGTTCCAGCGCACCGCCGACAACCGCCGTGCCGCGCCCACGCCGACGATGGCACCGGTGATGGTGTGAGTGGTCGATACCGGGACGCCGAGAAAAGTCGCCATGAACAGCGTCGCCGCACCGCCGGTCTCCGCGCAAAAACCCTGCATCGGCGTCAGCTTGGTGATGCGAAGGCCCATCGTCCGCACGATCCTCCAGCCTCCCATCAGCGTTCCCAACGCCATCGCGGCCTGACACGCCAGCACCACCCAGAATGGAATCACGAAATGATCGCCGAGATAGCCTTGCGAATACAGCAGCACCGCGATGATGCCCATGGTCTTCTGCGCGTCGTTGCCGCCATGGCCCAGCGAATAAAGCGACGCGGAAAAGAACTGCAAGGTGCGGAACGCGCGATCGACAGCGAACGGCGTCGAACGCACCGCCAGCCACGACACGATGCCGACGAGCACAAGTGCGAGCACGAAACCGACCAGCGGCGACAATACGATCGCGATCAACGTCTTCGACAGACCGCCCCACACCGCCGCCGAAAAACCCGCCTTGGCGATGCCGCCGCCGAGCAGTCCGCCGATCAGCGCATGCGAGCTGCTCGACGGAATTCCGAGTCCCCAGGTGACCAGATTCCAGACCATGGCGCCGACCAGCGCGGCGAAGATCACCTGCGGGTCGATCACGTTGGGTTCAATGATTCCGGTGCCGATCGTGTTGGCGACGTGCAGGCCGAACACCAGAAACGCGGCGAAGTTGAAGAATGCCGCCCACAGCACCGCGTATTGCGGCCGCAGCACCCGTGTCGAGACGATGGTCGCGATCGAATTTGCCGCGTCATGCAAGCCGTTCAGGAAATCGAACAGCAGAGCAGCGGCGATCAGGCCGACCAGAACCGGAAGACCAATCATGGCGTCCACGGCGCAGCCCTGCCTATACCTGCTCGATGACGATGCTGTTGATCTCGTTGGCAACGTCGTCGAAGCGATCGGCGACCTTTTCCAGGTGATCGTAGATCTCGACGCCGACGATGAAGTCCATTGCGTTGGCGTTGCGGTGTTTCAGGAAGAGCTCCTTCAGGCCGATATCGTGCAGATCGTCGACCCGGCCTTCCAGTTTGCCGAGTTCCTCGGTGATCGCCGTCAGCATCGCGACGTTGTTGCTGATCGACTGGAGCAGCGGCAACGCGCGGCCGACCAGATTGGCGCATTCCACAAGCAGCGCACCGATCTCGCGCATCGGGGGTTCGAAGGTGCGTACCTCGAACAACACCACGGCCTTCGCGGTCTGCTGCATCTGGTCGATGGCGTCGTCCATCGAGGTAATCAGGTTCTTGATGTCCACGCGGTCGAACGGGGTGATGAAGGTCCGGCGGACCGCGGTCAATACCTCGCGCGTGATGTTGTCCGCATCGTTCTCGAACTGGCTGACCCGCTGGCAGAACACCGGTGTTTCTTCGCCGCCGTTCAGCATTCCCTGAAGCGCCTGCGCGCCCTGCACGATGGTTTGCGAGTGGCGGGCGAACAGGTCAAAAAAACGCTCCTCTTTCGGCAGAAAGAACCGAAACCAACTCAGCATTGCAGCATTCCACTTCGCAAGACAGAGAACCGGGCCGCCTGTCCGGAGCGCACAGGTGTCATAAACCATTTCCGGGAAAGTGGGCAATCGGCATCGCAACCGGCGGGATCATCCACCGGTTTGTACGGCCAAAGGGCGAGAATCGCGTGATAATTACAGGGATCGCTTAAAATAATGGGCAATTTCGCCGACGACGCCGCGGCGGAAGGTCAGCACGCAGACGACGAAGATCACGCCCTGGATCACGGTGACCCATTGCCCGAAACCGGCCAGATACTGCTGCATGGCAATGATCGCAAAGGCGCCGACCACGGGTCCGAACACCGTCCCGAGACCACCCACCAGCGTCATCAGCACGATTTCACCCGACATTGTCCAGTGCACGTCGCTCAGCGAGGCGTTCTGCGCCACCAGCACCTTGAGCGATCCGGCAAGCCCGGCGAGCGTGCCCGACAGGATGTAAGCCAGGAGCTTGTACTGGTCGGTCTTGTAGCCCAGGGATATCGCGCGCTGCTCGTTCTCGCGGATCGCCTTCAAGACCTCGCCGAACGGCGAGTTGATGGCACGGTAGATCGCCAGAAAGCCGAACAGAAAGCCGCCCAGGATGACGTAGTAAAGCGTATCCGGATGCGACAGGTCGAGAACGCCGAACATCTTTCCCTGCGGAACTCCCTGGATGCCGTCTTCGCCATGGGTGAACGGCGTTTGCAGATAGATGAAATAAAGAAGCTGCGCGAGCGCCAGCGTAATCATCGCGAAGTAGATGCCCTGCCGGCGAATGGCGACAACGCCGGTGATGATGCTGAGCAGAGCCGCCGCGCCGACGCCCGCAAGGATGCCCAGTTCCGGCGGAACACCCCATACTTTCAACGCATGCGCGCAGACATAGCCGGCTGTTCCGAGAAACATCGCATGGCCGAACGACAACAGGCCGCCGTAGCCGAGCAGCAGGTTGAACGCGCAGGCGAGCAGCGCGAAGCAAAGACCCTGCATCACAAAATACGGGTAGATCCCTGTCATCGGCACGATGGCCAGCACCGCGGTCATGAGGATGAAAACGATCATCTCGTCGCCGATGATGCGACGGCTCGACGTCCGAACGGTATTGTCGGTCAATGCTGCCATGTCAGACCGCCCGTCCCGTCAATCCCGTCGGCTTCACCAGCAGCACGAGAACCATGAGCACGAAAACCACGGTATTGGAGGCCTCGGGATAAAAATACTTCGTCAGCCCCTCGATGATGCCGAGCGCAAATCCGGTGATGATCGATCCCATGATCGATCCCATGCCGCCGATCACCACCACCGCGAACACCACGATGATCAGGTCCGCCCCCATCAACGGCCGCACCTGATTGATCGGCGCCGACAACACGCCGGCCAGCGCGGCGAGACCGACGCCCAATCCGTATGTCAGCGTGATCATGCGCGGCACATTGATGCCGAACGCGCGCACCAGCGTCGGATTCTCCGTCGCCGCGCGCAGGTAGGCGCCGAGCCGGGTCCGCTCGATCAGGTACCAGGTGGCGATGCAGACCACCAGCGAACACACGATCACCCAGGCGCGGTAGATCGGCAGGAACATGAAGCCGAGATTGATGCCGCCCTGCAACTCGCTGGGAATGGCATAGGGCAGACCGGAGGAGCCGAAATAGTTCTGGAACACGCCCTGAATAATCAGCGCCAGACCGAAGGTCAGCAGCAGCCCATACAGATGATCCAGCCCCGCCAGCCATTTCAGCATGGTCCGCTCCGTGAGCATGCCGAAGATGCCCACGAGAAGCGGTGCGAGGATCAGCGCCGGCCAGTAGCCGATCCCGAAGACGTTAAGTAGGAAATAGGCGCAGAACGCGCCCATCATGTAGACCGCGCCATGCGCGAAATTGATGATGTTGAGCATGCCGAAGATCACGGCGAGGCCGAGACTCAGCAACGCATAGAACGAACCGTTGATCAGCCCGACTAGAAGCTGCGCAGAGAGCGCCTGCAGATTGATCGACATGTTGCTCCCTGCCCTTCGATCCGTGAATTTTTATCCGTGCGCGATGGCGCCCCGGCGGCTCGGACGCCGCCGGAGCAACCGCAGCGTCAATGCTTGACCAGCGAGCACTTGCTTTCCGACAGCGGCCGGAACGCCTGGTCTCCCGGCGTGGTGCCGACCAGCTTGTAGAGATCCCACGGGCCCTTGGACTCCGCCGGCGTCTTGACCTCGAACAGGAACGCCGGATGAATCGCGCGGCCGTCGATCCGGATCACGCCCTTGCCGAACAGCGGATCGTCGGTCGGCATCTCCTTCATCTTGGCCACCACCTTGGCGCCGTCGTGCGGATTGCCGCCGAGCGCCTCCAGCGCCTTGAAGTAGTGCAGCAGGCCGGCATAGACGCCGGCATGAACCATCGTCGGCATCGCGTGCGTTTTCAGGCGTTCGCTGAAGCGCTTCGAGAAGGCCCGGGTCTGCTCGTTGGCGTCCCAGTAGAACGTTTCGCTCAGGTTGAGCCCCTGCGCCACGTTCAGGCCGAGCGAGTGGACATCCGATATAAACATGAGCAGGCCGGCAAGTTTCTGGCCGCCTTTGACGATGCCGAATTCCGCGGCCTGCTTGATCGAGTTGGTCGTGTCTCCGCCCGCATTGGCAAGCCCGATCACCTTGGCCTTCGATGCCTGGGCCTGCAGCAGATAGGACGAGAAGTCCGCCGTGTTCAGCGGCGCCTTGACGCTTCCCAGCACCTTGCCGCCGTTGGCCTTGACCACAGCAGTCGTATCGTTCTCAAGGGCATGTCCGAAGGCATAGTCCGCCGTAATGAAGAACCACGTGTCGCCGCCGGCCTTCACCATCGCGCTGCCGGTGCTTTGAGCCAGCATGTAGGTGTCGTAGGTGAAGTGGATTGTATTCGGCGTGCACTGCGTATTGGTCAGTTCCGAGGAGCCGGCGCCTGAATCGAGCAGGATGTTATTCTTCTCCTTCACGATGTTGTTGACTGCAAGCGCAACGCCCGAGTTCGGCACGTCGGCGATGATGTCGACCTTGTCGGTGTCGATCCATCGGCGCGCGATGCCGGTGCCGATATCGGGCTTGTTCTGATGATCCGCGGAGATGACGTCGATTTTCCAGCCCTTGGCCTTCAGCCCGGAATCATCGGCCGCCATCTCTGCCGCGACGACGGACCCCTCTCCGCCAAGGTCGGCATACAGGCTCGAAAGATCTGTCAGCACGCCGATCTTGACGTTCTTGTCCGTCACCTTGTCCTGGGCCATCGCGGCGAAGGTCATGCCAAAAGTCAGCGCCGTGCCGACGAGTAGAGCCGTCAATCTGGTCCTCATTTTCTCCCACTCCGTTTTGGTCCCGTCCGGGGACGCTGCTAAACACCGAGATAGGTATGAAGCTTGTCCATGTTGGCCTGCAATTCGGAACTCGCGAAGCCGTCGATGATCTTGCCGTGCTCGACAACGTAGAAGCGGTCGGCGAGCGTCGCGGCGAAGCGGAAATTCTGCTCCACCAGAAGGATCGTGAATCCCTCCGACTTCAATCGCGCGATGGTATGGCCGATCTGCTGAATGATGACCGGCGCAAGGCCCTCAGTCGGCTCGTCGAGCATCAGGAAGCGTGCGCCCGTGCGCAGGATGCGCGCGATCGCCAGCATCTGCTGCTCGCCGCCGGACAGCTTGGTGCCCTGGCTGCGCAGCCGTTCCTTCAGATTGGGAAACAGCGTGAAGATCTGGTCCAGCGACAGGCCGCCGCTGCGCACCGCTGGCGGCAGCATCAGGTTCTCGCGCACGTCGAGGCTCGCGAAGATGCCCCGCTCCTCCGGACAGAACGCAATGCCCAAACGCGCGATCTTGTCCGACGAGGCGCGCGAGATGTCGTGACCGTCGAAACGGATCGACCCGGTGCGCTTGCCGATGATGCCCATGATCGACTTCAGCGTCGAGGTCTTGCCGGCGCCGTTGCGGCCGAGCAACGTGACAACCTCTCCCGCCGCGACGTTGAAGCTGATGCCGTGAAGGACGTGGGATTCGCCATACCACGCTTCCAGATTTTCAACCGCGAGCATGGCGCCGCCGGCGGGCTTTGCGGAACCGGCAATGCCTGGCGCGGTCGTCGTCCCGTTAGCCATGACCAGCTCCCAGATAAGCTTCCCTGACGCGCTCGTCCCTGGTCAGGTCGGCGTAATTGCCCTCGGCGAGCACGTGTCCGCGCGTCAGCACGGTGATGATATCGGACAGGCTCGCGACCACGCTCAGATTATGCTCGACCATCAGGATGGTGTACTTCGCCGAAATGCGCTTGATCAGCGCGGCGATCCTGTCGATGTCCTCATGACCCATGCCGGCCATCGGTTCGTCGAGCAGCATCATTTCCGGATCGAGCGCCAGCGTCGTCGCGATCTCCAGCGCCCGCTTGCGTCCGTAGGGCATCTCCACGGCGGGAGTTCTCGCGAATTCGCTCAGACCCACCTCGTCCAGCAATTCAAGCGCACGAACGTTGAAGCGATCAAGCACCGATTTGGAACGCCAGAAATCGAAGGAATGGCCGTGCTGGCGCTGCAGCGCCACCCTGACGTTTTCAAGCGCCGTGAGATGCGGGAAGACCGCCGAAATCTGGAACGACCGCACCAATCCGAGCCGCGCCACGTCGGCCGGCGCAAGCGCCGTGATGTCCCGTCCGTTATAGAAAATCTTCCCCGCCGAAGGTTTCAGGAATTTGGTCAGCAGGTTGAAGCAGGTGGTTTTTCCCGCTCCGTTGGGACCAATCAGTGCATGAATGCTGCCGCGGCGAACGCGTAGACCGACGTCGCGCACGGCGACAAAACCAGCAAATTCCTTGGTCAATCCATGGGTTTCAAGAATGAACTCATTCGCCACTCAAAAATCCCCCTCAGCTATCGCTCGGTGTCCCCTTCGCGGCTGAGTCATTGCTGCCGAACCCGTTCAGTGCGCTGGACACCACCGGGACACGGTCGTCTTTCAGAATATGATGTCAATGGGCTGGATTGCGCAAGGTGCAAAGTAGCATTCGGCGGGAGTCCGGAGCCGTCATTCCCTCAGCCATTAGTCGAAATGGCGACGTCCTGGGCTTGCCCGCTTCGACGGCCGGTATCGGCGAAGGCGCCGCCATGATGGCGCGGACCGAGGCCGCATTATCGCTTCGACGTCCGGAGCTCCTTCTCGTAAACCTCCGGCTTGAAGCCGACCAGCAGCTTGTCGCCCACCTCCAGCACCGGACGTCTGATCATCGAGGGCTGATCAAGCATCAGGGCCAGCGCGCGGGCCTCGGTCAATCCCGCTTTGTCCGCATCCGGCAATTTTCGGAATGTGGTTCCAGCTCGATTAAGCAACGTTTCCCAACCGAGTTTTGCGGCCCACGCCTTGAGGCGGGCACGCTCGATGCCGGCGGCCTTGTAGTCGTGAAACTCATAGGCGATGCTGTGGCCGTCCAGCCACGCGCGCGCCTTCTTCATGGTATCGCAGTTCTTGATGCCGTAGATGGTCGTGGTCAAGGCGAGGCACTCCGGAGATGCGGCTTGAAACCGGCGGCAGGCTCTTCGCAATGCGCCGCCTGTAAAGCCGACGTATTGTAATCGGATATATAAGGAAATTCTGGTGCTGACGAAACTCTTTGCCTCGCTTGTCGTCCTCTGGAGCCTCATCGGTTCGGCGATTGCGGGGCCGGACGAGGACGCGGTGCGCGATCTGCTCCATTCGAGCTTCGACAAGCCGGAAGCAAAGCTCGTCGTCGCACCGGTGGTTGTCGCGACGGGCTACGCGATTGCTGACTGGACGCAGGGCGAAATGGGCGGCCGCGCGCTGCTGCGGAACAAACACGGGCGCTGGACCATCATCCTCTGCGCTGGAGACGGAATCCGGAGCGCCGAAGCGTTGCGGCATGCGGGCATTGCACCTGATGTCGCAGGTGAACTCGCCGAGGCGCTTGCGAAAGCCGAGCGGGCAGTTCCGCCCGACCGCCTTGCGATGTTTGCCCGGTTCGAGGGGCTGCTGCGGATGGACGAAGCGGGCAATCACCCTCCTGTCCACGACCGGGCCACCGATCGACGATAGAAGGGCAACCCTCCTGCCCGCTCGGATCGGGCCACGCGTAATCCGTGGGCCCGGGGACAGCCCCACCGGGCATGTGGTGGATTCCCGCGAAGCGCCAGTCCGCCCTTTTGCGCCAAAGCGGAACTTTCGGCCGTTGCAACGGGCGAACCGGCTGCTATACCGCTGCATCCCGCTTACCTGCGCTCGTTCGCAGGAGTGAGCCACAGGAGACATCTATGTCCGACAAGAACGAACCCGCATCGGGATTCCAGTATGGCCTCGCCAACCTGAAGCCCGTCTCGCCCGCCGACAACATCACCCTCACCTTTCCGGACGGCGCGCGGCGCGAGTTCCCTAAAAACATCACCGGTCTCGATATCGCAAAAGGCATCTCGCCGTCGCTGGCCAAGCGCACGGTCGCGATGGCGCTCGACGGCGTCGTCAGCGACCTTGCCGACCCGATCGAAAGCGATGCCGGCATCGAATTCATCAGCCGCGATGATCCGCGCGCGCTGGAACTGATCCGCCACGACGCGGCGCACGTTCTGGCCGAGGCCGTGCAATCGCTATGGCCCGGCACGCAGGTGACCATCGGCCCCGTCATCGAGAACGGATTCTATTACGATTTCTTTCGCAACGAGCCGTTCTCGCTGGAGGACTTCCCGGCGATCGAGAAGAAGATGCGCGAGATCATCGCGCGTGACAAACCCTTCACCAAGGATGTCTGGGACCGCGAAAAGACCAAGCAGGTGTTCCGCGACAAGGGCGAGGCCTTCAAGGTCGAACTGGTGGACGCCATTCCCGGCAACGAGCCGATCAAGATCTACTATCAGGGCGACTGGTTCGATCTCTGCCGCGGCCCGCACATGACCTCCACCGGCAAGATCGGCAACGCCTTCAGGCTGATGAAGGTGGCCGGCGCGTACTGGCGCGGCGACAGCAACAACCCGATGCTGACGCGCATCTACGGCACGGCCTTTGCGAAGCAGGACGACCTCGACGCTTACCTGAAGCAGATCGAGGAAGCCGAGAAGCGCGATCACCGCAAGCTCGGCCGCGAACTCGACCTGTTTCATTTTCAGGAGGAAGGTCCCGGCGTCGTGTTCTGGCACGCGAAAGGCTGGACCATCTTCCAGGCCGTGATCGCCTACATGCGCCGGCGGCTTGCGGAAGATTATGACGAAGTCAACGCGCCGCAGATGCTCGACAAGTCGCTATGGGAGACGTCGGGCCATTGGGAATGGTATCGCGAGAACATGTTCGCGGCACAGTCGGCCGGGGACGAGGCCGAGGACAAGCGCTGGTTCACGATCAAGCCGATGAACTGCCCCGGCCATGTGCAGCTCTTCAAGCACGGGCTGAAGAGTTATCGCGACCTGCCGCTGCGGCTCGCCGAATTCGGCGTGGTGCATCGCTACGAGCCGTCGGGCGCCATGCACGGCTTGATGCGGGTGCGCGGCTTCACCCAGGACGACGCGCATATCTTCTGCACCGAGGACCAGCTCGCCGACGAATGCCTCAAGATCAACGAGCTGATCCTGTCGACCTATGCCGACTTCGGCTTCGACGGCGAGTTGACGGTGAAGCTCTCGACGCGCCCCGAGAAGCGGGTCGGCTCGGACGCCGCGTGGGATCACGCCGAAGCTGTCATGGCCGATGTGCTCAAGCGCATCGCCGCATCGAACAATCGCATCAAGACCGAGACCAATCCCGGCGAAGGCGCGTTCTACGGACCGAAGTTCGAATACGTGCTGCGCGACGCCATCGGCCGCGACTGGCAATGCGGCACCACACAGGTCGACTTCAACCTGCCGGAGCGGTTCGGCGCGTTCTATATCGATGCCGACGGCGCCAAGAAGGCGCCGGTGATGGTGCATCGCGCGATCTGCGGCTCGATCGAACGCTTCATCGGCATCCTGATCGAGCACTTCGCCGGCAATTTTCCGCTCTGGCTTGCGCCGGTGCAGGCGGTCGTCACGACCATCACCTCCGATGGCGACGAGTACGCCAAGGAGGTCGCTGCCGCGGCGCGGCGCGCAGGGCTGCGCGTCGAGCTCGATCTGCGCAACGAGAAGATCAACTACAAGGTGCGCGAACACTCGCTGGCGAAGATCCCCGCCCTGCTCGTGGTCGGCAAGAAGGAAGCCGAGAGCCGATCGGTCTCCGTCCGCCGCCTCGGCAGCGAGGGTCAGAAGGTGATGCCGACCAATGAGGCCATCGCGGCGCTGGCGGAGGAAGCCATACCGCCGGATATCAAGCGGGAGCGGAGCAAGGCCTGACGCATCACCTCCTGCGCTCCATCAGCAGTTTCAAAGCGAACATCCATTTCAAGAGAGCACCTATGCCCGACGTTATCGATTTCCTGCGCACCCGTCGCTCGGTCAAACCGCGCGACATGAGCGCGCCCGGTCCCTCGGCTGAGGAGATCGAAACTATCCTCACCATCGGCGCGCGCGTGCCGGATCACGGGAAGATCGCGCCGTGGCGATTCATCGTGTTCGAAGGCGATGGCCGCGCCCGTGCCGGCGACGTCATCGCCCGTGTCTATGCGCGCAAGAACCCATCGGCTCCACAGGAGGAGATCGAAATCGAAAAGCACCAGTTGACGGAAGCGCCGCTGGTGATCGGCGTGGTGAGTTGTATCAAGCAGCACCCCAAGGTGCCGTCGTGGGAGCAGGTGCTGTCGGCAGGCGCCAGCGCCATGAGCATCGTCAACGCAGCCAACGCGCTCGGCTATGGCACGAACTGGCTGACCGGCTGGTTTGCCTACGATCGCGACGTGCTCGACGGCCTCGGATTGAAGCCGGACGAAAGATTCGCGGGCTTTATCCATATCGGCACGCCGACAAAACCGAACAAGGACCGACCGCGTCCGGCCTTGTCGGACATCGTGACGCGGTTCTGAGCTATAGCGTTGTCGAGCATGTCCTCGGGCCTGACCCGAGGATGGCTGCCGTTTCGTGTCAGGAAAACGCGTCTAAACACCAATCCGGAGCCTCGCTTCTGATTCAATCAGAAGCGAAAATGTTCTGGCGAATGGATGCTTACGCTTTTCCCTCCGCCTTTTCCGCGCCGGCAAGCGCGGCAATGGTTTCCGATGCAATCTGCGCATTGGCTTCGAGCGGCTTGCCATGGACATGCTCATCGACAAGCGCAAACGCTTCATCTTCGGGCATTCCGCCCCCGATCAATCCGAGCGCGATGACGTTTTCCACGTCCTCGGCCGAATAGACCTTTTCGACAAAGCGTCGGTGACAAGCCGCCGGGGTGTCGCCGTATTGTCCGGCGAACGGAGCCCTGCCTATGCCGAGACGGGCAATCGTGACCATTCTCGCGACCTGCTTCAATTTCGCCCCGCCCGCGATCATGGCGAGAACCCTGGGCTCGTTCAAATTGAAGGTGCGCGTCTTGCCGGCAAACTCAATCTTGCGAGCGCTGGGATTGGTGCTGGGATTGGTCATTTCAAAACCTCATGGGTGACGTTGGCGGCGATCTGCGACGGAGTAAGCCGGCATTTGGAGCCATCAGCGAAGTCGGCCGATGCTCTCGGAAATGACGCGGACAGCGCAATCGAACAGGCAACGACAGATAATCTCATGCAGCGGGATTGCTGCGAGAGTTGGGGTTTTCCGTGTGCTGGGCGGACCCCAACGGGCCGAAACGATCTTCCGTCTCGAGACCTGGAACGTAACGATATTGCGAGATCATCACCAACTACTTGATCTTGTTAAGAAACACCCTGGAGCGGGTGAAGGGAATCGAACCCTCGTATTCAGCTTGGAAGGCTGCTGCTCTACCATTGAGCTACACCCGCGCAACGCATCTAGCGTTCTGATTTTATTGCCATTTGCATACGACATCCGCAAGGGGCAAATCACTCACCTGCAGAACAGAACGGCATCAAGCGGAGCTTTGGAGACCAAAAGTCCCGTAGAAATTCCCGCGCGGAGTTCATGCTGCGTTCCCGGCCAAGCTGTCGGGGCAAAGCCCTAACATCCGTAAAAACCAATCCTAGATTCGCTGGATGAGCACCAATCATCCCGTCCGAAAACTCGGTCGACAGCCATTCCGTAAAATGCCTTTCGCGCATTTCTACGACATCGAAGCCGATGCGAGACTGTCGATCGAGCGTGACTTGCGTTTCGCGCCGGTGCCGATCTCTGGCGGTATGCGGAAGGCCTTGGCGAAGGAACAAAGATTCCAGAACGCGCTCCGCTTCAAGGCGCGGCGCCTCTATCGAGAGCCCGATATTTGGCGCGCCTATGGCCTTTGGGTCTCGTCATGTCCCCGGTGCCGGCATGTGATGTTTTTCGATGAAATCAGCCCAGGGGACCGGATCACCTGCGATCGTTGCAGGAAGATTTATGATTAGCTGGTCCCGCCGCTTCGAAGACCCCGTTCCGATGCCCGATGGCAGCACGATACGAACGATCGGAGAGGCCGCGGAATACGCGACCTCCCTGCCCCGCAAGATCGGCAACACAGAGCCCTGGCAACACGCCGCGAAGGAGCTCCACCTGGCTGCCGAGCATGGCGGGCCATTCGTCTTCATTGCCCGAGTCGCCTTCTACCGCGCCGTCTACGGCGATACTCCGCCGCCGATCGGCAACCCGGAGGGGAAGAAGGGACACAAGTGGCGGACGAAACGAAAGCTGGCGAGGGATCGATAGTCCTCGCCTGAATACGAAAGAGAAAATTATTCTAGGGTTAGGTTGATCTAAGGGTAGAAGAATATTCTAGCCGTTTATGGCGACCATCCGCCGCCGATTGGCAACCCGGAGGGAAAGAAAGACTGAGGGTCGTTAAAGGAGACACGTGCGCCCGACTGCCGCCACAGCCTTCTATTTCCGTACGTACAATTATTATTGACATGACGAATAAATGTATGTACGTTTATTCGCATGAAGATCACCTTCGACCCCGCCAAGCGCGCCGCGACCCTTGCCCATCGCGAGATGGATTTCGCGGACGCGGCGCAGGTGTTCGAGGGCGATCATGCGACGTGGCTCGATGACCGCTTTGACTACGGCGAGACGCGCCAGATCACGGCGGGATGGCTCGACGGCCGCATGGTCGTATTGGTCTGGACCGCCCGTGGCAGCGACTGCCACGTCATTTCCATGAGGTACTGCCATGCCAAGGAAGAACGCAAAATCCGCCGCCGCTTCGGTCTCTAAGGGCCGGGCGTGGCGCGACCCCGACGACGCGCCGGAGATCACCAACGCCATGCTCGATCGCGCCACCATCGTGAAGGGGGGCAAGGTGATCCAGCGTGGCCGGCCGCCGCTCGGCGACAACGCCAAGCAGCCGGTCACGGTACGGCTCGACGCAGACGTTGTCGCGTCATACCGGTCGCTCGGACGTGGCTGGCAGACGCAGATGAACTCCGACCTGCGCCGCGCCCGCAAGTTGAAAAAAGGGGCGGGATAACGTCGCTCACACGCTCAGATGATCAAGCCACTATTCTACGGCCTAATCTGTCTTGAGCGTAAAACTGAGCTAAACGACGGAAACTCTGGATTGGTCGATCGTTTTGCCAAAGCTCAACTTCGACCACGCCATTACAACCGTGCTCTTCAAAAAGTTGATAGACGAATTTGAAGGCGTCGTCTTCATTATAGAATTTCACAGCGCCGATCTTTGAAGGGGCTAATGGTCCAGTCGAATGCCTGACTTCCAAGGGCATGGCGCGCCTTTCGTACAAAAGATGTTACTCCCTTTCATATCAAGAAAAGGCCGCGTCATCCATCGAAAGTGAGCAGCGCGACAGCACAGCGGTCTAGCGGCTGGACGACGTCGGCAATCATGCCGGCCACCTGAACGCGATCGCGCCGGCGACGGAGCGCGGCCGCTCGCGCACTCGATGACCATCATTGCCAGACTTGACGATCCAGCGGCCATCAGCGGTGCGGCCGGTTATTCGGCCGACGTGGTGACGCCACACGACGATCGCGCCGACATGCGGGCCATGCGCCGGCCGGCCGTAACCGGCCCACCAGCGCGCCACATTGGCAGCAGGATTGGCTACTCCGAGATGGCGGCGCATCCACCAGCCGCACCAGGCGCGAGGCCTGATCCAGTTAACCGCCCTCCCCGCACCTTCGGCCAGGACGCGGCGAAGGCCGGGACGAACGGGTCGAGTTTTTTCATTTCTTGAAACAACCGATGGCATCGAGCACGGCCGCATGACCGGATCGGCGCAGCCGACCCTCTCCTGATTGGAGAGAGGTCGCCTCGGCCTCGCATCGGCCTGAGACGCGAACAGGACGGCGCAAAGCGCCACTCCCAGAACAAGGGCGGTCGGTCGCATGTCGATCTCCGAAGTTCAACGCAGACGAGACTCGTTGCGGATCAGTTCCAGCGCGGCCTTGCAGGCTATCAGCGCGTCCCTGCTCTCCTTGAGCAGCTCGGTCGCGCGGCGGCTCTCCTCGGCCATGTCGTGCACCGCCTGCATCATGTCGTGCAGCGGCCCCATCATCAGCCAGGGCGGGATCTGTTCGCGCGAGGCTCCCCTGTCCTTGTTGGCGCGAAAAATCAGGTAGACGCCGCCCAGCACGATCAGCAGGGCGACCGCGCCCTGGACCAGCGGATACGGACCCAGCGCATCGAACGCCTTGCTAGTCGTCCCTTCCATCGCCGCCCCTCATCGCCAGCGCGCGGTAGATCGAAACCAGTTCGATCGCCGTGAAAATAAGATATGCCGGCGCGTTGAGCGACGTGAGATTGTCGGACGGAACGGCGATCAGACCCAAAAACATCTGCGACCAGATCAGCGCGCCGACCAGCGCGCCGATCGCTCTCAGCCACGGACCGTAGGACGGCCAGCGGCCATTGGCGATCAGGGCCGCCATCCGCACCGCCCCGACCGAAATGAAGAACAGCGCGATGGATCCGGCCGACACAAAGCCGGACAGCAGATCGAGCGCCCTGTAGTTGCTCACGGGCGGCGCGGCCATGATCTGAAGGCCGATGCCGACCATGATCAGCGCGTGGCCGACTTCGCTGACGCGGTTGTTGAAATGCTGCAGCAGTCCGGCGACCGAGCAGCGCATCCGTTCACCCGGCGGCGTCATTGCGGAAGCGCCCCGACGGCATAGTCGTGCCGCACCGAGTCATACCACCCTGCGCTCGCGGACAGGCGCGCGTTGGCCTGCAGCAATGCCGAATGCGTCAACCGCAGCGCCGCGCGTGCGTCCTGCCCCTTGTAAAGCTTCGGCACCGCGACCGGCGTCATCAGTTCACTTGGCGTTTCGGGCAGGCTTCGCGCCGCCGGACCGGGGGGCGATGCGCAGCCGCCCAGCGTCAAGATCGCTGTCATCGAGAGCGCACGCAGGCTTCGCCTTGAGGCGCTCGATATAGGCTTGATCCTGGTCATGCTGCGCCCTTGCCTCCCTTTCGATGTCATCTGCCCGCTGCTTTTCATCCGCCTGCGCCTTGAGCGCCTGCGCTGTATCGAACTTCTCGTTGCGAAGCTGCGCCTCGAGCTGATCGGCGCGGCATTCCTTCGCCGCCTGGTGATGGCCGAGCCAGTAGAAGCCGACCATCGCCAGCACGAACACGGCCGCGACAACGCATCGCGTGCATGACAGAATGCGCGCCAGAATCGGCTGGACGATCGCGATGACCACGGTCGGCCCGAGAATGATCGCCGCCGCGGCGGCCGCGATCGCGCCGCCGACGCCGAGCAGGCCGATCGCCCAGGCGGCGAGCGTCATCAGCGAATTGAGACTGAGCATCGGCCCCTATAGCCCCATGTTGGTGGCGTTGCGGTGATCCTCGACGCGCTGGCGGATGATGTCGCGGCCGTAGCGGACGGCGAAGAATCCGCAGACGATCAGCGCGAGCCACCACCACGTTTGCAGAACGCCAGCGACCCAGCCGCCGAGGTCCTGCACCTGCTCGAACACGCCGCGGAAGGTCGACACCTGATCGGCCGTGCCCTTGACCGTATCGAGCAGCCCCGTCCTGTCGGCGGCCTGCCCGCCGCCGGTGACCACGCCGGCGCCAGCGAGGATCTTCCCGATCAGCGAAACCTTGTCCGCCCGCGCGACGGTTGCCGAGCCTCCGGCGCGCAGATCGGCCGCCGTCGCGGCCGCCCGTTTCTCGGCCACGGGCTTGGAGAGGTCGCGCTTCAGGGCCTCGCGCGTCGCCGGCCCGACTTCGCCGTCGCCTGACAATCCACGGTCGAGCTGGAACGCGATGACGGCGATGCGCGTCGCCCGGCCGTATTTCCCGTCGATATTGCCGACCCGATAGTTCAGTTCGACCAGGCGGCGTTGAAGGGCTTCAACCTCGTAGCCCTTCGATCCAAGCCGGAGGATGCCGTCGTTCGCCGGCGCCGGCGCTTCCGCCCCGAGCGCCGAGCGCCATTTCCTGGTCCAGGCTTTGCGATCGGACAGGCCTGTCAGGCCGCCGTTGAGATGGTGCGTCGTCGCTTCGATATCGCCGCGCTCGGCGAACGGCAGGCAGCCGCATTTGACGAAGTCGATCGCGGCGCTTTCGAGGAAATGGGCGGGATCGTTGACCAGGTCTGGATCGGACAGCAGATCGAGCCCGGTGATGCTGGCAAGATGCGCATAGGCGCTCCGTCCCGTCGTCTGGGTCGCGCCGCGGCCGCGATAGATGTATCCGTCGTCGGTGCCGACCCGGTTGCCCATGCGGCCGTTATAGACCTTGTTCGCCAGCTTCTTCGGGTTGTTGGCGTAAGGCGCGGCGCTGGCCAGCGTCGGGAATCGGGAGGGCCAGACCGCCATCATCCGGCGCGCGGTGTAATTCAGGTTCTCGACGACTTCGGTGCCGCCGCCGCATTCCTGCGAAATCTGGCCCATGAAGATCGCGATGACGTCCGGTGTGTCGAAGCCGTAACGTGCCGCGATGTCCGGCATCTGCTGGGCCATGGCGGCGCGCAGCCCCGGAATGCATTTGTCGCCCTGCGGCCACAGCCGCCACAGCGCATCGTTGAAACGCGACACATCGAGGCCGTTCGCGGCAACCGCGTCGGTCATGTCAGTTCTCCGATTTCAGTAATTTGAAAATCAGCCGGGCGTCGCTGCTAGACCCGGCGCGCCTGGATGTCGCCGATGACCTGATAGGTCGAGACCGCGTAGCTCGCCATCGCGTTCAGGTAATAGGTGGTGTTCGCGGCGATCGCGACCCGCTGGCGCGGAATCGTCATCGCGATCGACATGTCGGCGAGCGGCGAACTTCTGCTGATGCGCTGATTGGCTTTCGCGACCAGCGCCGCCGTGACTGTTGCGGCCGTGGTGCTGACCGCCATGGTCCAGTCCGACGACGTGGTGGCCCCGGCGCCGTTGAACAGCCCCATGGCCTCGATATCCCACACGCCCGGCGTCAGGGTGATCGAGGTGACGGTTCCCGGCGTCGCGCTCGCCGAAAAATTCAGCGTCACGCCGGTGCTCGCGATCAACTCGCCGACCTTGCCGGCCGCCGGTTGCGTCGTCCCCGTAGTGCCGGGCAATTGCCCGACCGGAAACCCGACGATCGACCACCCGCCCCAGGTGCCCGCATTGCGCGTGCGCTGATAGGTGTCGCCGGTATCCATGCGCACCGCGCGCTGCGAGACATAGCTCGCGCTCGACCCGACCTGCACGTCGAGAAAATAGGGATTTCCCGACGTCGGCGCGTTCGGGCAGGTCCCGGCGCTGTAATAGGTCCCCTCGACCGATAGCGTGTTGAAATCGGTGCCGTTCGCGATCGCGATTGCCCGGTTGAGCGCGGCGATCACGTAAGCCGTGGTCGCCAGCTTGGTGGAGTTGTCGCCGGCGGCCGGTGTCGGCGCCACCGGCGTGCCGGTCAAGGTAGGCGAGTTGAGTGGCGCCTTGAGTGCCAGCGCGGTCGTGACGGTCGAGGCGAAGTTCGAGTCGTTGCCGAGCGCGGCGGCCAGCTCGTTGAGCGTGTCGAGCGCACCCGGCGCGCTGTCGATCAGCAAGGCGAGAGCGCGATCGGCATAGGCCGTCGTCGCCAGCCTGGTCGAATTGTCGCCGACGGCCGGCGTCGGCGCTGTCGGCGTGCCGATGAAGGACGGCGAGTTGAGGCCAACCGAGCCGGTCGCGGCAAGAAAGGCGGCGGCATCGGCGCTGTTCATGATCCCGCGCACGAAGTCGGAGATCTGGAACGTGCCGCCGGCGCCGGCGGCGTCGAGATACGGCACGACCCTGTTCTGCACGCCGAGCACCAGCAACGCGCCGAGCAAGCCCTCGACCGTGTGTTCATCGTTCCAGTCGCTCGGCTTGACCTGTCCCGAGGGGACGCCGCCGTCCTCGAACGGTGAGCTGAATCTGTGCCTGATCGCCATCCACGCCCCCCCCTTATTGAGCCACGATCGCGGCGTCGATCTCGGCCTTGGTGGTGATGGTGCCGGCGTTGATCTTGACGACGGCTGCGGCCTCGGCTGCAAAACACGAGGCGACGAATGCGCCGACGGCTTGCGCGATCGCGATGATCTGCGCGGCCGACAAGGCTGCAAAACTGCCATCGGAGCCCTTCCACATCGTCGAGAAATCCGCGTCGGCTTGCGCCATGTTATACGCCGCCGACAGCATCGCCTGCGACTGCCGGTCGGTCGCGATGCTTACCCCGTTCATGACCACGCTCGCGGTCTCGACGGCATACCGCCTGGCAGCGGCATAGGCCAAAAGACTTTCCTTGCGCAGGCTGGCAAGATCGAGCGCCGAGACGCGATCGATCGCAAGGTCTGGGCCGTTGAGATTGGCGCCGTCGTAATTCAGGACACTGACATCCTCGCGAGACAGCTCGCCCATCACCAGCGAAACCGTATCGACATCCATTGCAATCGATTTCATTGTCTTTGCTCTTTTCGAATGGTTATGAAGGAACAGCGGGCGGCTTAATTGCCGATGCGCACCGCCGTCAACGTTCCGGCGAGCGCGTTGCCGCCATTGAAATCGCCGCTCAACGTGGTGCCGACCCACGACTGCACTTGAAAGGTGTCTGCCGCCATGACGCTCGCGAAACACACGAGGTTGCGGTACGTCGTCAGATCTTGGCCGGCGAGCAGATAATCGGCCTCGAAGTCGACTCCGCCGTCGACCTGCGTACCGTTTTGCGTCAGCCTGATCTGGTGAGCGATGTTCGTTGCGTTGATCACGCTGTTGACGCGCGTCGCGCCGCTCACGTTGAACATGTAGAATCCGTCCGGGAGGCTGAATGAATTCGCCCCCACCGTCGGCGCCATGTTGGCGGCGGTTCCGGCCGAAAGGCCGTGCGTGGTCCAGGCCCCTCGAGGCACCGATGCGATCGCGCCGACGGCGACCGTGCAATACGGCGTGAAAACAACCTTTTCGGAAAGCGTCGACACGAGCTGGAGATTCGTGCCATCAAAAACGAATTCGGCAATCTGGCCGGCAATTAGCATTCCCTTCTGAAGATCCTGCCCGGCGACGGTTTTTGCCGATACCGGCGCGTTGCCGTTCACGACGACCGTCGTCGCTCCGGTATTGGCGTTTGCGATCTTGACGCGAATGCGCATGCCGGCCTTGAGCTCGGGCGGCGCCGGCGACAGCGCGACGATCAACTGGTTGACGGTAGAACTCGTGTCGGCCGACCAGGCCGGCTGCGCGCGCTGATAGAGGTGCTGGCACGCACGCCACAACAAATCGTCGGCGGCATTGTCCTGCGCGACGATATCCGCGCCGCCCGCGGTCTGCCCGTTGCCGCGCGCGATCGCGCGGACATTGGCCAGGATCGAATTGAACCAGGCGGCATTGAACTGGGTGCCGTCATCGATGCTCGGACTGCTACAGTCGTTATGCCATGTATCGACCGTGCCGAACGAGCGGGTTTCGCCGGGGCGGATGAGGACGGCGCCCGAGGCCGAAGCGGGGCCGAAAAGGTCAACGTTAGTCATTGTGTCCCTCGTAAACGATCTGGATTTCGGCGTGCACGATCCGCGACATCAGGCACATCAGCGGCAGGATGTTCGGCCCACACGATTGACGGCGTCCGGCGCGCATGCGCCCGGCGATCGACGGCAGGGACCGGCCGCCGGTGAAGGCCGGCGAGGAATTGAGGTGAACGATCACCTTGAGCTGAGCCAGATTGCGGATCGCGCCGGCGCGGGCGCGACCGGCGCGGCTGTTCATGCGCGAGCCGCACTTCACCACGGATTCCGAGCACTCGATCGACCAGCCCATGCGCGCGGCGATCGCGGCGTAATAGTCGCAACGCGTGCCGCCGATCGCGGCGACCTTGGCGCAGAGGTCGGGAAACGGATCGCAGGCATCCGGCAAGCCGTATTCGGCCATCCATTGATCCCGCGTCTCGCTCTGGGAGGCGCACCAAAACTCGAGGCGAAGCGCACAGAGCCGCTGGTTCAGGAAATAGAAAACGTCGGAAACCGCGGCCCAATACCGGCGCAGAATGCTCGGCGCTTCGTACGCCGTCGAAAACGCTGCGTTGTCGAATGCTTTCGGTGAAAATCCGATGTCCGCTCCCGGCCGCGGACCGCTTTCATGGGTCTGCCAGGCGCGGCCGCGCGGAAGCAACGCGAGCGCGGCCGCCAGGACTTCGTGAGGTGTCGGGCATTTCATCTTGCATTGGCCTCAAGCAAAATTGACGGCGCCAAGGGTCGCGATCTGCCCGGCGACCAGCGCGACGTCCCCGGCCGGCAATGAGATGCCGTGGCGCTCCTCGCCGCTTGCATTGGCGACGGCCTGCCAGATCCACGACCGCGAAAACGATGTCGGCGACGCCAGGTAGGGCATGCTGTCGAAGGCGCTGTCATTGCCCGCCACCCGCGACTTGCGAAAGAACGCGTCCTTCAGTTCTGCAACGACGGCACTCCTGACTGCGGCGGTATCCGGCGAGAGCCCGGCGATGACGGTATCGACGGGGACGGCGACGGGCGCGGCGATCGTGACGAGAGCGCCGGCGGGCCGCACCGTTTCGATGTAGTCGGCGACGCGCTGGACGCTCGCCGCGTCCGGGATTCCATCCGGGAACAGGTCGTCCATCAGGACGAACACGCGAACCGTCCCCGGACCATTCCAAAGCCGCTCCACATAGACGCGCGTGACGCCGGCGACCTGCTGGGCCCACATCACATAATCGGACGCAGCGCCGCCGTGCGGCGGGTTGCGCTTCCGGAACAGGATACGGGCGCGGTAGCTTTCAATGTCTTCCACGTCGACGCCGAGCGTGATGCCGGCTGCATTCACGGCAGCCAGCGCCGGGCCGGTGACGCCGGAGACGATTTCGAGTGATGTTCCGCCTTCGGCATTGGTTGCCAGACCATCGACGGCGGCGATCACGTTCAGCGTCAGCGTTCCCGCGGTCGCGATCGAGCCTCCGGCCTGCACGATGTATTCGATGCCGTCTGCGCGGCGCAGCAGGGCGCCGGCATCGACAGCGACGGCGTCGGTCGCGGCGAAATCGACCTTTCCGGCGGCCGGCGCGGCCGGCTTCTGCGGGATGCCGAATTCCGCCCCGTGAAGCTGAAGGCTTTCCAGATCGGGCGCCGTATGCGCAAAAATCTGTCGCGAGATGTATGAAGCGAAGCCAAAAACCTCGAACGTCATGCCGGCGATGACCTTCGCGCTGGCATAGACGTTGTTCGGCCACAGCCAGGCGTCCGAGCCCTTCAGGTTGGCGCGGAATGCCTGTCGGGCCTTCGTTGCCAGGTCGGCAAGAGAAGGCAGCGCGTACATCGAAACCCCTGTTGAATTTTCGGGAAATCGGGAAAGCCGCGGCCTCAGGCCGTCTGCTTCCAGATGTCCTCAAATCGATTGTCGTAGACCTGTCTGCCGTCGCGTCCGTAGATCTGGATCGCGAGGTCGAGCCGGTTGAGAGCGAACTCGGCGCTCGCCTTCGCCTCGATCCGGACCGCCGCGAGCTGCTTGATCAGGGGCGCCAGCGCATCGAGCGCGATCGCTTCCACCCATCGCCGGATATCCTCGGTCAGGATCGAGCGCTCGAAAACCCACAGCAGCGAACCAAGATCGGTTTCATGAAGATCGCCGCGAACGTCCACGCCGTCGCCCCACCACCCGCGCGGATCGCCGTTCGCGACCAGATATTGAAGAGGATGATCGTCGGCGATCCGCTTGTCGGTGAACAGCAACTGGATAACGGACGTGTGCAGCGCCGCCTTGGCGCGAAGTCCGCCCTGGTTCTGCGGCTCGTCCGGATCGGCCAGCGCCCAATCGGCGAAACCATGTTGCGGCTGCCAGATGCTGTCCCACAGCAGGATCGGCTGGGCTGTATCGCCCTCGCCGATCCTCACCCGCAGCGACGCCATCAGGATATCCTCGCATAGACGTTGAGCGATGCCCCGGATTCGGTCATGACCTTCGCATACGCGCCGTCGGCCCCGTCACCGCCGAGATAGACGTTCTGGCCGGTGCCGGGCTTGACGGTGACCTTGTTGTCCTGCGACCGGATTTCCACCACACCGGTCCTGGCATTCACCGAAAGCCCGTCGCTGCCTTTCGAGAACACCACGTTGCCCTTGTCGTCATAGAGAACAGACTGGCCGCTCTTGAGGTTCTTCGGCCGATAATCCTTGTGCTCGCCGCCGATGAACATCAGCCGGTCGGAGCGTCCGCCCAGCGCCAGCAGAACGCCTTCGCTGTCCTGCGGCGGATTCGACGAATAGCCATGCGGCAGGATCCGCACGATCTTCTGCGGCCGGTCGGAGGCCAGACCGCGAAGGTCGGCCTTCTGCTGGGTGCCGCTGTCGTCGATCGTCACGACACGCGCGCGCCGCGCCTTCGAGCGCATCGCGTCGTCATGCTCCAAACTCAGGAAGGACATCAGTCGCCGATCTCCCATTCGCCGCCGGACCGGTTGCCCTTGCCGCCGCCGGCTCCCGTCCCGCCATAGGCCCGCGGATCGGTCAGCGACAGCGTGGCGATGCTGCCCTCCCCGCTCTGCTCGTATTCGACCTGCTCGATCAGCATGTCCTGGGCGATGTCGAGAAACGGGCTTTCGGTCCAGACCATGTTTCCCGGGGTCCAAAGCTGACCCGTTTCATCGTGGAAGCCCTGCACCCTGATCGTCGCCTTCAGCGCGTTGCCGGCGGCGCGATCGCGCCGGTTCTTCGCCCGCTTTCTGGCCCGGTCTTTCGTGGTGTCTTCATCCTCGACCACGATCAGCGGACGATGGCGCTTCACCGCATCATCATCGGCGGTTTCCTCGATCTCGAGGTTCTCCTCGCCATGATCGAACGGCCGCTGCCCGCGCACCTTGTAGGTCGAGTGCCGGTTCGCCGCATTGTGATGCGACGTGCCTTCGAGAATGTTCTGCCCTTCGATCAGCCCTCCGCCCTGACGCAATGCACCGGCCTTGGTGATGTTGATCCGCCCGTCCGCCGTTCCCGTCAGGGTCATGCCCTGCTGGCGACACATCTTCTCGACGCACCGGAATACGCTTTCGCCCGGCGTGAGCTGGTACTGCTCGATCCTGTCGAGCTGCTGGTCGGAGACGAATCCGGTCTTGTCGAAGTCGGACGACAACTCGTTGCCGATCTCCAGCGGCGTCTTGTTCTCGAACCGCCCGGTCCGGTGATCGGCGCTGCTGTCGATCAGGTCGCCCGAACTCGAGCGGCCGCTGACCTCGATGGTCGCATCCTCGGCCGCCAGCTTCGGCTGCTTGCCGTCGACGAAGCCGGACAGCAGCAGGTCGGCATTGGCGTAGATCTCCAGTTCGACGCCGGCCGCGAACAGCGCGTTCGTCGCCGAGGCTCCGATCTCCGCCGCAACCGTCAGGCTGAAGGTCCTGGCGGCCTTGTTCATCGCCGCCGTCACGGTCACCCGCTCGAACGCCGTATAGCGTTCGCCCCCGATCGCGATCGAGATCGTTTCCTGAGCCACGGGTGACGGCTTCCTTACTGCGCCAGCGCTTCGAACGTTGCGGGCATGAACGACGGGTGAACCACGCGATTGCGTCCGACCAGTTCCGACGACCGTGACGGGTCGGCATAGAGCCGCCACGCCCAGAACAGCGAGGGCATCGAGAGGTTGGCTTCGACCGTCACGACGGGCGCGAGATCGAGAATGGCGCGCGACAGGAAGTCGATCGTCGCATCGCGCAGCGCCGTCATGGCGCGGTACAGGTCGATCTGATCGCTTGTCAGCCTGTCGAGTTCGGCCTCGATATAGTCCGCCACGTTTGCGCGCAGCGTGATCGCCGACGGACGGTCCGCCAGCGGCGTCCGGACGATCGCTTCGCAATACGCCGTCAGCGCCGCGATCCGCAGCGTCAGGTCGGCGGCGGCAATGTTGCCGGATGCGGTCAGGGCCGACGCCGTGCGGCCCTGCGGACGCGTCACGGGAGCGTCCTGCGACAGGCCGTCGAAAGCGCGCACGGCGTCCGCCGGCCGCATCGCGTCGCCGAGCGCGCGCGCGATGGTCACGATCGTCTGCGCGACCACAGCGGGATCGGACGCGATCGCCTCCGGCGCGGCGTCGAACGCCGCCTGGATCGCGTTGCGCTGGGCCGCGCTGGCTGGCGGGTCGACTTGTTCCGTGGTCCGCACCGCTTCCAGCGCCGCCAGGTCGTCCTGCACGGCGCTGACGGCCGCGGCGGCGACGAAGCCGGGCTGCGCCGCGACCTTGACCGACGACGAGAAGGCGACGCCCGCCGCGACGGCGGCCGTATCCGCCGCCGCGAAGGTCAGGTTCGCCAGCATCGCGCTTGAGGCGAGCGCGCTGGCGAAGCCCTCGCGCACCATCCGCATGCCGATGGCGATATAGCCGTGGCGATCCTTGTCCCGGCGGCGGTCGGCGGTCAGGCATCGCACCGTGACCGGGCCATGCGACGGCAGCACCAGCACCCCGGCTCCGCGCGCGGCGCACACTGCGATCAGCGCCGCAGCGTCACTGTCGGCGCTGTCGGAGGCCACGTAGGCCAGCACGTCGAAGTCGCGCCTGGCCTCGCCGAGGTCCTCGAGATACGGATCGTCCCGCATCGGAAATTCATGGACGCGAATGCGCCGTCCCGCACCTTCCGCATCCCGCTCGACCTTGAACGGGACTCCCTTGAAGCTGGCGGCCCACAGCGTCTTCAGCCAGTCGCGCGCGATCGTCGCCATGCTTTAAGGTCCCGCGAGTCCGGCCGATGCTGCTCCAGCGTCGGGCGAGGACAGGCCGGCGGAGCCGGGACCGTTGCTGCTGATTGTGCCGGTGAGCTTCATCACCGCTCGCGCGACAGACTGAATAAAGGAACCGCCATCGAGTTTAACGGTGACTTCAGCCTGACCATGAACATCGCCGGATACAGGTGTCGTCCCCTTTTCAGGGCCAAGCAAACTGGCATCATGGTCCCCGATATACTTTCCGTACCAGTTGTACTTCGCGGCCTGTCGCCGGTGTCGCTCGCGCGTGCTCTCCCGCGTGATGCCGGATGCATCGTTGAGATATTCAGCGCCGAAATACGCGCCGGCGCCGACCGCGGCGGGCCCGAGGTACGGCAACGCCAGCGCGCCGGCGCCCCAGGCCTTCGAGAAGACGCTGCCGCCCGCTGCGGCAGCCGCGGTTTTCCCGGCACCGACTTTGCCGGCGAGATCGCCGGCGATCCCTTTTCCGCCCATTACGCCCGCTGCGGCCGTCAGGGCCGCGGCCGCACCGTCCAGCGCGACTGCTGATGCGGAAAGACCGAAGCCACCGGCCAGAGACCGAACCAGCGCATACCCGCCGTATAAGGTGGCGGCGGCGCCTCCAACGCCAGCAGCCACCGCACTGCCTGCAATCAGCTTCGGATTCGCTTCCGCAGCCCGCTGGATGGCACGCGCGACCCAATCGGCGGCGCCGGTCAGCATTCCACCCTTGCCATCATTGTCGAAAGACCGGCCTACCGCCGTTTCGAGGTTCTTGACCGCACCCTCGAACCGGCTGACCGCACCGTCGAATCCGGCCATCCGCTCTTGGGCGATCTTGTCGGCATACCCTTCCGACCCGTTTTCAATCTCACCGATGATGTGCCGCAGGGTTGCACCATCTGCCAGAGCGGTCGCGATGCGGCCTCCCTGTTTGGACCCGAACAACTTGTTCGCCAGCGGCAGATTGCCGGGCAACACGGTGAGCAAGTCCCGCAGGAAGGCGTTCGCATCGATCGAATTAACGGAACTGTCCCGATAACGATTAGCGGCGCCAGCAATGCTTTTCAGGCTCTTCGCGTCGCGGCCGCCGAGTGTTCCCCGGAGCAGAGCCGTCACCGCCGGCGCGAACTTCGCCGGATCGGCGATCATGTCCTTATCCGCAAAAATGCCGGCGAGGCCTGCCCGTGTCTTGTTATTGAGATTGACGCCGTACCGAGCAGCGACATCGGCGACAAAGGGATCGACCTCGAGATGATCCTTCGTTCGCTGATAGTTACGGAAGTTGAGGCCATTGGCGAGCAGAGCGGTTTTTGCCCCTGCGGTCGGCGACTGGAGCGTCGAAACCAGCGCGCGAAATGCAACGCCGGCTTCATCGCCGCCAATGTTCGCCTTCTTCAGGATGCCGCCGAAACCAAGCAACGACGCCTCGCTCAATCCAACCATGCGGGCGGGCGTTGCGCCGAACTTGTACAACTGGCGCAGATCCTCCGGCGTCATGCCGCTGATCTTCGCTGCCTTAACCTGATAATCGGCCGTTTGGCGCGCCGATGCCGTCGCGGCCGCCAACGATGTCATGTCCTTCTTAAAGCCGAATATCGCAGCTTCCATTCCGCGAACGGCTTCGGGAAGCTGCTGATCCAGCGCCATGCCCAGGCTGGCGGCGGGCGCGATCAAACCCATCACCTGATCGCGTTTCAAGCCGCGGGCGGCGAGCTCCCGCTGCGACTCCAGCACCTGAATGTCATTAAACTTCGTGGTCGCGCCCAAATGAATGGCCTGCGCAACAAGCGGTGCCTGGGCGTCATTGGAAATGCCCATGACGGCCTTCCCGAAGCGACGCTCCTTGTCAAACTCCCGGTATGTGGAAAGAACCTCGCGGGTGCCGCGCTTCAATTCATGCCCCGCCATTATGCCCGCCGCGCCGGCGATGTAGCCCATGGCCGCGCGACGTCCCTCCCGCCGTTCCAGAGCGCGTGCATGGCGATCCACAACCGCATTGGTTTTCTCAACCTCCGCCCGCAAACGAGCCTGATGCGTCGCGGCCCGCTGGACATCGACCCCCATCTGCTCAAGGGCCCGCTTGTTCGCCAGCGCCGTGCTCTGCTGACGCTCCAGCGCGCGGGACGCCGACGCGACCGCAGCCTGAGTGCGGTCGTAGGTCCGGGCCAACATCGCGGCGTCACCTTCACCGCGCTTCATCGCCTGGGCGGCGCGAACCACCGCCTGCTCGGCCTCGTTGAAACGCGCCCGCAGCGCCGGAATGCCGCTGCGCGCATTGTTGAAGCGGTCGATCGCCGCCATCTGCGTCTTGGCGCGCTCGAGCGCCTTCGAGATCTGATCGACCGCCGCCGCGGCCTTGCCGGTCTTGGCGATCTGGTCGATCTTCTTCGCGATCTTGTCGAAGACGGCGCCGGTCTTGTCCTCGGCGCTGATGATTGCTTTGGCTTCGATGATCTTCGCCATGCTCGGCTACTTTCGTCGGCGCTGACGCTCGCGCCGGGCCCATTCCGTGGCCCGGCCGTGCCAGTAAAGGATTTCGGACAGCGAAAGCCGCCCTAGGTCGTGGAAGCTGTTTCGCCCGACGCCGCCGAAGGCGAGTTCGTCGCCGAGGTCCCTGAGGCCTCGTCCTCCGTCGCGCCGGGGCGGAAAAAAGCCAACAGCTTCTCCTTGACTTCCCGCGCAACGCGTGCGCCGGCCTGTTTAAGCAAGAGGCTGTCCTTTGGCTCAACCAGGCAAAGGTCGATGTACCGCTTGATGACGTCGGCATTTTCGACGGCGAACGGTGTCCCTTCGTTCGAAGCCGCGAACGTGTAGGGATCGCCCACATCCAGATATTCGTCGAACGTTGGCTCGCGAAGCACGATCTGCTTGATGCTTTCGCCACCGTGCGCACGCAAGGGCTTCGAAAGCGGAATGACGATGGTCTCGCGCATCAGATCGTCTCATAGGTATCGGCAGCGATGCCGACGCCGCTGACCTCACCGCTGCCGAGGTCCTGCCCGGGATCGCCGGTAAAGCAGGCATTGGTCAGCAGATGCGTTGCTCCGGTATCTTGCTCATAGAACGTCACCGAGAGATTCGTCATCAGCATGACGGTCTCATTCCATTTCAGCGGCGTCCCATTGTTGTCCACCAGCCTGTCGAAGCTGATTTCGGCGGTGCGCGGCTTGGCGGTGACGGTGCGGTAGTTGGTGCCATCACCGTTCGACGCCACGTTGACGTTGATGCTGGAGACATTCAGCTTGATCGTGCCGCGCGACGAATACTGGACGCCGCCAATGACCGTCGAAACTCGGCCGCCAGGGGTATGCATGATCGTTGTCCTTCGCTGGAGCTTGTGAAAAGGGTGAACGCGCGCTCATGAGGCGCGCGGGATTCAGGCCGGGTACTGCAGGAAGGTCGTCGCGTTGGCGGCGAACACCCGGAACTGGTTCACGGTGTCGACCGGGAGATAGGCATTGACCCGGTTCGGATCGGTCGCCCGCTCGACGACGAGCGCCTGCGCGAAGGCCGGCGAGTTCTCCACGAGTCCGCCGGCCTCGAGCTCCTTGTAGATGTGGACGCACTCCGCCTTGATGATCTTCGGCGTCACGATCGCGGGGTTGTTGGTCGGATTGTCCTCGGCGAGCGCCTTGCGGCCGAACACCTGGGTGATGCGCTGGCGGTTGTAGCGCACGAAATAGACCATCTGCGCGCGGGTCTCGACGTCGAGCCAGGTGATATCGGGCTGGCCGTAGCTATTGGTCTGATAGGTGGTGACGATGCGATCCATCAGCACGGTGCCGTCGGTCAGGACGCGGAAGCCGGCGATGCCGTCCTGATAAAGCTGGTTGCGCTGCAGGATCGAGAACCAGTCGGTTCGCGACTTCGGCGGCCTGATGCCGACGAGATCGAGGGTCTGCAGCGGCAGGCTGATCTTGTAGGCCTGGTCGACCTCGCCGCCGAGGTTCTTGTCCATGGCGATGCGCGCGCCGACGGCGGCGGCCCAGCGCCATGGCGGCGACGGCGAGTTCGCCACTCCCATGATCGACACGTTGGGATCGTTGCGGCCGGCACCGAACGCCGCGAGGTTCGACATGGTGTCGAACAGCGCCGTGACGTAATGGCCGTAGATCTGCTGCATCGGCGACCAGCGGCCGGAGGTTGCGCCAAGGAAGTCCTTGATCGTGTCCAGCGAGGTTGTGTCGGCATAGGGCGCGGCGATCCAGTCGTACTCCTGATCGCCGAGCGCCGCCAACGCGGTGCCGAGCGCGGGAACGCCGGTGCCCGCCGTGCCGGCGGCGATGGTGAGGTATTGCGCCAGCGGCCCTTCGTCGCCGACCAGATCCTTCTCGATCGAGATCTTCGCCCCGAGCGTACCCTTGTGCCGCGCCGTCAGCGTGATCACGTTCGATGCGGCCGCGGCCGTGACCGGAAACGACATCGCGCGGCCGAACTTGACGTAACCGTCGCCGATCGCGGCGACCAGGTTGGCGGCAACGGCGGCGTTGTCGTCGGTCGTGGCGACAGCGACCTCGAGCCTCTCGCCGCAGATATACAGTACCGCGCTGCCGGACTTGCCGCCGACGCCCGATGCGACCGTGACGGTGAACGTCTGGGCGACGCCGGCCGGATCGTCGACCGGGAGCATCCAGATTTCGCCGAAAGGGTGATTCTGCCGTGCCCAGACCGCCATTTCGGCCAGCATCGAGCCGGCGCCCATCAGGCCCTCCTCGTTGCCGTCAAGGCGGATCGGCGCGTTCGACGGCGCCGTGCCGCCGGCAAGTTTCTGTCCGATCAGCAACAGCCGGCTCGGGCCGGAATATGGCGACTGGCCGGCATTGATCTCGGCATAGAACAGCGGCACCCGCAGGTTCGCGGGGATCGAATCGAACTGGACGCCCATGGATCACATCTCCTTTGCGGAACGGGCCGGCGTTCGCCGCGGCGATCCGGAATCGCGGCGGCGGCGACAGGTGCGGTGAATGTCTGCTGTTTAGGTGCCGGACGGCGGCTCCGAGCCGCCGCCCTCCGATGAAGGAGGGTGATTGCTGATCTGCCCCAGCGAGGCTTCGATCTCGTCGGCGGTCTTCTCGACCTCGGCTGCGTAATTTTCGAACTGGCCGATCGCGGCCTCGCCGCGCGCATGCGCCTTTTCGATCCGGTCGGCGACGGCGTCGGCCTTGGCGTCGATCGATTTCTGCAGAGTTTCGGTCAGGTTCGCGAGACGCCGCATGCCGCGCATGGTGACACCTTCCTGTGGCGCGGTCAGATCCGCGATGGCTTGATCGAGATGGCTTTGCAGTTTTTCGCCGGCGGGCGTCACGTAGGGCCCCCTTGCTGCAGTTCCTCTTTTGCGGCCGCCGGCTTCTTCGCCTCCGGCTCCGATGGCGCCGGCGGATCGCAGATCGCGACGTCGCTACAGATCAACAGCCGTTCGTAATAATCGACGCGCGGCACCCACGCGCCCTCGGGCGGCATCACCCGGGAGCTGCGCTCGGGCATGCGGACGCGGCCGCCGGCGGCGGGCTTGACGTAGATCATCACCATGATGCGTTCCTTGTCAGATCAGAAGCGCGGCCGGCTCGTTCCGAATGAAATGAGCCCTCTCAACCAGAGAGGCGTCAGCGCCAAAGAATTCGTAAGCGCTAACATCGGTCGACAATTTTCGGTCATGCGCGATGATCGCTGCGACCCCGTCCAATCGATAATTGGCGTCGTATGCCAACAGTATTCCTGCCCGCAACAATTGCGCTTGTGAGACGGCAAAATCGTACGATCCGGCGTCGGCCCGGATTTGTTTGCTCTCGGCGACGATAATGCTGACGTCAGTGCCGGAAAGATTATATCCGCAGCTCTCAACTCCGACCCGATGGCTCCGCGAGAAGGAAGCGGTATCACCCGTAACGGAGTATGCCGCAGCGCCTGCACCGAGTATCCAGCCATGGCTCAGGCTGACTGCGTGGCCCGGCATCGAATAAGAACCGTCGCCGAGCAGCAGCGTCTTTTTGTGGAGCAGTGTGAGCGATGCGGCGACACCGGTCAGAGCATACGCGCCTGAGCCAGCCGCAGCCGACCAGCCGCGCAGAAGCCGAACATCAAAACCGCTGAAATCGTACGATCCGATATCGGCCGCGAGCGTCTGGTTCGACAGCTTCGTCAGCGAGGCATCGGAGCCGGTGAACGAATATGACGCGTCAGCAGGCTTAAGCACATGGCTCAGCCCAAAATCGGGATCGCTCCCAATCAGAGTATAGGATGCGACGCCTGCGTCCAAAGCATAGAATCGATGAACCGATACATCCGATCCTGATAGCGCGTATTCCCCAGAGCCGGCGATCAGCCTCCATCCATGTTTCAGGGCCGCATTGCTTCCGGTCAGCGCGTAAGAACCAGCCTGCGCAGCAATGCGGGATGTTTTGCGGAGCGTCGCATTCGTGCCGGCGAGTGTATAGCTGCCCGTGCTTGCTGCGGTTTTATATCCCTTCTTTAAGATAACCGCCGAGCCCGCAACGGCATAAGATCCGGCAGCAGCCGCAACCCTTCGACCACGCTTCAGGCTTGTTGCGGTACCCGCGAGAGTAAAGGAACCAGCGTCGGCGGCCAAAGTTTTGCCAACTGCGCCGTCCCAGGCCATCCACCCCGACGGCAGCCCGGTCGGGGCAAAGTTCGCCGTACCGGTCAGGCTGACGGTGTTGAACGATTGATCCGACAGGTGCGGAAACAGGCCGCCAGTGGCGATCGCCGAGAAGCTGATGCCGCCGGTCCCGGCCGAGACGTTGGTGCCGAGGATATTGTGACCGTCACACGACGCGTAAAGCAGGCTCGATCCGAAATCGAGATAGATCGTCAGCACCGAACTGTTGTTCGGGACGTAGCTGTTATCGGTCGAACCTACATTAATGCCGTTCCGGATACAGAACCAGCCGGGGATGTAATCCCCATAGCCGACATAGACCGAACCTGTTCCGTTGCCGTCCAGCGGCGCCGAGGCGAGCGAAATGCCGAGGCCGAAGGCACCGGCATTGCCGAGCATCGAGCCGGTGACGCTGAACGCAAGCTTTCCGCTCGTCTTTGACGTGGTCGCACGAACACCGGGATTGGTGTTCGCAGCCATCGCGGCGGTGAGATTGCCGTTGCTGAGCGTTACGGCCGCTGATTTGTCGGACGGATTCCAGGTTGTCATCGTTTATGCCGCGTCCCACATCGGACGCGTATCATCCATGCCGACGCAGAAGAAGCGGTGCATCTTCCCGCACGCGCAGCGAAACAGGTAAATGTCCGGCACTGGCTCGTCAGGGTGACTCTTTCGGGCCTCGACCTCGTGGTTTTCAGGGTGCCGGCAGCAATGCCGGATCATCTGGTTCTGCTCGAGCGCGTCGATATGGCTCTGCTTGAGAAAGCCTTCAGGCAGATCGGCCACTCTCACGCGCGGGCACGCCGGGGCCTGGGTTTCGGGCAGTACCGCGCCCTCGCCGTAGTCGGGATGCCGGCCGGCCCACCCCATTTCCTTGCGGCGCTGCGCCGGCGTCTTGCCGGTCGACAACGAGACGGTCGAAAGGGAATGCGGGATCATGTCAGCGTCCAAAGCGATGCGCCGAAATCGAGCGTGAAGGTCTCACCGTCGGCAACCGCGAACGTCGCGCCATAATCGAAGCTGCACAGGAGATCGTCAGACGCCGCTGTATCGTCATAGATCGACACGTAGCGGCCGGTCGTCGAGCTGCCGAGATTTCCTCCTGACGCGGTCCAGGTCACGTCGGTAGCCGTTGCTGTCACCGTTCCGCCCGAGCGCGTGGAGCTGAACGAGATATCGTTGCCGCCGGTCGTATAGCCGTTCGCGCCACTGATCTGCGTCAGGTCCGAAACCGTGCTGTCCGTGGCCGTAACCGGCGCATCGGTGTGGATGACGGCTTTCCAGGTATCCGTCGATCCAAATGCATCGATCAGCTTGTTGCAAAGCTTTTCGACGAAAGTGTTGTATTTTGTGTAGGCGGCCATTGCATGCACCTCGATTTGTCTAGCGGTAGTCCTGACCGACGATGTTGCCGAACACCTCCGCGCCCGCTGACGCAGTGGTCAAAACAACGATGTCCTTCTTGCCGGCGCCCTGCGTGATCGTCGGCGCGATGCCGCCGACCCATTCCGTATTCGGCCAGCCGCCAAGCGCGAAGTCGCCGGTGTTCGTGATCTTGAGAATCAATCGTCCGGTCTTGCCGTTTTTCGGCCAGTTGATGACCGAAAGGCCGGTGACGTTGGCTGCGAGGATCAGGTTCTGAAAGGTGCCCTTCGCGTAATCCAGGGTCACCGCGCCGGAGGCCGCGACGATCTGCGGCATGTCGATGGCGTTTCGGATCTCGACTGAAACATCCAGCATATCGGCGACATCCATACCATCGGCGTTGGCCACAGTGATATCGACGCCGTCCAGCGGACCAATCGACAGCGGCGGGGCAATGGCGGCGGCGATCGCCGCGACGATCGAGGCGCCGCTCGAACCGTCGGGCATCGCCTGGGCGACACGCCGGAGCGGCTCGGGAAGCGCATCGAGCCCGGAGGGCACGTCGCCGTCCGTATTGAAGACGGTCACCTGATCGTCACTGACTTCGCAGGTCAGCGTCAGGATGCGGCAGGCGATCTTGACTCCGCTATCGTCCAGAACCTGCCGGTGACAATCATGCTTGCGCGGGCGAACGAACGACCGCCACAAGACGGCGAGCGGCGCGGGATCGTAACCCAGCCGTCGCATGATCTGATATTCGAGCGCGTCGAGCGAGGCCTCGTGACGCGCGTCGGTGTCGGGATATCCGACAACGAAATCGTCGCCGTCCTGGATCGTCTGGACGATGCCGAGCTCGAGCACCAGGTCGATCAGCCGCGTGAACGGCGGTCCGCCATTCTGGCGGGACAGCGCCTCACCTTCGTCGCTGTCGGTCAGCACGAGGATCGTGGGCTTGGCGTCGTCCGCAAACGTTTCCGGCGCGAAATCCGAAAAGCGGCTGTCATAGACCCGCCCTTCGGCGATGGTGGGCCGACCGGAGACGTCTCCTTTGAGAGCGGCCACAGTGGCGAGCCGCAATGCCGTTCGCGCCAGGGTCATCTTTTGCGTGCCGTCAGATGGATCCGGGTGCGCTTTACGCCGTCGAAAATCGACCGTGACACCTCGAAGGTCTCGCCGGTTTTCAGACGCGTCGCGCGGTCGCCGATCGTCACGACCCAGAGCATGTTGCCGTTGTCGACCGACACGTACGGCTCTGACGCCACCACGCGGCGTGCATTGTCGTCCGGAATCGAGCCGCGGGCATGCGGCAGCACCGCCTTGGCGGAGCCGATATAGGCGCCGACCGCTGTAAACTGCGGCCGGGTCGTATCTTCGATGCGTGGACTGTCGACATCGTCGCCAACCTTCATCGCAATGAAGGTGAAGCTCTCGCCATAGACCGTATCGACCGCCGCCGATGACATGGCGGCGGCAAGCTCGAAGGGTGTCGGCATGGGATGCGCGCGGATCAGTTCGAGGTCCGAACCTCGACCAGCGCTTCCGGCCGCTTGCACAGCGCCAGGCAGTTCGACTGCGACTTCAGCTCAATGCCCTCGCCGTGATCGAGCACCTTCGGCGAAATCCAGATGTCCTGCCCCGGCTGGTTGGCGACCCGGATATCATGCGCGGGCGCATTCCAGGTCTCGAAGGTGTTCATGGTGCCGGCAGGATAGGCATAGCCGTAATTGGCCGGCACGAACGGCGTGGAAACCAGCGGCTTGCCGACCGGCGCGGTGCCGTAATATTCGCGAAGGCGGATGTTCTGGAAATCGAACACGCGGCCGAACTGGCCGCCGGCTTCGACGCGGCGAATGTTCTGGTAGTCGGCCGAGGCCTGCCAGTTGATCCAGTACTTTTCGACATTCGGATGAACGATGAGCTTGCCGAAGAACGCGGAGTCGACGATGACCTCGACGCGAGACATCACCTCGCCCTTGAGGTTCGTCGCGATCGACTGGAACACCTCGTTGCACTTACCGATGACATCGGTCGTGTCCGTGCCAAGCGCGAAATCAACGGTCTTTTTGGTAATACCGAAGAAATCGTACAGATCGAGCAGCGTATCGCCGTTGCCGTCGGTGATGACGCCTTTCAGCGCGCCCATGCGCACCCATTCCAGGGTAATGGCGTGTTTGTTGCGGATAGTGAACAGCCGCTTCACCATTTCGCTATCGAGAGAGCGCGGAGTCTTCGACCGCGCCACGATATCCAGCATGTTCTGCAGGTCACGTGGCGTGATCAGATCTTCCATTGGGAAATGCGGAACCTCGACCCAATAGGATTTGCGGCTGCCGCGATCGTTCGAGACGCCCGGCGCGCCCCGTTCCTTGGCGGCGAGCACCCGGATCGTGCCGTCCTCGATCGTGATCTCCACGATGGTCGAGATCGACCCTTCCGCCGGGAACAGGCCGAGAGCGTTGAGCAGGCCATAGCTGTTCGGAATGCGGTTGACAGCGGTCGACAGCTGCAACGCGGTGAAGGGGAAATTGACGGTATCGAGTTCGTCGGACATGGCCGATTATTCCTTGCGATAAAGGCATTGGCCGGCGATGCCGGGAGCCTGATGTTGAAGGGGGTCGAAAATGAAGCTCCGGCGGCAAAACCGCCGGCGGTGCGGCTTAACTCGGCTGTGCGATGATGTGCGCCACTTCGAGCTGCGCCAGTGCGGCGGCCTTCTGTGCATCGGTCGCGCCGGCGGGCCAGATCAGCTTGTTGGTGTCGATGCACCCGAGCCGACGCAACACCAGCAGGCGGGCGTCGTTGCCGCCATCGGGCGCGATCGCTGGGCTCAGTGACACCGCGAAAGCGTTCTGTCGGCCGTCGGTCGCACTGAAATCGATCGGCACGACCTTTCGGCTATCAGCGGTCGCCGTCACGGTGATGTCGGCGGCGTCGCCGACGGCCGCGGCAGTGCCGCCAGCGGTGATGGTGAACTTCAACATATTGGTAAAGGCGACGCCCGTAGCGCCCTCGCCAATCTCAATGCCATCGGGATCCTCGACGCGAAACTTGGTCGCAGCAGTGAAGGTGATGGTGTAGACGCCCGTTTTGGCGCCGGGCGCGACCTTGGGATTCGCGAAGGCATTGGTAAAGGTGCCGGTATTGCCGGCCCGTGCCGCGTAGGAGGCATCGAGCGTCTGGATGCTGGCAAGCACCGTCCCGACATCGGCGACATTGTCGGAGCCGGACCCCGCCGCGAGGATTTCCTGCGCCTTGGAGATGGTATCAGACACCACGTATTTCAGCACGTCGCTTTCGACGCGCGGCGACTGCAGCGAAAGAGTCTTGAGCATGACGATAGTCCTCTAGGAAGGCGGCGTCAGTGCCGCGCGGAACGAAAGGATTGAGCCGAGATCAGGCGACGCGCTTGGCGCGAGACGCCACCATCGCATCAACCGCGGCATTGAGGTCCGAGCCAGCATCAAGCGGTTTCTCGCCGCTGGTCACGGCCGGATTCGGCGGCGTCAGATCGCCGCTCAGGCGCGATGGCGTGGCCGCTGCGGCCTTCGGGGCCTTGCCCAGCATCGCAACCGCAGCCTCGGCGCTCATATCGGTATCGAAGGCAAGATGCCGCGCCAGGTCCTCCCGACCCTTGGCCTCGGCGTGGTCGAGGATCGTCTTGGCGCGAGAGCAAGCAGCGATCGCGCCCGCCTTTTCGCCCTCGGTCTTTCCCGCCGCCATGCCTTCGGCGTGGCCCTGAGCGTGTCCTTCTGCACGGGCTGCTTCAAGCGCCGCGGCATTCGTCTTGTCGTTCATCTCATCATCTCCTTCATCGTTTGAGGAAAGGTTCGTGTTGAAAGCCGCAACGGCATCATCGAGAGGCCCAACCGAATCCGTCAGCCCGTTATCCATTGCTTCTCGCGCCGTAAAACACAGCGCCTTCGTTGCGCGGACAGCACTATCGTCAAGGTTGCGGCAGCGTGAGACGGATGCCACGAAGATGTCGTAGAGACTGTTGACCCGTGTCTGCACGCGCTCCTTCACGGAGACTGGAAGCGGCTGATAGGGATTGCCGTCGACCTTGTGCCCACCTTCTGGAGCGTGGATGAAAGTGATCCTGTATCCGGCCTGTTCCAGCGCTCCACTCATATCGACATGCATGGTCACAACGCCGATCGAGCCGACGACACCTGTCCTGGACACCGCGACATGATCGGCTGCCGCAGCAACGGCGTATCCCGCCGAACACGCGCTTTCATGCGCGAACGAGCGCATCGGCTTCTGCCCGCGAGCGGCAAAGATCTTGTCGACGAGTTCGAAACATCCCGCCACCTCGCCGCCGGGCGTATCACAGATGAACGCCAGCGCGCGGACACCTTGGTCCGACAGGCCGCGCTCAACCGCCCGCGCGATATAGGCATAGCCTGTCGCCCACGTACCGATCGCCCACGGAAAATCATGCAGCAAGACACCCTTCACGGGGATCTGCAATATACCGTCAACCACCACATACGGACGATAGCCCGCACGCCAGTCGTCAGCTGGCGGCCAAAAACTGTCGTCGGCACCCGCCTGCGCGAACAACATTTCCTCAGCCCGCGGATGCCCCAAAACGGCATTAAGGCAGGCCTCGAAACGCTCCTTCATGACCGGTGCGACGATTGACGGCACACCAGCGAAACGCTGCAGCATTAAATTATTCATGCAGCGCAGCCTCCCTTGAGCGGCATCAGCAGCGTCATTTGTCGGGCCTCGACTTGTCGTTTTCAGACGGCGATTCCGGCGTCTTGTCGTTGCCGGCGTCGCTGGGATCGGGCAGCAGCCCGCTGCCGGCCGACAGCGTCCGCGTCAATCCGCGCTCCTTCAGCATTTCTTCCTCATCAGCCTGCTGATCGAGCGTGTCGGTCAGATCGCGGCCAAGATCGGCGTTCTCGTCCTCGAGAGTCGAGATCATCGCCGAGACGCGCAGTCCTGCCCCCTGCGCTTCCTTGACCGGATCGACGTAGCCCCGGCCGGGCCCGATCCAGCGCGCGCGCAGATATGCGCCCGGCATGTCCCAGAAATCCGGAGCGCCCTTGGGCGGCTTGATGTAGCCGCGATCGAAAGCCTCCTCGAGCTGCGCGTAATGGATCGGCAGCACGACCTGGTCGACGAAGGCGGCGAACAGCATCTGCGTATGGCGCCAGACCTCGTTGAGCGCGGCGCGGGCCGAAGAATAGTTGACCTTCGACCAGTCCATCGACAGTTGCTCGTAGGAAACGCCGAGCGCGGATGCGATCGACTGCAGGAAGGCCGACTGAAAATCAGCGAACGCCGTCGTCTGCCGTGGCGAATCGTTAATCGAGATTTCATCCCCGACCGGCAGGACCGGAATGCGCACACCGCCCAACATCGGCGGATATTTCGACCAGTAGTCGAGCCGCTTGTCCGCGAGAGTCGTATAGGCCTGTGGCGTAAATGCCGCTGTCGCCTCACCGACTGGCAGCGACGATTTCACGAAGGCGGCAAACAACGCATTGACCGTCGCCGCCGCGAGTTCGGTATCGCCGTGCTTGCCGATCATCCGCAGCCGCTTGATCAACGCCGCAAACGGCGTCATCGCGCGCGCCTGATCCTCGCGGTCAGGCTCGAAGCCGTGGATGAACACCGGCCGACCGCTCGGCGTACAGCGCGCGATCCGGGTCCAGCTCAACGGCTGGGGTGTCACGTACCAGTCGGCCGGATGTCCGTTGCGGACGTGATAGGCAATCGGCGCGCCATCGTCGTCGAACTCAACACCGCCGCGGAGCCTCGCCGATGTCGGCTGCCCGTCGGGATTCGACAGCCTGTCGGGATCGATGGCGCGCACGCAGGTCGCGTAGCGCCCACCGGGCTTCCATTTCAGGAACGCGGTCGCCTCGTTCATGGTCACGAAAGTCCGCGCCAGCAGTCGGAACATGCCGTTGCCGGTCAGACGGCGCTGGGCATCAAAACGCTTCGACGGATCGTTGGCAAACAGTTCCCATTCGGATTCGATCGCGGCCGCAAGCTCGCGCAGGATCTTGCGATGCGCCGGATTGGTGCGGTCGAGGCCGAGCGCCCGGGCGTTCGGCTTCGACGACAGGATCAGCTTGGCGCCGACCAGCATCTCCACCAGACGGGAAACGCCGCTTTGCGCGGTCGGATCATTGCGGACGATGTCCCGCGTGCGTGACACCGACAGATCGCGATTCGGCAATACGGCGGAATCCGCCGATGTCATTGGCGGGTGCCAGGCCGCAAGCTCCTGCGCGTGAAAGCCGCCAGACTGATAGGCCGCAGGCGGCTCGCCGTGACCCTGCCGGATCGCAGCGATGCGCGCCGCGGTCACCGGCGTGCCCGTGTCATCGAAAATGGCGAGCGACATGTAGCCTCAGAAGATAAATCCGATCGCGCCGCGGCGCGGACAACCGGCGATGCGAGCTTCGAGTTCGGCGATGTAAGCGTCGAGCCGATCGGCGTTCGCCGTCGTGAATTTCGTGCGCTGCCCGTCGAATTCGCATTCGACGATGCCCTGCCCCATGATCAGGCTGTGCCGCGCCAACCGCGCCGCATCGAGCATTTCCTGATCGGTCATATCGTCAAATTCCCCGGTTCAGTTCAGCCAGCCGCGCCCACGGATCGTTCGGGATCGCTTCCGGCGCGACCTCACCCGTCACCATGTCGGCGCCGCGGTGAAATGCGCGCGGCGTGAACAGGTCGGGCTTCTGCAGGTCTTCCGGAATTCCGCGTTCCGAGGCGAGCCTGGCCCAATCGTCTTCGGTGAAGCTCGCGAAATAGGCGTCGAGCGCCGCCATGTTGTAGATCCGGCAGTCGAGCCAGTGATTGTCCGCGCCGGCGCGGACCTCCCACACCTGTTGCTTCTTGCCGCGCACCTTTTTCTCGGTGAGAAATTCGGCGGTGAGCTGTTTGAAGTAGGCCTCATCCTGGAACAGGCCGAAGTGGCAATAGCCCATCGGAAAGATCAGGCTGGATCCTTCCGCCTTCGCCGTCTGGGCGAGATAGGCATAGAAGGTGCTCTTCAGCGGCCATGTGCCGACGAAACGCACCGTGGCGCCGCCACGGATGATCCGGCCGCGATAGTCGATGTCCTGTGGCGACGCCGCTGACAGCGGCGGGCGTCCCCAGCCATCGCGACCAATGATCGCCTGCGCGCCCGGATGCATTCTTGTCCAGGTCTTGACCGCGCCGGTGTTGTAGTTGGCGTCGACCACAAACGCGTCAGGGCGACGCTGGCTGTCATAAGCATCCGACCAGGAGCGATGATAGAGCTTGGTCAATTCCAGAAACGCACCATCGTCGTGATCGGTCGTTTTGCCCGGCAGAAAATCGGCCTCGATGACCCAGCTTTCGCGATTCGGCGCGACTGCCAGAACCTCGTAATAGATCCCCGTCTTCTGAACGTCGGCCGCGATCGACAATAGCAGCGCACGTGGCGGAATCTGGCCGCGCCGGTAGTCCTCGCGACGCTCGAACAGCCGCATGTGGTCCGGCGCATCGCCGCGAAACCGGAACGCCAGCCCCATGACCAGCGTCGAGAAGTCCTTTTTCGCGATTTCGCTCTTGCGCGATGCGATCCAGTCCTCCGCGATCGCCTCATACGACATCATCAGCGAAATGAAGGCGTCGATATGAAAGCCAGGCTGACGGCGCAGTTCGTCGTCAGCGAGCGTCGCGATCCATTTCCCGATGCGGACAGCGTGTCGACGCTCGGTTTCGGTGATGTGATGCCCGCAATCGCAGGCATAGACTGTGCGATGCGGCCGTTTCTCGTCGATGCGCAGTTGCGGCAGCCGATGAACAAACAGATGTCGGCATTCCGGGCACGGACAGTTCCAGAATCGCTGATCCGACTGCTCGAATTTCAACGTGATCCGGCAATGTCCCTCGGTGTTGCCGCTCGGATCGCCGGTGTCGACTTCCGGAGTCGAAATATTCAGAATCTTGCTGTTCTTTTTGGCGCGGAACGCGGTAAACCTGCCTTTGAACAGGGTGTCGGGATCGCCGAACCCCGGAATCATCTGCCATTTCGAAAATTCGTCGCGAATTCCTTTCTTGGCAGTCTTGCCGCTCATATCCATGACGGAATGAGCGTTGGCGAGCCACAAACGCCCGCCGGCGAAGATCTTTTCCGAAGTCGTCGACCCCGCAGTGGTGCGCGCCTGCGGATAAATCACCGGCGGACGGTTGTGCCCGATGCCGTCGCGCCGGATGTGACGCTGCCAGGCGTCGATCATCGGCTGCAACTTCGCGCTGTTGATGTCGCGCAGAAATTCGATGCCCGGCGTGGCATAGAGGGTATTGGCCGGTTCACAGTCGGCGATGAACAAACACCACGCCAGCGCCAGGATCGAGGCACCGGACTGTTGCGATTTGCGCACCGTCACTTCGTTGCAGGGATGATCGTCATCCAGGCAACGCGCGATTTCCAGCAGATAAGGCGCGCCGGCGGCGTTCCACAACTCCCCGGCGTTGGGGCCGTCGACAAGCTTGATATTGTTCGGCAGCCAGTCGGCGAAGCTGATTTCTTCGCGCGGAGAAATCGCCGCGTCAAACACAGCCGCGATTCGTCCATGCGCCGACTGGACAAACTCAACTGACATTCAATAGCCTTCGAGAGTGTAGCGCGGGGATCGCGTCGATCACTCAGCGACAGGCACCGAGGTATCATCCGCGCGCGGCGGCTGGTCGAAAGCCGCCGATTTTGCCCGGACTTTCGCAGTAGAGGCCATCTCTCTCATTGCCTCGGCGATCTTTTGGCGCTGGCCGCGCACAATGCGCTTTAACGCTGTGCGCATCCCGTTTTCGCCCTCCTTGATCGCGATCGCCGTCAATTCCGAGTCCTGCGCCAAAAGCCCGTCCACGATATCCGCGATCCTGCTCGCGGCGTCCTCGGCGGCGGCGTCGAATTCGGCGACGACAAGCAGATTACCGCGCGCCTTTTCAAGCTCGATCCATTTCAGATCGGCGTTATAGGCCTTCTCGCGCGCCGCCTCGTCGCGATACTTGGACGTGCCGGTCTCGTCGCGACTTGATGGACGAGAGTCCGTCATCTCGGCTTTGGTAATCGCCCCGGTCTCGCGGGCGACGTCCCCCACCTCGCCGATCGCCAGATCGTACTGCGCGACATTGATCAGCTTGGCCTTACCCTTGCCGGGCTTGGTCGCCAGATGCCCGGATTGGACCAGCCGCGCGACCTTTTCCGAGATCGTCGACTTCCGAACCCCCTTTCGAGCCGCGAGTTCTGTGACCGAAAGCCACAGACCGTCATCAAGTTCGGGATGTTCGGTCATGATGTTCGGTGTGTACGGGGTGTTCGGTCAGTTTTCGAACCCCTCAAACTGGCGAAGGCCCGGGCCGATTTCGGCCGCGGCGAAAAAGGAAACGGGAAGGACCCGCGCCCCCTCCCCAACCAATGGCCGGGCACCCCTTTCCCTCATGCACCGCCGAGCACGCGATAGAGCTCGTGTTCGATGCGGGTCGGAAGATCGCGGTCAACCGTAGCGAAGAAAGCCTGCTCCGAGTCCCCCGTCACCATCTCCTCCGGAATGAACAGTCCAGACTTGACGGTCGTCAGCGGATATCTCCCTTTGCCGACACGCTTCAGTACCGCACCTCCGAGGTTCAGAGGTTTACGATCGGGAAACTTGCCGCCCTTGATGAAGGTTCGAGCAAACAATCGACGCGAATTCCATGGCGCGGCTGTCACTCCTTTGCGCGTTTCGCGCGCGGAGAAGAATTGAAGCCGCACATCGCCACCCCGACTACGGATGACATAGGGCTTACCATTGAACGCCTTGGTGCCCCGCACCGCTCGAACCATGGTACCACGCTTCAAACCCGTCTGTTTCACGAGAACGTTGCGGACCTGGGTTACGGCCTTGTCGCCGGTGTGGTTGATCGCTCTCACCATCACCAGCGGCATCTGTTTGCCTGCCGCCTGCAGGGCATTGGAGAGCCGAGCAAGCGGCGCGAAATCGTATTGGATCGAAAGCGTCATCGTTTGCCTAACCGCGCGCGCGCCGCGCCGACTTTCGCCCGAAAAGCCGCCGCTGCATCTTCGGCTGCCGATTTGACGACAAACCGCGATCTATCCGCTGCGATTTTGACATCACCACGAACCAGCGCCTTGGCGCCGGTCACGATTGCAGCGGCGCGCGCGCCGCATCCCTTGCAGGCCATCGTTCTCTCGAAGAGCTGTATTTTCCAATGCAGCAGCAGAGCGCGTGGCTCTGATGGTGGCTGCTGGCGTGGCTGGTAGGGTGGCCACTAGAGTGGCTGATCACGTTGGCTAGAGCTTCTCGATATCCGACAGAGAAAGCACGACCGGCGTCAGCCGTCCGAAGACGTTGACCAGTAACTGCACCCGCAGTGAGTCGTCAAGTTGATCCAAGGTGACGTTCCCGAGTTCCTCAGGATCGTAATTCGGCAATCTTTCGATCGTCCCGGGGAAGGAGGCGAGCGGTCCGTTCGAAACGCGCACATTCTCACCGAGCACAAACGGCATCTCGAAGAGTTTCGTCGCTGCCGGCACCGCACCATCGACCTCGAGCGCCTGAATCTCAGTGATCATCTTCGGCGGCACTTTGAACGGCAAATTATTGGTGCAGACGAGCCCCCGGATGTGCGCGATCTGAAAGATCTCCCGCCACTTGTCGCCGGCATCGCTGTAATCGACGAACGCGTAGCCTGGAAAGAACGGCTCGATCTTTTCGCGGACCTGTTTGATGACGCTGCGCCGCTGCGAATGCGACAGCTTGTTGCGCGGCACGGGCTGAAGGCTGCGCAAGAGCGGCCGGTAGAATTCGATCCGCAAACCCCGCAGGAATTCGATACGCTCGCGATCAAGATCGCCGCTGACCTGCACCAGATGCCAGACCTTTTTCGCAACCGCGCGTACAGGTTTTTTAACGTCAACGTAATCGATAATGTCGCCCTTCCGCAGCGCCGTCTTCATCGCGATTCCTCCTGAACCAATGGTTCTGACTCATTTGCAGCGGCCCCGCCGTCGCCGTCCGCATAAACCGTTCCGTCTTTCCGCGGCGGCCAAGGCCATGGCGCCTTGGCGCCTTCGGCGATCCGCCGCCGCGTCGCGACCGTGACGTGGTCGGCAAGATACCGATCCCACGCCGCAGCCTGCTGATGGTCGAGCGCGACCCATTGCGCGGCGGGCGGTGCGTTGGCCATCGCCAGAAGCCGCGGGGTCAGTTCGCCACGCCAGTTCACGCCGCCGTCGGGGGAGCGATAGACGCGGCGGGCGAAATCGCCGAGTTGCGCGACCTCGTGAAGCTGCAGGATCGCACGCGCCGCCTCGCTGCCCGGCGGATGCGCGGCCAGCACCTGCGCCTCGGGCCTGGCCGCAGGCAGCAGCTCCCATCGCCGCTCCTCGAGGTATTTCCATCCCGCCGGCACATGCTTGCGCTGCAGCCGCTTCTGCTCGGCGAGAAAGCCGGCGATGCCCGCGAGCGCGGCCTCGCGTTGCGATGCGGCGAGGGCTGCGGCCGCGTAGGCGGTGCGCTGGCGATCGTCGACCGCAGCCGTCGGCCAGCGTGTTTCGAACGCGGCGAGGAAGCGCGCCACGGCTTCATGCTCGGCTTTCTCCTCGCGCGCGCGCTCTCTCTCACGTTCAAGGAGGGGTCGTTCTAAGGGGTCGTTCTTGGTGCCCGCGTATGTATGGGCACCCGGTGCCCGCTCTGGGTGGGCACCCGGGTGCTCATCTATGGGCACCCCCAGGGGCGCGGAGTCGGGCGAATCCGGCGGCGCATCGGGGGTGCCCGCTGGTGGGCACCCCCCACCCGGCTCATCCTGATCGAGCAATACGCGGTATGCATAGCTGGCGCTCGGCTGCCGGCTCGCATCGTCGCCTTCGCCGAGATCGCGGCGCTTCATCTGCATCCAGCCGGCATCGACCAGCCGCTCCAGCGCGCGCTGCACCGTTGCGCGGCCGCAGCCGAGTTCGGCGGCCATCTTCACCTGGCTGCGGCGGCACCAGCCGTAATCATCGGTGTGGCGCCCGAGCAGGCACAGCACCTGCAGGTCGCGCGGCTCCAGCGAGCGGTCGGTGACGGCACCGGCCGGGATGATGGAATACTTCGGATTCGCCATTGTCAGTCCGGCGGCAAAATCCCGTCGGGCACGTTCATCACGCCGAGCGCGCCCTTGAAGGGAATCGGTGTTGGGAAGGGACGCGGTTCACGCAACACGAGGCCGAACGGGCCGTAGAACCAGGGCGAATTCGAATGCGCGACGCAGTCGACGATCTCGACGGTGCCGATCAACGCGCCGAGCAGTCCGCGTTCGGCGAACTGCCGCGGCGACGGCACGACGAGTCCCGGCTTCCGAATGAATGCGGCGACATCATCGATCGCGGCGCGCTCCGCGCGCGACAAGGTCTTGCCGGCGTGGATCACGACGCGGCCGCGCAGATTCCAGCGCCCGTCGCGGTTCTCGATATCCTTCCCGGCGTAAAGGATTGCCCAGGCCCAGGGCTGACGGACGCTGATCGCTTTCATGGGGCTGCCTTGCAAGCCGGACCGTTCGCCAGTTCGAGCAGCGTCATCTGCCGGGCCGATCGCCCCTCGCGATCGAGTGCGGCGGCACACGCGGGATTGATCCACAGCACTTCGATCCGTTCACGAGCGCCATCGGCCAGCGCGCGGGTTTCGATCCGTCGCCAGTCTGGCAGCGCATCGTCGTAAAGAGCATCGGGATAGCCGGAGAGAACGACGAAACCGGCGAGGTCGCGCAGCGACGTCAGCAGCCGCGTATGCCCCGACCGATCGAGTTCGTGCCGGTACATGCGATATTTGCCGTCATACTTGTTCGCCGGCGAGCGGGTTTCCGGCAAATATGGCGGATCAACATAATGCAGCGTTTCCGGCGCATCGTGCGCGGCCATTACGGCCACGGCGTCGCGATGCTCGACGATGACCCCCCGCATCCGGATGATGATGTGCGCGAGCGCGTCAGGGTAGTTCGTCCAGTCCTGTGCCGGCGTCGTTCCCGACCTAGAAGAATTCGCCCGAAAGCCGGTCGTCTTGTGGCCGCGTTCGAGATTGTTATGGGCGTTCGAGCCAAATCCCATGAAGGCGCGGATGATTAGCCGCCGCGCGCGCTCAACCGGATCTTCGGTTGCGTCCCAAGCGATCTCGAATTCGCAGCGGGCGAATGGCGTGATCTCGAGAAGCTGCAGGAGACGGTTCGCCGAGGCTGGATCCTGCAGCACCCGAAACAGGCCGACCACATCGTCATCGAGATCGTTATAAACCTCGGCGTAACTACGCGCTTTGCGAAGCAGAACCGAGCCGGCGCCGCCGAACGGCTCGACATAGACCCGATGCGACGGGAAATGCCCGATGATCCACGGCGCCAGCTTCCATTTGCCGCCATGCCAGCGAAGAACCGGACGCGTCGGAGATGGTGAACTCATGGCGCGGTCCTCACGAGACCCGTCAGCATCAAGAACTTGCCGAACCGGTCTTCGACCTCGCGCTTGGCGCTATCGATCGATCTCGCCACGCCTTCAGCGGGATTCATCGTCGCCGAGCACCAGATGCGCCAGCGAACGTACCGAGCGCCGCGACCGGCCGAGAGGAAGATCGCGCCGATTGCAAGACTGCCCACCATGGCGAGCCGTCGATTGTCACCAACATAAGCGCCCTCATCCTGCCATTTGATTGGACTCGCGCTCATGACGGCCTCGCGATCAGCCCGAGACTCCGGATCAGGTTGGCGCTGTCGGCCCATTGCGCGTGTCCCAGCCAAGCGCCGAGGAACTTGCGCAGCCGCTCTTGGTCGTTGGCGGCGCGATAAGCCGCGATCTTGCGCCGGGCGCGGATCACACTGTCGCGGCGCAGCAGCTTGTGGGTCGGCCAGATGCGATAGCCGAGAAAATTCACCCCGCGCGTCACGGGCGCGATCGACCATTTCGAGAACCGCAGGCCGAGTTCGCGGCGGGAATAGTCCTCGATCGAATCCTTGACCGCGCGAAGATGCGCCGAACTGCGGCCAAGCACCACGAGATCGTCCATGTAGCGGTACCAGAGCCTTTCGCCGAGCCGCTGCTGCAGGTGGCGGTCGAGCGTCGCGCCGGTGTAGAGGTTGGCGAAGATCTGCGAGGTCAGGCTGCCGATCGGCAGGCCGATGCCCCGTCGCGGCACCATGGCCTCGGCGACCGCGAGCGTGGCCCGGCAACTGATCTTCGCCTCGATCAATCGCCACAGCACGTCGCGCTGGATCGAGGCGAAGTAACCGCGGAAATCGGTCTTGAGAAAATAAAGCGCACCGCCGCGGGATTCGCGGCGCAATTCGCTCTGCAGCAGGACGACGCCCGCGTGCGTCCCCCTGCCCGGCCGGCAGGCGAAGGCGCGCGGCAACAGGGCGCGGTCGAAGATCGGCGCGATGACAAGGCACAGCGCCTGCTGCGCGACGCGGTCGCGGAACGGCAGCGCCGAGATCAGCCGCTTCTTCGGATCGAACACATGAAACTGGCGCGGCTCGCCGGAGACATAGCGGCCCTCGCGCATGTCGCGGGCCAGTTCGGCAAGGTTGAGCGCCGAGAATTCCTTGAATTCGAGATAGCCCGGCGTCAGCCGCTTGCCGGCGGCCGTCAGACGATACGCCGCTTCCATCGTGCGCGGCGAAGTGACCGATCCGATCAGGTTGCGGTAGCGGCGGGTCATAGCGCCTCCCCCGCCAACGTCCGGAATGCGTCCTGCGCGCGGTGAGAGGCCCGCATCATGGCCTCGAACCCGATGTCGCCTTGCGCGTATCGCGCCTGCGCATCGCACCACTCGAACACCGCAAGGATGACGTCGCCCCCGAACTGGATGAGCGCCTTGTTGGCGTCGATCCTGATCCCTAGCGCCTTCTCGAAGTGCAGCGGTATCAGATCGGGCCGGATGTCGATCGCCTTCCGCAGAGCGCGCGGACCCGCCCTGACGCGATCAGGCTTTCCCCAATCGAGATCGGAGGCGAGGAAGATTCTCAACGACATCGGAACCGACGTGATGACCGGCGCGATCCGGTTCGCTGTCCCGGCCGCCCATGATGACCAGCCGGTGACGAGAGCAAGCGAGGCAGCGTCCTCGATCCCTTCGGCCACGTTGAGTTCTTCGCGCTCCTCGTTGTCCAGCAGAACGATCGGCTGGCCCACACACGGTCCGACGATGATCTTGTCGTTCTCGGTCCCGGCCTTCGCCAGGCCGTCTGCCCGCAACTTGGTCAGGTGAACGCCGGTCAATTCTCCAGCGCCGAACCGGGCGATCATCGCCGCCGGATGGTCTCCGCGGGCCGGCAGGAATCGCAGGTTCCCGGACGGGATGAAGCACTTCCGCGACCTGAGATAGACTTCCGCAAGCGAGCCCGCGAGCGGCAGCGACTTCGACCACAGATAGCGCGCGAGCTCGGCCTTGTCCTTTTCCGGTTCGGCGGGCTGAGGCCGCGGACGCGATGCCTTCGCCGCTGTCGAGCCGTTTGGCCTGGCGTATCCGGACGTTTCACACCTGGCGCATTTGTAGGTGATGAACTCGCCGTCGTTCCAGATCCGCAAAACCTTCCGCCGCTGGTTTGCCGGCGACCGGCACTCCGGACCGCATGCAGGGCACGGCGCGTCTGCAACCGCCTTGTTGCCACTAAGACGATCGAGCAGATCGAAGCTGAACGAGGATGCACCCGTCATCGCGCCGCACCCCTGTCGATGAAAAAGCCGGCCGCGGGTCTCGAAAGGCAGTTTCCGGCAACGCGTCGTCGAGCGCAGCCGCCATTGGCGGCGAAGTCCGCGACGCTTTGCCAAAGAACCCGCCCCCTACGCCCCGCTCTGCCGGACCGCGCAATGTATTTGCCGAAGCAGGACACGCGGGCTGACCACAGACCTTGATCTCGCATGGTCCGCCGGCGCGACCGTGATCGGCGCCGAGCGTCTGTCTGCAACGCGTCGTCGAGTGAAGTCCGCGACGCTTTGCCGTTGATCAATCCGTCGTCACTGCGGCCGCGGGCGCCCAAATTGTCGTGCGAGTTCTCCGGCCAGTAGTCGAGGTTCGCGTAGCGCGAGCCCGCGTTGTCGCCGTTGAGCCAGGAGCCGCCGAAGATGGACGCGCGCGGCTGCATCATGTCCCCGCCTGCCCCCTCTGGAAGCCATTGGCTCCCAAAGCGCGAGCGCTGGCGGCCCGTCGCGACGCGACTGCGTCGTCGACACCTGGCGGCCGTGCGCGTTGATTGAAAAGCTTTCTCTGCCACGCGTTCAGCATCCGCCCTGGCTCCGCCAGCAGCGCGAGCGCGACCTCGTGCTGGTGCGGCGTCAGGATGCGAACGGAGGCATGCGAGAGAAAGCGAAGGTGAGACCGCAGCGTCGCGAACTCGGCGTCGACGGCGTGCAGCCGCGACACCTGCCGCGATTTCGCGGCGTGATAGAGGTCGCCGACCGGCACGAACAGCGCCGCCAGCACCGTGTCGCGGAGAACCCCGTGCCGACGCGGGCTGCGCTGCAGGATCGGATACAGATAGCTCACGAAGGCCTCGTATTTCTCGACGATCGCCAGGGCGTCAGTTGCGGTGTTGTCGTCCCTGACGATCGGCATTTGCGCGGATTCTCCTCCGCCCGGGCAGGCCGAGCTTTCGGCTCGGCCCGTCAGCGAACGGCGGCAACAGAAACGGCGCTGCTGTCGCAGCGCCTAGCCAAGCTGCAGGTGTTCACTGCGGCCGCGGGCGCCCAAACCGACGTGCGAGCCCTCCGGCCAGTAGCCGAGGACCGCGTAGCGCGAGCCCGCGCTGCCGCCGTTGAGCCAGGCGCCGCCGAAGACGGACGCGCGCGGCTCGTCCGGATCGCCGTCATGGCCCCACACCCACATGTTGCCGGTCGCCTGCATCAGGCCGAACTTGCTGGTGCGCGGTGCATCAAGCCCGGTGACCTTTGGATTTTTGTCCGCGGAGGATTTCTCGGTGACGCCGTACGCGGCGGCGAAGAACTCCTCGACCGACAGCAGGCCCTTGCCGTGAGAGGCCAGCACCGCGACGGCGGTCGGATAGTCAAACGCCTTGTACTTTTTACCGTCCGTTCCCGTGCCGTTCGGCAGATCGGCGCCATCTGCAATGGTGACGCCGAAGCGGCTGGTTCCATCGGTGTGATCAGCGGCCATCAGATAAATGTCGCACCAGAATTTGCGGCCGCCGGTGTCGACCAGCGTCATCCCGCGTGGATCCGGGCATGCGGGCCGGAAATTCAGATCCCACGCCGAATAGGGATTGATTGCCGGGATATCATCGCCGCCGGCGCGCGCATAAGCGTTACTGCCAGGCGCGAAGTGGAAGCCGCCGAGCTGCGATGATGCTGTTGGAATGGCATCCGCAGCGAAGGCTGCGGCGGCGCCGTCAAGGACTGTGACGACGTAGTCTCGGCCAGCGACATAGCCATCGGCCGGCGACGCTACTGGCGAATCCTCGGTGAAAGTGTGGCCATTGAAGGTTGTGCCCGCTTTGATCTCAATCGCAGTGCAGTCCAGCACCTTCAGGCACGGCGCCGTCGCATCCGCCTTGACCAGCACAACGGCCTTTTCCTCGATCTTCTGATCAATCGCATTCATGCGTCACGTCTCCATGTTGGCCGGCGTCGCGCCGGCTGTGTCAAAATTCGCCAATCATGCGAACAAGTCGCGCTGCACCGGTGCTGCCTCTACCGGCAAGCCGAGTTGCAAGAGTGCGGAACGCATACGCGCCTTCCAGGCTGACAACGCCGTTGCCGAGCATGCGAAGTCGGTCCACGCGAGCAATGTCCAGCCGGGAGGCCAGCCCATCAGCCACTCGACGAAAAGCGGGTTCAAGTTCCGGCGCGGATGCGAGGACGTCTCGCCAGCCTGATAGGTCGGATGGACCTGGTGGAAAGAGACCGACGTGTCCGCAACAGATGGGGACGACCACAGATGTTCGACGAAGTTCGGTAACTGGTCGAGATGCTTCCGGCCTGTCCCGTTGTCCAGATGATCCGCCGAGTTCGCACCTTTGCAGTCGCGCGCTGCCGGGGTCGGCCACACCGAGGATGAACGTGCGGTTGCGCTGATGCGACGCGCCGACGCTTCGCGCCGAGAAAAGTCCAACCTCACGCTCGAAACCAAGCCGTCCCAGGTCACGCCAGACGCGCTCCGCGCCGCCCGACGTGAGCATTCCCTCGACGTTTTCGATGAGGACGAACCACGCGCCGGACTGAATGATGATGCGCCTTGCGTCGGACCAGAGGTCGCGCTCATCGTCTTCGGCGAGCCGCTTGCCGGCGAGACTGTGAGGCTGGCACGGGATTCCGCCAATGACGCCATCCACGAGGCCACGCCACGCCCGGCCGTTGAAGGTGGTGACATCGCTCCAGACAGGAGCCTGAGCCAGGAGACCTTGCTGCATCGCTGCGACCAGATGCGCGACGGCGAACGCCTCCCTCTCCACCAGACAGACCGCGCGAGCGTCCGGCATTGCCAGCTCGATTCCGAGATCGAGCCCGGCGCCTCCGGTGCAAAGACTGATGATATTGGCGGAACGTACAGCCACATTACACCACGGCCCCCGCTTCATTCTCGGCGCGGCCCCGCCCCCTCAGATCGATGACATTGTCGGCTTCGACCGCCGGTGTGTCGCTGCAGGTTTCAATCTCGTCCGCGCGCGGCAGCGGCCATGGCATCGCGCTGACGGCGTCATCTTTCGCGCCGTGCGACCACAGCCGCGGCTTGCCGAGATCGGGATGCGGCGAGATCGCAGCAATCAGGCGATCGATCACCGACATCTTCCGCATGTCGAGTTTCAGCTTCGGCCCGACCACGATCTGGCGTTTCAGATTTTCGCAGAACTGGCGCATCAGCGCCGGCGAGGCGCTCTCGAAGGCTTCGCCCAGCTTGCGCAGCGCGGCCGCCGGCAATCCGAACGGCGAGAGATAGCGGGCAAGAATCCGCTCGCGTTCCTCCTGTCCCGGCAGCTCAAGCGCGATATGAATATCGAAACGCCGCCAGATCGCCTGATCGATATGATCGCCGTGGTTGGTCGCCGCGATCAGGAAACCGTCATGCTGCTCCATTCGCTGCAGCAGCGTGTTGACTTCCTCGTTGCGGCTGTCGTCGGAAGCCTGCTCGCCGCGCCGCCGCTGACGCGAGAGAGCGTCGAACTCGTCGATGAACAGCACCATCGGAACCGGTTCGGTCGCACCGTCCAGCATGATGCCGGCGCGGGCGCACTCAAACAGACGCCCGATATTGATTCCGGTCTCGCCGACATATTTGGAAATGACGCGTTCCGGCCGCACCGCCAGCATCGGAAGCCCGAGCCGCGCCGCAAGATGGTGCGCCAGCGTCGTCTTGCCGGTGCCAGGCGCGCCGCCGAACAATGCCTTTTTTCGAGGGCCGATTCCGAGCTCGCGCAACTCTTCTTCCGACCACAGTTCGGTCAGCCACTCCATCAACGCGGTGCGAACGCTGCGCGCGAGGATTGGCTGCTGCGCCTCCTCCGGCATGAAGAGGTCGCCGAATTCCTGCGGGTTGGACTTGCGATGAGACAGGGCGAACAGCATCAGTCGTCGCCCATCCCGTCATCGCCGCTTTCGTCGCGGTAGCCTTCGTCGCATCGCGCGCGGCGCGGGTCGCCATACGGAAACGGATTCTCCGTGACCGGCTTGTTCTGCCGGTACATAGAGCGGCCATATTCATAAGCGCCGTCCTCATCGACATCAGGCACTTCGCGCGCGCGGCCCGTCGACATGGTCGACGGCTTCGGCGCGGCGGCCGAAGCATGCGGTTGATCGACGTAAGGCTCCGCCTGCGGCCTGCCATCGAGATCGCGATAGATCCGGACGGGATCGCCGCCAACCTTGACGATGACCTCGCCCTTCGGCGGACACATCAGTTTGAAGTGCTCGATCAGCTTCTCGCGGGAGAGTTCGTCCTCCGCCATCTTCTGCATGGCGCGAAAAAGCGGCGGCTCCTCCGCCATGCCCATCGCGTGCATGTAGGTGTCGCGAATCGTCTCGGCTTCCTCTCGATCGTGCGGCTTCATCTTGCGCGCCTTGACAACGTAGCGGATGCCCGCCGGCGTCAGCCCTTCGGCCTTGGCGCGCGCCATGATCTCGCCCTTGCGGTCGCGCAGATCCTTCATCTGCTCTTCGACCTTCTCGATCTCTTCGACGATGCCGCGCAGCAGCTTCGATTGGATGGTGTTCTGGCCGACCGTCATGAAAGCCCCCGGGTTTGCGAAAAGTGCCGCCGTTGATCGAGCGCGCTGCGTCCGGGCGGCGGATCGCCGAACACGGCGGCGGTGATCGATTGCGGCGCTTGCCTCCACACCGGCGCCGCCGCTGCAGAAGGACCGGATGCTGACAAGTCACGGGGCTCAACCTCAGCCGGATCGTGCCGTGCGCCGCGACTGTGGAAGTATTGCTGCTTGCAGGCGGTCGGGGTGCGGCCGGGAAAATGCGTCCTGGCGATGACGCCCCACTCGCCCATTCCACGCGCGGTCGATCCGAGCCCAATCAGCCGCTCGATTTCCTCCTCAGTCCAGGGCGCGCCGGGATCGCACCGCCTGACCACGGCGATCTCGCTCTCCGAGTGCGCATGCGTGTTCTGACGGGCGCGCAGCTTGCCGATCTGTGCCGTAACCTGCTGACGCGTTTTGCGGAGGCGCTGGGCGATCTCCTCGCGCGGCAGTTTTTCCGCCTCGAGCTGCAGCAGCCTAGCGTTCTCGTCATCGCTCCAGGTGCGGGGCTTGACCATCAGTCGCACCCCGGACCGATCTCACCGGAATTACGGCTATTGACGAACTGTTGCCAGGGTCGCCAGCCGGCCGGACAATGGAATCCCCAATCGCGCAACCGAGGCCCGGTGATGAACAGCGTCCAGCACGGGCCGGCATGGAGTTCAATGCGATGAGCCGCCCGTGCGGCGCGCAGCTTGATATCTCCGGCGCGATAGACCTTCCGTCGGTTGACGCCGCCGGCGGCGATTGTGTGCTCCGCGTACTCGCCATCGAGCAGAATCGACATGTTCCACCAGGGATGATCGTGCAACGCGCGATCGTCGTCACTTCGAAGAAATTGGTGAAGGTAGACGTTGAACAGGCGATTGCGCGGAATGATCCACCAGCGTCGCAAATAATCGTCGCCGGGTTTGCCAATTACAAAGTCCGGTGACCGCAAGTCAGCCCTCAAGCGCAGAAAAATGCGTTCACGAAAACGCTCAGGCAACCGCATGTTCATTGCACCGTCTCCGACGACGGGAGTGTCTGGCCCGCACGTCCCAGCACCACATGCGCAAGGCATGGCAGATAGCTGTCGCCGTACGCGCCGCGGCCGTAATCGGCGACAACGGCGGCGGCGATGCAGACGATCTGGTCCATCTCCATGCCGCGTCCGCGCGCGGCGAAGATCGCGTCCGAGATCGCATTGGCGAGATCGGTCGAATGTCTGCCGGAGAGAAGATAGGTCTGGTTCATGCGGCCTCGCTGGCGTCGCGCGGCGGCAGCGAGTTGTCCGGCCGGCGCTTCAGGAATGCGGGAATCTCGAGAGGTTCGGGTTCGGGAGGCGCAGCGGGAGCTGGCACCGCGCCTCCCGCGGACGCTGCCGTACATCCGGGCGCGTCCGTGTCTTTTGAAAAAGTCGCCGGGGCTTGGCTGCAGCCAACCTCAACAGCGTCCGGGTCCGCTGGCGCACGCAAATCCGGAGACGACGCGGGCCGTGCGCTGACCGCTGCCGCCTCCCCCGATTGCTCGGGCTCGGGAATGGTTGTCGCGCCACCGTCGGACGCGGGACTGAAATGCGCGTCCAGCACGTCGAGCGCGCCCTGGCCGCGCGAGGTGAGGATGTAGCCGCAGTCGACCGCGCCGGTCATGATCAGACGGTCGCTTAGCAGCAGTTCGAGGATCGGTCCCTCGATGGTGACACCGGCATCGATCGCGGCGAGCGCCTTCCAGACGGCGCGCCTCTCTTCGCGAGAGACGACGAATTCGCCGGCGGGGAGTAACGCTGAGGTGCCATCACCCCCCGCCGTGTCCGACGTCCGCCCGTCGGCGAGCCTACTCGCGGCGCCGTCCCTACCTTCCGCAGCCGGCGCTTGCGCACCCTCCGTGGCCGCGAGATCAGCATCCGCTTTCGCTGGGGAATCCAGATCGCGCGCAAGCCCCCATTCGGTGCAGCGTTGTTCGATCCATTCAAGACCGGCCCTGGCGGCGCGGCGTTCGGCTTCCGACGTCACGCTGTCGGTCGCGTCGCGACGCGCGATCAGGAAGCGTTGGGCGTGCAGGATGGCCGCGCGAAGCGCAGCCTCGAAACTGGAGAAGTCACCGTGGAAAGGACCGCCGCTGCCCGATGTCGTGAACTGGAAATTGTAGTTGTAATCGAAACGTCCATCCTCGCGATGCCGGATCCCGAAGCGCGCAACGTTCTTCCGCAAGCCCCCGATCGAAAACTCCATCGGCTCGCCGATCCTTGGCGCTGCCGGAAAATCCCCCGTCACCTGCTGCGCCGGAGCCTCATAGCCCCAGGCATCCCAGCCGTCGCGGGAGCGGCGCGCGTTCAGTTCGATCTTCGGCAGGCTGGGGAAATGAAATTCGGCGTGCTCGTATTGCTGGTCCGGCTTTTCGCTGTGCTCACCGACAGGCGCGGAGAAGGCGCTCGGAAAATGCGCGGTCGACGGCGGCACCACCTTGCCGCGCACCGCGATCAGCAGCAGTTCGTGCTCGCCGGTGACCCAATAGCCGGGACCACGCCCCGCGCCCGGCCGCTGCTTGAACCAGGCGCGCTGCGAGACGTACTTGAAGCCGCGCAATTCCAGCACGCGATGCGCGATCGCCTCATGCGGGATCGTGGTCCACATGTAGAGAACGCAGTCGTCGGCGAGACATGCGAACCGCTCCGCCGTGCGCGCCACGATCTCTTCCGGCGTGTGCGCATCCGATGCGGTCGGATAGTGGTTCGAGGGATGGCGATCCATGCCGCTGTCGCGCGACCACGGCTCGTGATCCCATTCGAAGTCCTCGATCGCGACGCCGTATTTCTTCTCCGGCATCGCCATCAGCTTGCGGCCGAGATCGGCTTCGCGCTGCTCGCGCCGCTCTTTCTTTTCCGCCTGCTTCTCGGCGCGCATTTCCTTAACAACAGGTGCTAAAGCCTTCTTCGCCTCGGCCGTGAGCCGGCCGCGTTCGTCGCGCGGCAGATTCTTGATGATCTCGGCCTGATCCTGCTGCGGCAGGCGGGAAATGGTTTCCGCTGTCGACACCGCGATCCGGCCCTGTTCGACCGCGTGCTGCAGATCCCGTGTGCCGTCCTTGAGAACCTTGCGGGCGCGCTCCACGCTGGCGCGACCGACGTTCAACATCGCAGCAGCCGCCTGTGCGGAAATTCCCTCAATTGAGGGAATATAGTCGGGCGCGGGTTCAAACGAGGGATTGAGTGGCCTGCCGACTCCAAGGTTGGCGATCTTGCCGGCTGTAATAGCCCGCTGGCTTTCGTTCAGGTGTCGTCGTTTTAGATTTTTGCTGATGACCCAGGACAGCGGGTCGCCATCGATGTCGCGGTTGAACTTCCGGAACCAGGCGTTGTCGGCGTCGAGATGCTCGACATCGAGCGGCTCGCCGGCGCGATGACCCCAGCCGGAGCCAAGCACCTCGCCGCTTTCGACCAGATGTGTCAGCACGTTGAACCGGTTGCGACCGTCGAGGATCGCGCCGTCGAGCAGCACGATCTGATCAACGACGCCGTTGAGGCGGATATCCTCGGCGAAGGCGGAGAATTCCTCGCCATCGATCAGCGGAAACAGCTCGGCGAGCGGATGCACCGGCAGCGTCATGACGCCGCCTTTCCGTTCGCGCGATCGACCAGGCGAAAGCCCTTGCCGCGCACCGGTTCGACCGCGAAATCGACGAGTCTCAAGGTCTTCAAATCACGCAGCACCATGTCGAGCATGGCGGTTACGCCGGGCGGCCTGACCTCCCACAGCCGCAAGATGATCTCGGCGTCGCTGACGGGCTCGCCTTCGGCCTGCGCCAGCAGGCGCAACAACTTGAAGCCGCGCGGCGAAACTTCGATCCACTTGCCGGCGCGGCCGACGCGCTCCTTTCCGGGTGCTGGGTCGAAATCCATTCCCCAGATTGCGACGTAACGATGCGCCGCCGGTCTCCGCGGCGCGATCCCCGGCTCCGGCGTGGCTGGCGCGGTCGTCGCCGGCCGCGCCGCCGCGCTCGCATCCCAGGGCAGAGTGACGATGACCGCTCCGGCAACCACATCCGCGCGCGCGGCGGTGGGTTTCCGCAGGTCGTCGCCGAGGAATGCGGGCACCGGAAACGCCACACACAACGAGCCGGCGCGAAGCGTCCGGGGCGTGAAATAGCCGTCGGCATCCGCTTTCACGCGGATCTTGCCAGCGTCGGCGTCGCTGCCCACGGCGACATGCACCTTGCCGCCGGCGGCAGCGATGCCGAGGCTCTCGGCGAGACTTCGGCGCAGCGTCACGAAGCAGCACAGCTGCTTGCCGCGCCATTTCACCGAGGCGACGGCGGGCGCAACGAGATTTTGCGCCTTCGGCGGAATCAGGAGATCGAACGCCATCCGATCAGCCCCTCGCCTCGTCATCCACCGGCAGCTTGGCGGTGTTGCGCACGGCTTCCGCGAGCTGGCGCTGCATCTCCCCCTTGCTCATTTCCTTGTCGGCACGGCGCAGCCCGCTGTCGAGCCAGCCGCGACCGGCTTCCCGCTTCATCTTTTTCGACCGGCTGTCCCACCTGGTCATGAGCGCGCCCTCGCCTTCGGGCCGCCGTGCGGCCGCCGCAGCTTCGGCAGGCGGCCGGCCTCGCGCGCGCTGGCCCAGATGCGCTGCACGTCGCTCGCATGAAGGACATGGCCGAACGAGGAGAAGTTGCGCGCGATCGCCGCCGCCGAACCGCCCATGAAGAAGGATTGCTCGATCGCCAGCCGCAGCGCCTGGCGGGACTGCGATGTCGCTGCGGCGCGGCTCAGTGGTTCGGAAAGAAGCTGCTCAGGCATGGCGTCCTCCGGCAGCGCGGGTGCCCGCCGGCACCGAAGGCATCGGGGGATTGCACGCCGGCGGGCATCCGCATCCGGCGCTGGAGGCGGCGCCGGACTCGAAACCGGATTGAACAGGACGCCGCGCGATCGCCTCGAGCTGCTCGCGCGAATAGACGCGCTGCAGGTCGCGGCAATAGCGCGGGTCGGGCTGATGAGATTGACGACCGGCCGGCGGGCGACGTCGCCGGCCGATCCCGGGCTCGCGCGGCGCGCGCGATGCCCAGACCGCGCATGCGAGACCCAGCGCGGTGAAAACCAAAAGAATGATGAGAGCGACGTGAAACGCGGTCATTGCGCGCCGCCATTCGTCGGCCGCGGCAATGGCTCCGACAGAAGCGCCGCTAGATGGCGCGCCTGTGCCGAATCGAGATCGAATACGATATCGTGGCCGCCATCGCTGATCTCGATGCGGCGGCCATCCTCGCGAAGCGAGAACACCTGAAGCGTGGTAAAAGCCAGCCGATAGCGCGCCAGCGAATTGCCGCCGGCGTGGACCACATCGGGAGGCGGCATGATCGGCGTTTCAGTTTCGGACATCATCAAACTCCTCGAACAGGTACCCGGCTGGAAGGCCGTGGCCGGACTTCCCAAACGGCTTGCGGAGTTGGAAGCGCGGGTGAAGGTGCTGGAGACTGGCTGTGCCAGCGCGCCAAGCCCACCACCCGGAGCGAAGGACTGTCCACTCTGCGGAGCCGTGATGCGGGTGACGGCGGAGCGTCCGCATGTGCATTTCGGTCCGCAAGGTATGAAGACGCACACGATGCTGTGCGACGGCTGCGGTAACACAGCCGAGCGGATGTATTCGCCAGCCAAGGGCTACGTGTAATCCCGACGGCACACGCGAGACCCAGCGCGGTGAAAACTGCGAAGACGCAGACGACCAGGTGAACAGGGTCAGTCATCGGATACCCCTTTCCAGGGCTTCCAGCCGCCGGGCGGCGTCGGCCTGCTGCTGCCGAAGCTTTGCGATTTCACGGACGGCGCGGAGATTGTCGGCCCATGGCGATCTGACCGATGCGATCAACGCGGCATGGACCGCGTCGCCGACGTCGCTGCGCAACAGCGCGGCCAAAGCCTGACCGTCGGGAGCGCCCTTTCGCGCCAGCCAACGCTCGACAACCTTCACCGATCGGCCCGATCTGTGAGCGATCTCGGCGGCCGAATCCCGGGGAAAAAGTTTCTGCAATTCCAAGAGGATCGGAAAAAACCACCCGCAACCTTGAGGGTTTCTACCCTCATCGATAAGGGTCAGCTTTTTTGACAGGCGTCTAGTGGTTCCAGAAGTTCGGATCATGTGCATGCGCCCACGCCGTCACCTTCCGATCGCGGACCAACACCCACCCAATCGTTCGGAGTCACCAACCCGCCAGACAGTTCGAAGAGCTGAGCCATCACGACCTTGTCCGGCTCACGTTCGCCGACGCGATAGCGCCTGATGGTTTCGCCTGACTTCCCGAGCTTTTCCCCAACGCCAGCGTTGGAGTTGCCGGTCATGTTCATCCAGTCATCAAATGTCATGCGGCAATCTCAACACCATTATGGTGTTGATTCGCAAGATGCTGACACCGCTTTGGTGTTTGATGCTCACACCAAAATGGTGCCCGCTACCGAAATGAAGGGCAAATATCCAAATGGGCTAGCAGACGCCATGGCACGGCGGCCGAAGCTCACACAGAAGGACCTCGCGGAAGCGATCGGCACGAGTCAGCAGCAAATTGGCAAGCTCCTACACGGCGAGCGCGAAATGACAGCGCTTTGGGCCGAAAAGCTTGCCCCCGTCCTGCGAACCTCTCCAGAACTATTGGTCTTTCCGGCGCTCCGGCGATATCGCGTGCCGCTGATGTCATGGGTTAGCGCCGGTCGACTTGTCAGTCAGGACGGCGTCCGAAAGTCCGACGTCAAACGATATCTTCTTGCTGCCGACCTGCCACGCGGTGATTGGGTGGGGCTCGAAGTCGAGGGCGATTCCATGAACCTGGTTGCGCCGGAGGGCAGCTACATCTTTGTCAACCGCGACGACCACCGACTTGTTAACGATGCATTCTACGTGTTCGTAACCCCCGACGGCGATACGACCTTCAAGCGATACCGCGGCGGCGCCCGACCACGGCTACAGCCGTTTTCCACAAACCCAGATCACGAAACCATCCACCCGACCAACGAACTGCATGTGTTTGGCCGGGTAGGCCGCGTGATCCACGATCTTCTCTGATTCGGATTTGCAAGCGTGATTTCGATCATCGTCATACTGGCAATCGTTGGCGCGATACTGTTCGGCGCGGTCCGGATCATTCTCGGCTGGGTCCTACCGGTAACCACCATGCGACGAGTGGACGCCATCACCAACGCAACATTCGTCTTTGTTTTCAAGCTCTGGGTCGTAGCGATGGCCGGACTGATCGTTTGGATCATCTGGTACGCAACATCTAACCCTAGCCCAGTCTAACACCGCATTGGTGTTATTCATGTTGACTTAACACCGTTTTGGTGTTGTTTGTTTCCCGTGAAACATCGGGAGACTCAAGCGTGCCCCTCGAGCTTCAAACGTCAGTAACGCCGCAAAAGCTTGTCCGCTCGCTTGCGGCGGTTCGGGGACGTAGCACCGATCCGCTCGACGAATTCGCGGGTCACTATCGCCACCCTGCCCGCCGGAGACAGACGCGAAAGCACGCCGGCCGCGTTATCGAAGACCGGCCGCGTGAACATGATCCAGCGTTTCGCCACCTCGCGATTCCACGCGAAGTCGGCGGCCTTGGAGCCGATCTGACGGCGAGCGTCGATGTAGTCCAGCATAGTGTCAATCACGGCGTCATCGAGTTCGCCGTCGGCCCGCGCGACCCAGACCAGCGCCTGGAGACCGGGCTTTGCGCGCGACATCACGGCCTCGTGCGACAGGACGACTTCGTCATCATCGTCCTCATAGAAAACCGCAAAGAATTTGCCCGGGTCGCGGATTTGCTCACCGGTACGATGGTTACGAAGTTCAAGAATGCGATCGCTTCGAAACGTGCGTTCCGCTTGCGCGAGGTAACAATGCGCCCTGATATACGCGAAGCCGTTATCGCCAGTCACCTCGTTGACCCGGATGACGCGGTCCGTGATCACACCATCCGCATCGGCATAGGTTATCTCGAAGGAAGCCCCCGATACGCTTCCACGTGGCGGCATCGGCCGTTTCTCGCGCGGCATTTCAGACGTCGACATGCTGGCGACGATGCGAAACGATGGCCCATCTCCCGCCTCCAACTCATTCGCCTCGAACGCCGCGCTCAGGCGTTCGGCCTCAGTTCTTGCCCGCCTCAGCTTTTCCGCGCGCGCCAGACGAAATGCTTCGGCATCGCTCGCGACGTCAGGCTTGCTGAACCAAGCTTGGGGGCCGTCGCGGGACGGCCGCACCGCGTCTTCCAGATCGCGGGCGACCTTTCGGAGGCGCCGGGCATCCGCTCCGCGCCGCCAGATGATGAAGGCCAGCAGTCCCGCCAGCGCCACCAGCCACCAATAGCCGCCCATTGCCCCGCACTCCTCGTCCCCTTTCCCGGACGGGATGCTGGCATGCCGCAGGCGTCTTTTCCACTGACAAACCGGGGGTTTTCATGCGTCGTTCTCGCTGCAACGTGGTCAAATCCGGCCCTTCCTTTTTCCAACCCGCCCTCACCATTCCCGCTTTCATCGATTCCGCACTGACGAGGCCCCGCGCCGGTCTGAGCGGCGAGGCCGCGACCCGCGTCATGGCCGAGGACATGCGGCAGGCCGCACAGCGCGAGGGCGGCCTGTCGCGAGACGACATGCTGCTGCTCGGCTGGACCGCGGCGCAGATCGAAACGCTGGTGCCGGCCGCCCGCGAGCGCGCCCAGGCGCTGGCCGGATTGACGGCGTGACCGCCAATGAGCAACGTCATCGTTCTGCGCGCGCCGCTTTCCAAAACACCGAACGGGACTCTTTTGGTGCGGCCAAAAGAGATTCCAGACCCGCCGCCGGCTGCGGACCGGCGGCGGGTCGCCTGCTCGATCGTCGAGAGGCCAGGCCTCGAGCCGCTTTGCGTCGCGACCTATCTCGGTCTCGTCCCCGCGCTGTGGCTCGCGCCCCTGGTCTGGCTGTGGGGCCGGCTATGAGCGATATCGTCAGCCTCACCCACCCGGACCATCTCGCCACCGCGACCCAGCTCGAGGCGACGATCGCGCTGGCCGAATGGCAGCGTTACCGCGACCGCCCGCCTTCGCGACGTCTCGCCGAGTATGACGATGTCGCCGCCGAGCGGGCTTTCGAAGCCACGCTCGATATCGTCGCTACCGAAATGGCGAGGGCGTCATGAAACTCCGTCCCCGCCCCTCCTTCGTCGCCATGGTGCTGGACGCGATCCCGGACGACGGCACGCCGGTCTCGGCGCGCGGCGTCTTCATCGCGATCGGCAGCAAATCGACGCCGGCCTATGTCCGCACCGTGCTGCGGCAACTGCATCGCACCGGGCAGATCGTCGGCATCGGGCACCCGTCCGTGCGCGTCTACCGGCGCATTCCCGATTCCACATCGGTTGATCGCGTCCCGGCCGGCGGGCAGCCGGCAGTTTCCGAAGGACACGCCCTATGAATGCGCCTGAAACCTTTGCCGCGGCCGAGCGCGTGCCGACCATCGTCAAGCGGGACCCGCGATCGCCGGCATGGCTGGTGACCGGACGCGACAGCCTGGTCATCAGGGCCGGCACGACGATCGACGGCCAGCGCTTCAAGGCCGCGAGGCAGGTCGTGCTGCCGTCCGATGGACTGACCCCCGGCGCCGATTACGGCATCGTGCTGGCCGACGGCATCCCGCATGCGTTGCGAGCGTATCGCATCCCTGCCGGCGAAGGCTGCATCGGCGGCTTTCACTTTGCGCCAGGCGGCAATGCCCGCGCGGGCAACGGCGGCGACGCCATCCCCGCGATCAATCCCTGCTCGCTGTGGGACCTGAGCTTTCGTCCCGCCTGCCGGGATCCGCGCAGCATGGCGCTGGTCGAGGCCGAGGGCGCGCGGTTCTGGTGCGACATCTATCTCACCGGCGTCGATCACATCCGGCAGGGCACCAGCCGCTATGGGGCGGCAATCGCCGACGGCCGCAATTGCCCGATCGATCCCGCGACCGGCAAGCCGTTTCTCCGCTTCGACTATGCCGCCGCCAATGCGGTCATGGCGCATCACGGCAAACAACTGCTGACCCAGCGCGAGTTCGAGGCGGCCGCCGCCGGCGTCACGGAACATTCCGCGCACGGCGTTGATCCCGAAATCACGAAGCTGGACGCGCGGCGCACCAGCCGGGCCGGCCTCGTGCAGGCGACCGGCAACATGTGGGTGTGGGGCCGCAGCAACGACGTGCAGCCGCGCGCGTCCATCTTCGGCGGCTCCTGGCTCAGCGGCGGCGACGCGGGCTCGCGCTACGCGAACCTCGACTACTGGCCGGAGCTCTCGCACGACAATTTGGGCGCCCGCGGCCGCAGTGACCACCTGCAGCCTGGCTAGGCGCTGCGACAGCAGCGCCGCGACACAAATACGCGGGGGCATTCATGACCAGGCGACAGGCGGAAAACATATTCGCTTTTACGCGGGATGCGGTCGCTGAGTTCGACTGCACCGTTTGCGGCACGCACGTCTATCGATACGGCGATCGCGATTTCACCCACACAATCTGCCGTGTCTGCGAGTTCATTGGAGAGCACCCGCAGCTTTCCGACGAGGCCAAGGCGCTGCTACGAGGCGAGCACCCATGACCAGGACCTCGATCGAATGGACGCAGCACGTCTGGAATCCGTTCGCCGGCTGCTCGATCCTCTCGCCCGGCTGCACCAATTGCTACGCCATGCAGATGGCCAGCCGGATCGAGGCATGCAGCGCCGGCCTCTCGCCTGGTCACCGCGGCGCGCCGCATTACGCCGGCACCACGAAGATCGTGAACGGCAAGCCGGTCTGGACCGGCAAGATCGGCATCGCTTCGGATGAGGTCCTGACCGCGCCGCTCAGGCGCAAGAAGCCGACCACCTGGTTCGTCAATTCGATGTCGGATCTGTTTCACGAGAACGTCCCGGACGAAGCGATCGACAAGGTCTTTGCGGTGATGGCGCTGACGCCGCAGCACACCTACCAGGTGCTGACGAAACGCAGCGCGCGGATGCGGGACTACATCAACTCCTGTTGCGCAAAGCTTGGGCGGCAGTCTGAATTACGTATCCTGATTGATCGTTTCGAGCAGCGGCCGACCGAGAACGTCCAAGGGCGGCTACGGGTCTCAGGGACGCCGGAAAGCGGGTGGAAACCGCTACCCAACGTCTGGCTCGGTGTCTCGACCGAGCGGCAGCAGGAAGCCGACGAACGGATTCCGGATCTGCTGGCGACGCCGGCCGCGGTGCGCTTCATCAGCGCCGAGCCGCTGCTTGGGCCGATCGACCTTCGGCACATTGCGCCATCTGATACGGGCTATATCAACGCTCTGAGCAGCAGCACTGGTCCAAATCTCGACCAGGTCATCGTTGGCGGCGAAAACGGCGAGCGCCCGATGCATCCGGACTGGGCGCGGTCACTCCGCGACCAGTGCGCCGCAGCCGGGACGGCGTTCTTCTTCAAGCAGTGGGGAAGCTGGTACCCGACCATAGATCGCGACAGGGACGATCCGGACTGGCGTCGCGACTATGGCTGCGCCAACCGGCAACCGAACAAATACAAGATCCTGAACCTCGCCGGCGGCTGCGGTTTTCACGGCGAGCGCGTGCACCTGATGCAGCGCAACAACAGCAAATCCACTACCGGTCGGCTGCTCGACGGCGTAGAGCACAATGGAATGCCGGAGGCGGCCAGCCTATGAAGCTCAAGCCTGAAACTGTCGGGTTTGTCCGGGGCGGCATGCTCTTTCTCGAACCGCCAGAGCGTTGGCGGGTGTGGCAGCGAGATATTTGGACCTGCGATAGCGAAGGCCATCGGCCTCGCCGTTGCGATACCAATCTTTGCGACGCGGGCGGCAATTGCATCGCCTGTAACGCTATCCAAGGTGAAGCCTGTCAGCATCCGGAGGTCGCGCAATGATGCGCACCCTGCTGTGGAAACTGCGCTGGCAAGCGCGACGGATCAGCGATCCATTCATGTCGCGCTGCCGAGTGTGCGGCGGCCGCGAGAATGTCGTGAGCTTCGATCCTCGCGGTCTGTGGGCCTATCCTACCCGCCGCACCTGGTGCCCGGATCACTGCCCCGGCCACGACTACGTCTATTCGCGTTGGGACGGCCACTACTGCAACAACTGCGGCGATCTGCCCGACCTTCAATGGTACGACGACCGCGCGCAGGACGCCGCCGAATTCGAGGCCGAGGCGGCGCGATGAAGAAGCCACGCCCAACCGACGAAGAATTCGCCGATCTCAAATGCAAGCGCGATGCGGCAATTGAGGCCACAGTTCGCGAGATTTGCGAGAAGCAGGGCTGGGATTTCGACAAGGTGAGCGTTCATCGATCCGGCGCACACGGCTGCTACTGCGCTTGTCCGGACGGCCCCTGTCAACACATCTGGGACGGCCCCGACGTCCCGATCGGCCTCGAGAACGGCGAGGACGAAAGCCAGGCGCGCGGCTGGAGCATCACATGCTCGCTCTGCGGCCAGGACGCCATGTCGCACGATATCCGGTGCGCGCCATGAATCCCCCTGGCAGTATGTCTTTGCTGACCTTTGAGCAGGCCGCGGCCCTGCTCAATATATCCGGCCGGCAATTGCGCGGACACGTGAAAGCGGGGAATATCCCGTTCATCGACGTCGGTCTGAAATCCCGTCCCAGCTATCGATTCCGGCGGTCGGACCTTGTGTCATTCGAGACTTCGCGAGTTTGTTTATGCGCAACACAGTCCGTGGAATCTACCGCCGCAAAGGCAGCGAAGAGTGGTCGTACGACGTCGTCATACGAGGTCATCGATTTTGCGGCTCAACGGGTTGCACGGAGAAGCGGGCGGCCGAAAGGTGGATCACCCGATTTCGCACCGACAAAGCGGGGGCGATAAAGGAGCTTTCTGGCCGCGCGCCGATGACATTTGGCGCCGCGTCCACCCGCTGGTGGAGCGAGCGCGGCCAATACCGGAAGGACAAGGCGAGCCTCGAGGGTTATCTCGCCCTGCTGCAAACCCGCATCGGCATGAAAACGATGTTGGCGACCATCGACGACAACACGGTCTCTAATCTTGTCGCGATGCGGCGCGCTGACGGCGTCTCTCCATCGACCGTGAACCGCTCCATGACCGAACCGCTGCGCGCGATCATGCTGCGCGCCAGGCTCTGGAAACAGCCTGTGCAGGAGATCGACTGGAAGGCTCACAAGCTGAATGAACCGGAGGGAATCGTTCGTGAGGCGTCGATCGAGGAAGAGGTAAAGGCGTTCGCCGGGCTGCGGCCCAGCCTGCGCCCGATTGCCCGTTTCCTGCTGGTGGTAGGCTGGCGGCGGGCCGAGGCCTGCCGGCTGAAATGGTCCGATATCAATTTCGAAACCGGATTCGCCACCGTGACCGGCAAAGGCGGAATCGTGCATCGACGTCCTCTCCCCGCGGTCGCGATTGCGATCCTGCGTGCCGAGGAAGGCAAGCATCCGGAATACGTCTTCACCTATGAGGTGAAGCATCCGAACGGCGGCAAGAAGGGACAGCGGCAACCGATCCTGCCTGGAACGCTCTCCACGGCCTGGTGCCGAATGCGGGACGCTACAGGCCTCTCCGGCTTGCGGCTGCACGATCTGCGCCATACCACCGCCACGCGGATTCTGCGCAAGACAGGCAATCTGGTGGCCGTCCAGAAGGCTCTGGGACATACCCGAGTCTCGACGACGCAACGATACGCCCACATGCTGGCGGAAGATGTTCGGGCTGCTCTGGATGCCGCCGCTCCCGTGGCAACGCCGGTCGAGATACCCGACAAAGAGACACCGAAAACTAAGCAGGACAAAATCTGATGAAACGCATGATGCGGGTGCGGGACATCTGCAAGCAGGCGCAATTCCCAATTCGCGACGCGGAGGCAATGGCCCACAATGCTGGCATTGTTCTGCGCGGAGCCGAAGGATCGAGATACGTCACCACGGCTGATGCCAAGAAGTTATTCCCGCTACTCCAAGAGGAAGCAACCCGACGAAGAAACCAACGTCGGCCGCCGAAAGCTAGAAATCAGAAATTCAATCAGGTCTATTTCATCCGGTGCGGCGAGTTCGTGAAGATCGGCTTCACATACGACGTCCTTGTCAGACTTGAGACTCTGCAAGCGGCCACTCCATATACCCTGGAATTGCTGGATTCCTTCGCAGGCGGCGAGTCTGATGAAAAGGAACTTCATGCCAGATTTGCCGAACACCGGGTCCGCGGCGAGTGGTTCCATCTCGCCCCAGAGATCATGAACCATATTGATCTCCGCCGCGCGCGGCGCGCCGAAAGTCCCGTAAAAAGTCCCGATGAAGCCGAATTTTATGACGAAATAAGATCTGCTCTAGAGACTGGTACTACTGTTTATTCAATAACTTAGATGGATGCTAATGAAAGCGGTGTCAATTGGGTTGGAAGGCTGCTGCTCTACCATTGAGCTACACCCGCGCAACGCAACTAGCGTTCTGATTTTATTGCCATTTGCAAATGCTTTTCGCAAGGACTTTGCGGCAAAAGACGCATAAACGCGTTATTCCGCGCTGCATAGAACTTTTCCATTTGCAGGACGTTGTCCAGTATCACCGCGCGGCTCTCGGTATTTATCGGTGATGAGAACGCCGGTTGCGCTCCCGCCTCCCTCTGTCGGAAAGGAGCGCGCCATGTCCGAGCGACGTTTCAACCCCACGCAATCCTTGAAAGAGCGTCTCTGCGTATTTGCGAGGCTTATGCGAGAGAGGGCGGCGTTGATGCCCTTTGGCGCAGAGAAAACTGCGACACTGGCAAAGGCCGAGGACGCCGAGATTGCAGCGAATGTTGAACGATGGGCAAATTCCCCGGAACTCCGGCCCCCAAAATAAAGGCGTCACGGCGTGACCCCCGCGCAACCGTCCCTGGTTCTGGAGCCTGCAATCGGCTGTCGCGAGCGGAGTTTATGCGGCGCGCTGCGTCAATTCCCAATTCTGATGCAGGCCGCTGGTATGAGCGGCGGTCCCATGATCTGCCCTGTAAGCAGCAGAGAGCAGCGCACTGAAACCTATCAGGGTCCCGACGGCCAGAATTGCTACGAGGACAATTTTAGTTTTCATGTCGACTCTCCTTCACGTCGCTGAGAGACAGGACGCATGTGGCTATCCCAATATGCGTTGGCGTTCGGCAAGTTATAAGGCCGGCTGCAGCGGATTTTCAGAAAACGCGGGCAGATGGGATTGAGCCCGCCTCGCACCAAGCGTAGCCCGAACAGTGACAGCCCTTAAACATGGCGCGAATTCGTGCCTATGATCCAGGTTCCATCGACAATGGAAGGGACAATGGAAGGAGGGGCTCGGTGTCTTGGACCGAGCGCTGTCACCTTGCTGGAAGCGCCCGCCATAGCGTTTTCGAGCGTAGCACGTCCTCGGGCTTTTGACCCGAGAACGGAGACCGGTTCGCGTCAAGAAAACGCGTCAAAAACAAAATCATGGAGCCTTTGTTTTTGATTCAATCAGAAGCGAGGCTTGAGACCTTCGAGCCTGGCCAGAAGTGGTTCAGCGCCTGATTCAAGCGAGACCACATTGGAGATTGAGGCGCGGCGGATAGAAAACTCGCCCGCGCCTTCGCTTTCGACGGCGGGCCAATGCGATGCGGCAGCCGCGCCGACGCAATCCGTTCAAGCTTTCAGCGACGACGCGCCTGAACGCTTGTGCGGATCGCGGCGAAGAGGAACGTCACATCGGAGTTGATGAACCGGTCATCATCGCGCGTTGGCGTAGTGTTCACGACGATGGTAATGGCGACGGCTCGCATAATGCCGCCCTCCTCCGCTCCAGCCGCCAAGCTGGAAATGTCCGCTATCGGCATTCGCCCACTGCTTGCCGGAAATCAACCCGCAGGAGTTTGCCAGCGCGATCTCGTTGTGAGGCATCCGCGGACGCGTGACGTTGCGCGCGTATTGATTGATGTCGAGCGCCAGACCTGCCGGATGCAGCGAGGCCCGCACGCTGCCATGCGCCCGCCATCCGCCCATGAAGCGGATCGGATAACCCTGCCGGTCAAGAGCCGAAACAAGGCACTGGAAAGCACCGGTGGCGCGGCTGGCAACATGCGCCGTGGCGCCCGAGGACGAGCGGACCACGCCGGCCACCCTCCCCGCGCCTTCGGCCAGAACCCGCGCGAGCCCTTTGGAGATTTCGCGGTGCGATCTATGACTGGATCCATGTCTGACGGCCGAATGATGGGAACGTCCGGCGGCACGATCCTCGAAATCAAACAGCGGCGCGCCATCGCCAAAGCAGGGACGCATCACATCGCAGCCGGCGCCGACCTGAATTTTTTTATGAGAATGTCTGGCAGACGAAGGTGTGGCGGCAATGCAAAGCATCGCCGATGCAATAAGCAGTCGGATCATCATATCTCCGGGAAACGCTGGAGTGAGGGAACGCAGCAACGAAGGCCCTGCTTTGAAATATCCGGTATGGAACCCCTGGCCATGATACCGGCTACCTAGGGCCGGCGGTCACGGCCTGTCTAGCTAGACCCGAAACGCCATTTGAATTAACATTGAGAGTTTAGGTTAAACGGCCCATCGGATTTGATTGCCCAGATAATAAAGTTGTTTTAAATCAAATATTTGGGTTAACTCTGTCCATTAATCCGCTCCGTCGGAGAGTCATCCTGCACGACCGCAAACCATTCAGACCAGCCGAGGAACGGACCCCCGGTTCCCGGATCCTCCGTCTTGAGGGGCAAAAAGACCCGAAACGGACCGCATGATCGGATGCGAGCTATCGCCAACCGAGGGCGGTACAGCCGTTTGCGTATGGCTGCACCATTCGCGCGCGAGCCTCACTGGCGGTCCCTGTCCACCACGCTTACCTAAGGCTGGCCTGCATTTTCCCATACGCGTTGATCTGAACGCCGGACAATGCTCGCGGAAAGCGGAAGATCCGCAAACTGGATTGCCCGAAAGGTCGGCGGCATAGCGGAAGTGAACGCGGCGTGAGACCCGTTACGATTGGACCGCATTCGTGCGGATATAAAAAAATCGCCTGACGCCGCCGGGAGAACATGGCAAGACCTCAACGGTCACTTCGATTCCGGGCTTGCGAACCTTTCTCCAATTCTCGACGAGGAACGCATTGGCTCCGTGAAAGCATCAATCGAAAACTGCTATGGCACTGAGACGACGGAGGCGTGAACAATGAACGACTTTTGGGAATGGCGCAGCTCGATGCGGGAATTCGAGGGGTCGAAAAAGAAAGGTCGTCGGAACGCCTACATTATCGGCACGTTGCTGGCGTTGCTGTTTCTCGCTTTCATCGTCGGACTGGCGATCTCCGGATAAGCGAAACGACAAGCGGGCGCGAGCGGAGCGAAAGCAATCGCGTCCGAACCCCCTCCGGCCGGATCAGGCTTGCCAGCGATCCGGCCATGCGCCGCTCACTATCAGACTCAAAATTGTACGTTCTGAGTTGGCCCCAAAGCGATCCTAAAACGCAGCAAGGTGCATTTCAGTTTGACGGGTCAGTGCGCGACCTCGGCAGACATCACAATTCAAGCTTGTTTGGCCGAGCCGTTCTAATCCCGACGACTACAAATCACCATCGACTGACTGGTTGAGTATTTCGGGATAATAGCGCGGATATCGAGAAATCTGCCCCAGACATCATGGATATAGCTATTGCTGTGCGCTACGTTGCAATTATAGGGATCGTCGTCACGGAACGCGATCACTGTTTTCCCTTCTGGAATCGTTTTCACATTCATTAGATCAGGACGAAATCCCTTGATCGAGTCTTTCAAGACGCGGTCCGGATTAGACCAACATTCATCGTTTACAACCGTGATACAGGCAATTCCGCCTTTAGCCAAAACACGCCTTAGTTCAAGCAACCAGCTTAATTCGCTTTCGTTTATGTGCGTGAACACGGAAAGCGCCGAGATAAGGTCAAAGCATTGATCTTCAATCGGCAGCGATGGAAACGACGTGTTGCAGAACGATTGAATGCCAGGAAGATATTTGAGGCAGAAATCTATCGAGACCGATTTGAAGTCACATAACCAAACATCCCAATCCCTAGATTGAAAGGCAAAATGCCGCGAGACACGTCCCGTCGAACCGCCGAAGTCGAAATATCGTCCTCCGCGGACTCCATGCGGCCTTGCAAAATCTGAAATCATCTTAAACTGCGCATATCCGCTGAGCCAGTATGCGAGATCGCGGCCCGAGGCATAACCTTCGCGGTTGGATGAAGACGGAATAGGTCTGGTATCCCGTTTCATCGCGGCGGCCAGCCCGTCCACATTCAATCCGCTTTTTTCCAGAAGAACCTTCAGTTCCTCGCTGCCGGCAATCTCACATTCAAGATCAAGGGTCTCAACCAGTTGTGATGGAGGCATGGATGGCTGGTCAGGCTTCGGAGACTCTGCATACGCAGGACTGAATTTCATCAACTCTCTGACCTGCTCTCCAATTGACTTTGGTTGCGCAGGAGCAGGCAGGCCCGAACGATCAACATTCACCTGTTTCAGGGATATGGCCGGCGATTGCCCCGCATCCATTATGATAACAGCTAGCTTATCCAGCTCATCCGAATTCAATTCGCGCGTAAACATAATGACAAACGCATGATATCCAGAACCGATATTCGCGCGAAGCAGATCCCGCCTGAAGCCATCCGCAATTGCAGAGCCTACCATTTCGTCTCCGACGCGGACCTGGATGCTAACACACGCTGCTGGAGCATCCGGATTCCAAGCCCAACCGACGATGAAAGTTGGCGCAAGCTTGTCAATTTGGACTCGAGTCGGCATGCATATCTCCGGTGTGATAAGCTACAGTGATCATTTGTAGCCACCGCACACTGACAGATCAATGTATGCTCACTGGCAGCACGACATGCATTGAGTGCTGCTATTAATTTAAAGTTGCGCAACTTTGGACGATTAATCGCTTGTCGTCTTTGACGTGCTTCCCGAACTTCCTGCTTGATAAGTTGGGTCATCCATTGGAGATAAACCACGCGGCGAAGACGCTCTACTGAAACGCAGATCATCGCGGCTATGGATCAGGCGACGGCGTTTTCTATGGCGCGAACGGAACTTTCGCAGAAAGAACTGAAAGCCATTCATCAGGCCCTGTTATCGCGGCCTATCAATTCGTTCTTCCAATTGAATAAGTGGCACCCCATGATCTTCGGTAAGCGGCGTTCCGCGGTCACCTTCCTGAAGATGTCCTGATCTGCGAGTTTGTTGGTTCTGATAGCTCTTGCGGCATGCGATAAGCGCCGTTCAGGAATCATATAGGCAATCGAGGCACGACTATAAAAAGGGTTAAGCCAGTGCTGATCACCGCTTTCACCATCCTCGGAATTGCCGTGCTGCTGGGCTCCGTGCTCGCAATTATGTATATGCCTGAACACGCTGCAGCGCCGTCCTGGCGGCTGGCGGCATTGCACGGACTGATCGCCATCGGCGGTCTCGGCTGTCTCGGTCTCGCCTTGCGTGGGCCGCCTCGTGGGCTCGATAAGGGGGCCGGCTCGTTCGGCATGATTGCAGCCGTGCTTATCGCGCTGGCAGCCGTCGTCGGCCTTACCCTCTTTTCAGCGCGCCTTCGCAAGCGGCGGCTCTCGGGCACGCTGATCGGCATTCACGCCACGCTCGCGATCAGCGGCTTTGTCGTGCTCATCGTCTACGTGACGGCTTGAGGCGGCTGAGAGCGGATCGTCCGAAAGGTTTGCCGACGCTTCGTGAGCCGGTTGATATGAATCGGTTTGGAAGATGGGCAGCGCATTCGTCTGTCCGGTCTCGACGCGCCCGAGTCCGACCAGCTTTGTCGCGGTGACGACAGCTTGCAATATCGATGCAGCGCCAAAGCAGCTAACGAGCTAGACCGCTTCATTGCGGGTAGGCCCGTAAGCTGTGAAGGCGTCGGCCGGGATCAGTACGGACGCACGGTCGCGGTGTGCTCGATCGGTAGCGCTACCTGGAAACGAGGCCGGGCTTTCGGAAATCGATAGACGCGAAGATCGCCAAGAGATACTCTGTAAATTGCTTAGCCGGATGATTAAAAGCCTTACAATGCAGTGCTAGCTTCGTGTTGATGCAAGTGCGGTCTCTTCTAGTTGGGAGCAGGCATGAAAAATCCGGTTATCGCGGCTGATGTGACGGCGGAGCCCTCGGGCAACTCCAGAGTTTTGTGGATATCGTCCCTGGCGTTTGCGCTCGGTTTTGCGGTTTGGGGAATGTTTGCCGCGCTCGCCCCTTTTCTAATCAAGTGGTACGATTTTAGCGCGACCCAGGTGCTTGTCTTGACGGCGATGGAGCCCTTTTTCGCGGCGGCGGTCAGCATCCCGCTCGGCGTCTTGACGGACAAGTTCGGTGGCCGGAGCGTTTTCACACTTCTACTTCTGAGCGTCACCCTCCCTCTGCTTTTGGGGTACTTTGCCCAAGGCTATTACGCCTTTCTGGCACTGGGGACGCTGCTCGGACTGGGCGGCGCGAGCTTCGTCGTCGGTAACGCTCATGTAGCGTCCTGGTACCCCAAATCGAAGCAGGGTACAGCCCTTGGCATCTTTGGGATGGGCAATGTCGGAATCACCGTTGGCATGGTGACTGTCACTTTCCTGATTACCCGAGTCCTGAGCGGCCCGGATGGCTGGCGTCTGATATTCCCAATCTTCGCCGTTGCTACACTGTTGATGGCTCTGGTCTACTGGTTCTTTACCTCCGATCCGCCGAACAGGAAGCTCAAGAACACGTCGCTGCGTGAAATCTTCGCCGTGTATCGTTCGGGCGCAGTAGTATGGCTGGTGCCATACCTTTACTGGGTCTCGTTTGGCACCCTTACCTTCTTCGCGTCGGCGATGCCGATCTACCTGCTCGACCAGTGGCATGTGGACGCCATACGGGCATCCATGATGTACACACCGCCATTGGTGATCTGCGTTGCGATCGCGCGGCCTATGGGTGGCTGGCTGTCCGATCGTTACGATACCTTTAAAATCCTGAGCTGGATGTTCGGCATCATGGTCGTTCTGGCCCTATTGATGGCCATGCAGATTTCGCTGCCCGTGGAGCTATTCGCCATGTACGGACTTGCGCTGCTGTCCGGCGCCGCAGCGGCTGCGGTGATCAAGCTGATCCCGATGTACTTCGTGCACGTCGGTGCGGTCAGCGGACTGGCCAAGGCCGCCGGCGCGGCCTGTGGCTTCACCATGACAATCATCCTGGCTACCAGCAAGGAGCTTCTGGGTGGCTACACGCTCGGCTTTGCTATCTGGGCGCTCATGAACGCCGCCGCGCTCTACATCGTGCTTTCACGGGTCGGTTTCAGGAATACAAAACCGCTCGCTGAACAACGGAGTAGAAGTGAAGAAATTCTAACGGCAAGACCCAGTGTGTGATCCATCGACGCTAATTGAGCATTCTGGGCCTTCCGCTCTTGCTCTTCCCTGCTTCGTAACCAGCGTCTTGCCCTTGCTGACGGATGTATTCGATGCCCTCCTATGCTGACATTCCGAAACTTTTCAACCGCTTGCGCGAGGACGCCGCATTCGAGCGCGAACAGCGAGAAGACGAAGGCAAACACAACAAAAACGAAACGCGACAGCAGGCTATGTCTTTAGCGCGCAAAGTCGGGCGGCGGCGGCGCGCCGTGTCAGTGCTGACATCACTAGTTGGGCTATGCGTGCTTGGCATCGCAATCATCGCTCAGGTAACGCCAGCGTCCACTCAGGCGGCGGCACAACCGCCCATGCAGAAGCAGACGCTGAAGCCGAAGGACATGTTTAAGGACTGCGCGAATTGCCCGGAGCTCGTGGTCGTCCCGGCCGGAAGCTTCACGATGGGATCGCCGGCAAGCGAGCCGGGGCGTTCCACCGAGGAAGGCCCGCAACATATGGTCACCATCGCTCGACCATTTGCGGTCAGCCGTTTCGAGGTGACCTTCGACGAATGGGATGCTTGCGTGGCTGACGGCGGCTGCAACGGCTACAAGCCTTCCGATGAAGGCTGGGGCCGTGGCCGTCGCCCGGTGATCAACGTTTCCTGGGACGATGCCCAGGCTTACGTCACTTGGCTGTCGAAAAAGACCGGCAAGTCCTATCGCCTGCTTTCGGGGGCCGAATACGAGTATGCGATGCGCGCCGGTACACAAACGATCTATCCTTGGGGCAACACCATCGGCACAAACAACGCCAACTGCCACGCCTGTGGCAGCCGATGGGATGCCAAGCAAACCGCGCCCGTCGGATCATTTGCACCTAACGGGTTCGGTCTCTACGACATGGTGGGCAATGTCAGGGAGTGGACGGAGGATTGCTACCACGAAACCTACAACGGCGCGCCGCCCGATGGCTCGGCTTGGATCGAAGGCGGTAACTGTTATCACCGTGTCGTCCGTGGCGGATCCTTTCTCCTCGCTCCTGCTTTCCTTCGCTCGGCGAGCCGTTACTGGTTCGCCTCCGATTATCGGCTCAGATACCTCGGTTTTCGGGTTGCCCGGGCGCTTGCACCTTAGTCCCTGCCTGAGACATTTCGAACCGCTCACGCGAGGGCGGGAAGCGCCAACTACCTATCTGCCGCCACCCCTTGCCATGCAGCGTGCAAGTTATCCCGAGGACTGAACGCCGAGGTCGGCGAGCAAACATCACCGCGCGAGCATAAAACCAGCGCACCCAGGAATCCGGCACGCCCCAAGCGTGGCCTACGAAACCCGCCGCCGGGTTGAGTCGGCAGCGGGCGTTCTGCCGGTACTCTTCCGACTTGCTCAACATGGGCACGGGAATTCTTCTGATATCATCAGAAAGCCGGGAGGGGTCCGGCAAGGGGCTGCCTGTCCGCCCCCCTACGGTCTACCGGGCCGGCAGTCCCGATCAGGCGGTTTCTATATCAGAGCAACAATCCAATAGACGCCAATCGCCATCTGAGTGGCGAAGGCAGCGAAACGACCGCTCACCGCCACGACGCTCGTCGAAATCAGATGAATGATCGATTGAGCAATGCGCGCAGCCAAGAACCATAGCGCCAGGCCGTCGGTGGCCGCGGTCTTCCCCAGGATAATTGCAAAGGCCAGCAGGCCTCCGAACACTGGCAGCCCTTCGATACAGTTGGCATGCGCTCGAGCTAGACGCTTCATAAATGGCGACAGATTACCATTATCAGGTGTGAATCCGTTTGCCGGCACCTTGCCTGCGACGACTAGGTAGGTCCGGATCGACTCCATGAGCACCAACAGGGCCAACGTCCATGCGATGAACCCAATCAAAGCAAAAGCTGTGTTGGTCAATTAAGGCTCCGTCACCGGTTTGTTTTTTTATTTTTCGTCGGCCCGCGCTGAACAGGAAGAAGCGCATGGTTCGCGATGAGGAGCATCGTATGGAATTGATCCCGAACGGCTTCGATATCATCGAGATCGCTCGCCGCCTTTATCATCCTTTTGATAGAGACCAGAGCCTGGCGTTCGTTCATCTTAAATCTCCAACGGTCCGGACTCCGCCTGATCCTGCCGAACAATCCGTGCTCGGTCAGGCCGCAGCCGGCAGGGATGAATACGAACCAGATGGCCGTCACCCTTTCCTTGCCTAATCTTCATTGGACGGTAAAGCCACCATCGACAAGAAGGGCGTGACCCGACCCGAGATGGTCACCGCCGGCACGCGGCGTGCGGCGTACACGAGTCATCTCGACGACCGAGCGCCTCGCCTGCCCCGCATGGTACGGCGTGCATGATTCGTTGCGCGACCAGCCGGTCCAGTAGCGGATCACAACGGACGGTAGCGCACCTGGCAACGGATGGTGACGGATGAACCCGAGACCCCCGCCCACACCCCGGGAACGTTGTCAGTTCGCCTCTCCGAGAATGTCGGCTTCAATTTTGTCTGTAAGATATTGATTTTATTGGTGGGGGAGGTAGGACTCGAACCTACGAAGCCATGAGGCGGCTGATTTACAGTCAGCTCCCTTTGCCACTCGGGACACTCCCCCGTAACGCCATCGGATGTCACCCACTGAAAAAGTGGCCGGACCGACCCGTGGATGACATTGATGGCACCTGCCCGGATACCGGGCCTACGGTTGCGCGCGTTTATGGGCGAAGCGGCCCGGCAAAGTCAACCGAGAGCGACCGGGATTGAGGACTTCCGCGCATCCAACGGTGGAAATTGCCATTGTTTCAGGCCCGTGAGACAAGCACGCATGAGCGATCGAGATCGAGGACCGCGATTCCGGCGGGATTCCCGGCCGTCGGGAGACAACCGCGCCGGAAAGACCGGCGACCGGAAACGTCCCCCCGGACGGGGTTCGGCTCGAAATGGCCGCGACGCCAGCCCCCACAGCCCGGCGATCCTTTACGGCTGGCACACGGTGACAGCCGCGCTGGCCAATCCCCGGCGGATCATCCGAAAGCTGCTGCTCACCGAGAACGCCGCGCGACGGCTCGCGGATGAAAACATCGACACGCGGATTGCGCCCGAGATCGTGCGTCCCGGCGCGATCGATCAACGCCTCGGCCCGGACGCGGTGCATCAGGGGCTGCTCGCGGAAGCGGATCCCCTGCCCTCGCCGGATATCGACACGCTGGCGCAGGAAGGCATCGTGCTGGTGCTCGACCAGATCACCGACCCCCACAACGTCGGCGCGATCATGCGATCGGCGGCAGCGTTTGCGGTGAAGGCGATCGTCACCACGGCGCGCCACAGTCCCGAGGCGACCGGCGTGCTGGCGAAATCCGCCTCCGGCGCACTGGAGCTTGTGCCGCTCGTGCTGGTACAGAATCTGTCGCGGGCGCTGAGCGAACTGAACGACCGCGGCTTCATGACCGTCGGCCTCGACAGCGCCGGAGGCGAGGATCTCGCCGCAATCCCTTTGCGGCAACCGCTGGCGCTGGTGCTCGGCGCCGAAGGCAAGGGTCTGCGGCAATTGACGCGGGAAACATGCAGCGCGGTCGCGCGCCTCGACATGCCCGGCGACATCAAGAGCCTCAACGTCTCGAACGCCGCAGTGCTCGCGCTCTATATCGGCGCCAGCCATCTCGACCTGATGCGCTGACAGGCACGAAAACGCCCGCTCGCATTTGCGAACGGGCGTCTGCTTTAAGAAGCGCGGCCTGTCAGTGGTGGCGGTGTGCCACCGGATGATGGTGACCGTGGGGATGATGCCGCGGTCCGTGGACATGACCATGGCGGTGCGGCGCATGGCCATACCGGAGGCCATGGCGATGGGCGTGATGCCAGCGATAGCTGTACACGACCGGGCCGGTCACGGGCGCGCCGTCATAGTAGTGATGCATGGCATGGGCGTAACGGCCGCCGTCGTAGGGATAGTAATAAGGGCGGCTGTAGGCGTTCCATCCGGAAACGGCGGCTTCCTGATAGGTCGGCACCGGCGCGAAGTTGCCCGGACCGCTGAAGGTCGGTCCCTGATTGACATAATAATACTGCGTTGGAGACGGCAGACGCTCGTAAGCGGCGATGCCGTAGCCCGCACCGTAATAGCCATGATAGCCTTGCGCACACGGGCTGCACGGCGAACACCCCGCGCTTGTGAACAGTCCCCCGCACGCCATCGCCGGCGCAGCGCTCGCCGCCATCAGGGCCGCGGCCGCGACCAATCCTGAAATCATCTGACGCATTTACTCTCTCCTGCTTTGTCTGTTTTTTGAAGTTCGATGCTACGGTTTGGACCTGCGAAACTGCGGGGTCCGATGCTGAAAGTCCTGCGGCGGACCTGTGGGCCCGATCTCGGGTGCGAGGATGATCGCAGGCGGCGTCTGCGGGATATCGGATTGCGCGGGCGTCGGATCGGAGCGGGCCGACCAGGACTGATGAAAACTTTCGGCGCGCGGCGGCAGCTTGCGGTTCGCCGGAGGTTCGATTTCGAGGCGGCCGTAACCGGGTCTCTGGCCGAGGCTCGGATAATAATGACCGACGTGCGGATCGGGATCGACGTAGCGTCCGCCATACACCGTCGGCTGCACGTGAATCCTTCGGGCGAGGCCCCAGTCGCCTTCGACGACCGCATAGGAGGCGTCGATGCCGTTGATCATGATCGGAACGCCGGGACGGCCGGGAATCACGATCACCGGACCGCTGTCGGCGAGAGCGGTCGACGACGTCCCGATCAAAAGAGCCAGCGCAAGTCCTAATCCGATACGCATTACAAGAATCCGGTTTCCGGCCGACCCTAGTCGAACCGATGTCGGCAAGGGTTAAAGCCGCCGCCGAAACTGCCGGTAAGCCTAATGTGCAAGCCTGCGCCGGCAATCAATTGCGAAGCATTCCGCTATCGAAATGTTAACGGGGCGGACGAGGTCGGGGTTCCTGCTACAGCCAGAAGCTGAGCAGAACCAGATTCACCGAGCAGGCCGCAAACAACGCAATGGCAAGCGCGAGCTGCAGGCCGTCGGTCGCCGGTGTCGGCATCGTGTCCATGACCGGATCATCAGGCGATTCCATCGCTTGAGTCCCGGTCGATATTTTCCCGGAGCGCCTGTGGAGATTCAGGAGTCGTTTACGATTGCGGGGCACGGCCCGAATCGGTCGTATGAGCCTTTCCACTTCTAGACAGGTTGCTTTCGATGGAATCAGCAACCCAGTCATGCCCGGCTTTACGCCGACATCCACGCCTTTGGAATTTCAGCGAAGGAAAACGTGGATAGCCGGGAGACCATAAGTGAGCGAAGCGACGCCGTTCTTGAACAGCTATGGGCGAGAAAAGCGACGCCGTTCTTCGAACGGCTATGCCGGCCATGACGGATCAGTTTGTTTCCATCAAAAAGCAAACCGCTTTAACGCAAGAAAGCCCCGACCCGGTCGGGTCGAGGCTCTCTCAACCAAGCCTTCTTACTTGAACTGCCATTTCTTACTTGGGCTGCCATTTCGCGTATGGCAGGGTCGGGCCGCCGCCGGTGCTGATATAGCCGACGGTGAGCGTCCCCTTGTCCATCGAAATCTTGATCACCGTGCCCTGCGCCAGGACCTCTCCGCCGCTGACCGCGTCAAGCTCGTTCATCGTCAATTCGCGCATGCCGGGATTCATCATTGTAAATCTCCTTTTGAGTTTGCGACGGACATTCGTCACGTCTGTTGATCTTTGCGGGCGTTGATCGGTGTGGGGATGAAGCCGGAATTTCTTATTTCACCGGGATCCATTCGGCGGACGGCAGCGCCGGCCCGCCGTCAATGCTGACGGTACCGATCGCCAGAATGCCCTTGCCGTTGATATCGATTAGCGTCGTTTTCCTCACCTCGGTATGGACCGTGCCGCCGCTGACCGAATCCAGTTCATCGATCGTGAGGTCGCGCATTCCGCTCGACATTGCTGATCTCCGTTCGTGCCTCGGAAGAACCATTCCCTCCGTGGCATCTGTGTAGTTCAGCAGTGCATGACGACGCCGTGATCTGGGTCACACAATTCGGACATGGCGAAACAGCCGGCCGCAAGTTGCGGGCAACAGGGCGGGATCCGCTTGGCGGCTTCCCGCCAATAGGAGTGTCCCCCGGACGCCCGAGGTCGAACCGCCGAGGATCAAAAAAGATTCCAATTTAACGCCGAGGGAATAATGGTGCCGGCGGAGAGGATCGAACTCCCGACCTTCGGTTTACAAAACCGCTGCACTACCGCTGTGCTACGCCGGCCCTCAATGAACACCGAACCCCGTGCTTATTCGGGTAATAATTCAAAATCCATGCGGATGACAGCGGCGGATGATGCCGGCCCGCGGCTGCTGCGCCTGCTTATGGCGGCTCACCGGCACTCGTCAACTGAGATTTTCGAATGGGACCAGGGGGATCGTTCATGCCCAGTGGATCATTCCACTCGATTATTTTTCATTGTACCATGTTGATATATCAGCACAAAAGCTGATACGTGGTGGATCTTGCGATGGTCGTCGCACTCCGCGCAATACGAAACCAGGCCACACGTTGTTTGCTCGGGTGAATGCGAGGCGGCGATCCGCCGACACTGATGTCGCAGATAAATTATCTGATGAAAGACGGACAATTTGTCCGCCTCTAGCGATACGCCCGCGCTAAACCATTGATATGTGGGCCTGGTATGATTGGCCGCTCATTGCCTCTGTTCACGAGCACGTGCGACGGCGCCGCCCCTTGGAACAAGGTAAACCTCCGGACCGTTTTTCTTTTCCTTGCACGTTTTCTTTGCACGTTTTTCTTTGCAACCAGAGGAGAGCAGCATGAACAGTATGAGCCCCATGGCGGACTGGGATAACCGGATCAAAGGAAACTGGACGCAGTTCAAAGGCAAGATCAAAGAGCAGTGGGGCAAGCTCACTGACGACGACTTCGATGAGATCGATGGCAAACGCGAGCGGCTCGAAGGAAAGCTGCAAAAGCTCTACGGGTATCATGAACTGCAGTCAAAGAAGGCTGTCGACGATTGGATCAAGACAGAGTTTGGAGCCCACTGAATAGAATTTGCCCTGCTTCGACGGGGCATTTTACTTTTAGCTACGCGACCCATGTCGTTGTGTTGGACCGGCCGCGCTACACCATTGACTCTCGGCAGTGCGCACTCTTCTACGGAGACCGAGCAAGGGCCGCGATATGTTGGCGATATATTGGTGTGGCGCGGTCAGCAGTTCGACAACTTTCTCGAAATCCGGTTGGAATGGCCGATGGTGAAGGGCGCGGCTTCACACCGTGTCGGCTTCACGCATAATGAAGCGCGCTGCCTTTGTGGGTTGCGATATGATCAGTTTTGTCGCTTTTGATTTCGTATTGAGGGTCTTCTTTTGAGGCATGGTGGGTGTGACCTTTGTAATCAAAGTCGCTGGTGTGAACGGCGATGATCGTACCCGATACCCGGCCAGCCTCGGAATTCCAGGCCACGTGATCGCCGATCTCGAACCTCTTCGTCATCTCACTTCTCCAGAAGACTGTCTCTTTTCCAACATCCCTGTTCCAACTGCACATGCATGCTGGACCGTCGAGCCGTTGCCGTGACAATTCGAACGGCACGCGCAACTCGACCCTGCCTTAGCATCGCCGGCGCGGCGACCGCGCATAACTATAAAATGGCGTCGAATGCGACCTGACGATGTCGCCGAACCGGCATGCTGTCGCGCATGACGATCGCGTTTGGCGCTAATCCATGTCCCGGAAAGCGTGACCGTCAGCCTTTATCCCTTCAACCACCTCCGGAGGCAGCAGATCCTGCGCGGCGGTGCCATCAAAAACCCAATCTTTCTTGTCGGCGAGATCGGGAAGGCTTGCGCCCTTGGGGACGTAAAGCCCAATGGCCGGCTTCTTGGCATTGATATAGAGATCATATTCGTCCATCTGGCACTCTCCCTGGACTCAAGACTGCGCGGCCGTTTCAAAACACCAGCAATGGCCATGCCAAACGGCGCATATACAATTTCAATAGACTGACGAATTCCGCACAGGAGGACTGAACATTCTGTCCGTGGCTGAGGGGCAAGTTGTGCACCATCGCATGAGGTGGCAACCGACTCCAACAGAGATCCACGCCGCTCAACGCCACGCCAATGCGCACGCGTCGAGAAATCATCCCAACTTGACAGGTCGGCCGGACGGCTCTTCCTCCAGGGTGACGGCGACGTCGGCGTTCGCAGAAAGACGGACCTTGTCGCCTTCCACGCCGGCCACAAAACCCATCTCAATGAAATGATGATGCCCTTCGTGGGACCCGAAACTGTCGCTTTTCTTGAGCTTGATACGATCGCCCTCGACGCGGTCAACCGTACCGACGTGAACGCCGTCGGCACCGATGACATCCATGTCGTGCTCGATCCTGTTCGTCATCATGGGCTCTCCTCTGCTCTTATACATACCTTGCGTTCAGACCGTCTCTCCTTCTTCCTTATTCATGGTGGCAATGCTCTTGCCGTTGAATGTCAAGCTACGCCTCGCTGCCGATATTTCGAATCCGCACACGTCCGGAGGCGTGCGCGGCCTTAGCTCTTCCGGGCAGCCGCCGGTCGAGCGCTCTTTGCGTCGAGGCGCTGCTGCAAACGATGGAGATCGATGATCGTGCGCTCATGCGTGCCTTTCCCGATCTCCTCGATTTCGTCATGCGCGGTTACGTCGAAAACGATGCGTCGCCCGTCGACTTTCGTGACGACGGCGGTCGCGACAACGCGCAATCCAGCCGGGGTTGCGGCAAGGTGAAGGACATCGATCGCAGTGCCGAGCGCCCGCTCGTCTGGCTTCAGGTAGCGTGAAATGGCACTCAACGCCGCATTCTCCATCACGAGGATCATGACCGGCGTCGCGAGAACATCCGGAAGCGTCGGGTTCTTGACCTGGCTGGCCAGATGTTCCGACTTCACATCAAGCGTGAAGCTTCCCGTTGTTCCAAGCGGTATGATGGACATCGCTTATGTTGCTTCCTCAAACAATGCCTCGACGATAATCGTGGAAACCACTGATGTCATCAGGCCAGCGGCTGCAATGACCGATGTAATAAGAATGTTACCAGACGTCGTAACCCTGCCACCAGCTTTTGGTTTCATCCACTTTTCAGAAATAAAGGCGATGTAGGTCCTGGCTCGCATCGTTGAAGAGTGAGGTGTTCTTTCCAACGCTGCGGACAGTTTGTCGAAATGAAACAAGACAAATTGTCCATCGCGTTCAGGATGCGATGGTCGCCACCGCGAAGCCTTCGGGTCCAGACAGCGAGTATCTCCGTCAGCTCACCTATTTATTTCTGCGGCGGTCGCGTCCCGTCGTTGGCGCATCGCCGCGATCCTCGCCCAGGAATACGGGCGCCAGATTCTCTTCGACCATGATGCGGGCTGCTTGCGGCGTCTGCTCACTGCCGACGATGTCGAGACGGGTTGCGGCGTCGAAAAGAATATCGCGTACATCGCCCGGTGACAGAACATTCTTTTCAATGAGTTTGCGGATCAAAGCCTGCATGATGAGGCTATCCATTTCCCCTCGACCCGGTCGCTCCAATCTTTCGATCATTGTCTCGATCTCCTGAGCCGGGGCCCCGGTCGCGCGCAGCTATCATCTAGGCCGACGTTCCGCGAATGTCTTTGTTCAGTTGCGCAAACGCGCGACGCATCCCATGAAGCTGATCGACGAGGTGGAGGATCACATCGATCCCCTCGTCGTTGACGCCAAATTGGCCCGTGAGATCCTGGATGAGACGCGCCCGTGCCATGTCTCTGTCGGAAAAGCTCATGCCAGCGGCGGTATCCTCCGGTATCAGCCATTGCTGCTCGAGCCAGAACTCCAGTGTCTGAATCTGGACACCTGACGATGTCAGGAATTGTTCCTTGCTCATGATCATGACGGCGTGCCTCCACGCGGATTGAATTCCTTGCCCTTCGTCCAGTTCGATACAAATGCCTCGAGCTCCGGATCCGGCGATTTCGGTAGAACAATCTTCAGCTTGACAAGTTCATCACCGCTCCCGCCGCCGCGACGCGGCGCGCCTTTTCCTTTCAAACGAAGAATCGTTCCCGTGTTCGAGCCTTTTGGTACCGACATGGTCACGTCGCCGGTCGGCGTCGGAACACGAACCTGGCCTCCGAGTACGGCTTCGGAAAGCGAGATCGGCAGCTCCAATGAGATATCGTCGCCGTCGCGTGTAAAGCGGCGGTCAGGCAAGACCTCTACCTCGATCAGGGCATCGCCGGGGCCGCCCTTCCCCGCGCCGAGCGCCCCTTTGCCTTTCAGGCGCAGGATTTGTCCGTCGATCAGTCCGGGCGGAATCTTCACTTCCAGCGTGTCGCCGTCCGGCAGGGTGATGCGCTTGCTTGCGCCGCTGATCGAGTCGACGAAATCGATCGGCAGTCGGTAATGCAGATCCTCGCCACGCCGGTTCTGGCGCGCTCGTTGTCCACGCCTCAGAAGTTCGGCCAGGGCATCATCCGTATCCATGAAGTCAGCGAAGCCGGAGGTGCTGGTGTAAGGATGTCCGTCGTCCGAGTTCGCGAAGTCTCGATAGAATTGATGTTGCGGTCGTTCTGCGCCCGACTCGTCAATCTCACCATTGTCGAAACGCTTTCGCTTCTCGGCGTCGCTAAGCAGATTGTAGGCGGCGGAAACTTCCTTGAATTTCTCTTCGGCGGTCTTATCACCGGGATTGAGATCGGGATGCAGCTTCTTCGCCAGCTTACGATAGGCCTTCTGGATATCGGCGGCGGAAGCCGACGGAGATACGCCGAGTGTGTCGTAAGGATTGCCTGCCATCTAGAGCTCCCGAGAACGGCAGATTACGATTCCGCCCGAGAGTTGCCATTCTTCGCAAGGGATGGCGCAGCCTGACTGCGGATTGATGCTATTCAACATGCCCGGGATCCACATATTCTGGATAATTCTTCGCTTGCTGTGGCGTCATTCTCGCAGGGTCCCGTTCTCCCGGAACGCCACGCGGCCAAGCTGGGTACGCGCGTTATGTCGTCGTCCGCCAGCCGTGGCTTGCCATCATCGAGTTGCCCATTGCCTCCCAACCCGGCAAACCTTTTCAATTTCAATCTCCCACCAGAATTTTAGAAGAAAGAAGCGTCCGGGAAACGATCTTCTGGAGCAAACGTTTTTTCGTGGCTGCTTCAGGCTCCCATTCTAGCATCCTCTTTATCGGCGGAAACGGTCAACATTCGGGAAAACCTCAGGCGCCGTTCGGCCCGGGCGAACGGTGCCTGCCTGTCGTCTTTTCAGCGACCTGGTTGCAAATCCATCCGCTAAAGTCCCGCCGCGATGACTACCCCGGTCTCGGCCTGCACGCTGATGGGCTGGAGTGCAATGCTGTTGTTCGAACCGCCGAGGAGTACGTTGCCACCGATGCCGACGAGGGCCGCCGCCATGGCGTCGACACCGACGTAAGTCCCGGCGATGTCCCCGTGTCCTGGCTGCGCGATTGGCGCGAACACATTCCAGGCCAGCGCAGTGCTTTCGGTAATGCCGATGTTGAGGCCAGCTGAATTTTAGCGATATAATAGTCTTCTGGCATTCCATTGATGCGCCTTGAGCCGTTGCAAAGCGAGGTGTCCCTCCTGAGGTCGATTCCTGCTCTCTCTTAAATTCGTCGGTCAGGTCGTTCACAAGCCGCATATCAAGATCTTCACCGCCAAAAACGTGGCGCCACTAGTCGACTTTACCTCGAACACACATCACCGATGTCGAGAATTAAAATATCGAAGGTGCTGCTGCCGAGATCATAGACCGCGATTTTGCTTTTGCTCTCAGCGAGGGATCTGAATCACTCCCACTCGATTGTGCCCGGCGGCTTCGACGTCACATCGTAGACGACGCGGTTGACGCCCTTCACCTCATTGATAATGCGTGTTGCGGTTTCGCCAAGGAAGCGCATGCCGAACGGATAGAAGTCGGCGGTCATGCCGTCGGTCGAGGTCACGGCGCGCAGGCCGACCACATAGTCATAGGTGCGTCCGTCGCCCATCACACCAACCGTCTTCACCGGCAGCAGCACCGCGAACGCTTGCCAGATCTCATCGTAGAGCCCGGCTTTTCGGATCTGGTCGATGTAGACGGCGTCGGCCTCGCGCAGGATGTCGAGCTTTTCGCGGGTGATCTCGCCGGGGCATCGGATCGCTAGCCCCGGCCCCGGGAATGGATGGCGGCCGACGAAAATCTCCGGCAGGTCAAGTTCACGCCCCAATACACGCACCTCGTCCTTGAAGAGTTCACGCAGCGGCTCGACCAGCTTCATGTTCATGCGATCAGGCAGACCACCGACATTGTGGTGCGACTTGATGGTCACCGACGGACCGCCGGTGAACGACACGCTTTCGATCACATCGGGGTAGAGCGTGCCCTGCGCGAGGAAGTCGGCGCCACCGATTTTTTTCGCTTCCACCTCGAACACGTCGATGAAGAGACGCCCGATGGTCTTGCGCTTCGCTTCGGGGTCGGTGACGCCGGCGAGTTCGCCCAGAAATTGCTTCGACGCATCAACGTGGACCAGCGGAATGTTGTAGTGATGGCGGAACAGATCCACCACCGTCCTGCCCTCGTCCTTGCGCAGCATCCCGTGATCGACAAACACGCAAGTGAGCTGGTCACCGATCGCCTCATGGATCAGGATCGCCGCCACCGATGAATCGACGCCGCCCGACAGGCCGCAGATCACCCGGCCCTTGCCGACCTGAGCGCGGATCTTCTCGATCGCCTCCTCGCGAAACGCGCGCATCGTCCAGTCGCCGGTCAACCCCGCGACCTTTCGGACGAAATTGCGGATCAGTTTCGCGCCGTCGGGAGTATGCACCACCTCGGGGTGGAACTGCATCGCATAGAACCTGCGCGCGTCGTCAGCAATGACCGCGATCGGCGAGCCGGGCGCCCTCGCCACCGCACGAAAACCATCCGGTAGCCCGGTGACGCGGTCGCCATGGCTCATCCAGACGTCGTATCTGCCGCCCTTCTCCCAGACGCCGTCAAACAGCGCACACCCTTCGATGACCTCGATGGCGGCGCGGCCGAATTCGCGGTGATGGCCAGCTTCGACAGTGCCGCCGAGTTGCTGGGCCATGGTCTGCTCGCCGTAGCAGATGCCGAGCATGGGCACGCCCGCCTTGAGGATCGACATCGGCGCCGCCGGTGCATCCTTGTCGAGGACGGAGGCAGGTCCGCCCGAGAGGATCACCGCCTTCGGCTTCATCTCAAGAAAGGCCGCTTCCGCCTTCTGGAACGGGACGATTTCCGAATAGACTCCCTCCTCGCGCACGCGCCGGGCGATCAGTTGCGTGACCTGGCTGCCGAAATCGACGATGAGAATTTTGTCGTGCGCCGAGGTCGCGCCGGCAGAAGGATCAGACGCTGACGTAGACGCTTTGCTGGAGGCTGTCATGGCGAGGAATTACGCGACCGGCATCGGCGTCGCAACCGCCAAAAACGCGTCATGGCCGGGCGTGTCCCGGCCATCCACGTCTTTGATGCGAGGCTGAAGGCAAGGCGTGGATGCCCGGCACAAGGCCGGGCATGACGAAAGCTTTCAGTCAACAGCTTTCAGTCAACGCTTTGCCAGAATCGAGACGAAAAACCCATCCGTTCCGGTCCGGCGCGGCGTCATCAAAAGCCCCTCGTCAGAGAGGTAAACCGCGGCGAGAAAGTCGTCGGTCCTGTCCCACAGCACGCCAGCGGTCTGCGACGGCGGCGTTACCGTGAAATCTGGATGTCGGCCGATAAACTTACGGATTTGCTCGCCATTTTCCTGCGGCAACACCGAACAGGTGATATAGGCGAGGCGGCCGCCCGGTTTGACCAAACCGGCAGCACGATCAAGCACTTCCGCCTGGTCTTTCAAACGGACTTCGAGCGCGCCCGGCCGCATCCGCCATTTCGCGTCCGGGTTGCGCCGCCAGGTGCCGGTCCCGGTGCAGGGCGCATCGATCAGCACGAGATCGGCGGATGACTTGATATCGGACAGCGGATCCTCCTCCCCCTTTGGAGAGCGGACCTCCGCGTTATGAACCCCGCCGCGGGACAGCCGTTCGTGGATCGGCGCGAGCTGCCGCTTGTCGCGATCGGTCGCAATGAGGCGGCCCCTGCCCTGCATCATGGCTCCCAGCGCCAGAGTCTTGCCACCGGCCCCGGCGCAAAGGTCGATCACCTGCTCGCCGGGTTTCGCGCCGGACAACAGCGCCGCGAGCTGCGAGCCCTCGTCCTGGACCTCGACGGCGCCCTTGATGAAATCCTCCTCGGCGTGGATGCCTGGATTGCGGGCATCGGCGCCGAGCGCGATTCTCAAACCCAGCGGCGACCACGGCGTCGCCGTCGCGCCGAGATGATGCAGCCGGCCCAGCACCTTCTCGCGTTTGGCCTTCAGCGTATTGACACGCAGGTCGAGCGGCGCGCGGCTCGCCATCGCCGCGGCCTCCGCCGCACGGTCATCGCCGAACGCCTCCGCGAGGTAGCCATCCAGCCATTCCGGATAATCACCGGCGATGTGAGCGGGCGCGTCCTCGACGCTGCGCGAGGCCAGCGCGGCCAGTTCGGCGCCGGAAAGCGGTTCGGGTGCGAAGCGGCTGCCATCGCACAGCCCCACAATCGCATCGGCGTCCAGCCCCCGCTCGAGCCTCAGCATGCCGAGCAGACGCGCGCGGGGCGTGTCGTCGTCCATGATCCAGGCGCTGGAGGCCTGACGGCGCAGCACGTCATAGACCAGCCCCGAAATCGCGGCGCGGTCGCCCGAGCCGGCGAAGCGGTGCGCTGTGCCCCATTCCTTCAGCGCCTTTGCAGCCGGCACCCGCTGACTGTCGATAGCCTCGATCACTTCAATGGCGGCGGAGAGCCGCGCGGCTGGCGTCATGGCTGACTTTCGATTGGAGACGCGGCGCTTACACGAGCAGGATGCGCAGCGCGAAATAAATCCACATCGCCATCAGCACCACCACTCACGCCATTCCCCGCCGCGGGACGTTGTTCGATGTCACAAAGATGCCGGCATGGACGAACCGTGTGAGGACAAATACCCACGACAGCACGACGATGACAAGGTCGGCGTGACGCAGCGGCAATGCCAGCGCGATCAGGACATAAAACAGCACCGGCACTTCGAACTGGTTGCTGAAGCAGTTCGCGATCTGGGTGGCGCGCACCGACCAGTTCGGTTCGCGAAGCGCGATGTCCCTGAACCGGGTCTCGCCGGACCTCAAAGACCTCGTCCGCGCGACCGCCATCCCCAACAGCAATGCGAACGCGAGCCCGATGAGCACGAACACCGGCAGCAGCACCATTTGAACAGACATTGATTAGCCCCGCTCCCCGGCGGCGAAACAACCCATCAAGCCGCAATCCTGGCCAGAACCTTGTCGAAAGCCGCCGCTGCGCTCTCCAGATCATCGAACATGAGGCCGCCGTCGGCCGACTGCTTCTGGCCGTGGTTGTCGCGGATGGCATCGATCGGCTCGCCGCGATCGAGCATCGATTGCGGCGCGATCACGAAGAACTTGTGTTCCGAAACGTCCTGATCCTTGGGCAGGAATACGCCGAGCGAAACGATATCGTTGCCGCGCCGATAGGAGATATAGCGATCGATGGCGACGAAACCGGCGCGCTGCAGTCCGCCGAGCTTGGCCTGTCCGTCGCTGCCGACGAGCTTGTGCGCGCGAAAGCCCTTCACGCCCGCCGACTTCGCCTTCGCGGTCTCCTCCGACAGATCGTATTTCTCCGCCATGCGCCTGCCCACGCCGGCAAGCTGCGCCGACATGTCGCGCTCGAAATCCTTCAACTCGGTGCGCGGCTTCGCGGCCTTGCGCGGCTTCAACGCATTGCGCTTCTCGAGTTCCGTCTGGCATCGTGCGACGAGATCCTCGACCGACTTGCGCTCCGCATTGGCAAGCAGGTTTTTCAGGTCGGAATCCGAAAGCGCTGCGATCCTGTCATCCGTCCAATCGATCATGTTCCAAATTCTCGTCTGAATGGACCCGTGATGTCATTCCAGGAAAACGACGCAACCACCCGAAGCAGAGTTGCACAACAAGGACAGTAACGGGTTTTCCCGCCTCCGTGCGGCTCAAATTGGGCGATCTTCGTCAGGCGGCGCCCGGATAGTTCGGGCTTTCGCGCGTGATCGTGACATCATGCACGTGGCTCTCGCGCAAGCCCGCGCCGGTGATGCGGACGAAACGCGCCTTGTCGTGGAATTCGGCGATGTTGCGCGCGCCGACATAGCCCATGGCCGCGCGCAAGCCGCCGGCGAGCTGGTGCATGACGTTGCCGACCGGCCCCTTGTAGGGCACCTGCCCCTCGATCCCCTCGGGCACGAGTTTCAGCGTATCCTTGATGTCCTGCTGGAAATAGCGGTCGGCCGAGCCGCGCGACATTGCGCCGACCGAACCCATGCCGCGATACGCCTTATAGGAGCGGCCCTGCCACAGATACACCTCGCCCGGCGTTTCGTCGGTGCCCGCAAGCAGCGAGCCGACCATGACGATGTCCGCGCCGGCGGCGAGCGCCTTGGCGAGATCGCCGGAATACTTGATGCCGCCGTCGGCGATGACAGGCACGTCGGCCTTCCTAGCCGCATCGACCGCATCCATGATGGCGGTGAGCTGCGGCACCCCGACGCCGGCGACGATGCGCGTCGTGCAGATCGAACCCGGGCCGATGCCGACCTTGATGGCGTCGGCGCCGGCATCGATCAACGCCTGCGCGCCTTCCGTGGTGGCTATGTTGCCGGCGATCACCTGCACCGCGTTCGACAGCCGCTTGATGCGGTTGACCGCATCCAGCACGCGGCTGGAATGACCGTGCGCGGTATCCACCACGATCAGGTCGACGCCGGCGTCGATCAGACGCTCGGTGCGCTCGAAACCGCCTTCGCCGACCGTGGTCGCCGCCGCGACGCGCAGCCGGCCCTGCGCATCCTTGCAGGCCAGCGGATGTGCCACCGCCTTCTCCATGTCCTTGACGGTGATGAGACCCACGCAGCGATATTGGTCGTCGACGACCAGCAGTTTCTCGATGCGGTGCTTGTGCAGCATCCGCTTGGCTTCTTCCTGGTTGACGCCCTCGCGCACCGTCACGAGATTTTCATGCGTCATCAGTTCGGAAACTTTCTGGCGCGGGTCGGTGGCGAAGCGGACGTCGCGGTTGGTCAGAATGCCGACGAGCCTGCCCGGCGCGGTCGCGCCGCCGCCGGTCACCACCGGAATGCCGGAGAAGCCGTGATCGCTCATCAGCGCCAGCGCGTCGGACAGCATCGCGTCGGGACCGATGGTCAGCGGATTGACCACCATGCCGGATTCGAATTTCTTCACCTGCCGCACCTGTGCGGCCTGCCCTTCCGCATCGAAGTTGCGATGGATGACGCCGAGGCCGCCGGCCTGCGCCATGGCGATCGCCATGCGCGCTTCGGTGACGGTATCCATGGCCGACGCCATGATCGGGATATTGAGCGGAATGTCGCGGGTCACGCGGGAGCGGATATCGGCCTCGGAAGGCAGGATATCGGACGCGCCCGGCTTCAGCAGCACGTCATCGAACGTGTAGGCTTCCTTGAGTTCCTGAAATCCGTTTGCACGCGCCATCGCCAACTCCATTGAGCGGCATGGGCGCCGCGAAACCTGTCAGGATGGAATGAGCCGGCCAGCGACACCTTGGCGTCGCCGTCGAATCGAGTTCCATCGGCTGGGTTGGCGGTGGTCGATAGCACGGCAGCCTCTGGAATCAAAGCGTTTGGCAGCCGTGCCGCAGGTTTTCCTGGAACGCTCAGCGCGGAAAGCCGGGCGGCGGCCCGTGCTCCCGGATCGCATCGACCACCTCGCGGTGCCGGCGATCCTCCCGCTTCATGTGGACCGCGATCAGCGCGTGGGCGGAGGGCACCAGGAGCAGGATATGGAAAACCAGCCCGAAAATCGCGCAAAACACGATCAGGATCACGTTCAAGATGGCCGAGAACGGCTGCCCGTTGAACAACAGCCCGATCGGCGGCAGCAAGGCGGCAAGCACGTAGATCATGGTTTGGCCTCCCAAAACTCCACCAAGCATTTAGGAAGGTCTTCCCGCCGCGCAATAGGCGCTGGCCCCAATCGGTGCTACAGCCCCTTCCCCGTCCGCCTGCTCGCGTGCAGCCCGCATGACCAAGGAACGCCTGATCCCGCTGATCGTCGCCGCCGCGCTGTTCATGGAGAACATGGACTCGACGGTGATCGCGACCTCGCTTCCCGCGATCGCCGCCGATATCGGCACCAGCCCGCTGACGCTGAAGCTCGCGATCACCTCGTATCTTTTGTCGCTCGCGATATTCATTCCGGCGAGCGGCTGGACCGCGGACCGGTTCGGCGCGCGCACCGTCTTCAGCGTGGCAATCGCCGTGTTCATGATCGGCTCGATCGGCTGCGCGCTGTCGTCGTCGGTGACGGATTTCGTGATCGCGCGGACCCTGCAAGGATTGGGCGGCGCGATGATGACGCCGGTCGGCCGCCTGGTGCTGCTGCGCTCGATCGACAAGAGCGCGCTCGTCAACGCGATGGCGTGGGTGACGGTGCCCGCCCTGGTCGGGCCGGTGGTCGGCCCGCCGCTCGGCGGCTTCATTACCACCTATTTCTCGTGGCACTGGATCTTCCTGATCAACATCCCGGTCGGTCTCATCGGCATCGTGCTGGCGCAACGGTTCATCGATCCGATCCGCAGCGAGAAGCCCGAACGCTTCGATCTCTACGGCATGGTGCTGGCCGGCGTCGGCGTCGGCGGCATCGCCTTCGGTCTGTCCGTCGCCGGTCTCAACCTGCTGCCATGGACGGTGGTGATCGCGCTGATCGGCCTCGGCTCGATCTCTATGGCGCTTTATGTGATACACGCCAGGCGTACCGACTCTCCGGTGCTCGATCTGACGCTGCTGCGGCTGACGACGCTGCGCGCCAGCATCTACGGCGGCTTCCTATTCCGCCTCGGCGTCGGCGCGCTGCCGTTCCTGCTGCCGCTTCTGATGCAGATCGGCTTCGGCCTGTCGCCGTTCAGTTCGGGACTCGTGACATTTTCTTCGGCCGTCGGCGCCATGGGCATGAAGACGCTTGCCGCCCGCATCATCCGCGCCTTCGGCTTCCGCAACATCATGACCGTCAACGCGGTCGTCAGTTCGGCCTTCCTGGCGGCCTGTGCGCTGTTCACCGTCACCACGCCGCTGCTGCTGATCATGATCATTCTCGTGGTCGGCGGCTTCTTCCGCTCGCTGCAATTCACCGCGATCAATACGCTGGCCTATGCCGACGTCGAGCCGGAACGGATGAGCCGCGCCACCACGCTGGTCAGCGTCAATCAGCAACTGGCGATTTCGGCGGGCGTCGCGCTCGGCGCCTTCTCGGTGGAGGCCACGATGGCGTTCCATCACAGCACGGAACTCACGGCCGCGGATTTCGGCCCCGGCTTTCTCGTGGTCTCGGTGCTGGCGGCGATGTCCACGTTTTATTTCTTCAGGATGCCCGCCGATGCCGGCCATCAGGTATCGGGGCGGCGCATGGTGGTGATCTCCGATCCCACCCGCGAGTCCGAGGCCGAGGAAGAAGCCGCCCGCGAGACCGTCACCGCGCGCGATCAGAAACTGAGCTGAAGCCTGCGAGGCAATTGGTCAGCCGTGCCTCATGCGTCGGCCAGCCTACGAAACCCCGTCGCCATCACGTAACGTTCTGATGAGTCCTGCCGGCTCGCGGCCGGCTTGACATGGCGGACCGTGCGGTAATCGCGTTTGAGTTGCGCCAGCAGATCGGCGTCCGCTCCGCTCTGAAACACCTTCGCGATGAACGTCCCTCCGGGCCGCAGCACGTCAGCCGCGAACGCCGCCGCGCTCTCCACCAGACCGACGATCCGAAGCTGGTCGGTCTTGCGATGACCCGTGGTGTTGGCCGCCATGTCGGACAGCACGACATCCGCACCGCCTTCCATCATCATGTTCAGCTTTTCGGGCGCCGCGGCATCGAGAAAATTGAGCCGGGCGAACGTCACCCCGACGATCTCCGGCATCTCAAGAAGATCGATGGCGATCACCTTGCCCTTGCCGTCGGCAGCGCCGACCCGCCGGGCCGCGACCTGGCTCCAGCCGCCGGGCGCCGCGCCGAGATCGACCACCGCCAGACCGGGTTTCAGGAAATGATACTTGTCGTCCATCTCGATCAGCTTGTAGGCGGCGCGCGATCGCCAGCCGTCGCGCCTGGCCTGCGCGACATAGGGATCGTTGAGCTGCCGCTCCAGCCAGAGTTTGGACGAGAGTTTCCGCTTGCCGCCGGTCTTGACGGTCACGCGCAGCCGGCCGGTGGTGTCTTTCGCCATGTCTAACCGTCGTGCCGGCGCCAGAGCAGTACATCTTCAAATGGAAGCGCGACTCGTCGTCGTTGCGAGCGAAGCGAAGCAATCCAGTCCTTACTTAAAGCATCTGGATTGCTTCGTCGCTTCGCTCCTCGCAATGACGAGAATAGAGACGAGAACAGAGCCCCCGATTCTATCAAAACCGGAATGGCCCTAAAGCGCAATGCGCGTCTTCGCACAGAAGTCGCGCGGGTTCCACGTCTTAGCCAACATCCGCTCTACAAGAAAGGCGTGGATGGCCGGCATAGGCGAAAGAAGCGGCCGTTCCTTGAACAGCTATGTCCCGGCCACAACAAAAACAGTCAATTCAGTTGAATGACGCCGTCCTCGCGCATCATCTCAACCAGCATGCCCTCGCGCAGGCCGCGATCCGCCACCCGCAGCCGCGGCAGCGGAAAGGCCCGCCGAATGGCATCCAGAATGGCGCACCCGGCCAGAACCAGATCGGCGCGCTCGACGCCGATACAGCCGTTGGCCACCCGCTTTTGATAATCCATGCCGCACAGCCGTGCGATGGCTTGGGTGATTTCGATGTCGTTCATCCAGATACCGTCGACCTTGCGGCGGTCATAGCGCGCAAGACCGAGATGAAGGCCGCCGAGCGTGGTCACCGTACCCGACGTGCCGAGAAGATGCATCCCGTAGAGATTGAAGCCATGCTCGGCGGCAAACGCGCCAAGGTTGGCCGTGACTTCCTCAATCATCGCTGTATAGGACTGCGGCGTCACGTCATGTCCGCCAAAGCGCTCGGCCAGCGTCACGACGCCGATCGGAATCGACATCCATGCCTTGGTATGCGGATCGCCGCCTTCGCGGTCGCGTTCGATCCGGACCAGTTCCGTCGAACCGCCGCCGATGTCGAACAGGATCGCGCCGCGCGCTTTCGGATGTATCAGCGGCGAGCAGCCGACCACAGCGAGCGCGGCTTCCGTCTCCCGATCGATCACCTCAAGCTCGATGCCGGTCGCGGCGGCGACACGGCTGCGAAAATTCTCGGAATTCGACGCCGCCCTGCACGCCTCCGTCGCGATCAGCCGCAGCCGGTCTGCTTTCCTCGCACGCATCTTGTCGCGGCACACGATGAGCGCGGCGATGGCGCGTTCGATCGCCGCCTCGCTGATGCACCCGGTGGACGAGATGCCTTCGCCCAGCCGGACGATCCGCGAAAACGAGTCGATCACGCGGAAGCTCCCGTTTGCCGGGCAGGCAATCAGCAAACGGCAGTTGTTGGTGCCGAGATCAAGCGCGGCGTAAACGCCGGCGCCGTCGACCGGCGATTCGCCGAGGGCTCTTGCCATGGTCGTGGCTGGTTCCTGCGGACTGCCGCGCGGCTCGGGGTCAGCGCGACACAGCGTATCGTCATTCATGAAATCGTCTTTCCGCGGGGGCAAACTTCAATTCGGAATACCCGCTCAACGAGCAATGCCTTTTTCACGGAAAGTTTAGCAGCGCAGCCCGCCAGTGCAACCGGCCTCATCCATCCGGATAGCCGCCCCTTCCCCGACGGAGGGGCTCGATAAGCTATCGCACTGCAAAAAAACCGGTGTCGCAATCTTCCGTGATATGGAGTAACACGCGGCTGCCACGACGCTCACAAAGCCCGATGACCCGCCGTTGACCTCCATCCGTATCTACGTTGACGCCGACGCCTGCCCCGTGAAGGACGAGATCTATCGCGTCGCCGCGCGCCATGGCCTGCCGGTCAGCGTCGTCGCGGGCGGTTATATCCGCGTACCCGACGATCCCCTGATCGAACGCATCGCCGCCGGGCCCGGCATGGATGCCGCCGACGACTGGATCGCGGCGCGCGCCGGCACGAGCGATGTCGTCGTCACGGCGGACGTCCCGCTGGCGAGCCGCTGCGTCAAGGCGGGCGCCAGCGTGATCGCGCCGAACGGAAAGCCGTTCACGGAACAGTCGATCGGCATGACGCTGGCCGTCCGCAACCTGATGACCGACCTGCGCGCGAGCGGCGAGGTCACCGGCGGCCCGCGCTCGTTCCAGCCGCGCGACCGCTCGGCGTTCCTGTCGGCGCTGGACCAGGCCATTCGGCGCATCCAGCGCGCGCATACGCAGCAGGGCTGAGACGATGGCGCCGCCCCTGATCCAGTTGAAGGATATCGCGCTGACGTTCGGCGGCACGCCGCTGCTGGGCGGCGTGGAACTCACGGTGTTCGAATCCGAGCGGCTCTGCCTGATCGGCCGGAACGGCTCCGGCAAATCAACGCTGCTGCGGATCGCCGCCGGCCTTGCCGAGCCCGACAGCGGCAGCCGCTTCGTGCAGCCGGGCGCCACCGTGCGCTATCTGCCGCAGGAACCGGATTTCGACGGATTCCAAACCACGCTCGCTTATGTCGAGGCCGGGCTCGGCCCCGGCGACGACCCCTATCAGGCGCGCTATCTGGTCGAACAACTTGGCCTCACCGGCGAGGAAGACCCCGCGCATCTCTCCGGCGGCGAAAGCCGGCGCGCGGCGCTGGCGCGGGTGCTGGCGCCCTCGCCCGACATCCTGCTGCTGGATGAACCAACCAACCATCTCGATCTCACGACCATCGAATGGCTGGAGGGAGAACTGGCGTCCCGCCGCTGCGCGCTGGTGCTCATCAGCCACGACCGGCGCTTCCTGTCCAACCTCTCGCGCAGCACAGCGTGGCTGGATCGCGGCCATATCCGGCAGATCGACCGCGGCTTCGCGAAATTCGAGGAATGGCGCGACGAGGTACTGGCCGAGGAAGAGCGCGACCAGCACAAGCTCGACCGCAAGATCGTCGCTGAGGAACACTGGCTGCGTTACGGCGTCTCGGGACGGCGCAAGCGCAACGTCAAGCGGCTGGCGGGCCTGCACGAACTGCGCCGGCAACGACGCGACTATCGCGGCACCGCCGGCAGCGCCAACCTCGCCGCGGCGGAGGCCGACAAATCCGGAAAGCTCGTCATCGAGGCGAAAGACATCGGCAAGTGTTACGGCGACCGGAAGATCGTCGACAACTTCTCGATCCGCATCCAGCGCGGCGACCGCATTGGCATCGTCGGCCCCAATGGGGCCGGCAAAACCACATTGATCAATATGCTCACGGGAGCCGATGCGCCCGACAGCGGCACGATCCGGCTCGGCGCCAACATCGAGATGGCGACGCTCGACCAGCACCGCGAAAGCCTCGACCCGAAATCGACGCTGGCGGAAGCGCTGACCGGCGGGCGCGGCGATCACGTCATGGTGGGCGGCACGCCGAAGCACGTCGTCAGTTACATGAAGGATTTTCTGTTCGCGCAGGAGCAGATGCGCACGCCGCTCGAAGTGCTGTCGGGCGGCGAGCGCGGACGGCTGATGCTGGCGCGGGCGCTGGCCAAGCCATCCAACCTGCTGGTGCTGGACGAGCCGACCAACGACCTCGACCTGGAAACGCTCGACGTGCTGGAAGACATGCTCGGCGACTACGAGGGCACCGTGATCCTGATCAGCCACGACCGCGACTTCCTCGATCGCGTCGTGACCTCGGTGATCGTTCCCGAAGGCGATGGCCGCTGGATCGAATATGCCGGCGGCTACACCGACATGCTGGCGCAGCGCGGCGCCGACCTGAAACGCGAGGCAACGCGATCTGCGCCGGTGCCCGAGGCAGAGCGCCCGGCGAAAGCGGCGCCTACGGCCTCGCCCGGCAAGCGACGCCTTACCTTCAACGAAAAACACGCGCTGGAGACGCTGCCGAAATCCATTGCGAAACTTCAGGCCGAGATTGCAAAGCAACAGCAGCGCCTGGAAGACCCGAACCTCTACGCGACAGATCGCGCGGCCTTCGACACGATCTCGCTCGCGCTGACCAGAGCGCAGGAAGAGTTGCAGCAGGCCGAGGATCGCTGGCTGGAGCTGGAAATGCTGCGAGAGGAGATAGAGGGAGTTTGAGTGCTAGTCCGCTTTGGGTCGCTTGATTGTCACCTGTCATATCTCGATAGCGGATCGCCGAGTTTGCGAGGAGAGTGACGGTGTCATGATAATAAGCCTTAACGGATGGCCCGGCGTTGGGAAGCTTACGGCGGGACTCGAGCTTGCCGACATTTTGAAAGGCAGGCTGCTGGATAGCCACACGTTATTTAATGTGGCGATTACCCTGACCGATTACCGTAGTACAGAATACTATGATGTAGCTCGCAGGGTGCGCAACATAGCTTTTGAATACGTCTTACGATTGCCCTCCGATATCCCCGTCATCTTGACAAATGTCATCGCAACCGGAGGACCGAGTGACTTCGCGGAAGAGCATTGGCAAGCGGTTTGCCGCCTTGCCCGCGATCGGAAATGTCCTCTTTACTCGGCCACCCTTGATTGCGCGCCTGACGAGCAAGTTCGTCGAATGGCTTTGCCATCACGACGGGCGCACAAAAAATTACTGAAACCTGAAATAATGCCTGAGCTACGGCAAACGCGATCCCTCTTCGACGATGGTGCAGACTATAGAAACAGATTTGATAATACCGATAGCGATCCGCACGCGACAGCAGTGGAGATTGCATCGTGGGTTCGCGCTACTTTGCCCCGATGAGTTGTCAACCGAACGTTCGTTCGAGCGCGTCACCCTTTCCGCCATGCTACATACGTGTGAAGGATGGGACCCGGAATTTGGCGGGCGCTTCCTCCGCTTGGGACTGACTGAATGATGAATGCAAGCGAATTAAGGCTACGGACGGTTGTCGGCTCATTCTATCGGTCTGTTCTAGCTGATCGAGTAGGTGATGTGCTGGCACCCCCGAGGCCAGAGAGTGCGGGCCGCTATCATCGTCCGGGACAAGCTACGCTCTACATGAGCCCTAAATTGGAATGGGCGATGATCGCGGTGTCAGGCTACATCCGTGAAGACGGTTGCCAACGTGTCGTAGTGCCATTGATGGTAAGCGAAGCCCATGTGTTCGATCAGCACGACGATGAAGCCTGCCGTATTCTGGGTATCGACCGCGATCTTTCGAATGCACAATGGCGGACAGCCTTTGAAGCCGGACTGGAATCACCGTCGTGGCACAATGCAGACGCAGTGCGTGCGGCTGGCGCAGACGGCATCATTGACCGCTCACGCATGATCCCGGGTGGATGGCACGTCAACCTATTCCGCTGGAACGGACTCGGCGGCCCGTCAGTCGAGGTTGCCGGTGATCCCGTCGCGATCCAGCTTTCGACCGATGGTCCAAAATGGGGTTTATAGCTGGTCTATAAGTGCATCTGGCCTAGCGCAGGATCGCTCCTACCATTGCTCAACCCGCATGAAGAATGGCCAAAGTATTCCGCATCGGCAAGCATGCGGCAAAGCAAAAGCGCGGCTGTGGTGTTTGGGCTGGATCATATGCGGTAGCGGGCTTGCATTTCGACCTAGCTCGACTTACGCCGCAGCCATTTCAGCGCGCCGCGCCCGGCCGCGGCACCTGTCGCAAACGATGCCTGCAGCAGATACCCGCCAGTCGGCGCTTCCCAGTCCAGCATTTCGCCGGCAGCGAACACGCCCGGCAGCAGGCGGATCATGTAATCATCATCGAGCTCGCTGAACGCGATTCCACCCGCGGACGAAATCGCGCGCGCGATCGGCGCTACTCCGGTCAGCACCACGGGAACGGCACGGATCAGCGCCGCGAGCGCCGGCGGCGGCATCGACGCTGCGCTAACGCCGCCCGCTCTCGCTGTTTCCTGCAACAGGCCGATCGCAACGGGCGAAAGACCGGCAGCCTTGCGCAGCCAGTTCGAAACGGATTGCTTTCCGCGCGGTGCGCTCAAACGCGCGGTGAGTTCTTTTGTCGCAATATCAGGCCGAAGATCGATATTCAGCACGGCGCTTCCCGACGCGTTGATGTGTTCGCGCAGTATCGCCGAAAGGGCGTAGATCGCGCCGCCCTCGATGCCGCCACGAGTGACGAGGACCTCGCCGCGCATGGTGTGCGAACCCAACGATAATACGACATTCTTCAGCGGCAGACCTTCGAAACGATCGCGAAAAACGTCGCTCCACACCACGCTGAACGCACAATTAGCCGGTTGCAGCGGCGAGACAGTAACCCCCTTGCCTGCGAGATATTCGATCCACGCGCCGTCCGAACCGAGTCGCGGCCAGCTCGCGCCGCCGAGCGCCATGATCGTCGCGTCAGCCGCAACCGCGCGCTTGCCTTCAGGCGTCTGAAATTCAAGGCGACCATCGCGATCCCAACCACCCCAGCGATGCCGCAGCGCCAGCGCCACACTGAGCGAATCGAGCCGGGTGAGCCACGCGCGCAGGAGCGGCGACGCCTTCAGCGTTTTCGGAAACACCCGCCCGCTCGATCCGACGAATGTCGGCTGTCCGAGATCGTCGGCCCACTTTCGCAAGGCCTCCGGCGAGAACGCATCAATGGCGGATTGCAAATGCGACGCCGCCGCGCCGTAGCGCGCGAGAAATTGCGGCAGCGGCTCGCTGTGCGTCAGATTGAGTCCGCCGCGGCCCGCCATCAGGAATTTGCGGCCCGCGGACGGCATCGCATCGAACACGGTCACGCGCACGCCGCCTTTCGCAAGAACCTCTGCAGCCATCAGGCCGGCGGGACCGGCGCCGATAATCGCGGCTTGGACATGGAGAACCTCAGGCATGCGATGGGTATGCCTGACTCAACCGCGTACCGCCATAACCCATAACGTCACGACGCAGCCGTAGGCCGTCAGGAAAAGTGCAGAACGGCGAGCCAGTCGGCGACCAGCGCCGACCGCTTCCCGCCCTCGATCTCGACGCTGACGGCGGTGCGCGACAGCAGTTCGCCGGGTTTGCGAAGCGTCGCCTCGGTCAGCATGAAGCGGCCCCGGACACGGGAGCCGGACTTGACCGGCGAGATGAACCGGAGGCGGTCGAAGCCGTAATTGACTCCCATGGTGACGCCCTCGATTCGCGGCATCACCTCGTATGACATGACGCTGAGCAACGACAAGGTCAGGAATCCATGTGCGATGGTGCCGCCGAACTCCGTTTCGCTTCCCGCCCGCTCGGGATCGAGATGAATGAACTGATGGTCCTCGACCACGTCGGCATAGGCGTCGATCCGCTTCTGGTCGATCAGGTGCCACGAGGAAACGCCGGTCTCCTGCCCGACCATCTGCCGATAGACATCGAGCGAAACCGGCGCGGTCTTCCAGACGTCATTCACGATTCAGATCTCCGCAGCTTTCGATTTCAGCGCTTGAAGCTCCGGAAAATCCTCTTCACAAAATTCCACTCCGCGCAACGCGTCGCCACGATCGTTGTCGCGCTCAAGGCGGCGAAGCTGGACGCGGCGAATCTTCCCCGAAATCGTCTTCGGCAATTCAGTAACGAGTTCGAGCTTGCGGATGCGCCTGAACGGCGCCATCCGCTCGGCCATGTGCCTGAAGATCGACAACGCGGTTTCGCGCGATCGCTCCGCGCCGCCGACCAATAGAACGTATGCTTTCGGGATTGCCAGCCTGATCGGATCGGGACTCGGCACCACGGCGGCTTCCGCCACCGCATCGTGTTCGAGCAGAACGCTCTCCAGTTCGAACGGGCTGATGCGATAGTCGGACGACTTGAACACATCATCCGATCGGCCGACAAATGTGAGATAGCCGTCGTCATCGACGAACACCACGTCGCCGGTGCGATAAAGATCGCCATCGGCGCCGCTCAGTTGGCCCCCCTCGCCCTGATAGCCCTGCATCAGGCCGGCCGGCCGATCCCCGCCCAGCACCAACGTCACCTCGCCCTCTCTGGCCGGATTGCCGTCCGCGTCGATCACCTTCACCTTGTAGCCCGGCATCGGCCGCCCCATCGAGCCGATCTTGACCTTCTGCCCCGGCGAGTTGCCGGCGAGCGCGGTCGTCTCGGTCTGGCCGTAGCCGTCGCGTATCGTCAAACCCCACGCCGACTTCACCCGATCGATCACCTCCGGGTTGAGCGGTTCGCCCGCGCCGCAGACTTCGCGCAGCGCGACCTTGAAGTCCGACAGCTTCTCCTGAATGAACAATCGCCACACCGTTGGCGGCGCGCACAACGTCGTCACGCCGCAGCGCCCGATGGTCGCCAGCAGACCCTTTGCCTCGAAGCGCGGCTGGTTACAGATGAAGATGGTTGCGCCTGCATTCCAGGGCGCGAAGAAGCAGCTCCAGGCATGCTTGGCCCATCCCGGCGAGGAAATGTTCAGGTGGACATCGCCGGGCTTCAGTCCGATCCAGTACATGGTGGACAGATGGCCGACGGGATAGCTGCGTTGGCTGTGCCGCACCAGCTTCGGCTTCGCCGTGGTGCCCGATGTGAAATACAACAGCATCGGGTCGTCGGCATCCGTCGCGCCATCTGGCTTGTAGCTCTCCGGAAAATCGTTCGTCGTCTCATAGGGCAGCCAGCTTGTGTGCGACGTCGACGAGGCGACGACGATGCGTATCAGACCCTCGCCACCGAGGCTTGCGAATTTCGTCACCTGATCCTGCGTCGCGACGACAGCTTTGACGCCGCCGCGATCGAGGCGGTCGCGCAATTCATCGGGCGTGAGCAAGGTCGTCGCCGGGATAATCACGACGCCGAGCTTGATGCAGGCCAGCATGGTCTCCCACAGCGGAACGACATTGCCGAGCAGCAACAGCAGGTGATCGCCGCGCTTCAGGCCCTGCGCTCGCAGGAAATTCGCAACCTGGTTCGAGCGCCGCGACATCGCCTCGAACGTCACCTTGGTCTCGATCCCGCCGGCGGCATCGACGATCCACAGCGCTGCCCGGTCCTTGCTTGCCGGTTCGGTCGCGAGAGTGGCGTCGAACCAGTCCAGCGCCCAGTTGAACGGACCGGGGTCCGGCCATTTGAAGCCGTCGACGGCGGCATCGTAATCTGTGCGATGCCGCAGCAGGAATTCGCGCGCCTCGGCAAACGTCGTCATCAGCCGCCCCTGTTGTCGGCAAGGGCGCGAATGTGGCGGATGATGCCGGAGAAATCGACGCCACCGTTTCCGGCTGCAGCGAACGTCTTGTAAATGTCCCGCGCATGCTGTCCGAGCGGCGTGACTGCACCAACAGAGGTCGCCGCTTCCTGCGCAAGCGTCAGGTCCTTGAGCATCAGCGCCGACGCGAAGCCGGGCTTGTAATCGTTATTGGCCGGCGACGACGGAACCGGACCCGGCACCGGACAATAGCTCGTCAGCGACCAGCACTGGCCCGACGAGGTCGAAGCGACGTCGAACAACGCCTGGTGCGACAGGCCGAGCTTTTCCGCCAGCGCAAAGGCTTCGCCGACCGCGATCATCGAGATGCCCAGAATCATGTTGTTGCAGATCTTGGCCGCCTGCCCCGCGCCGGCATCGCCGCAATGAACGATCTTCTTGCCCATGGCTTCGAGAATCGGCTTCGCCGCCGCGAATGCCTTATCCTCGCCGCCAGCCATGAAAGTCAGCGTCGCGCCCGTGGCGCCGCCGACGCCGCCCGAAACCGGCGCATCGATCGAAAGCAACGACGCCTTCCTCGCCAGCGCGTGGGCCTGCCGCGCGCTTTCCACGTCGACGGTCGAACAGTCGATCATCAGCGCGCTCTTCGCGACGGAAGGAACGATATCGGTCCACACCGACACCACGTGCTTGCCGGCCGGCAGCATAGTGATGACAACGTTCGCATCCTTCACCGCACTGCTCGCGCTATCGGCGACCCCTACGCCATTCGCCTTCGCCGCATCCGTCAGCGCGGGGACCAGATCGAAACCGATGACATCGTGGCCGGCCTTGACCAGATTGGCGGCCATGGGCCCGCCCATGTTGCCGAGACCGATGAACGCAATGGTCGACATGCTCACCCTCCGATCGAGGTTTCTTCTCTAGTCGAATACAAGCTCATCCGCGCCGATACTGGCAAAATAAGGCGCAATCATTTCCGGCGTAACCTCCTCGATCCGCGGCGGCGACCATTTTGGCTCGCGGTCCTTGTCGATGACGGCCGCTCGAATGCCTTCGCGAAAGTCGTCGCTCGCAAACACCGCGAGCGCTGCGCGATATTCACGCGCGAGACATTCCTCCAGCGTGGCCGACGCGCGCGCGAGCCGCAACAGCTTGAGCGTCACCACCAGGCCGCGCGGTGATTTCTCGTTCAGCGCCTTGAGCGTCGAACGTGCGAGCTCCGATCCGTCACGATGCAGGGCCGCGACGATATCGTCCATTCGACCATGGGCGAACCACGCATCGATCCGCGGCCGGATGGCCGCAACGGGGCTTGTCGCTTCGCCCGTTGCAAAGCCCGCGATCGCGGCTCTCACGCGGGCCGAATCGGCGCTGGCGCCGAGATCGAGCAGCGCCTCGCGAAGCGCGGCAAGTTTTCGCGACGGCACGACGGCATCGGCAAAACCGGCGTAGATGGCATCCGGCCCGGTCATGGGCTGGCCCGTCAGCCCGAAATACGTGCCGGTTTCGCCCGGCGCGTGCGACAACAGCCAGGTGCCGCCGACATCCGGAAAGAAGCCGAGACCGACTTCCGGCATGGAAAGCCGTGTTCTCTCGGTGACGACACGGTGCGCGCCATGCGCCGACAATCCGACGCCGCCGCCCATCACGATGCCGTCCATGAAAGCGACATAGGGCTTGGCGAGTTTCGCAATCCGCGCGTTGAGGAGATATTCCTCGCGCCACAAAATCCTGCCGAGGTTGCTTCCCTCGTTCGCGCTATCCCAGAGCGTGCGGATATCACCGCCCGCGCACAGGCCGCGCTCGCCCGCCCCCTCCAGCAGAATCAAACCGACGGCGGGGTCGCTCTCGAACTCGTCCAGCGCTCTGTCGATCCCGCGGAACATCTCCAGCGTGACGGCATTGATCGCCTTCGGTCGATTGAGGCGAATGACGCCCGCGCCTCCCTCGCGTCGTGAAATCAGATCCGGCCCGTCATCAGAAAAACCCTTCATCTTGCGCCCTCGATCAACTTGCGCGACACGATCAGGCGCATGATCTCGTTGGTACCCTCGAGAATCTGATGCACGCGCAGATCGCGCACGATCTTCTCGATTCCGTATTCGCTGAGATAGCCATAGCCGCCGTGCAGTTGCAGCGCCTGATTGGCGACCTCGAATCCGACATCCGTGGCGAATCGCTTTGCCATCGCGCACAGCATCGCGGCGTCAGTATCATGCCGGTCCAGCGCGGCGGCGGCGCGCCACAGAAACGTCCGTGCCGCTTCCAATTCGGTGGCCATGTCGGCGATCTTGAATTGCAGAGCCTGGAATTCGTCGAGCCGCTTGCCGAACGCCTTGCGCTCCTTCGTGTAGGCAAGCGCCTTGTCGAGTGCCGATTGCGCGCCGCCGAGCGAACAGGCGGCGATGTTCAGCCGCCCGCCATCGAGGCCGGCCATCGCGATCCTGAAGCCGATGCCTTCGTCGCCGATGCGATTGGCGACCGGCACGCGCGCATTCTCGAAGACCACCGCGCGGGTCGGCTGCGCGTTCCAGCCCATCTTGCGCTCGTTGGCCCCGAACGAAACGCCCGGCGTGTCGCGTTCGACCACCAGCGTCGAAATGCCGTCCGGCCCGTCGCCGCCGGTACGAACCATGGTGACATAGATGTCGCTTTGGCCCGCGCCGGAGATGAACTGCTTCTGCCCGTTGAGCACGTAGTGATCGCCGTTGCGCACCGCGCGTGTCCGCAACGCCGCCGCGTCCGAGCCGACACCGGGCTCGGTGAGGCAGTAGCTCGCCAGCATGTCCATGACGCAGAGTTTCGGCAGCCATCTGCGCCGCTGCTCATCCGAGCCATGGGCATCGATCATCCACGCGGCCATGTTGTGGATCGAAATGAACGACGAGACTGTTGGACAGCCCTGCGCCAGCGCCTCGAAGATCAGCGCGGCATCGAAACGGCTCAGCGCCGAACCGCCGACATCGTCGCGGATGGTGATGCCGCCGATACCCAGCGCCGCCGCTTCGCGCATCACATCGATCGGAAAGTGCTTCTCCTCGTCCCACTTCAGGGCGAACGGCGCGATCTTGTCGGCCGCGAATGCGCGCGCCATGTCGCGAATGGCGACCTGATCCTCGGTGAGCGCGAACTGCATGCGTGGCTGCCGATCACTTGCTGTGGAACGCGAACTGCGTCCCTTCCTTGACGCCGGAGGGCCAGCGCGAGGTCACGGTCTTGGTCTTGGTGTAGAACCGCACCGAGTCGGAGCCGTACTGATTGAGGTCGCCAAAGCCCGAGCGCTTCCAGCCGCCGAAACTGTAGTAGGCGACCGGCACCGGGATCGGCACGTTGATGCCGACCATGCCGACCTGGACCCGGGAGGCGAACTCGCGCGCGGCATCGCCGTCGCGCGTGAAGATCGCGACGCCGTTGCCGTATTCATGCTCGGACGGCAGCGTCACCGCTTCGTCGAAATCCTTCGCCCGCACCACTGACAGCACGGGGCCGAAAATCTCTTCCTTGTAGATCCGCATGTCCCTGGTGACATTGTCGAACAGACAGCCACCCATGTAGAAGCCATTTTCGTAACCCTGCAGCTTGAAGCCGCGGCCGTCGACTGCGAGCGTCGCGCCTTCCTTGACGCCGATCTCGACGTAATCCTTGACGCGCTCAAGCGCCGCCCTGGTGACGAGCGGCCCGAAGTCGGCGGACGCATCGGTGGACGGACCGATCTTCAGGTTCTCGACGCGCGGAATAAGCTTTTCCATCAGGCGATCGGCGGTAGCCTTGCCGACAGGTACCGCGACCGACACCGCCATGCAGCGCTCGCCGGCCGCGCCGTAGCCCGCGCCGACCAGCGCATCCACCGACTGGTCCATGTCGGCGTCCGGCATGATGATCATGTGGTTCTTGGCGCCGCCGAAGCATTGCGAACGTTTGCCGGCCGCCGCCGCCCGTGAATAGATGTAGTGCGCGATCGACGAGGAGCCGACGAAACCGACCGCCGAAATATCCGGGTCGTCAAGAATGGCATCGACCGCCTCCTTGTCGCCGTTGACGACATTGAGAATACCCGGCGGCAGACCGGCCTCCAGCATCAGTTCGGCCAGCCGCATCGGCACGCCGGGATCACGCTCGGAGGGTTTCAGGATAAAGGCGTTGCCGCAGGCGATCGCCGGCGCGAACTTCCACATCGGGATCATCGCCGGGAAATTGAACGGCGTGATGCCGGCGACGACCCCGAGGGGCTGACGCATCGAATAGCTGTCGATGCCGGGACCGGCGTTCTCGGTGAAGCCGCCTTTCATCAGTTCGGGAATGCCGATGGCGTATTCGACAACCTCAACGCCGCGGAAGATGTCGCCCTTGGCATCGGGAATGGTCTTGCCATGTTCGCGTGCGAGCAGCTCGGCCATCGCGTCGTTGTCGCGCGCCATCAGTTCGAGAAACTTCATCAGCACGCGGACACGGCGTTGCGGATTGGTCGCGGCCCAGGCCGGCTGCGCCGCCTTGGCGTTCTCCACGGCCTCGCGCATTTCCGCTTTCGACGCCAGCGCGACGGTGGCCTGCACATCGCCGGTCATCGGTTGATAAACGTCGGCGAACCGCCCGGACCTGCCGCTGACAGTCTTGCCGCCAATAAAATGTCCGATGGTGCGCATGTTTCCTCCTGGCGGGTCCGCAAGGTCGTCCGTGCATCCTGACCTGTATCTTCAGGTCTTGAAAGAGTTTCCGTGCGCAACCGTTTACTCGTTACCTGGCGGGCTCCAGGATCGAGACGTAGTTCGCAACAGCCGTACCGCCCATGTTGAAGATACCGGCGAGTTTCGTGTCGCTGATCTGCATGCCCTCCGGCGCTTGGCCTACGAGTTGCATCGCGCTCATCACATGCATGGAGACGCCGGTGGCGCCGATCGGATGGCCCTTGGCCTTGAGGCCACCGGACGGATTGATCGGCAGCTTGCCCTCCTTACCTGTCCAGCCTTCCTTGATGGCACGCGCGCCCTGCCCCTTCGGCGTCAGGCCCATGGCTTCGTATTCGATCAGTTCGGCGATGGTGAAGCAATCATGGGTCTCGACGAACGAGAGATCGGACAGCGTCACGCCAGCCGTCGCGAGCGCCCGCTGCCAGGCCACCGCGCAACCCTCGAAATCGAGAATGTTGCGTTTCGACATCGGCAGGAAATCCTGCGCGTGCCCGGTCGCGCGAATGGTCACCGCCTTGCGCGCGGTTTTCGCCGTCTCCGCATCCATCAGCACCAGCGCGGCCGCGCCATCCGACACCGGCGAACAGTCGGTGCGCTTCAGCGGTCCGGCGACGAACGGATTCTTCTCGCTCTCGGAGCGGCAGAAGTCGTAACCGAAATCCTTGCGTATCTGCGCGTAAGGGTTGGCGACGCCATTCCTGTGATTCTTTGCCGCGATCATCGCCAGGGCGTCCGACTGGTCGCCGTATCTCTGGAAGTAGGCCTGCGCGATCTTGCCGAACACGCCGGCGAAGCCGCCAGGAGTATCGCCGTCCTCGGGCAGGTAAGAGGCGCGCAGCAGATTGCGGCCGATCTCGGGACCGGGCGTGCGCGTCATCTGCTCGACGCCGACAACCAGCACGATCCTGGCCGCGCCCGAGGCGATGGCGCGGATACCTTGATGCACAGCCGCCGATCCGGTGGCACAGGCGTTCTCCACCCGTGTCGCCGGCTTGAAGCGAAGTGCCGGATCGGCCTGCAAGACAAGCGAGGCGGTAAAATCCTGCGGCGAGAAGCCGGCGTTGAAATGCCCAAGCACAATCTCGTCGACGTCGCGGGCGGCAACGCCGGCATCGGCCAGAGCTTCGGTCGCCACCCTCACCACGAGGCTTTCAACGGTTTCGCTGTCGAGTTTGCCAAACGGCGTATGCGCCCATCCGACAATGCTGGCGGTCATGGTCGTGCTCCCATGCGGCCTGTTATCTCCGGCCAATTACACGCCCACATATAGTCTCTCGGCAACACCGAGGTCAGGGGGATCGCGGAATTTCCATCCCGCCACAGCGGATCACAGCGGCCAAAACGGCGCGACGTCACCGTCGGCAAAAGCCACGCCGCCCATCATAAGCCCGCCGCGATCCGCGCTGTAGGGGGTATTCCGGACCGGACTGGATCAGGATCAACGTGACGGCTTGGACCGTTTTTTTGCGGTGCCGGTTTTTACAGCCGCCGATCCGGTCTTGGTTTTTCTTGTAACGGAACCGACCGCCTTATGGCCATTGAGCTTGCGGCCGCGTGCGGCTGCAGTCCGCTTTTCGGCCTTCGCTTTGAGGCGCTTCTTCTCCTCGCGCGCCGCAGCCCGCAATTTCCTGCGTTTTTTCTCGCACGCCTCGCACTTGCACCCGATCGGCTTCAGGTACTCCTTGAAGTAGTCGGTGCCGTAGTCGTAATTGATCTCCTCGCCGGGCGCGATGTCCTTGATGGCGCGGATATCGACACGCCGCTTTTTCTTGCGAACGTCGGATTCCGCATTCGGCTTGCAGGAATGGTTGATGTAGCGCGCGACGTTCTTGCGCACCGAACCGTCGATGGTCCAGCGGCTCGTGATCTGGAACAGATATTTGTTCTCGACCGCGTCATCCTTTTTCTTGTTGCAATCGAGGAGCGGCCCGAAATACCGGATGATCTTCGTGCCCTTCTTGATCGGTTTGGTGGCGAAGAGGCCGAGCCCGGTGCGAGAGCGGCCGATTCGATAAGGCTTGTTCGGAGAAATCTCGGGCATGGTCGGCTGAACTAATGCTCTGGCGAACTGGAGGAATCACAGACATCCTGTTTGCCATGATTCCGCAGGCATTGTCAGGGGGTTCGCCTTCCCGATCGGACCTTCCCACGGTTTTACAGGAGGATGCGTGGATTGACAGGCGTTTCCAACGCTGCGCCCGGCTCCGATAGCTATCGCGCCGCAACAGGGCAACGCCGCAACGATGAAGCCCTTGAAGAGCTCGCGCTGCGGTGAGAAGCCGCACTTTCATTGTCCATGCTGTCTCGATGCCGCAACCATCACACTCCGGCGGGTTTATCTTCGCTTTGGTTTCTGCGATAAGAAATTCGCGCCAAACGCGCGGCCGTTGAACTTTTGGAAAAGGATGAAGCATTGCTGAAGGCGGAATTCTCACAGATTAATCAAGCGAAAGCAGTCTTTGACGATATCTACATCCAGGATGATCCGAGGTCGTATTTCTCGGTCCTCGGCGATCTCGACTATATGATCACGGATGTAGCCGAGCCCGTTATTCGCCAGATTCTATCCGCCAAGGCTTCTGCCGCCAATGCTGAACCCGTCGTCCTCGACGTCGGCTGCTCCTACGGCATCAATGCCGCCGTGCATCGATTCCCGCTGACATTCGGAGGTTTGCGCCACCGCTATGCCCGGCGCGAAATAAAGGCGATCAGTTCCGAAGAGCTGATGCGGCTCGATTACAATTTCTATGCAAGCTGGCCCGATCACGGGCTCGCCCGCTTTATCGGCCTCGATGTTTCAGCGCCGGCCATCCGCTATGCGACGCGCGTCGGGCTTCTCGATCAGGGCGTCGTCGCCGACCTCGAAAACGAAGCGCTTTCGGCGGAAAGCGCGCGCATTGTCCGGCCCGTCGATGTCATCATGTCGACGGGCTGCATCGGCTATGTGACGGAGAAAACATTCAGCAAGCTTCTCGATGCGACGGAGAAGAAACCGTGGATCATTTCTTTCGTGTTGCGAATGTTTCCTTACGAGGCGCTCGCGAAAACATTCGCGCAACGCGGCCTGGTCACGGAACGGCTGAGCGGCGTGACCTTTGTCCAGCGCCGTTTTCGCGACGCCGAGGAGTTCGAGAACAGCCTGGCAACCCTTGCAGCCGCGCAGATCGACCCCACCGGCCTGGAGTCCGAAGGATTGCTTCATGCCGATTTGATCCTCTCGCGGCCGGAGGCTGATGTCCAGGCCGCGCCGCTTGACGAGATCGTAACGGTTGCCAGCGGACGAGGACGCCCGATCGCGCCGCGTTATGTTCACGTCGAAAGCAACGATGGCCCGCGGGTGACGCTGGAGCCCTGAATCGTGCCCTCTTTGGCCCGGCATTTCCGGAATATGTCGCGGGGAAGACGGTTTGGGATCCGAATGCGATTTCATCACCACGCGTCAACCAGCTTGATTGTTCCGTTTGGAGATCCCTGAAATGACAAGCCTGCGCCGCTGCCTCGCCGCCAGCCTCTGCCTCGCCGCCGCGATGGCCTTCTCCCCCTCGCCGGCGCGCGCCGACCGGTGCGACGATCTCGCCGCCCAGCTCAGGGGCCAGATCGACGGCCTGCATGTCGGCAAGACCGCCGCCAATGCGATCTTCCTGTCGCATCCCGCAACCAAACAACTGATCCTCGGTTGCCCGAACCGCAAGTTCACCAACGAGTTGATCGCAGGCACGGACAGCCGCAAGCCGAAGCCCGAGTTTTACGATCTGGTGGCGCAAGCCTCCGCCATCATCTTCACGATTCCGAAGGCCGACACGCTGAAAGGCGTCACCCGCTGCATCAAGCGCATGGGTCTATTGCACGGCGACGACGTTCGGACGCGCTATCGGCGACTGAACATGCATTGCACCCGCACCAGGACAAGCGCCGCCATCGCCGTGTCCCGCGGCAACGATGAGTGAACAAGATGCCGGTTCCAGGCCGCCCTGGAACTGCGCGCGGTCGGATTCGTTGTCGGCCATGACCGGATGCTGATAGGCTGCTCGCGCTGGGACGGAGAGACAAATGCCCGACGTGAAAACCTATACCGGCGGCTGTCATTGCGGTCAGGTACGCTTCGAATGCACGACGGATCTCGCGATGGTCAGCGCGTGCAACTGCTCGATCTGCACCAAGAAAGGTCTGCACTTCACGTTTCTGGCGCCGCAAAGTTTTCAGCTCCGGGCCGGCGAAGACAATCTCAAGGAATATCTGTTCAACAAGCGGGTCATCCGGCACCAGCTCTGCGTCGACTGCGGTGTCGATGTATTCGCGCGCGGCAAAAAGCCGGATGGGACCGAAGTGGTGGCACTCAATGTGAGTTGCATCGACGGCATCGAGTTGGCCCAGCTCACACTGACGCCGGTCGACGGACGCAGCTTCTAGAGTCTTTCACCGTTTCATGGAAACGGTAAAAAGACTCCAGGCTCTTCATTTGACGCGTTTTCTTCACGCGAACCGGATTCCACTTGGTTCGAGAACGCTCTAGAGATCGAGCGCCTTATAACGGCGGAAGATGCCGTCCTCATTAAAGGCAATCCGGCGGTCGCTCGCGAGATAGGCAGTGATATGCGGCCTGTGCGAAATGCGATCGTGCAAATCAATGAGCGCCGGAATATCGCTTTCGAAGCGGCTCATGCGCTTGGGGAAGGCATAGCGCAAGCCCGCCACGATCTGGAACAATGAGAGATCGACGTAAGTCAGCCGGCGGCCGATGACAAAGCTGCCGCCGCGATCCGCGAGTAGCCGCTCGAAGTATCCGAGATATTTCGGCACCCGTTCCTTCCAGAATTCGTCGGTCCGACGTTTTGCGGGCGCGCGCTGGTCCTCATAATACAACGTCGGTCCCAGCGGATGATGGGTGTCGTGAATTTCCACCACGAAGTCCATGATGGTGAGTTGCAGCTGATGAGCCCAAAGTTGGCCGGCGTCGGCTTTCGGCGCAAGGCCAAGACGTGAGCCGAGATAGAGCAGGATGTTGGCGGTCTGGCCGATCACCAGCTTGCCGGCTTTCAGGAACGGCGGTGCGAAGGGCGGTGTGCCGCTTGCCACGTCCATCATGCGCGTCATCGCGGACATGCCGCGATCCGTTCGCGCGACATCAGTGTAGTCCGCACCAGCTTCCTCGAGCGCGAGCCGCACATATTCGCCGCGACCCTGGATGCCGGGCCAGTAATAGAGCTCGTAAGTCATGGCACACTTTCACGTCGCACAGCGCGTCCGCGGGGCGAGCGCAACCCTCACTGCGCCGATCGCAAGTCCAGCCGAGCCGTCACGCCAAGGCCGGCGGCCGATCACGCCAGGGACGTCCGCGTCAGTTGACAGCGAAACAATAAAACAGCCCGTCGCCACCGGTGCTCTTGAGATCGTTCTGGCTGCAGCCGCCGTCGGGTCCGCGCGAAGAATGCGAGGAATTCCAAGACTTCGCGACAGGATCATCGCTCAAGCCCTGACGGTCGGAATGCCCGAGCATCGCCGATCCCTGCATGCTGCTCGTCCAGTTCTTGCAAGTCCGGTCGTCAGCACCTGCGAACGCCGTGCCATCAGGTTGCGACCCCGTCAGCATGTCGTGGCGGTTGGGCTTGTCTCCGCGGCCGTTGATGAGCTCGCCCTTCTCGCTCAGCGCCGTCTGCTTGGTGAGGTTGTTGGCGCCGTGAAGCTCGGCAACGTCCTTCGCGATCACGACGCCCTTGGCGTTCTGCCACGGTCCGTTGCCGATGCGATCGCGCGCGTTGATGGCCGGTTTGCCGTCGGCCGCCTGGGTCGACAGATAGGCGTGCCATGTTTTCGCGCCTGCGCCCGCAGCCTGCGCCAGCGTCTGGCAATGATTGTCAGCGCCGGCCAGTCCGCCGAGATTGCCGCCATTGCCGATTCCGACGCTGGTCACGAAGAAGCTCATGTTGGCCGTCTGCGCGCCGGCCGGCTGAGCAGCCGCCGTCAGCATTGCGGTGGCGAAGCCAAGACAAATTCGCGGAAGGATCCTGTCTGTTGCAATCATTGCCTTCTCCGATCGATTTATGGCGTCTGCGCGCTGCGGATTAATCCCGCGATAACGCGCAATCCGGTCCTTCGTTCAACGCAAAAAAGGCGCCACAAGGTTATCGTGGCGCCTTCTGTTGATAAAGTCACGGCCGCAGATCAGGTCTGCTGGATCGCCGACAGCTCCCATTTTCCGCCGCCGCGGCGCGCGAACGTCCAGACGTCGGTCACCTCCTGCGGCTGGTCGCTGCCTTCGACCACCCGGCCGCCGGCGCGCTCGATGGTCTTGTCGACCAGCGAATAGCGCAGCGCCACCGTGGCGTAATCGGTATTGGCCTCGCGCCAGGCTTCCGCAAGATCGCCCTGCAGGAGCTTGACGTTGGACACCTTGTTGACGACGCCGCGGGCTTCGTTGGCGCGAAGATCCTCGGTGAAGTACGACACCATCTCCGGGGTCGCCATCGTGTGCAGCCTGTTGACGTCCTCGTTCGACCACGCGGTCTGGATGTCTCCAAGCAGACGTTCGAAGGCCTCATAGTCCGACGGGGTGATTTCCAGCGGCGCAGCGGACGCCGTTGAACCGAAACCCAAACCGCTGCGTGGATTCGCCTGAGCACCGGGGCCAGGGGCTGGCGCCGATCCGGCATAGGCAGGCGCATTGCGTCGCTGCCACCATGACATCACCAGGCGAACGACGAGAACGATCAGGGCGATCTGAAGCAGCAGCCCGATGATGGACGACAGGCCTCCGAGACCGCTGAACAGCCCGCCGCCGAACAGCAGACCGAGCAAGCCCGCGCCGAGGAAACCGGCCGCAAGGCCGCCCAACATGCCCATGCCGGGCCGATTGAAGCCTCCGGCTGCCGCAGTGCCTGCGCCCGGACGGCCGGGCTGCGTCATGGTCCGGTCGAACGGACGCGCCGCGTTCGGCGCGGTATTGGTGACCGGAGGCGCGGAGAAGGTCCGCGAGCCGCGCGATCCGTAGCTCCTGCCGCCACCGATGCGAGCGTCGGCGGAAGAAACGGCGAGCATCAACGGAAACGCCAACGACAGGACGATGGCGAAGGCCTTCATCAAGCCGAATGCCCGCTGGGTCGATTTCATGTGGTTGTTCCTTTATTCCCCGGCAGGGGGAAGCGACTGTAACATGGGTAGCCCGGAGCAAAAAGGAAGGCTTGTCGCCCGGCGGCGCTGCGGCCCTCGGTCGCGGAGTTCGCCGATGGCGAATGCCGTCATAAAGTCGCCAGGTCCAGAAAGTGCCGCCCTGCCTTGTCTTCGATTTCCACGATCCAGGCGTCCGGATCGAACCCGACTTCCTTCGCGAGGCGCTCTTCCACCGCCTGCTCGGCAACCGGCGCGCTCGACGACGGAACAAAAACCCGCTCGATGGGCCGGCTGTCGTCGTATACGGCCTGCGGCGCCGGTGCATACAACATCGCATTGCCGTTCATAAGCGCGATCTTGACGAAGACAGCGCCGGCCTCCTCCGCACCGCGCCGGCGAACCGCACCGAAGATGCCCTCACTCTGGCAGCGGCGAAGATAGGCGGAGACCCATATGCTCGATTTCAAACGCATGAAGAGGACAATAAGCCGTTCGTGAAAGCTGCGCCAGTTCGACCCGTCTGTCCGCCGTTTGTCTCCTCACGGCGGCTCTGCTAGAGCATGATCCCGAATAGTGGAACCGGTTTTCGAATAAGATCATGCTCTATCAAAAAGGCAGGCTGGAGTCTGATTCAACAAAATTGGACCAGACTCCAAAGCGCGGCATAATTCCTGAACACCTCAAGGATCGTCGATGATCCCTCGCTACACCCGTCCGGAAATGGCTTCGATCTGGGAGCCGCAGACCCGTTTCAAGATCTGGTTCGAGATCGAGGCTCACGCGGCGGACGCCCAGGCCGAGCTCGGGGTGATCCCGAAGCAGGCGGCCGAAACCATCTGGGCCAAGGCGAAAGACGCGACCTTCGACGTGGAACGCATCGACGCGATCGAACGCGAGACCAAGCACGACGTCATCGCCTTCCTCACTCATTTGGCCGAGATCGTCGGTCCCGAGGCGCGCTTCGTGCATCAGGGCATGACGTCATCGGACGTGCTCGACACCTGCCTCAACGTCCAGCTCACCCGCGCCGCCGACATACTGATCGCCGACATCGACAAGCTGCTCGCCGCGCTGCAGACGCGCGCGTTCGAGCACAAGATGACGCCTACCATCGGACGCTCGCACGGCATCCATGCCGAGCCCGTCACCTTCGGCCTCAAGATGGCATACGCCTACGCCGAGTTCTCGCGCGCCAAAGAGCGCCTGATCGCCGCCCGCAAAGAGATCGCGACCTGCGCGATCTCAGGCGCGGTCGGCACCTTCGCGCAGATTGATCCGCGCGTTGAAGAGCACGTTGCCAGGGCGATGGGTCTCGTGCCGGAGCCGGTCTCGACGCAAGTGATTCCGCGCGACCGCCACGCGATGTTCTTCGCAACCCTCGGCGTCATTGCCTCATCGATGGAGCGGCTCGCCACCGAGATCCGCCATCTGCAACGCACCGAGGTGCTGGAGGCCGAGGAGTTCTTCTCCGAGGGACAGAAGGGCTCGTCGGCGATGCCGCACAAGCGCAATCCGGTGCTGACCGAGAACATCACAGGGCTTGCCCGCATGGTGCGCGCCTACGTGACACCGGCGCTGGAGAACGTGGCGCTCTGGCACGAGCGCGACATCTCGCACTCCTCGGCCGAGCGCATGATTGGCCCCGACGCCACGGTCACGCTCGATTTCGCGCTCAACCGGCTCGCGGGCGTCGTCGACAAGCTGCTGGTCTATCCCGCCAACATGCAGAAGAACCTCGATCGCCTCGGCGGACTGGTGCATTCGCAGCGTGTGCTGATCGCGCTGACCCAGAAGGGCGCGAGCCGCGAGGATGCCTACAGGCTGGTCCAACGCAACGCCATGCCGGTGTGGCGTGGCGAAGGCGATTTCCAGGCGCTTCTGAAGAACGACGCCGACGTGAAGAAATATCTGTCGGATGCCGAGATCGCAGAGCAGTTCGATCTCGGATACCACCTCAAGCACGTCGACACGATCTTCAGGCGCGTGTTCGGCAGCGCTTGAGCGAGGCGTCTCGTCTAACTCGCGTCTCAGCCTTGCGTCGTCGCTGCGAAGCAGGGACGACACCGTTCCAGTGAGGTCACTCAGCCCCGCCGCCGATCATCCGCGCCACCACGCGATCACGCTTGATGAATCGATGGTAGAGCGCGGCGAGGAAATGCAACACGATCAGTCCGATCAGCACGTAGGCCATCCAGATGTGCCAGTGCTCGAAGAAGCGGGCGTTGTCGCGGTTCTCTGATGTGAACTGCGGCACCCGGAACAACCCGAACCAGTCGGCATAATCCGGCTTGTGGGCGCCGGAATGGGCCCAGCCGAGCAGCGCGACGACGATCGTGATGGCATAGAGCGTCCAATGGCTGACGTGCGCCAGCGCCCGCTCCCACCACCGCGAGCCGTCCGGCGCAGCCGGCACCGGATTGAGGCCGCGCCAGATCAGTCGCAGGACCATCAGCAGCAGGATGACGTAGCCGATGTCGGCATGGATCGAGCGATGGAAGAGCTTGGCCTCCTTCGGCAGGAAATGATTGAACCATAATCCGTAGGCCAGCATGCCGATGATCGCGATGCCGAGGATTCCGTGAAAGGCGCGGGACAGAGTGCCCCAGGCAGTGGTTGAATTCCGAAGCATGACCGGCTCTTGCCCTCAGGACGGGTTAATTTCCCACCGGAAGCCACGGCCGGCAGGTTTCAACAAGTCCCGCCGACGCCACCGGAACGATTGGAATCGTTCTAAAATGTTACCCGGATGCAAGCTCCGCGTCGATCCCGGGAGAACGGTCGGATCGCTAACGCCGCGTTAACCCTGACAACCGTAGGGTTTACCAATACCGAATTATTGCCGTTCGAGCGGCGGACCGATTATGGCGTTGGCGCAGAAAATCTCAAACCTTCCAGTCGAGCGCCGGCGATTTCAGCGGGTCGGGGTTCATCTGCTGGGCCGCTATATGCTGCCGGACCGGCGCGAATATCCTTGCCAGGTCATCAATATGTCTCCCGGCGGGCTGGCCATGCTGGCTCCCGGTATCGGCAACGTCGGCGACCGGATCGTCGCCTATCTCGACCACATCGGCCGGGTCGAAGGCAAGATCACCCGGATTATCGACAGCGGATTCGCCATGAGCGTCAGCGCGACGCCCCGCAAGCGCGACAAGCTGGCGGCGCAGCTCACCTGGCTCGCCAATCGCGATATCCTCAACCTTCCCGAAGACCGCCGCCACGACCGCATCGTGCCGCGCAACCCGATCGCGATCCTCACATTGGAGGACGGCACCAGGATGACGTGCCGGATCCTCGACCTGTCCATGTCCGGCGCCGCCGTCTCGGCCGAAAAAAAGCCGCCGCTGCAGTCCCGGGTTGCGCTCGGCAAGGTGCTTGCCCGCGTCGTCCGAAATCTCGAAGACGGCTTTGCGCTCGAGTTCGTTCACGAGCAGCATCCCGAGACTCTCGAAGATAACGTCACCGCCCGGTAAACGGCGGACCCCGTAAACTCCCGTCTTCACCATGGCTGCCGGCCGCCGCCGCCCGGCCGGGGACTGCGCTTGCACCGCGATTTTTCGGTTAACGCCGAACGCATTCCGCTGAGGAAACCCCGATTCCAGCGGGCTCCCAATACTAATATCTAAAATTTGTATCAAAGGCGGTTCGTTAAAATTTTAGACGAATTCGATTCAAGTACAGATTCAATTCGCGGCGAACTTTACTTGCATTTGGCTCAAATACACTTCGACTACTTAGCCGCGATGCAAATTCTTTGTGCGAAATGTGGTCCCAACAAGAAACGGGGGCCACAATGGTCAACAGGGGACAGGGAATTGGGCTGGCAGTTGCTGCCGCCGTCCTGTGGGGGCTGGCGACGCCGGCGGGAGCCGGGGAAGCACGACAGCTTTATGCAAGTCTCGGCGATGTCACGCGGGCGCCGATAGGCTGGGTCGAATTCTGCAACGACAGTCCGAAGGAATGCGGCGGTGGCGCAACAGAGCCGCGCGACATCGTGATGACGCCCGACACCTGGCGCGATCTCTTGAAGGTCAATCGCTGGGTCAACGAAACCATCAAGCCGATGACGGACAAGGAGCACTGGGGCGTCGTCGAAAAATGGTCGCTGCCGACCGACGGCTACGGCGACTGCGAGGATTACGTCCTGTTGAAGCGCAAGATGCTGATCGACGCGGGCTGGCCGCGCGAGGCGCTGCTGGTCACGGTGGTGCGCGACAAGCAGGGCGACGGTCATGCCGTTCTGACCGTCAAAACCGACAAGGGCGAGTTCATTCTCGACAATCAGAACGAGGACGTCGTCGCCTGGACCCAGACCGGCTACCGCTTCATGAAGCGACAGTCGCAGAGCGACCCCAATGTTTGGGTTGCGCTCGACGACAACCATCCGGCCGTTGCGACGGCCAGCTCTCGATAAGGAAAACACGAGACCCGCGACCGGTCATACCCCTCCCCGTCCCAGACCGGTTCGCGAGCGGCCAGCCTTCCCCCAAGAGGCTGGCCGCACCCTTTTCTGCAGGCAGGTTGCGTTTGGTGGAAACGCACCGATCCGTCATGGTCTGACACAGCGTGGCTGCCGGTCCGCCTTCACAGCATGGCCAATAATATCGTGCGTGAGGCGCGCGGGCTGTGGCAAAGAATTAGAATAAAAACGCCACAGATTATGGTAGTCAGCGAACCCGGACGCCCGATCGCGCGCAGGATGGATATCAGATGAGTGATCAGATGAGTGATGATGAGAAGACGGACGCTACGGAAGATAAGACGATTGTCGAACAAGGCCCTTCCATCGGCGAATACCGCCGGGAGTCCATTCCCGAATACATCGTCGATTCGAACGGGGATCGGTTTGAATTTAATCGCATCGCTCTCGAGGGCGATGGCGGTCTCGAACCGTCGCAGCTCGAAAAGAACGAATGCCTCATTTCGCCCGGTTTGATCTATCGGAAGTCACGGGGCGATCCAACCTTGAACTGACGTCTTTCGATCGCGCTTCAAGGACTCACAAGCCGCCGGCGAGGTTCGGCGCAGACCAGCCGGAAGCTCGCGCGATCCACATTCGCTGAGCGCGACATGCACGCTGCAGCGAACGAGGATGGACAGGTGTCTCAGCCTCTCAGGCCGAGCAATTCGACGTCAAAGATCAGCGTGGCATTGGGCGGAATGACGCCGCCGGCGCCGCGCATGCCGTAACCGAGCTCCGGCGGAATGATGAGGGTGCGCTTGCCGCCGACCTTCATGGTCGCGATGCCTTCGTCCCAGCCCGCAATGACCCGACGCTTGCCGATGGGGAATTCGAAAGGCTCGTCGCGGTCCACCGAACTGTCGAACTTGTCTCCCTTCTGCCCGTTCTGATAGAGCCAGCCGGTGTAATGCATGATGCAGACCTGGCCGGGTTTCGGGGATGGCCCTTCCCCAATCTTGGTGTCAGTGATCTGCAAACCCGATGCTGTGGTCATGGTTTTCTCCGCGGTCTGGGCCACTGCTATAGCTGGAGCATCGATCAGTACGGCGCCGGTTGACGCAATCGCAAGCGCAAACGTCAAAACGCCCGCGCATCGAAACGTCCGCATCGCCGCATTCTCCAGCCGGTGTCCGGCGCACTTGTCTAACCCAAGCACCGGATGCGGCCAAGGCTTCTGCGGGGACTTCTGCGGAAAAAACCCCGCGCAAGTGGCGCGCGACCCTGCGCGCGCCACCCCAATCAAATCGTTCAGACGTTCGCGATCAGCCGCAAACTTCGACCCGGCGCCAGCGCCATCCATGACGGGTATGGACCCGGCGGCGGGTCAGATAGCAGTCATCATAGTAGCTGCTGTAGCCGTAGGGATAACCGTAATAATCATACGGATAACCCCAGCCATAATAGCCAAAGGGCGCAGCGAAACCGAGCCCGAGGCCCCAACCGAAGCCGCGGCGATAAAACCCGCGGTGACCAAAACCTCCACCATGGAAGCCGCCATGAAAACCACCACCGCGAAAACCGCCGCCATGGAAGCCATGGAAACCGCCGTGGAAACCGCCGCCATGAAAACCGCCAAAACCGCCACGCGCGACGGCGGTCGTCGGCGCGACGAGTCCCAATGCGAGAGCCGCCAGCAATGCGATCATCGTTTTACGCATCATCAAACTCCGTCCAACTTCCTTGCGTCCCGCTGATGACATACGCCGCCTGCGCCTGATTGTTTCTCCCGACGGCATTCATTTGCTGGAATTTTGGCTCAATTCTCCGCGATCCGCGCAAGATTTCGCCGGAATCTCAACCGATCCGCTTCAGACCCTTTTTGAAACGCAGCCCGTTCGCGGCATAGAATTTCGCGCCCTCTCCCATTGCCTCGACCTCGGCCGGCTTCAGCGTGCGGATCGCGCGGGCGGGCGCGCCGACAATCAGGGAATATTCCGGGAATTGCTTGCCTTCGGTGATGAGCGCACCGGCGCCGACGATGCAATGACGCCCGACCTGCACGCCGTTCATGACGATCGAGCCCATGCCGATCAGAGCGCCATCCTCAATGGTGCAGCCATGCAGAATAACGTTATGGCCGATCGTGCAGTTGGCTCCGATCGTCAGCGGAAAGCCTTCATCGGTGTGGCAGATGCTGCCGTCCTGGAGATTTGATCCCTCGCCGACCTCGATCCACTCGTTATCGCCGCGCAGCACCGCCCCGAACCAGATGCTCGCGTTCTCGCGCAGGCGAACCTTGCCGATGACAGCGGCGGTGTCGGCGATGAAATAACGTCCGCTTTCAGGAAGGTCGGGCGCTTGCCCGTCGAGTTCGTAAATCGCCATGCTGGCCTCCCTGCTGATGGTCCGATTTTAACATTTGCAATCCCATTGCGGCAGACGCTCCTGCAAATGCTGGAATCAAAGAACCACTAGCAGATATAGATTCGAGTGGAGTTTTGGATTTGACATCGCTTCTCGCGTTCACTGCAAACCGCGTCGCGAATGTCAATTTCACTCCGCCAGAGGCGATCATGCCTTGGCGCAATTCAGGCGAGCAACCCGAAAGCCCGCAGCGTCATGACCACGCAGGTGCCTGACATCAGGCTCCAGAACCCGGCGATCACGGTCGCCATCATGACGAATTCAAAGCGCCGGCGTTCGATGCGCCGTCCGCGAAGCGTGTTGCGCATGATGATGAAGGGCGCAGCAAAGACCAGGAACGGGACCGCGGCGAAGGCCTTCGCCACGACGCCCTGCTGCAGCAGTCCGAAGCTGGCCGGATGTTTGACGAATAGCTGATAGCCGCTGGTCAGCGCTCCCGCGATGGCGAACCCGATGCCCAGGGAAAAGAAGGAATTCAACGTATCCGGCGACATCGAAAGGACATCCGCTGCACGACAACGAAGTCTCTTGCTTCGCAAAATACCGGCTTCCCCGCCACCTTATCCTTAAGGAAGGGTTAACACGGGGCCCGCCGTAATCTGCGTGGTCCGCTCGGTTCCGGCCGACCGCCACACGAAAACTCCATAATGCGTGTCATAGTCGCGGCTGATTCGCCGTCCTCGGAAATAGTCTCGTCTGCCGCATGACCCTGCTGTCGTCCGCTCCGCGCCGATCGCGTGAATTCGATAAACTGCGGCGGGGTCACTTCGCTCCGCTTCTGGTTTCCGCGCTGATTGCGGCGACCGCGCTGACCCTGATCGCCTGGCTGTTGTGGCCGACCTGGGCACCCAAAGCCTTCGACAACAATGAGCGGCTTCCGGTCAGCATCGGCGAGACGTTGTTCAATATCCCGCCTCATGCCTTCCGACGGAAAGTGCAGCGACACTCGGGACCGCAGGAAAGTGTCGACCTGAATTTCGTCTATCCATCACTGGCAACGCCGGGCGCACCCATGCGCGTCACCGCCGAGACCGTCGAACAGACGCCGCTGCCGGTCGACCGCATCTTCCTGTCGATCGCGGCACATCACGATACGTTGGCGCCCGACGTTCGCCTTCGCACGATCTATCCTCGCTATCTTGACGAGACCCGAAGCGAGCCTCAGGACGGGCTATCGATCCACGCATTTCGCGACCGCACGCCGTATGCCGGCGAGGACCTGTTCATCGCCGAAACGCCGGCGCTGGTGGCGCGCTGCACCCGCGACGCGGCAACGCCGGGCATGTGCCTGAGCGAACGCCGCATCGGCGGCGCCGATCTGACGTTCCGCTTTCCGCGACAATGGCTGGCAGACTGGCGCGAGGTGGCCGGCGCGATGGAGCGACTGACGCAGCAGTTGCGCGGACCGCAAAACTAGAGCGGGCATTGCAATCAGTTGTCACTGCGATGAGCGCGACAGCGGCTTTTCGAAGGAGCTTCCCGATTGCTTTGCCAGGCGCAATTGGCAAGCGCCAGTTTTGTCGCAAACTCGAAGCGACGGGAAAGCCGATCCCGCCTCAAACTGTCACGATCTAGCCGACGTCGGCCAGATCCTCCTCGAGGATCGCCATCTGAAACTGGAATGAGCGGTCGTCGTCCTCGTCATCGACGAACAGCACGCCGATGAACTCCTCCCCGATATACACCTCGGCGGAGTCGTCCTTCTTCGGCCGCGGCACCACGCGAATCCTGGGATTGCCGAACACGCGCTTGAGATAGGCGTCGAGCTTCCTGACTTCCTGAACGTCCACGGCGGTCTCCGCTGTAATCTGAGGGCTCGAAATTTCTAAAGCATTTCGCTTCTGATCGAATCAGAAGCGAGGCTCCAGATGTTGCATTGAGGCGTTTTCTTCACGCCAACGGTATCCGTCCTCGGGTCAAGTCCGAGGACATGCTTCGCTCGAAAACGCTATAGATCGAGACGGCTCGCGCCGCCACAGGTTTGTTCGGATTTCAAATATTCGAAGAAAATTTTTAGCGATCAAAGTCCCATTGCATTGAGCATCTGGTTCATCGTGCGTGACGGTTCCGAGCAACCGGCCGCGCCGACGATTTTGGCCGGCACGCCCGCGACGGTGACGTTATTCGGCACAGGCTTGACGACGACCGACCCGGCGGCGATGCGCGCGCAATGTCCGACCTCGATATTGCCGAGAATCTTCGCGCCTGCGCCGATCAGCACGCCGTGACGTATCTTCGGGTGCCGGTCCTCGTTTTCCTTGCCGGTGCCGCCGAGCGTGACGCCATGCAGGATCGAGACGTCATCCTCGATGACGGCGGTCTCGCCGACCACGAACCCGGTTGCATGGTCGAGGAAGATGCCGCGACCGATCTTGGCGGCGGGATTGATGTCGACCTGGAACACCGATGAGGAGCGGCTTTGCAGATAATAGGCGAAATCCTTGCGGCCCTTCTGATGGAGCCAGTGCGCCAGCCGATGAATCTGGATGGCGTGAAAGCCCTTGAAGTAGAGCAGCGGATCGATGAACCGCGAAGTCGCCGGGTCGCGGTCGAACACCGCGACCAGATCGGCACGAAACGCATTGCCGATATCGGGATCGTCGCGCAACGCCTCCTCGAACGTCTGACGGATCAGATCGCCCGACAATGCCGAATGGTCGAGCCGCTCGGCGACGCGATGAACCACCGCGGCCTCAAGGCGATCGTGATGCAGAACAGCCGAATAGATGAAGGACGCCAGCTCGGGTTCGCGGCGAACGATGTCCTCGGCCTCGCCGCGGATCCGATCCCAGATCGGATCGAGCGTCGCAAGCTTCGAACTCTGCGGGTTGACGTGCTGCATCGCCATAGTCGTCTCGCACCTTGAAAAACGTCCCGAAGCATAACATGACGCAACGTCGTTGTCCCCGCCGTTCAGCCCGTAATCGTCCGGACCGACTTTGGTTAAACGACGCTAAGCAATTGAACGGCCGCATGATATTGTCCCGCGGCAGGACTTCTGACCGGCTCCCGCTGGCCCTGATCTTCACGGTTCAAGCCACCTTCAGACCAATTTACGTCAAACAAGTTATGCATTTGCGCCAGACACTCAATATGCAAAAATGGCGTGCCGGCACCGGAGAACATCCCCATTTCTACCCGAGTCCTCAACAGGCGCGCCACGGAAGCACCTTGGGCCTGGATCGCGGCGATCGTCATTCCCGTTCTCCTGCTCGCCCCAGCGATCTGGAACGGCTATCCGCTGCTCGAATACGACACCGGCGGCTATCTGGCGCGATGGTATGAAGGCTATCTCGAGCCAAGCCGTTCGACCGTGTACGGCATCTATCTTCATTTGGGAAAGGACTCGTTTTTCTGGCTTAATCTGGGATTTCAGGCGCTGCTGACGCTGTGGATCCTGCACCTGACGCTCCGCGTGCTCGGCATGGCGCAGCCGCTGCGGCTTCTCGGCATCGCCGTGATCCTGATCCTCGGCACCGCGCTGCCGTGGCTCGCCAGCATGCTGCTGACCGACATTTTCGCGGGCCTTGCCGTGCTCGCGCTGTTTATCCTCGTCGTGCACAACGGCAAGCTCTCGACGACCGAAAAGGTTTCGCTGTTTCTTTACACGTCATTCGCGGCTGCGACCCACACAGCAACCTTCGGCGTGCTGTTCGGCCTGTGCTGCGCCGGATGGGTCATCAAGCCGTTTCTCGGCCGAAGACTTCCGGTCGCCGGACTGGTTCAGGGCTGCCTGACGCTCGTCGCGGGCGCGGCCATGCTGCTGGCTGCGAATTACGCGCTGTCAGGCCGACTTGCGTGGACGCCGGGAGGCGCCGGCGTCTCGTTCGGACGCATGATGCAGGACGGCATCGTCGCGCGCTACCTCAACGACCATTGCGACAAGATCAAGCTGAAGCTCTGTCCCTATCGCAACCAACTGCCGGCGACGGCCGACGATTTTCTCTGGGGCAACGACAGCATATTCAACAAGCTCGGTCGCTTCGAAGGCATGAACGACGAGATGGAATTCATCGCCACGAAAGCATTGGCCGCCTATCCGCTGTGGCAGACCGAAGCCGCTGTCGAAGCCACGGCCGAACAACTCGTGCAGGTCGGCACCGGCGAAGGCAGCAGCGGGTGGATTCCACATACCTATGGCATCATCGAGCGCTATCTGCCCGAACAGGTGAAGGCCATGCGCGCCGCCCAGCAGCAGCACTGGAATATCAAATTCGCCGCTATCAACTGGATTCACGTCCCGGTCGCACTCGCCTCGATGCTGTTGCTCGCCGGGATCGCCCTGGCGGCTTTATGGCGACGGCGCATCGACGACCTCGAACTACTTGCCATAACGGCTTGCGTCGCGCTACTGGGCAACGCCTTCATCTGTGGCGTGATATCGGGCCCGCACAACCGCTACGGTGCGCGCATGGTCTGGATCGCGACATTCGTGGTGCTGATCGCGGCGTCGCGATCTCTCGCCAAGCGCTACGGGTCGGCCTCACGGCCGGTGTGACAGGAACTTCAGCACGCCTTCCTTGTAAACCTTGTCGCCGACCGCGCGCATATGATCGCGATTGGGAATGTCCAGAACTTCAGCGCCCACTATGACGTTCGCAAGCGCCTGCGCCGATCCTGCGATCTCGTCTTTGGTGCCGACGGCAATCAGCGTCGGCGCCTTGATGCTGGCGACCTCCGCTTCCGTCATCAGCCGCCGCGATCCACGCAAACACGCCGCCAGCGCGCGACGGTCGGAGCGGGTCTGATCGGCGAACACGCGGAACGTACGCCCGAACGGATCGGTCACGTCGTCGAGTGAGGGCGCCTCCAGCGCTCTGGCGACGCTTTCGCCGGGGCCGCCGCCTTCGATCAGGCCGATTCCCAGGCCACCGAAAATCGCTGAACGCACCCGCTCCGGCCGGGTCTGCGCCAGAATTCCCGTCATCCGCGCGCCGAGCGAATAACCCATGACGTCGGCGCGCGCGATGCCAAGGTGATCCATCAGCGCGATGATGTCGCTCGTCATCGTACCGATGTAGTAGTCTTCCGGATCGTAGAGCTTGCTGGAGTCGCCGTGACCGCGATTGTCAAACGCGATCGCCCTGAAGCCGTTCTTGCGCAACTCCGACACCCAGGCCGGATACACCCAGTTCACGTTCTTGCTCGATGCGAAGCCATGCACGAGGACGACGGGATCGCCCTCGCCCTCGTCGAGGTAGGAAATTTCAACGCCGCCGTGATGAAAGTTCGGCATCAGCAATTCCATGAACGGGATGGAAACGGGATGGTCGGCAAACGACCGATGAACGCTTATGCCGGCGCGCCGCTGCCGGCAGACTGCGCAGCAAGCTGCCGCCGCAAACGCCTGGCTTTTGAGCGTTGCAGCCACGACAACGTCAGGCGCTCGGTCGTGGCCTTGATCGATGACAGGAAGCCGAACAACGCGAGCACCGCGCTGAACACCCACACCGCGAGATTGAACGCGCCGGCAGTCAGCAGCAGCGCGCCGCGTCCCAGAAGCTTGATAATCGCACGGGTCTGGCCGCCCTTGGCTTCGGCGAGCCGCGCCGCACGCACGACATCTTTCGGTCCTTCCGCGATCCGCAGCGTATCGAGCGCGCCCCGCGTCCCGGTCTTCTCGCCGATGCGGCCGACATCCTTGGCAAGACGCACCAACCCGCCAGCCTTCTCGGCGCGGATCGCCGCCTTCAGCGCGACGGCGGTCTGACGCGGCCGTGCCAGCGTGCCCGCCGCGGCCGCATTTTGCAGTTTCCGCAGATCGATCATGTCGCGCGCCGAACGGCCCACCCACCGGCTCAGCCCCTCGCCGAGCCGCCCGGTCTTCCGGGCATCCTTGACCAGCGTGAGGCCGGCGCGGACCGGAGCCGCACCGCCGACCGACACGAAGGTAGCCGCCGTCACAGCGAGACCCGTGGCGGCAAGCCCGAGCAGGAGCCGGTCGGTCTGCTCGCCCATCGCGAGGTGCTTGCTCTCGCGCATGATGTCCCGGACATCACCGAACGCACTCAGATCGCCGGCGACCGTGCCAGAAAGGCTTGCGCCGTCATCAGCATTGCCAGTGACCAGCCCGATGAAAAATCTCTTGGCCATGGATTCGGTAGAATTTTCTTCTCTCACGGCTGCGGCGACGCGTTGAGACAGTTCGTCAGGCGTCGATATTCCTCTCGCCGCAGCAAGGTCGATAAAGCTGTTCGCGAGATCGGCATCGTGCGCGGCGAGCGCGGCTTCGATGTTTGCCGCCGCCAGCGCCGGATCGTTCCGGAACGCGGAATCGAGTCGAAGATCGGAGAGACGGGCGGGATCGTCCTGTGCGCTCAGCACAGCGCCGGCGTCCCGGGCATGCGGCCATAGCAGGGCGAACGCCGTCGCGCACATCGCCGCTCCCGTCATCGCGCCGCCAATTCGCCATCGCATCATCGAAATCCCGTAAAATCCGCCTTTGTCATATGTAAAAAGGTGGTGTGCCGGTTTTCAATCACAACTTCCCCGACGAAAGAAGGGCTTCTCCCAACGACAGGATTATGTCGAATTTGTATGGATAATTGACCCGCTAATTTTTCCGAATCCGTTTCCGGCGAGCTAGGAATCGAAGCCGCCGGCCAGTATGGTGCCGCGCGATGTCGTTGCGTATCCGGCGCGTGTCGAATGCCACGCAGCGAACCAAGGTGGAAAGCATGTCTGATCACGTAGTCCCTCACTTTCATAACGATGCAGGCGTGGCCGTCATCCAGATCGGCTCCCGGGAATTCATGTGTGTCGGAGCCAATCCACCGTTCGACCATCCGCACGTCTTTCTCGATCTCGGCAACGACAGCGAAATCATCTGCCCGTATTGCTCGACGCTGTACCGCTTCTCAGCCGATCTCGGCGCCGGACAAGCGCGACCTCCGGAGTGCGTGGTGAGAGACAAGGTGGCCTGATCTGCCTGTGACCTCGTCGCGCACGGTCGTTATCGCCGGTGCCGGAATCGGAGGTCTGACGGCATCGCTTGCACTGGCCGCCAAGGGCTTTCGCGTTCTCATCATCGAGACAGCCGGGCGCCTCGAAGAAATCGGCGCGGGCCTGCAACTCTCGCCGAACGCCACACGCATCCTGATCGGCCTCGGCCTGCACGCGCGGCTGTCCGCACGCGCGCTGGTGCCCGAGGCCATCAGCATCATGAGCGCGCGGCACGGCGGCGAGATCTGCCGCCTGCCGCTCGGCGAGACGGCTACGTTGCGCGCAGGCGCGCCCTACTGGGTGATGCATCGCGGCGGCCTGCAGGCGGCGCTGCTGGAGCAGGTTCGCGATCATCCCGACATTGAATTGCGCCTCGGCGCTGCGGTCGAAGACGCGACCTCCCATGCTGACGGCGTCACCGTGAATTTGCGCGGCGGCACAGATCGCGCAAAGACCGCATGGGCGCTGATCGGCGCCGATGGCATGTGGTCCGCGCTCCGCACTCGATTGTTTCCAGATGCGAGCCCGCGATTTTCCGGCCTGATCGCATGGCGCGGCACCGTCGAGGCGTCTCAGTTGCCGCACGACATGATCACGCGCCGCGTGCAGCTCTGGATGGGACCGCACGCGCATCTCGTATCCTATCCGATGCCCGGCGGAAGGCAGGTCAACATCGTCGCGGTGGTGCCGGACACATGGAATCAGCCCGGCTGGAGCGCCTCCGGCGACGCCGCCGACATCAAGCACAGGTTCGCGCAAGCGCGCTGGTCTGAGCCGGCACGCATGTTGATCGATGCCGTAGCCGCAGACGGCTGGCGCAAATGGGCATTATTTACGATTCCGCCGATGGCCGCGTGGCACCGTGATGCAATGGCTCTCCTCGGGGATGCCGCCCATGCGATGCTGCCGTTTGCCGCGCAAGGCGCGGGCATGGCGATCGAGGATGCCGCGATACTCGCTCAATGTCTCGGCGAGGCCGCGAACGAGAATGCCGCTGGCGCCGCGGCTGCGCTTGCGCGTTACACGAACTTGCGTCGCGCGCGCGTCGCACAGGTGCAGGCGCTTGCGGAACGAAATGGGCGGATCAGCCATCTCGCGGGAGCCGCCGCGCTGGCGCGCGATCTCGTCATCAAGGCAATCGGACCGCAGCTCATGCTGGCGCGTCAGGACTGGATCTACAATTGGCGACCCTGAATCAGGCGGAGCGCAGTGACGTCATTTCCGGTTCGCCGGAGATCCATCGACAGCGCCGCGGGAGCCTCCCGCCTGCGGCGCGCTGCCCGGACTGATCGCCGCGGGGGCCGCCGGTGCGGCCGTCTCATGACATTTGTTCCGTTGCCATTCCTCTTCGGCGAGTTTGGCGGAAGCGCGAGTGGTAATGTAGTCGTTGCGATACGCCACCTCGGCAACGACGGTGCCGGCAGCGCCGGTACGAGCCTTGTCGATCAGCCGCTGCAACTGGGCCGTGCGGGCGGCCAGAGACTTGCGTTGCGCGTCAAGCTGCGCGCAGTCATAGAGCGCGTATTTCGCGGGATCGACGAACGCACCCGACATCGCGCCATCGCCGAGGTCGGCACAACCGCCAAGACCGCTGCCCGCGATCATCAGCGCAATCGCGGCGGTCAGAACGGGATGAGGAAAAGCGTGGCGTGGTTTTCCGCCCACATCCCGCTCGAGGATATTGGAATCGATCACGTTCATGATTTTGGGTCGGCTCGATCCAAAATCATCGTGATCCATCATCCCCGAACAGCGGTCTTTGGCGATGCGATCCGACATGGTCCCCTGAGCCTGTCATCGAATTACGCTGAGCATGATCGAAGCTGCGTAGAGCACCGGCTCGTGACCGCATTGAGGCCATGCGGCCAGGTGCAGGCGGCTTACGCCCACTCCCCTTTACGGAAGACAGGAACGCGGCGGCCGTCACTGGTGATGCCGTCGATATCGGTTTCGCCCGATCCGATCATCCAGTCGATGTGAATGAAGCTCTTGTTGCCGCCCTGCGCCGCAATCTGCTCCGGCGACAGCTTGCCGCCATCGACGAAGCACTTCGAGTAGCACTGGCCGAGCGCGATGTGACAGGCCGCGTTCTCGTCGAACAGGGTGTTGTAGAACAACAGCTCACTCCTGGAGATCGGCGAGGAATGCGGCACCAGCGCCACCTCGCCGAGCCGTCGCGCGCCCTCGTCCGTATCCAGCACCTTGTTCAGCACGTCGGCGCCGCGCGACGCCTTCGCTTCGACGATGCGGCCCTTCTCGAATCGCACCGCGATATCGTCGATCAGCGTGCCCTGATACGACAGCGGCTTGGTGCTGCGCACGTGCCCATCGACGCGCAACGCATGCGGTGTCGTGAACACCTCCTCGGTCGGAATATTCGGATTGCAGATGATGCCGTTTTTCGCCATGGAAGCGCCGCCGACCCATTCATGGCCGTCGGCCAGGCCAACCGTGAGGTCGGTGCCGGGGCCGGAGTAATGCAGGGCATGGAAGCGCTGACCGTTGAGCCAGTCGGTGCGCTGGCGCAAGGCGGCGTTGTGCGCGGTCCAGTTCGCGATCGGATCATCATTGTCGACGCGCGAGGCGGAAAAAATGGCGTCGGCAAGTTTCGCCACCGCTTCGCTCTCGCCATCGTCGGGGAACATCAATTTCGCCCACGCCGCGCCGGGATAAGCGACGATGTTCCAGTTGACGTCGAAGCCGACGATTTTCTCGAGCGCCGGCTGATAGGCCATGGAATTCGCCTTGTTGGCGCGCGCGACTTTCGCGGCATCCTCACCAGACAGCAGCATCGGATTGTCGCCGACCACGGCGAGCCGCGCGGTGTTCGCGCCAAACGCCTTCGCCATGCCCTCATAGAGCCAGCCGGCGGCCCGATCGAAACTCTCATCCGGTCCGAACCTGTAGCGCGACAGCGTGATCTCCTCATCGGAAAAGAACGGCGTCACCAGTCCCGCGCCGACCTTATAGGCATGTTCGGCAATCCGCCGCACCAGCGGCAGCGCGGCGGCGGGCGCGGTAATCAGGAGGTCCTGCCCTCTTGCGAGCTGCAGGCCGACCTTGACCGCGACTTCGGCCAGACGGTCCAGCTTCACCGGATCGATCGGCGTGACAATATTGCGCTGGTGCTGGGTCATTGAACTTATCCTGGAAGTGGTGCGGGCAGCCGGACTCGAACCGGCACAGCTCGTGCGAGCCGAGGGATTTTAAGTCCCTTGCGTCTACCGATTCCGCCATGCCCGCGCGCTTTTCTTTTCAAACACTTAGAGCCGAAATGCAATGGCCGCCCTGCAAAACATTCCCCGCGTTTTGCAAATCGCGTTCATCTCCCGTTCTTCGGAGATAGCGCGGGGAGCGCGCGGCCGCTTTTCTGCCGGAGGTCTGCCGGATAGACGAAGCAGGCGGTTGATGCCGCCTGTCGCATTGACGATTGTCGAAGTATTTTCGTGGCTGGTTTGAGATGCAGGAGACGACGATGCCCTCGAGCGAGGATGTGGACGCGCTGATCGAGAGGTTGCGGCAGGACGCCGAAATGCTCAGTGACGGCTACCAGCGCAACCTCACCGAACTCTGGCACGGTGTCGTGGTGAAGGATGCGGCGAAGGCTTGCGCGGCGGCCGCCGACCTCATCGAGTCGCAATCCAGGGCGCTGAGCGACGCCGCGGCGGAATGGGATGCTCTGGATCAATCCCACCGTTCAATCGGCGAGCAACTCGGCCGCGAAGGCAGGCGTCGCATTGCTGCTGAGACCAGGCTGAAGGAAGCCGAGAAGATGATCGAGCTGATCGCGGCGATGCGAACGGACGACGCCAAACATGCGGAACTGATTGCGCGCGCTCGCGCGTTTCTCAGTCCAAGAAGGGGGTAAGGACGCGCGTTCGCAGAACGTCCGTGCGCGAACGTGCGAGCATCATGCCGCCTTCTTTCGTTGCAGCACTTCGCGGATCAGCGGCAGGCGGTCGTTGCCGAAATACATATCGGTCTTGTTCAGGAAGATCGTCGGCGACCCGAACGCGCCGCGCGCGATCGCCTCGTCGGTATTTGCCTTAAGCTCGTTCTTGATGCCTTCATCGCCGATGCCGGTCAGAAGTTTCTCCGGATCGATCTCGAGCGATTTGCAAATCTCGGCGAGCACCGGCTCGCGCGAGATGTCCTTGTCGTCGCGCCAATAGGCTTCGAACACCGCCTTCGCGAACGGAACCATCGCATCGTTACCGAGCCAGAGACAGCCGCGCATGGCCTTGACGCTGTTCACCGGAAACACCGTCGGCGGCATCTTGATCGTGAGACCCGCGAGCCGCGCCCAATCGGCGAGATCCTTGTACATGTAACGGACTTTCGCCGGCACCGGATGTTCCCGCGAAGCATAAACGCTCGGATTGACGGAATTGAATATCCCTCCCACCAGCATCGGCCGCCACGAGATCTTTTCGCCGAACTCTTTCGCCAGCGGCTGGATGTTGTGAAAGGCGAGATAGGTCCAGGGACTGGAGCAATCGAAAAAGAATTCGATCATAGCGAGCTTCCTCTGTTTCGTGTGATCGGATTGGCCCGGTCGTCCATGTCCTGTCAACTGTTGCTCCCGACAAACCTGGATGGCAACACAAACCCGGCATACAGCGGCGGAATCTCACATATCTTTCTTCTGTTGTGGAACCGAGCTCGCCACACTCTCGTGCAGCGTCGCGCGATAACCGGCCTGCAACGCTCGCATCGTGGATGGCGGCGTGATCAGCCGCGCATCGGCGAGCGGCAAACTAACCTCGCGATAACCGTCGAAGGTCCACAGCAATGGTCGTGTGTCTGCTATCAGATAGCTCTCGCCGCCTGCCTGCACCATCGCGCCGTCGGGCAATTCGTTGAGCGGTATCGGCAGCAGGTGCAGCCGCTTCGCGCGGCCATCAAGCCGTTCCTTATGAAGCACCGAGTCGATCTTGGGCGCGCGCGCATTGCCGAGCCCATTGCCGCGCTCACACGCCAGACGAAATGCGTCGGCATTCGCGCGACGGCAATAATAGCACGGACGATGTCCTGCCGCGAGCGCGGTCGCTTCGTCGAGAAAGAACAGTTCGGTCCAGCTCCGCGTCGCCATAACGTCGCGGCGACGGCCACGAAACTCGCAGACGCAGATGATCCAGGCCTTCGTGGTCCAGCGACGCTTCAAAAGCGTCCGCGTCGCCGGATCGTGAATGATCCCACGATTGCCAGTGAAGGTGCCGCGCTGAGGCACGGCGACGATATCGCCTGTCGGCGTGACGCGATTTTGCAGGGGCACCGGTCGACCTTGCCCTTGGGCTTTGCCTATTCCAACATGCTGGATGCACTCCAATCACGCCGCGCCGTCGCGCAGCGGCGGAGCAAAGGCGAGGCCGAGATCCCACGGAAAGTAAATCCAGGTATCCTGCGAGACCTCGGTGATGAACGTATCGACCAGCGGCTTGCCGAGCGGCTTGGCGTAGACGGCGGCAAAATGCGCATCCGGAATCATGGCGCGCACCATCCGCGCCGTCGCTCCGGTATCGACGAGGTCGTCTACAATCAGGAGTCCCTTCCCGGTGCCGCCGCCGAGCTGCGCGGTCGCATCGGAAATGCCCTTCAGCACCGTCAGCTTGCTTTGCTTGGTGTGATCATAGCTCGCGATACAAACCGTATCGATGACGCGGACGCCGAGTTCGCGCGCCACGATCGCCGCGGGCACCAGTCCGCCGCGGGTAATCGCGACCACCGCATGAAATGGTCCGGTCTCGTTGAGTCGCCAGGTCAGCGCCCGGCAGTCGCGGTGGAACTGATCCCAGGACACCGGAAAAGCCTTGTCGGGAGTCTGGATCACATGAGTCCTTGTCGTCGTTCCGGAACACAAGCGCATTTGCGCGAGTGAACTCATAATCCTGTTTCAATCATATTCAAATTCCGAAGCTGCGCGTGAGAACGCGCATCCGGAATACAGGGACAAGGATAGTCTACTGCCCCACTTTGAGTCCCGCCAGCATCGCGTTCACCGCATCCATCGCCGCCGTCAGCTTGGCCTGATCGCGCGAGCGTACCACAAGGCTCGTGTTCGGCCGGCCGTTCTCGTCGAGGAACGGGTAGCTACCGATGGTGGTGTCCGGATGCGCCTCGGCGATGGCGCGCAGTGGCGTGCCAATGTCGCCTTCGCGGCAATTGCCGCGCACCGATTCCGACAGCATCCGCTCGCCAGCCTGCAGCGTCGGCGCGACGATATCCATCATCGCCTGCATGATCGAAGGCACTCCAGCCATGACGATGACGTTGCCGATCCTGAAACCGGGCGCGAGAATGGTCGCGCTCTGAATAAGCTCGGCGCCTTCGGGAATGCGCGCCATGCGCAACCGCGCCTCGTTCAATTCACCCGGATTCCTGTAGCGCTCCTTGAACCGCGCCACCACCTCGGGGTGATAATCGACGCTGACGCCAAACGCCTTCCCGACGCTGTCGGCGGTGATGTCATCATGCGTGGGGCCGATGCCGCCGGTGGTGAAAACATAGGTGTACCGGCCGCGAAGCGCGTTCAGCGCCGCGACGATATCGGCTTCATCATCGGCGACGACGCGAGCTTCCTTGAGGTCGATTCCGATATTCGTCAGGTATTCGGCGATGAAGCCGATGTTCTTGTCCTTGGTCCGCCCGGACAGGATTTCATCGCCGATCACCAGAACGCCCGCGGTGATGATGTCACCCATGACCTCTCCTTGACGTCAGCAGCGATCATGACATGACGCGCGGCCGCTCCAGCGTCAAGACGGCGAACATGGCTCCTCTATTGCACGGAAATATGCGACGCTTCCAGCGATGCGCGTCTCATCGCGTCACCGCTGACGACGCCACGTCACGGCGGCACCGCTCAATGCAGGCGGAACACGCCATCCACCGCGCGCAGTTCTGCAGGCTTGATCAGTCTCGAATGGGCGACCGTCACTGACACCAGCGGTCCTTCGAGTTGCCTCTCCCAAAAGGCGAGGAAATCGCACAGTGCCGGGAATTTCGGAAACAGGTCGTAGTTTTGCCAGACGTAGCTTTGCAGCAGCCACCGCCGGTCCGGCCGGCGGTACAGGATTTCCGCCGTGGTCAATCCGTAACCCGCCACCTGCTTGCGGAAGTCGTCTGAAACTCCGCGGGATTGCACTTCACCTTTCGAGACCATGCCCAATCTCCCTTGGAGGGAGGCAGCGCTATCGACAAAAAATGGCGACCGTCTTTTTCAATAACGCTCCAGCCCCTCGATGAACCCGCCCTCCGGGACTGGCGCTGTGGCCGCCAGCCCCAAGGAGGGCCCATAAACAAATGTGACTCACGAGATGCCAATCACAAGCCTAAAAATTCAATAGATTGCTAATAAACTCAGTGCTGGCAGCGTCTTACTGCGTCTGCTAACAGTATTGCGGGCCGGGCACCGAGATTGACCCGACCGGACAGGGCAATCGCCTTCTTTGAGTCTCTAAAAAATCTGTCTTCTGCCCTTGCCCGGGTCTTCCCGACGGCTTATGTCCTGTCCGGTCGCTTTGGCACTCGTTGGCCGCGACTGCCAAAAATTCAGAAATATCATCTATCTTCATAAACTTAACTTAGGAGGACTGCATGAAATTCCGTCCGCTTCACGACCGCGTCGTGGTCAAACGCATCGACGCCGAAGAGAAGACCGCTGGCGGCATCATCATTCCGGATACGGCTAAAGAGAAGCCCTCGCAGGGTGAAGTCCTGGCCGTCGGCCCCGGGGGCCGTGACGAGACCGGCAAGCTGATCCCGATCGATCTCAAGGTCGGCGACAGGGTGCTGTTCGGCAAGTGGTCGGGCACCGAGGTCAAGATCGACGGCCAGGACCTCCTCATCATGAAGGAGTCCGACATCATGGGCGTTCTCACCGACGCCGCTCCCGCCAAGAAGAAGGCCGCCTGAGCGCCATCAGCAAGATCCAAAGGAAAATCCAAACATGTCAGCCAAAGATGTCAAATTCGGCGTCGAAGCCCGCGACAGGATGCTGCGCGGCGTCGACATCCTCGCCAACGCCGTGAAGGTCACGCTCGGTCCGAAGGGCCGCAACGTCGTGCTCGACAAGTCGTTCGGCGCACCCCGCATCACCAAGGACGGCGTCACCGTCGCCAAGGAGATCGAGCTTGACGACAAGTTCGAGAACATGGGCGCGCAGATGGTGCGCGAAGTCGCCTCCAAGTCCGCAGATGCTGCCGGCGACGGCACCACCACCGCTACCGTTCTGGCGGCAGCGATCGTGAAGGAAGGCGCCAAGTCGGTCGCCGCCGGCATGAACCCGATGGACTTGAAGCGCGGCATCGACCTCGCCGTCGAAGCCGTGGTCGCCGATCTCGTCAGGAACTCCAAGAAGGTCACCTCGAACGAGGAAATCGCCCAGGTCGGCACCATCTCCGCCAACGGCGATTCCGAAATCGGCAAGTTCCTCGCCAACGCCATGAAGAGGGTCGGCAACGAGGGCGTCATCACTGTTGAAGAAGCCAAGTCGCTCGAAACCGAACTCGACGTCGTCGAGGGCATGCAGTTCGACCGCGGCTATATCTCGCCCTACTTCGTCACCAACGCCGAAAAGATGCGCGTCGAGATGGACGACGCCTACATCCTGATCAACGAGAAGAAGCTCTCCTCGCTGAACGAGCTGCTGCCGCTGCTGGAAGCCGTTGTGCAGACCGGCAAGCCGCTGGTGATCGTCGCGGAAGACGTGGAAGGCGAAGCGCTTGCGACTCTGGTGGTCAACCGCCTGCGCGGCGGCCTCAAGGTCGCGGCCGTCAAGGCGCCCGGCTTCGGCGATCGCCGCAAGGCCATGCTGCAGGACATCGCCATCCTGACCGGCGGCCAGGCGATCAGCGAAGACCTCGGCATCAAGCTCGAGAACGTCACGCTGCAGATGCTCGGCCGCGCCAAGAAGGTGATGATCGACAAGGAGAACACCACCATCGTCAACGGCGCCGGCAAGAAGGCCGACATCGAGGCGCGCGTGGCGCAGATCAAGGCGCAGATCGAGGAGACCACCTCGGACTACGACCGCGAGAAGCTGCAGGAGCGTCTGGCCAAGCTCGCCGGCGGCGTCGCGGTGATCCGCGTCGGCGGCGCGACCGAGGTCGAGGTGAAGGAGCGCAAGGATCGCGTGGACGACGCGATGCATGCGACCCGCGCCGCGGTCGAGGAAGGCATCGTACCGGGCGGCGGCGTCGCCCTGCTGCGCGCCTCCGAGCAGCTCAAGCGTATCAAGACCCAGAACGACGACCAGAAGACCGGCGTCGAGATCGTGCGCAAGGCGCTGTCGGCGCCGGCCCGCCAGATCGCGATCAACGCAGGCGAGGACGGCAGCGTCATCGTCGGCAAGATCCTCGAGAAGGAGCAGTATTCCTACGGCTTCGACTCGCAGACCGGCGAATATGGCAACCTGATCTCCAAGGGCATCATCGACCCGACCAAGGTCGTGCGCACCGCGATCCAGAACGCCGCTTCGGTCGCCTCGCTCCTGATCACCACCGAAGCGATGGTCGCGGAGTTGCCGAAGAAGAACAGCCCTGCCCCGGCGATGCCGGGCGGCGGCATGGGCGGCATGGATTTCTGACGCACAGCGTCAGAAATCGCCGCCCCTGAACCAAAAATGCTGAAAGCCGGACAAGCCCGGCTTTCAGTGGCAGCATGGTTTCTGATCCACGCTTCTCGGTCGGTTACATGCAAAAGGCCCGGTCCATGCCGGGCCTTTTTTTTGGCTCAAAACCGGCCACCTGCGCGCTCAACGCTGCGCATCACGCCGGACCGCTGACGCGATGCCGTTACTTGGCCATGCCGTTCGAAGGCCTCGTCGATCTGCCGACTGTAGCAGAGCCACGGTGTTCGTCCATCTGCTGCGCCATCGAGAGGTGATGCTTGAGCGTCGGCAGGGTTTGGCCAGCCCAGTTCTTCAGCTTGGCATTGTCGCCGCTCGTGGCATAGCGATCGAACAGCGACACTGCATCTTCATGAGCACTCACCTGCATCGGATCGTAAATTCCGGCGAAGTCCTGAGATGACGCAGCCCTCAGCTTGTCAAGCTTGCCTTGCGCGGAACTGTCGAGCATCGTCGGCAACTCCGCCTTCACCTCGCCGTCCTTCACCATGCCCTTGAGATCGTTCGAGGTCTTGGTGTGATCTGTGATCATCTGTTCGGCGAACTTCTTTTCCTCGTTGTTACCTTTCTGCTGCGCGATTCTTGCCGCCTCGATTTCCAGCATGTCACTGGTGGCAGCCTGCTTAACAAAGTCGGCCGTGGACGGCGCAACACCGAGCGCGGAGTTGACGCCGGTTTTCTCGCCGAGAGACTGGGCATATGCGGCCCCGGTCAATGCGGTAGCTGCCGCAAGGGCGATCAGAATTTTTTTCATGGCTTGAATCCTTGTATCGGGAGGACGTTCGACCGCGGAACAGCACCCGTCCCGCGGATCATCCGGCGACAACGGCTCGCGTGCGGCGTGGTTCCTGGCCCGGCGCGGGAACCTTTGCCGCAGCGGACGCTAATCGAGTTCCGCCGGCAATGGCTCCAGCACGTTGCCCTTGGGGTCCGCCACTACGTCGATCTCGAATGTTTCGACCGTCAGCGGGCCACGCTTGCGTTCGAGCGTTGCGACCTTATCGATGTGATTGAAATACTGCGCGAGGCGTGGCCAGTTGTCCGATCCGTCATCGACATAAAGCAACCTGCCCGTGAGTTGGTCCGCGTCCGGCGGCGGCGCGTTGATCCAGCGGATGCGCTCGAAGTGCTGCGCGACGCATGTGCCCTTCGGCAGATAGAACCGAAGCCAGCTCGTCACGCCATACCCTTGAGCGAGCACGCAGCGCGCGCCGGCTTTGACGCGCAACGCCTCGATCTCGGCGGCAAGCTCGCGCCAGCCGACGCCGACGCTGCGCACGGAGGCGTCGCGCCGATAGCGGGAGAGAACGCCGGTGTTCACCTGCACCACCAGCGCCACCAGCATCGCAACGCCCACCGGCACCGCGCAGCGCCGGCAGAGATCGGCGAAACGCCGCCCGCGCTGCTGCCAGCGCGTGATATCGGACGCCACCGCCGCCGCGATCGCCAGCGCCGGGTAGACGGGTGCGAACCAGTTGGCCTCGACACGGCCGTGCAGAGAGTGCCAGACGAAATAAAGCACGAGCGTCCACACCGTCGCGCTGACCAGCACTCGCGCGGCTCGCGTACCCTCCTCCCGCTTCCACAAGGCAAACAATCCCATCGCGGCGAGAGCGAATACCGGCGGCGTCGCGAAAACGATCTGCGTCGGGATCAGCTCGACGACATAGCGAAGGGTGAACTGGTCAACGCGCGCGCGGCCGAACTGCTTGGCGAAGGATGCCCAGTGATGATCGGCGTTCCACATGATAACCGGCGAAAAGATCGCGAGCGCGACCAGTCCGCCGAGATATGGCCACGGCGAGCGCAGCCAGCGCCGCAGTTCAGGCACGACGAGCAGCCAGATCAGGATCACCGGACCGAAGAACAGCGCGGTGTATTTTGACAGCAGCGCCACCCCCACAGCCGCGCCCACCGCGAGCCACCACGCGCCGCGTCCGCTCACAAGCAATTTGGCGAGACCCAGCAGCACGAAACTCGACGCCGCCATCAGCGGTGCGTCCGGCGTCACGATCACGGTGCCGGCCGCGACCATCAGCGTGACGTTAAGAAGAACGGTCGCCGATGCGGCCGCGCGCGCGTTGTCGAACAGCAGCACAGTCGCGCGATAGACCGCGAAGCTCATCGGCAGCGCCAGCAGGATCGACACGAGCCGAACGCCGAACTCGGTATCGCCGGCGAGCATGGTGCCAAGGCGGATCACGACCGCCACCAGCGGCGGATGATCGTAATAGCCGCCGGCCAGATGCTTCGACCACGTCCAGTAATAGGCTTCGTCGAACGTGAGCGGCGTCAGCGCCGCGCAAACGAGTCTCAACCATACCAGCGCAAGGACCGTGACAACAACGGCGCGGACGGTCCGCGTCTCGGTCATCGCCGTGCTATCGTCTGCGCCAGACGAACAGGCTGGACACCGCGTAATTCCAGACCACGCCCATCAGCGCGCCGGCAGCGCCCGCCAGCCACCAGATCGGCTCCTGATCGTAGACCGAGAATGCGACGCCGACATTGGCGAGCAGGCCGACGCTGCACACCAGGTAGAAAACAAGAAGCCCGCGCAGGATCCCGAACCCTTTCAGGCGCTGGTCGCGATAGGTCAGGAAATTGTTGAGCAGGAAATTGCTGGTCATCGCCAGGACCGCGCCAAAGGCCTGCGAATGCGGGAACGGCCATCGCAACGCGTCAAGCGCAACGAGCAGGCCGACGAAATGCACGACGACGCCGACCGATCCGACCAGTGCGAACAACAGGAACCGTAACGACACCGCGTCGCGCGTCAGCTTCGCCAGCACGAGGCCGAGGAAGTCCAGTGCGACCATCGAATCCAGCTTGCTTTCTCCGTGCATCCGCGAACCGAAGGTGAAAGGAATTTCCGTGATGCGCAGTTGACCGTGCGCAGTGGCGATCACGTCGAGCAGGATCTTGAATCCCTGGATCGAAAGCTCAGGCGCAAGCTGTTCGAAGCGGTCGCGGCGGATCATGAAAAAGCCGCTCATGGGGTCGGCGACCTCGACGCGCAGCAGCTTTCTTGCAACCGAGGTTGCGAGCATGCTGAATCCGGCGCGCTGCCTGTCGAAGCTGTCGGCACTGCCACCTTCAATGTAACGGCTGCCGACGACGAGGTCGGCGACGCCGTCTTCCAGAAGCGCGAGCATCTTCGGCAACCGGGTTTCATCGTGCTGAAGATCGGCATCCATTACCGCAGCGCACGGCGCACTCGAAGCCAGAATGCCCTCGATGCAGGCGCCCGACAGGCCGCGCCTCCCGATCCGCCTGATGCAGCGTACGCGCGGATCGCTCGCGGCCAGTTTCCGCAGTACCGCGGAGGTGCCGTCGGGCGAATTGTCATCGACATAGATGACTTCCCACGCAATTCCCGCCAGCGCGGTGGACAGCTTGCGGTACAGCGCGACGACGTTGTCGCGCTCGTTGAAGGTCGGCACGACGACGGAAAGCCGGGGCGTCATGCTGGCTGTCAGGTCGACCGGATCCGGTCTGATGGCTTCATTCATGGCGCCAGCATATATCCGTGGCGGCCGCGGATGCCAAGGCGACGGGAATCAAGGCGACCGGCGTCAGGACAGCCGAATCAGCGCTGTCTCGACATCTTCCAAAAGCCGAAAATGTATGGAAATCAGGCTGAACGCCAATAACCGGAACAACAACGACCACGAACAACAGGGCGCGCGTACATCCGGCGCAGCCGAGTTATCCCGTGGTCGTTCCGGCGATGGAGCGGGCTTCGACATCGCCGTTGGTACTGAGATAGGTACGGCCGTAACATTCGCAAGGGGATGTCAGATGGCAGGCAAGGCAGGCAGGATCTACATCGGCATCGGCGGCTGGACCTTCGCGCCGTGGCGCGGCGTTTTCTATCCGGACAAGCTGGCGCAGGCGAAAGAGCTCGCCTACGCCGCCTCGAAACTCACCTCGATCGAGATCAACGGCACGTATTACGGGTCGCAGAAGCCGGAAAGCTTTCGCAAATGGGCGCGCGAGGTGCCCGACGGCTTTGTGTTCTCGCTCAAAGGGCCGCGCTTCGCCACCAATCGGCGCGTACTGGCCGAGGCCGGCGATTCGGTGAAACGTTTTTATGATTCCGGCGTGCTGGAACTGGGCGACCGTCTTGGACCGGTGCTGTGGCAGTTCGCCCCGACCAAGACGTTCGACGAAGCCGATTTCGGCAAGTTCCTGGAGCTGTTGCCGCGAAAGCTGGAAGGGCGCGCGCTGCGGCATGTGGTCGAAGTCCGCCACGACAGCTTTTGCACGCCGGCGTTCATCGCGCTGCTGCGGCAATTCGAAGTTCCCGTGGTTTTCGCCGAGCACGGCAAATATCCGGCGATCGCCGACGTCGTTGCGGATTTCATCTATGCCCGCCTGCAGAAGGGAAGCGACGACATCGAGACCTGTTATCCATTCAAACAACTCGACGCCTGGGCCGAGCGGTTTCGGACCTGGGCCGCGGGCGGCGAGCCGGACGACCTGCCCCGCATCGACACTGCCAGGCCGAAGAAAACGCCGCGCGACGTCTTCGCCTATGTGATCCATGAAGGCAAGGTACGCGCACCCTCAGGCGCCATGGAGCTGATCGAACGCGTCAGGTGACGGGAGAATACGACATGACGGCGGAGAGCCGGCTCTTCACCATTGGCTATGAGCAGATGCCAGCAAGCGCCGTGCTGGACGAACTGGAACGGGCCGGCGTCAGGCTGCTGGTCGATGTCCGCGCCGTGACATCGTCGCGCCGTCCCGGCCTTTCAAAGAACCAGCTCGCCACGAACCTCCACAGCCGCGGCATCACCTATCGGCACCTGCGCGGACTTGGGACGCCGAAGCAGGGCCGGCTGGCCCGGCGGCGCGGCAAGTTCGACGTGCTGCATGACATCTACACAGCACATCTGAAGACACCGCAGGCGCGCGAGGAACTGGACGAACTCTCAGCGCTCGTTAAGCAAGCCGGGCCGGTCTGCATTCTCTGCTATGAGCGCGATCATCAGCATTGCCACCGCCGCTGGATCGCCGAGGTCATCACCGAGCGCACGGGTGCCAGGGTCGAGAACCTGGTGGCCCGTTTCTAGCATTTCGCATCTAAAACCAAAACCTGGAGCCGCGTCTGATTCCATCAGAAGTAGGCTCTGGCCATGTGGAAGTTCGCTCATTGTTCCCTTACGCGCCCTCGCAGCCGCCTGCTATCAGTAGTTGTACGGATGGGCATTCGGGCTTCGGGGGGCTCAGTGCGTTGGGAAAAGCGCGCAATAGCTTTGGCCGCCGCGCTGGCCTGCACGGTGACGGATGGGCCATTGGCCCAGCCTGCAGCCGGTCCGCCGTTGGCCGATACGCTCGTCGGCGGCTCTAAACCCGAACGTTTCCTGTTTTTCAGCGGTGTCGATCTCTGGCGCAACGGCCAGGCCGGCTATGCAGGGATGCTGCTGGCGCCGCAAGGCGGCCTGAATAACGACGGCTTCCTCGTCCGCCTGTTCATGTCCGACGATTTCGAGCGCTACGATACGCCGGCGCAGCGCTTCACCACCAACATCTTCCGCGCGTCGGTCCTGCCGGGATGGCGCGTCAAGCGCGGCAATGTCGAGATCAAGATATTCGCCGGACCGGCCGTCGAAAGCCATGCCTTGAAGCCCGACATCCCGACCGACAAGCTGCGCGGCAGCCACTTCGGCGCTCGCATCGCGACCGAGTTATGGTGGGAGCCCATGCCCGCGATAATGGTGGCGGCGGCCGCCTCGGCCACGACGATCGGATCGGGATACAGCGCTCGCGCGGCGGCGGGCTGGCGCCTGCTCGATCGATTCTGGATCGGGCCTGAAATCTCCGCATCCGCCGACGAGTATTCCACCCAGTACCGGATCGGCGCGCACCTCACGGGTTTCAAGACCGGACCGGCGGAATGGTCGGTCGGCGCCGGCTTCCTTGAGGACAGCTTCGACCGAAGCGGCGTTTACGGCCGGATCGGCGTTCTGCTCCGCCGGTGAAGCTCCGAAAACGCCGTCCCGCGCCTCCTCCAGAGTCTGTTTCAACTGCGTTGAATCAGACTCGTCACTTATCTTTTTGATTGAGCATGATCCTTCCCGAAAACCGGTTTCCACTTTTCGGGATCATGCTCTAATCCAGCGTGCGGCGGAATCGCGTCACCGCGATCACCATGGCCACCAGCATCAGCGCCAGCAATGCGAGCGTGTCGTACTGCAGGTTTTGCAGCGTGGCGCCCTTCAGCATGATGGCGCGGACGATCCGGATATAATGCGTCAGCGGCAGGGCTTCACCGATGTACTGCGCCCAGACCGGCATGCCGGCGAACGGAAACATGAAGCCGGACAGCAGGATGCTCGGCAGGAAGAACATCATCGACATCTGCATCGCCTGGAGCTGGTTCTGCACGATGGTCGAGAACGTGTATCCAACGGCAAGATTGGTCGTGATGAACAGCGTCGACAGCAAGGCCAGCAGCGTCAGGCTTCCCTCGATGGGAACGCCGAACAGCAGCGCCCCGATGCCGATGATCAACGCCGCCTGGATGAATCCCACCAGCACGTAGGGCAGGATCTTGCCGATCATCACCTCGACCGGTGTGATCGGCATCGACAGCAGGCTTTCCATGGTGCCCCGCTCGATCTCGCGCGTGACCGACAAGGCCGTGAAGATCAGCATGGTCATGGTGAGGATGGTGCCGACAAGCCCGGGCACGATGTTCAGCCGCGAGGACGCCGCGGGATTGTAACGCGCATGCGCACGGATTTCGAATGGCGGATCGGGTGGATTGCCGATGAACAGATCGTGCGCGAGCGCGGTCTGCACGATCGGGCCGAGCGCACCCAGCGCGGAGCCGGCGGCGACGGGATCGGTGGCATCGGCGGCAACGAGCAACGCCGGACGGTCACCACGCCGCACGCCGCGCTCAAAGCCGCGCGGAATCTCGACCCCGAACAGCACCTTGCCCGACTTCAGCAGATTGTCGAAGGTATCGACGTCATGCACCTCCTGCGTGAAGCGGAAATAAGACGTGTTCTCCAGCGCCTTTAGAATCGAGCGCGCGAGATCGCTATCCTCCTGAATCAGGACCGCGGTGGGCAGATGGCGCGGCGTGGTGTTGATGGCATAGCCGAACAGCAGAAGCTGCATCACCGGAATCATCACGATCATCGCGAACGAGACGCGATCACGCCGAAGCTGGATGAACTCTTTCACCAGCATCGCGTAGCTGCGCCGCCAGAAACCGAACGGCATCTCCCTTTCAGCGGAATGGTCGTCCGTGGCGCTCATTGAAAATTGTCCCTGGAGCGACTCATGAGTTCGATGAACACGTCTTCCAGCGACGGCTCGCTCTGCTGCCAATGCAGATCGCCACGCCCGCGATACGGCGCGATCGTGGCTTCGAGCGCGGCCTTGTCGCGGCCGGAAACATGCAGGCTGGTGCCGAACGGCGCGGCCATGTCGATGCCCGGCTTGCCTGCGAGTTCGGCCGACAACTCGTTGATGTCGCCGCCCGAGACCGTATAGGTGGTCAGCGCCGACCTTGCGATGACCTCTTCCACCGTCCCATGCACAAGCAGGTGGCCGTAGGCGATGTAGGCGATCTCGTGACAGCGTTCGGCCTCGTCCATGTAGTGCGTCGAGACCAGTACCGTCAGGCCATCCGCGGCCAGCGCATGTATCTCGTTCCAGAACTCGCGTCGCGCCTTGGGATCGACGCCGGCGGTGGGCTCGTCGAGCAAAAGCAGTTGGGGATTCGGCAGCGTGCAGGCCCCGAGCGCGAGGCGCTGCTTCCAGCCACCGGACAATTCGCCCGCGAGCTGCTCCTCGCGGCCATTGAGACCGAGCCGTTTGATCATGGCCATCGCCGCGCGCGGCGCATCACGCATGCCATAGAGCCGTGCGACGAACTCCAGGTTCTCGCGCACCGACAGGTCCTGATACAGGCTGAAGCGCTGGGTCATGTAGCCGACCCGGCGCTTGATCTTGTCCGCGTCGCGGCGGATGTCATAGCCGAGGCAGGTGCCCTCGCCGCTATCCGGCGTCAGCAGTCCGCAAAGCATGCGGATGGTGGTGGTCTTGCCCGAACCATTGGGACCAAGGAAGCCGTAGATCATTCCGCGCTTCACTTGCATGGACAGATCGTGCACGACCTCGCGACCCTTGAACGACTTCGACAGGCCGGAAACCTCGATCGCGATGTCGGATGCTTTCATGGCTGCCTGGCTCATGGCGCAACCCTCAGTTTGTCGCGGCGTCGAGATGAACGCTGACCGGCTGGCCGACGCGGAGACTGTCCGGCCTGCTGGGCCGCGCCTGAATCAGGAACACCAGCTTGTTGCGCTCATCGAGACTGTAGATCACCGGCGGCGTGTATTCGGCCTGGGTGGCGACGAAATAAATCTTTGCCGTCAGGTCGGGCGCACAGTTGTCGCAGGTGATGCGGACCTCCTGCCCGATCTTGAGTTTCGGCAAATCGGGTTCCGGCACAAAAAACCGGATCTTCATGTTGCCCGGCGGCATGATCGACAGCACCGGCCGTTGCGCCGGCACCATCTCGCCTTCACGAAAATAGATTTGCTGGATAGTCCCTGCGACCGGCGCAAAACCCCTGCGGCGCGCCAGCCGCGTTTCCGAAGTGTTGACCCGCGCTTCGGCGACACGCAGCGCCGAAACGGCGGAGTCCAATGTCGCCTGCGTGCCCGCCCCGGTTTTCCTCAGCGAGGCCGCGCGGTCATAAGTCTGCTGCGCATTCGCCAGCGTCGCCTTGTTCTGATTGTGATCGGCCTGCTGCAGGTCGTCGTCGACCGAATAGAGTAGGTCGCCGACCTCGACAGCGTCGCCTTCGCGCACATTCAGTCTGGTGACGCGGCCGCTCTCGTCGGGGCTGACAAAAATCATGTCGGCCTCGACCCAGCCCTGATAACCCGGCGGCGACTTCGGACCACAGCCGGCAACGAGAACCGTCAACGCCAACACGGCGCCGGCACGCACGATGAAGCGCAGCGGGGTCATGACACTCTCCGTTCGCCAAAGATCAGATCGAGATGGACCTTCAGCATCGCCACGGCATCGAGCGGCGCATACCGGCCGAACAGGCCCTGCCACATCACGGCGACAAGGGCGGGCGCAACGACGATCTGGGGAAATTCGGCAAGGCGCTCATTGTTGATCTCTCCGCGTGCGATACCGCTCTCGATCAGTTTGCGCATGGCCGCGAGGCCGCGCGAAACGACCTCACGAAAGTAGAAATCGGCGAGCGACGGAAAGCGGGCGCCCTCCGCGACGATCAGGCGAACGATATCGCCGCGCTTGGTCTCGGCGATCTCGCGCACGAAAGCCTCGGCGAAGCGTTCCAGGATTTCGCGCACCGATCCACCGGCGGCGGGCGCGGCCGCAAGGTTTCCAATCAGCGGCACGAGCGCCGTTCTCACCAGTTCCTGGAACAGCGCCTCCTTGTCCTTGAAGTGCAGATAGATCGTGCCTTTGGCGACTCCGGCGCGCCTGGCGACGTCGTCCAGGCGGGTGGCCGCGAAACCGCGCGCGGTGAATTCATCGAGGCCCGCCGCGATGATCGCCTCCCGCCGCTGCGCCGCGCGCGCCGCACGGTTCGGAGGCTTGGCGGCCCTGCCAGTCTGCGCGGACGCCGCACCACTCGCCGTGCCTGCACCTGTCCGAGTTTTGACAGAGCTTGCAGTTGCGATTTTTCGTGGTTTTGCTTTTGCAGCTTTCATGGGTACAAATATGACTGACTAGTCAGTCATATTCAAGATGGGGCGTTTTACACGAGCGGTCAATCCGCCGTGATGGCAATTATCTCCCTGTATCGTCGAGTGAATTTCAGGCGCGGCCCTGCAGCGTCCTGCCTGAATATCTCCTCGGGATCTGGCGGAAATCGCAGGCTTACCGCGGCATGGGCTGCTTCGGGAGGCGCGATCAGCCGCGCTGCATCGCCGCCAACGCCTGCGGCGTGTCGATGTCGAGGAACGCGCCTTGATCTTCGACCACGACTTCCGCCACGACCTCCGTGTGCTGCGCGATCAGGTTGCGCGCCCCGATATCGCCCTCGAGCGACATCAGTTCTCCGAAGAACCGCCGCGACCACAGCACCGGATTGCCGCGGCTGCCATCGCTGACGGGGACCGCGATCAGCATGCCGCGATCCGGCGCGAAGGCCGCGATCAGCCGATCGAGAAGACGGGCGTCGATCAGCGGCATGTCACCGAGGCAGATTAAGGCGCCGCCCGCCTCTTTCGGAACCACGCCGATGCCGGCCTTGAGCGAACTGGCCAACCCCGTGGGGAAATCCGGATTGTACACGAACGTCACGTTCAGCCCGCGCAGCGCGCGCTCGACTTCCGCGGCCTGATGGCCGGTGACGACAGTCACGCTTGATACTTTCGACGCCAGCACCTGCTCCGCCACGACGCGAACCAGCGGCTTGCCGTGCAGTTCCGCCAGCAGCTTGTTATGACCGCCCATGCGGGTCGAACGCCCGGCCGCGAGGATCACCGCCGCGATATTGTTGTTGCTGTCGGCCCCCGGCGAGAGACGCGGTTGCGGCCGCGTCACGATCTCCATCAGCAGGCCGCCCACCCCCATCCCGGTCAGGTCGCGTCGCGCGACCTTCAATCCGGCGAGCAGGCGCATCAGCACCCAATCAAAGCCGTTTTCAACGGGAGAACGAGCACAGCCCGGCGCGCCCAGAACCGGCACGCCGCGCGCCTTTCCGATCAGAAGCAGGTTACCGGGATCGACCGGCATGCCGAAGTGCTCGATCACGCCGCCGGCGGCGGTGAGAGCCGCGGGAATGACATCGCGGCGATCGGCGATTGCGGATGCGCCGAACACGATGACCAGTTCAGCGCCGAGATCGAGCATGTCCTTGATCGCAGCCGACAACACGGCCTGATCGTGCGGCACCCGCCGCTCGGCGATCATCGTCGCGCCGGTGGGCGCAAGACGGTCGGCGGTCACGCGCAATGTCTTGTCGATCACCTTCGGCGCCAGGCCGGGAAGGATGGTGGAAACGACACCGACCCGTTTGATGCGGTAAGGCGCGACGCGCAAGACGTCCCGGCGCGCGGCCGCCACCGCCGCGTCGCGCAGTTCCGCCTGAACACCGAACGGAATCAGCTTGACGGTGGCGATCATCTCGCCCTGAACCACCGGCTTGTAGGCCGGAAGCGTTGCAAACGTGATGGCTTCGTCGACATTGTTGATACGGTTGACCGCCGCGCGATCGATCACCAGCACGCCAGCCCGCGCCGCGAACAGGTTGGCGCGGCCGGTGAAGGCTCGCTCGACCGTGACGCCCTCGCCGGCGACGGCCTTGGCGACATCCGACGCCGCTTCGTCCTCCGACACATCGCCGTCCTCGAGACGGACGACGACCACCTCCTTCACGCCCGCCCTGTTCAGAGCCTCGACCTCCACGGGTCCGATGGTGGTGCCCTTCTTGAGCACGAAGGCGCCCTGACGCAGGGTGTGAACGGTGACGCCGCCGATCGCATCGTCCGGGGCAGCAGGACCAAATTTCATGCCGCGCTCGCTTTCGGCAGCCGTAGCTGCGCCGTGATTTCCGCCATGATGGCCACTGCGATCTCGGAGGGCGAAATGGCCCCTATCTCCAGCCCGATCGGCGCATGGATGCGCGCGATGCCGGCGTCGGTAGCGCCCTGCGCTTTCAGGCGGTCGGCGCGCCTTTCGTGGGTTTTCGGCGAGCCCAGCGCACCGATGTAAAAGCAATCGCGCTCAAGAGCGTGAAGCAGCGCCGGATCGTCGATTTTGGGGTCGTGGGTGACCGCAGCAAAGGCAGTATAGTGATCGATATCGAGCGGCGGAAGCGCGACGTCCGGCCATTCGGCGATCAGCGGCACGTCCGGAAACCGCTCAGGACTTGCAAATGCCGTGCGCGGATCGACCACCGTGACCTCGTAGCCGAGCGACCGCGCGAGAGGCGCCAGCGCCTGGCTGATGTGGACCGCCCCGACGATCACAAGCCTCGCCGTCGGCGCATAGACATTCAGGAACAGCTTTCGGCCGCCGATTTCGACCGTTCCGCTCTTGCCCATGCGCAGGTGTCTGTCCAGCTCCGCATGGAGAGGATCGCCGGCGAGATCGGCCGCCTTGACGATACGCTGCTCGCCGTTGGCGATATCGGTCACCACGATCACCGGCCGCCGCGCGGCCCGCTCCCTGTTGATCTCTGCGAGCGTGGCGAGTTTCATTTTACGCTCAGCCGACTTTCTCGACGAACACACGGATGGTGCCGCCGCAGGACAGTCCGACCTTCCACGCCGTGTCGTCAGCAACGCCGAACTCCAGCATCCTGGGCGTGCCGCTTGAGATCACGTCCAGCGCCTCGGTCACCACGGCGCCTTCGACGCAGCCGCCGGAGACCGAGCCAAGAAACGTGCCGTCATCGTTGACGACGAGGCTCGAACCGGCGGGACGCGGGGCCGATCCCCAGGTTTCGACCACCGTCGCGAGCGCGACGCCGTGACCGGCTTTCCGCCAGTCCTCGGCCGCCTTCAGGATATCCTCGTCGCGATCGAGCATGGCGGATTACTCTAGTCAGGCTGCGGGGCGGAAAAGATCGCGGCGACGCGGTACCGGCGCCGGGGATAGCGCGGCCATCAGCCCCTTGATAGACGACAAATTATGCACCGGACGAAATTCGTCAACGTGCGGCAGCATCAATTTAATTCCTTGCGCCTTCGGTTCAAAGCCATCATAGCGCAATAGAGGGTTGAGCCACATCAGCCGGCGGCAGGAACGGTGCAGCCGGTCCATCTCGAACGCCAGTCTGGAGTCGGCCTCACGCTCCAGCCCGTCGGTGATCAACAGCACGATCGCGCCCTGCGCCAGCACGCGCCGGCCCCACAGCTTGTTGAAATTATGCAGCGAGGTCGCGATCCGCGTTCCGCCGGCCCAGTCCTCGACCGCGGACGAGCAGGCGGCCAGCGCCTCGTCCGGGTCGCGCGTCCGCAGCGCGCGGGTCACGTTGGTCAGCCGCGTCCCGAACAGAAAGACCGAGACGCGCTTGCGCGCATCAGTGATGGCATGAAGGAAATGCAGGAACAGTCGGGTATATTCGCTCATGGAGCCCGATATATCGAGGAGCGCCACGATCGGAGCCGGCTTGTCGACGAGGCCAAGGCGATGGATATCGACGATATCGCCACCGGTGCGCAGGCTGCCGCGCAGCGTCCGGCGCAGATCGAGCCGCAGCCCGCGGTGATCGGGCCGGGTGCGCCGGGTGCGAAGCTCGGCCTGCGGCAGCCTCATCTTCGCGATGACCTGCGTGACTTCGGCGATCTCGGCCGCGCTCATCTGGGCAAAGTCTTTTTTCTGCAGCACCTCGCTGTCGGAGACCGAGAGCCGGACCTCCCGCTCATCCGACACCTCGTTTTCGCCGGCGGTCGCCGGCTGCGCCAGCGCCTCATGAACGCGCCGCGCGGCCGGCGGCGGTGACTTTTTTGCCTGAACAGGCAGCGGGACCGAATCCAGCATGCTCTTCCATTCCTCCGCAACGCGAAAGAACAGATCGAAGACCTGGGCAAAGATCAGCGCGTGATCACGGCGCGTCACAAAAACCGATTCAAGCGTGGTGAAGACATCCGCGCGCTTTCCGATCTCGATCAGGCGCAAGGCGTTCAGCGCGTCGATCACGGCGCCCGGCCCGACCGGAAGGCCTGCGGCGCGCAGCGTGCGCGCAAAGCCGACGACGTTGTCCGCGATCTGTCCGGCTGGCGGATCGAGATGATTGAGAGCCATACCCTGTACCCTGGTTGTCATTCCGGGGCGCGCGACTTAGCGAACCCGGACATGACGCCCTACTCGCTGTTTGCTTCCTTCAATACCTTCCGCAAGGTATCGCCCTGCATACGGCCGATATCGTCCTGATATTTCAGAAGTGCGCCAACGGTGTCGCCGATAACCTGCGGCGTCAACGAACGCGCGTCGAGTTCGGTCAGCGCCGTCGCCCAGTCGATGGTCTCGGCAACGCCCGGATTCTTGTAGAGATCCTGATTGCGCAGCGCCTGCACGAAATCGACCACCTGCTGCGACAGCTTCGCCGAAATGCCCGGCACCCGCGATTTGACGATCGCGAGTTCCCGCTCGGCCGAGGGATAATCGATCCAGTGATAGAGGCACCGCCGCTTCAATGCGTCGTGAATCTCGCGGGTCCGGTTTGACGTCACGATGACGATGGGCGGCGTCGACGCCTTGACGGTGCCGAATTCGGGGATCGTCACCTGGAAGTCGCTGAGGATTTCCAGAAGATAGGCTTCGAAAGCTTCGTCGGCGCGATCAAGCTCGTCGATCAGCAGCACCGGCGGGCCGGCGACATCCGGCTCCAGCGCCTGAAGCAGCGGCCGTTTGATCAGATACCGCTCGGCAAAGATGTCACTGGACAACTGCTCGCGATCGGTGTCGCCGGCTGCTTCCGCCAGCCGGATTGCAATCATTTGCGCGGCGCTGTTCCACTCGTAGAGGGCAGATGCGATATCGAGACCCTCGTAGCATTGCAGCCGGATCAGCCTGCGTCCCAGTGCGGTGGACAGCACTTTCGCGATCTCGGTCTTGCCGACGCCGGCCTCGCCTTCGAGAAACAGCGGCCGACCCATGCGCAGCGAAAGAAACACGACCGTCGCCAGGGAACGCTCGGCGAAATAGTGATGCTTCGCCAGCATATCGAGCGTCGCGTCGACGGACGGTGGCAATGCTGATGTCGTCATCATGATGAAACCTGACGAGATACGGCAAGCATGCGCATGTCATGCCCTGCCATTCGCAGCATCGACGGCGCGCCGCGCAAGCACTCCGATGAGATGCGCGCGATAGTCCGCGCTGCCGTGCAGGTCGCTGTTGAGGCCCGTGGCCGGCATCGACAACCCTTCGAGAGCCTTCGACTTGAAGCTCTTCTTCAAAGCTTCCTCGAACGACGTTACGCGGAACACACCGTCTTCGCCGGCACCTGTGACCGCGACGCGCACATCCGACGGACGCCGGGCGACAAACACGCCGACCAGCGCATAGCGCGAGGCCTGATTGCGGAATTTCTGATAGGCCGCCTTCTTCGGCAGCGGAAACATCACGCGGGTGATGATCTCGTCGCTCTCCAGCGCCGTGGAAAACATCCCCTGGAAAAACTCCTCCGCCTTGAGGCGGCGCTTGTTGGTGACGATGGTGGCGCCAAGCGCCAGACAAGCCGCCGGATAATCGGCGGTCGGATCGTTGTTGGCGAGCGAGCCGCCGATGGTGCCCTTGTGGCGCACGGCCGGATCGCCGATCAGCCCGGCGAGTTCGGCCAGCGCCGGGATTGCCTCGCCCACGACCGGCGAGCCCGCGACGTCGGCGTGCTTTGCGGTCGCGCCGATCACGAGCGAGCGTCCCTTCATCTCGATGCCGTCGAGGCCTTCGATGTGGGAGAGATCGATCAGATGCGCCGGGTTGGCGAGCCGCTGCTTCATGACCGGCAGCAGCGTGTGGCCGCCGGCGATCAGCTTGGCGTCTTCGTTCCTGACCAACAGGTTGGCGGCCTGCCGCACCGTCGCCGGTCGATGATATTTGAATTCGTACATGGCTCAGGTTTCCGGCTTCATCGCGCCGTGTCGTGACGCCGGGCTCATGCAGGATCCGATTTCGCCATCGCCATGGCTCCGGCTGCAATCGATTTGACGATGTTCTGATAGCCGGTGCAGCGGCAGAGATTGCCCTCCAGTTCGTCGCGAATGGTTTGATCGTCGAGTTCGTAGCCCTTGCGATTGACCATATCGATCGCGGTCATGATCATGCCGGGGGTGCAGAAGCCGCATTGCAAACCATGATGCTCGCGAAAGGCTGCCTGCATCGGATGCAACGGCGCGCCGTCCGCGGCGAGGCCCTCGATGGTCGTGACCTCGTGCCCGTCCGCCATTACCGCCAGCATGGTGCAGGACTTCACGGCCTTGCCATCAAGATGGACGATACAGGCGCCACATTGCGAGGTGTCGCACCCGACATGAGTGCCGGTCAGGCGCAGGTTTTCGCGCAGGAACTGCACCAGCAGCGTGCGGGGATCGATATTGGCGGCCGTCGGCTTGCCATTCACGATCAGCGAAATCTTGGCCATCGGCGCTCTCTTGGAATCCAGTGCCGCACATCCGAACAATCGTTTGCAAGGCCGCGTATGATATGGGCCATCCCGGTAATGAGCAACCTCGCGGACGTGCGGCAGGACGGCCATGACAGCGCTAACCGTTAGGCCTGCTCCTGAACAGCTTTGACGAAGTTCGCGAAAAATTCGTCGGCGAGCTTCTTGGCCGTACCGCCGATCAGCCGTTGCCCCAGTTGCGCCAGTTTGCCGCCGGTCTGCGCTTCCACATCGTATTTGAGCAGGGTGCCGCCGTCCTGATCGATCAGCACCACCGTCGCATCCCCCTTGGCAAAACCGGCGACGCCGCCCTCTCCTTCGCCCGAAATCCTGTACCCGTTCGGCGGGTCGAGATCGCTGAGCGTCACCTTGCCCCTGAAGCGGGCGGATACCGGGCCGACCTTCATTTTGACGACGGCCTGAAATTCGTTCGCGTCGATCCTGGTCAATTCCTCGCAGCCCGGAATGCAGGCTTTCAAAACCTCGGGATCGTTGAGTCTCGCCCAGACCGCTTCGCGGGACGCCGGAAGCTGGACTTCGCCGTTCATCGTCATCGCCATGCGTTGCCTCTCGATCGTCTGCCGCTCCGCTCGACGGCGGTGATCCTTTCAGGTAGGCGACGGCGCACGCAAAAGAAAGACCCGATGGCCGCAAGGCGCGGTGCGCCATGCCTTGTGAGGCACGATCTCTGCGACGTCCTGACCAACGATGCGCGCGCGTCACAGCGCGTTTAAGTCTGAGGATTCCAGGGGTGGAATTGCCGGACTTGACCCGGCAATCCATCATCTTCTGAAATATCTTTGGAAGATTGATGGATACGCGGGTCAAGCCCGCGTATGACGTCTGAACGTTTGGACGGAGAATACCCGATGCCCATGATCGATGCCGACGGCTGCCTGCTGAACGTCTCCGTCGAGGGGCGCGACGGCGGCCCGACCCTGATGCTGTCACACGCGCTCGGCTGCACGATGCAGATGTGGGAGCCGCAGATCGCACCATTATCGAAACTGTTCCGCATCGTCCGCTATGACCGGCGCGGCCATGGCAAATCCGGCGTGCCGCCTGGCCCTTATTCGATGGAGCGGTTCGGCCGTGACGTGCTGGCGATTCTGGACGATCTCAACATCGCGAAGACGCACTGGTGCGGATTGTCCATGGGCGGCATGGTCGGGCAATGGCTTGGAGCCAACGCGCCGGAGCGTTTCGACCGCATCGTTCTCGCCAATGCCGGTTGCTATTATCCGGATCCGGCCAACTGGCACGCCCGCATCAAGGCAGTCAGGGACGGCGGCCTCAAAGCGATCGCCGACACCGTGATCAGCGGCTGGCTGACCGCGGATTTTCGCGAACGCGAACCGCAGACCGCGGCGAAGATAAAAGCCATGCTGAGCGCGTCACCGCCGGAAGGCTACATCGCCTGCTGCGAGACGCTGAGCACGCTCGACCAGCGCGCGCTGCTGCCGCGGATCAAGAGCCCGACGCTCGTCATCGCCGGCCGGCACGACAAGTCGACGCCAATTGCAGGGGCTGAATATATCCGCAGCCAGATTCCCGAGGCCAGCATGACCATCCTCGACGCCGCGCACATCTCCAATGTCGAACAATCGCACGCCTTCACGGAGGCCGTGGCCGGCTTCCTGATGCAACGGTAACCGCGTCCCGGGCGCGCTGCGGCGTTCTATGCCGCCTCGCCGCGACGCGACCGCTCAGGAACCGGGATTGCCTAAAGGGCGGATTTCCGGCTGCGGCGGCCATGGCCGCATCGGCGCCGAAGCGCGCTGGAACGGCGGCTCGATCGCCATCAGGATCGCACCGCCGACCAGCAACAGCAGTTCGGTCGCGTGCAGGCGCAGCGCCGCCATCTCGCCGACCCGTGACGCCATCACCATGCTGCCGAATGTGATGAGGCTGCCGATACCGAGCGCCAGCGCCAGCGCCTCGTCGCAGCCGCCGGATTTCCGGACCGAGGCCCGCATCGTCATCAGCAGGAACACCGCGAAGAACGCGACCACGGTGATCTTGCCAAGCGCGAGAAGCCAGGCCATCCGCACCATGCTGACCGTCGCGAAATTCATATGGTCGCTGAGAAAGAGCGCCACCGAGACGTTCGGAAGGGCATAGAGCCCCTGTACCGGCGATACCACGATGTTGAACGCCACCACGGTCCATGCCGGAATGAAATAGAGCGCCAGCAATGCACCGTTGACCGTGCTGATCCGCCAGGAATTCGTCGCCATGCCGCCATCCCGCTTCTGTATGGCCGCCGTTATCTGGCGCGGCCTTGGCGAGGTAACGCCCGTAAACTCGGGCGGACAATTGAAACCCTTTATTTACCTTAATCGGCCGGTCGGACCTGTGGACAACATGCGGGAAGCGCCGCCTCCGTTGGGGGAGTTTTGAGAGCCTCGGGAACTTCCGGTTGAGGCTGATCGACCCTGTTTTTGCGGACCGCCCTCCTGCCGCCCGGAACTTGCAGGGTGCAAGAGGAAGACGCCGGACGCCGGGATATCGCCCCTGCGGTTGCCGCACCCCGTTGCCACTGTTAGACATTGATTCAAGACGCGCCGGTCGGGCTGCCGGGCCTCCATCGCCCGCGTCTGATCTGGCCGCGTTCGGGGACACGCAACGGCAGCGCATGGATTATTTCGCCCAGCAACTGATCAACGGCCTCGTGCTCGGCTCGATCTACGGCCTGATCGCGATCGGCTACACGATGGTCTACGGCATCGTCGGCATGATCAATTTCGCTCACGGCGACATCTTCATGATCGGCGGCTTCATCGCGCTCATCACCTTCCTGATCCTGGTATCGATGGGCCTCTCCGCCGTGCCGCTGATCCTGCTCATTGTGCTGCTGGTCTCGATGGCGGTCACCGCCGTCTACGGCTGGGCCGTCGAGCGCATCGCCTACAGGCCGCTGCGGCACTCGTTCCGCCTCGCGCCGATGCTGTCGGCGATCGGCATGTCGTTCGTGCTGTCGAATTTTTCGCAAGTGACGCAGGGCGCGCAGGTCAAGCCGATACCGCCGCTCATTACCGGCGGTCACAGCCTGTACGAACAGGGCGATTTCACCGTGCGGCTGTCCAACGTGCAGATCGCCGTCGTGCTCACGACAGTCGTGCTGCTCGCGATCTTCACCTGGGTGGTGTCGCGCACCCGGCTCGGCCGCGACATGCGCGCCTGCGAGCAGGATCAGACCATGGCGGCGCTGCTCGGCGTCGACGTCGACCGCACCATCTCGATGACCTTCGTAATCGGGGCGGCGCTCGCTGCCGTCGCAGGCATCATGTACCTGCTCTATTACGGCCTCGTCGATTTCTACATGGGCTTCGTCGCCGGCATCAAGGCATTCACGGCGGCGGTGCTCGGCGGAATCGGCTCGCTGCCGGGCGCGATGCTCGGCGGTCTCGCGATCGGATTGATCGAGACATTCTGGTCGGCCTATTTCTCGGTCGAGTACAAGGACGTCGCCGCCTTCTCGATCCTCATCGTCGTGCTGATCTTCATGCCGACCGGCCTGCTCGGCCGGCCCGAAGTCGAAAAAGTCTGACGGACCCGACGTGGCAGCGCCAGCTTCGAGACAACCGACCATGGCGCGCGAACCGGCCATTGTTTTTATTTTGAAGAAATCCGTCATCAGCGCTTTCGTGGCGCTGATCCTGTTTTCCCTGATGGTCGGCATCCGCACCTTTCCCGGCGAAACCGGGCAACTGACTTACGAAACGCGCTTCGCCGAACTCGCCATGATGGTCGGTGTCGTGTTCGCCGGCAGCATCTTGGTCGAACTGTTTCGACTGTGGTGGGGGCCGGCAGACCCTGCGCGCAGTATTCCGCCGCCGCTTCAGGCCGGTCTCCGCATCGCGGGCCGGCTGCTCGGACCGGCGCTCCTGATCTTTACGCTTCTCGTTCCGGTGATCTTCTACGACAATCGCTACATTCTCGACCTTGCGATCCTCGTGCTGACCTACGTGATGCTGGGATGGGGCCTGAACGTGGTGGTCGGTCTCGCCGGTCTGCTCGACCTCGGCTATGTGGCCTTCTACGCGGTGGGCGCCTATTCCTTCGCGCTGCTCGCGCAAAGCGGCCTGCCGTTTCCGCAGATTACCGACAGCTATCCCTATATCTCCATCGATTTCCTGCAGCTCGGCCCGTGGGCATTCTGGGTGCTGTTGCCGATCTCCGGGCTGCTGGCGGCGTGCTGGGGCGTGATGCTCGGCTTTCCCGTGTTACGGCTGCGCGGCGACTATCTGGCCATCGTCACGCTCGCGTTCGGCGAGATTATCCGCCTCGTCATCATCAACTGGCAGAGTCTGACCGGCGGCCCTAACGGCATCAGCGGCATTCCGCGTCCGACGTTCTTCGGCATTCCGCTGACGCCGGGCGACAGCGGCCTTGCCGCAAAACTCGGGATTCCATTCTCGCCGACGCACCGCATCGTGTTCCTGTTCTATATCATTCTTGCGCTGGCGCTGCTGACGAACTGGGTGACGATCCGCCTGCGCCGCCTTCCCATCGGGCGCGCCTGGGAAGCGTTGCGCGAGGACGAGGTCGCCTGCCGCGCGCTCGGCATCAATACCACGACGACGAAATTGACGGCATTCGCCACCGGCGCCATGTTCGGTGGTTTCGCCGGCGCGTTCTTCGCGACCCGTCAGGGCTTCATCAGCCCGGAATCCTTCACCTTCCAGGAATCGGCGCTGGTTCTCGCCATCGTCGTGCTCGGCGGCATGGGCTCGCAGCTCGGCGTCGCGCTCGCAGCGCTGGCCATGATCGGCGGCTTCGAACTGTTCCGCGGCTTCGACCAGTACCGTATGCTGGTGTTCGGGGCCGTGATGGTGCTCCTGATGATCTGGCGTCCGCGCGGCCTGATCGGGCACCGGTCGCCAACCGTTTTTCTTGAGCACAACCGGGCGATCTCCTCCGACCTCGTCAAGGAAGGCCACGGATGATCGGCGGCGACGACATCCTCGCCGTCGAGCACCTGTCGATGCGCTTCGGCGGCATCGTCGCGGTCAACGACCTGTCTTTCGCCGCGCAGCGAAACAGGATCACCGCGCTGATCGGGCCGAACGGCGCGGGCAAGACCACCGTCTTCAACTGCATCACCGGCTTCTACAAACCGAGCGGCGGTTCGATACGGCTGGCGCAGGCCGGTGGCGGCGTCCTGCGCCTCGAGCGGCTGAATGACTTCCGTATCTCCAAGCTGGCGAAAGTTGCGCGCACCTTCCAGAACATCCGCCTGTTTCCGGGAATGACGGCGCTCGAGAACCTGATGGTCGCGCAGCACAACACGCTGATGCGCGCATCGGGTTTCACGCTGCTCGGCCTGCTCGGCCTTCCCTCCTGGCGCACCGCAGAGCGCGACGCGATCGATCGGGCGCGATCCTGGCTCGATCGCATCGGCCTGCTTCAACGCGCCGATGACGCCGCCGGAAACCTGCCCTATGGCGACCAGCGCCGCCTTGAAATCGCGCGCGCGATGTGCACCGAGCCGGTACTGCTCTGCCTCGACGAGCCCGCCGCGGGCCTCAACGCACGGGAAAGCGCGGCGCTCAACGAACTCCTGCTGGCGATCCGCGACGACCATGGCACCTCGATCCTGCTGATCGAGCACGACATGTCGGTGGTGATGGAGATTTCCGACCACATCGTGGTTCTGGATTACGGCGTCAAGATCGCCGACGGCGCGCCGCGCGCCATCCGAGACGATCCCAAGGTGATCGCGGCTTATCTCGGCACCGACGAGGACACCGCCGCCGCCGTCATGGAGGACGACGCATGATGGCCTCGCGCACAGGTATCCGGGCGCGATGTGGCGCTTCGGCGCTGCTTTGCGGAATCAAGACATTCACGAACCCTGCGCGCCGCCACGGCTCAGCAAAGCAACGCTTCGCATTGCTTTGCGTCCGCGGCGCGGAGGCCGTGTGATGAGCCAGCCACTTCTCGTCATTCGCGGGCTCCGCGCGGCCTACGGAAAGATCGAGGCGCTGAAAGGCGTGGACCTCGTCATCAGTCCGGGCGAGATCGTGGCGCTGATCGGCGCCAATGGCGCCGGCAAATCGACGCTGATGATGACGATATTCGGCCGCCCCCGCGCCAAGGCGGGCAGCATCGAATTCGACGGCCGCGACATCACCGGCATGGCGACCCACGAGATCGCGCGCATGCGCATCGCACAGTCGCCCGAAGGACGGCGGATTTTCCCACGCATGAGCGTCGCCGAAAATCTGCAGATGGGCGCCGACGCAACCGAGTCGGGCGAAAGCGACCGCGCGGCGAGCCTCGATCGCGTGCTGACGCTGTTTCCGCGCCTCAAGGAACGCCTGACCCAGCGCGGCGGCACGCTGTCCGGCGGCGAGCAGCAGATGCTGGCCATCGGCCGTGCGCTGATGAGCCGTCCGCGACTGCTGATGCTGGACGAGCCGTCGCTCGGCCTTGCGCCTCTGATCGCCCGCCAGATTTTTGATGCGATCCGCAGGCTCAATCGCGAGGACAACCTGACCGTTCTGGTGGTCGAGCAGAACGCCAACCATGCGCTGCGGCTGGCGCATCGCGGCTACGTCATGGTCAACGGCCTCATCACGCTCAGCGGAACCGGCGCTGAACTGCTGGCGCAGCCGGAAATTCGCGCGGCCTATCTGGAGGGCGGCCGGAAGATCTAGTGTGGTGGTTCAGAAGTTCGCTTCATTTTCCCGGCAAGTCCTCCCGGCAAGTCCGTCAAGCGAACTTCGGAATCGGGACACTAGGGCTTGCTCGGATCACCGGCGGATGGTCGCATTCGTCCGGCAACATAGCAAAACTCCGTTCGAATGCGGCGGCCGGATGTCGCGCAACCTCAAATTGCCGATGACTTCGCCGCCGATTCAGCCGACAATGGTGTTGGTTCGCACCGCGCCGGACCCTCCGTAACATCATCGCGAGGACCACGTATGACATCCTTGAAGCTCATCGGCCTGGCCCTGGGAGCGTCGCTCGCTCTGTCGACGGCCGCGTTCGCGCAGGACATCACAATCGCAGTGGCCGGCCCGATGACAGGCGGCGAATCCGCGTTCGGCCGCCAGCTCAAGAACGGCGCCGATCAAGCGGTGGCCGACCTGAACGAGGCCGGCGGCGTGCTTGGCAAAAAGCTCGTTCTGTTCGTCGGCGACGACGCCTGCGATCCGAAGCAGGCACGCTCTGTCGCGGAGAAGATCGCGAGCCAGGGCATTCCATTCGTCGCGGGGCATTACTGTTCGTCCTCGTCCATCCCGGCCTCGGAAGCCTATGCCGACGGCAACGTGCTGCAGATCACGCCCGCTTCGACCAATCCGCTGTTCACCGAGCGCAAGCTTTGGAACGTCGCCCGGGTCTGCGGCCGCGACGATCAGCAGGGCCTAGTCTCCGCCGAGTACATTCTCAAAAATTACAAGGGCAAGAACGTCGCCATTCTCAACGACAAGACGACCTACGGCAAAGGCCTCGCTGACGAAACCAAGAAGGCGCTCAACAAGGCCGGCTTCCAGGAGAAGATGTTCGAGTCCTACAACAAGGGCGACAAGGATTTCAGCGCGATCGTCTCGCGCATGAAGCGCGACAATATCGACCTCGTGTTCGTCGGCGGTTATCATCAGGAGGCCGGGCTGATGGTGCGCCAGATGCGCGATCAGGGCATGAAAACCGTTCTGATGGCGGGCGACGCGCTGGCCGACAGGGAATTTGCCTCGATCACCGGCCCGGCCGCCGCGGGCACGCTATTCACCTTCGGCCCCGATCCGCGCAAGAAGGCGACAGCCAAGGCGATCGTCGATCGATTCAAGGCCAAGGGCGTCGATCCCGAGGGCTACACCCTCTACACCTATGCGGCGATGCAGGTGTGGGCACAGGCCGCCGCCAAAGCCGGCACGACAGATCCGATGAAGGTCATGAAGGTTCTCAAGGCGGGCGCGTGGGACACTGTCCTCGGCAAGCTGGAATTCGATGCCAAGGGTGACATCAAGCAGATCGACTACGTCGTCTACAAATGGGACGACAAGGGCAATTACGCCGAACTCGACCCCGGCAAGGGCACCTGAAATAATATTCCTTTATTAATTACCGAGACATTCAACGCCCCGGTTCGCCGGGGCGTTTGTTTGTCAAACGCAGGCTCTGATCGCGCAAGCCAAAAGCGTTTTCAAGCGAAGTGGCTTACCGGTTCGCGTAAAGAAAACGCGTCGGATCAAAAAATATAAGAGCCCCGCTTCTGATTCCATCAGAACCGGAAAGGCTCTAGCCTGATGGGATTCCCCGGCCGTATTCCGGAAGCGGCGCGGAGCGCCGAAGCCTGAATCCAAAACCACTTGCCTTTCAATCTTTCTCGCGCAGGAGGTATGGATTCCCGACGAGCGCTGGCGCGGCTTCGGCAATGACGGCGAGGGCTTTTGAGAACCTCACCCGAAATTCTGCAGCGCCGGAAAAGTCTCCAGCAGCCAGATGCTGACGTTCGAGATCGAGCCGGTGAGAAACGCGATGCCCGTCAGCACCATCAGCACGCCGATCCCCCGCTCGATGGCGGTGAGATGGCGTTTCATGCGATTGAACAGCGAAGTGAACCGTTCGATCATGAACGCCGCCAGCAGGAACGGAATGCCGAGTCCCGCCGAATAGACCGCGAGCAGCCCGGCTCCCTTCACGACCGTGGCCTCCGCCGCCGCGACCGACAGGATCGCCGCAAGGATCGGCCCGATGCACGGCGTCCAGCCGAATGCGAAGGCGAGCCCCATCACATAGGCGCCCCACAGGCCAATCGGCTTCGGCGCGGTGAGCCGTCCTTCGCGCATCAAAAATCCGATCCGCGTCAGTCCCAGGAAGTGCAGTCCCATCACGATGATGACGATGCCGGCGACGATCGACAGTTGCGCCGACCAGGCCCGGATGAGGCTGCCGATGAAGCTGGCGCTGGCGCCGAGCGCGACGAAAACCGTCGAAAATCCCAGCACGAACGTCAAAGCGGCCAGCATCACGGCCCGCTTCGAAGCCTTGGCCGTCTCGTCGTTGGAGACATGTTCGATGGTCGCGCCGGTGAGATAGATCAGATAGGGAGGGACCAGCGGCAGGACGCAGGGTGACAGGAAACTGACAAGGCCCGCGACCAGCGCGGCGGGAATTGAAACGTCGTGAATCATGAGGCTACTTGCCCTGCGATGCCGTCCTGACGCAAGAGCTTCGCTTCCTTCCGACTGCGTTTGTGATCGAACCGTGATCGGTTGACCCGGCTGCGCACATGCGTCATCTGGCCAGCAGGTCCCCAGCGGCCTGGTGTGGGAGTTCAGATTTTCGTTTCATTTCTCTGCAAGTCCTTCAAACTCTCTGCAAGTCCTTCAAACGAATTCCGAACTTAAACCACCCTAGAATCATTGGTTTGCTGGTGTCCTTTCGAATCCGGAGTTCGCTAGGCCCGCGCCACTCGGGGAGACGCACCTCAGATTCGGGACGCTAGAGCATGATTCCGAAAAGTGGAAACCGGTTTTCCGAAAAGATCATGCTCAAACAAAAAGATAACCGACGAGTCTGATTCAACGCAGTTGAACCAGACTCTAGCCCTTAAGAGGCCGAACCATGAAGAACCTGCTCACCGACATTCCCGGCGTCCGTGTCGGCCACGCCGACGATGCAGCGCTCGCCTCCGGCGTCACGGCGATCCTGTTCGATTCTCCAGCCGTCGCGGCGATGGACGTGCGCGGCGGCGGGCCGGGCACGCGCGACAGCACCCTGCTCGATCCCGTCAACACCGTGGAACGGGTCGACGCCCTGGTGCTGTCAGGTGGCTCCGCTTTCGGGATCGAGGCCGGCGGCGGCGTTCAAGCCTGGCTCGCCGAACGCGGGCGGGGCTTCGTGATCCGCGACGCCGTCGTCCCCATCGTGCCCGGCGCGGTGTGCTTTGATCTTTTGAACGGCGGCGACAAGCAATGGGGCCGTTTTGCGCCCTACCGCGATCTCGGCTACGCCGCCGCCGCGGCGGCGGCAGACGACTTCGCGCTCGGCAGCATCGGTGCCGGACTCGGCGCCACCACGGCCAACTTGAAGGGCGGCCTCGGGTCGGCTTCGGCTACTACGCCAGGCGGCGTGCAGGTGGCGGCGCTGGCGGTGGTCAATGCGGTCGGCAGCGTCACGGTCGGCGACGGCCCCTGGTTCTGGGCCGCGCCATTTGAATCCGGCGGAGAATATGGCGGGCGCGGACTGCCGCCGTCGTTCACGCCGGACATGCTGACCATGCGATTGAAGGGCGGCCCTGCGGCAACCGGAAGCGAAAACACCACGCTGGCGGTCGTCGTCACCGACGCCGAACTCACCAAACCGCAGGCACGACGGCTCGCGATCATCGCGCAGACCGGATTCGCGCGGGCGATCTATCCGGTGCACGCCCCGCTCGACGGCGATGTCGTCTTTGCTGCTGCTACCGGAGCGAAGCCGATCGAACCGTTCATTGGATTGACTGAACTCGGCATGGTCGCAGCCAACACCGTGGCCCGCGCGATCGCACGCGGCGTCTACGAGGCCACTGCGCTGCCGTTCAAGGACGCGCTGCCGGCATGGAAGGATCAGTTTGAACGATAAGAATTTTTCAATGCACCTACCTACTGAGCGCGCCGGACGCGGTTGCACGGGATGCAGGATTTTTGCTGATGTAATGCGGTATCAATTTAAAGTATAATACGTATATATACTTGATATTCATGCTTAATTTAAGGTTAGTTTACAGTATAGCTTGAGACGACGCTGTGACCGGCCGATGCTCTCCCGGTGCGCGCTGTCGCGCATGTCAACAGTGGAGAAACGTCATGAAGAAGATTCTCGTTCTCGCCGCGGTCGCCAGCACCCTCATGGCTGCGCCAGCTTTCGCCAAGGGCCAGGGCATCGGCATCGGAGCGAACGTGCTGACCGGCCGCGGCGGCGTGGTCGGCCTGCTCGACGGGCGCGGCGCGCTGGTCGTCAACACCGCGGTCACCACCGGCAAGAGCGGCGTACTCGGCGCGGTGCTCGGCCGCAGCAATGTGCTGGGCGGGCTGCTCGGCGGCGGATGCGGCTGCCACTGAACATCGATGGGAGCGGGCGGGGGCAACCTCGTCCGCTCCCGCGGTTACGCGCCCGAGCCTTTGTCCAACACCGGCGGCCTCGCGGAAAAGCGCTTCGTGATCGACGACGTGACCACAAGCCCGTTCACGTCGTCGCCCGAGATCAGCGAGCCCTTCGCATAGGCGACATCGATGCCGAGCGTCAGGTCGTCGTCAATGTCGCGGGACGCGCCAAGGCCGCAGGTCAGCGTGCGCGCATGGAACGGCGAGTCCAGATAGTCGGACGCCGCATAACCGACCGAAGCCGCCAGCGTCACCTTCGGTTCCACGGTCCACGAAACCTTCGCCGAGTATGCGGTATCGATGGTAATCGGCGAGATCGGGAACGTGGTTTCGCCAGCGCGACGCCACGCGGTCAGATCGATTTGAAAAGGCGCTGCGCGCCAGGCCAAACTTGCATCGAACAGCGTGCGATCGACGTTGGTGAAATCCGGATCGTGCCACCTTCCGTATAACCGCGAGACCGAGACAAACGCGCTCACGGCATCGCCTCGATATTTCGCAAACAGAAACGGCTGCACCCTCTCGTTATTGCGACGATAGCCAAACACGTCGAATTCCTGCAGATAGTGCCGCACCGACAGGTTCACGGACGCACCGAGTTCGGACTTGCCACTGACGAGACTGACGCCGGGGATCAGCGTGCCACGCAGATACTGTTGCGGATCGGGAAGAAAATCCTGAAAGATCGCATTGGTCTGGTTCAGGCTCGAGCGGCCTCCTTCCGCGGTCGCGAACAGCTTGATCGACCGGTATCGGGCTTCAGCCCTCACCGACTGGATCAGATCGGTCGAGCGCAAATTGTAGGTGCTGGCGTCGGCAATGGTCGATGTGGAATCCAGCTTGAGATCATCGTCGCCGATCGAACCGCGCAGGATCACCTTGCCGCCGCGTGAGGGCGTCAACAGTGGCTGGACGTAGTGCGTCGTACTGGCTTCCGCCGCGACGCCCAGCGTATAGCCGTCGGCTTTCGTTCCCGCCGCCAATGCCGTGTCGGCGGCAACGAACGCACTGCCGCTGCCCTGCCCGGTCGAAAACAGCGGGTTGGAATCGAAACCGCCGCGCAACCGGAACGAAGCGGTGAAGTCGTCTTCGGCGAAAGCGTGGGAGCCGATGAGGCCGAGACAACCTGCGAGCAGAAATACTTGTGGTAGATACATACGCTCCTCGCAATACTTTGCAGAGGAAACGATTACTTGACGCGTATGGTTATCGGATCATGAAAATCGGCAGCGGCTGCGCAGTGATACGGATGCGGCGAACCCAAGGCTACCATTGGCCGCAACAGCGACGGTTACCGGATTTCCCGACTGCAGCGCAGCTATCCCGGCTCGGCTTCAGCTAGACGCTGACCGAGAGCGATTGAGTAGCTGCCGCGGAAATCTCCTCGGTTTCACGCTGGATTGCCTGCTGCATGAGGCTGTAGGACGATGATGCGGTGCCTGATGTCGACGAGGACGGCGGCGACGTCAGCGTCACCTGAGTTCCATCCGCAAGCGTGGTCGTGGTGGTGACCGATCCGTCGCTGTTGGTGGTCGAAGTCGACGGGTCGATCGCCGAGAGCAGTGAATCGGGACTAGCCCCGCTGGCACCGCTCGATCCGTCCGCGCTGCCGGAGCCATCCGAACTCGCGACATGGTGATGGCCATGACCGCGTCCGTGTCCACCCGCGCCCTTCAGGGCGGAGGACATCTCATCGAGGTTCACGGAGCCGTCGCCATCGGTATCCAGCTTGCCGAACACGTCGTCGGCCTGCGCCAGATTGGTGCCACCGGCGCCGAGCGCACTTTCGAATTCGGATTTGCTGATGCGGCCGTCGCCGTCGCCATCGATCTGCGAGAACAGATCCTGCAACGCGCTGGAGGCGCTGGCGCTTGGCGCGCCCGACGACTGCCCCTGGGCAGCAAGCAAGGCGCTCATGGTCGCCGGCGAGATGCAGGCTCCCGACCCGCCGCCCGAAGCCGTTGGCCCCGTCGGGCTCGCCGCACTGCTGGTGGGATCGAATGATGCCGGTGCAGGCTGGCCGACCCCGGTCTTGACCTTCGCGGAGGCCGACGACGTCAGCGATTGAAATGCTTCGATCGCCGATGACACGGCCCCTAAGGCAAACAGCATGGCCCAACTCCTGATACAGCTTCGCGCGTGGCGTGCCCGTTCCGGCATCAATCGAGCAAATGCCGTGCCATCACGAAAATGCCGATAAATGTGGAATTTCCACGCAACGTCCCGGCGAGACCGGGCAGAACATGCCGTCCGCGGCAGAACTTGCCGCCGCCTGCGTCGCCCCGATCAGTCGATGCCGCGCATTGCCCCCGGGCGCGGCCCATGTTAGGCGAGGCTCTCTCAAGCCCCGCAGAAACTCCCGGAAACGTTCATGTCTCAGACTTTTGCGCCGCGTCCTCTCGTCATCGCACCGTCGATCCTGGCCTCGGACTTCTCGAAGCTGGGCGAGGAGGTTCGCGCCGTCGATCAGGGGGGCGCCGACTGGATCCACCTCGACGTGATGGACGGCCATTTCGTGCCGAACATCTCCTACGGCCCCGACGTCATCAAGGCGATGCGCCCGTACACGAAGAAGATCTTCGACGCCCACCTGATGATCTCTCCCTGCGATCCCTATCTCGAAGCCTTCGCCAAGGCGGGTTGCGACCACATCACGGTTCACGTCGAGGCCGGGCCGCATCTGCATCGCTCGCTGCAGGCCATTCGCAACCTCGGCAAGAAGGCCGGTGTCACGCTCAATCCCGCGACGTCGCTCTCCACCATCGAATACGTGCTTGATATGGTCGATCTCGTGCTGGTGATGTCGGTCAACCCCGGTTTCGGCGGCCAGAAGTTCATTCCCTCGGCGGTCGACAAGATTCGGGATTTGCGTTCGATGATCGCCGGGCGGCCGATCGACATCGAGGTGGACGGCGGGGTCGGACCTGACGTCGCGGGCGAACTCGGCGCGGCCGGCGCCAACGCCTTCGTGGCCGGCTCGGCGGTCTTCAAGGGCGGCACGATGGAATCCTACAAGGCCAACATGGATGCCATCCGCAACGCCGCCGCCGCGGCGCGGGGCGAACTGGTCTGACGCAAGCGCAGTCCTGACCGCGCATCACTCCCGGCCATGACAGACACAAGCCCGCCGAGCAGGCGGGCTTGTTCACGCCGGCGACAACTCCCGCCCTGCTGCGGATATGCAACGTCAACGGGAAAAGCCCCGGCGCAACCGCGCCGTCAATTGACATCGACTTTGATCCCCTCCAAACAGATCGACGACGGTTCTCCCTTGGGAGATCAAAAGGGAACGTGGTGCGGGATCATCCCAACGCCACGGCTGCCCCCGCAACTGTAAGCGGCTAATCTGCGTCACAAGCCACTGGGGAATCTCGGTCCCGGGAAGGCGACGCAAGGTCACGATCCGCGAGCCAGGAGACCTGCCGTCAGCCGTGGTCACACGCGAAGATGTCGGTCGGGGACTACAGACATCCGCTTCACCGGGCCGCAGGGCTTTCGTGAAACCTCGTTCGCTGTGACGTGCCACCGCCGTCTGCCGAGGTTTCCTCATGTCCGCCGTCATTTTTAATCGCAGAAGCCTGTTTGCCTCCACCCTCCTCGCATCCGTGGGATCGGTCGGCCTGAATGCGCCAACTTTCGCGCAGCAATCCGCCTCCCCCAACCTGCTGCCGCCGATCCAGATCGCGCCCCCGCCGGCGAGAAGCGCGGATATGCCGCCGCCTGCCCGCCGCGCAGCATCGCATGCGCGGCGCGCGGCGCGTGCTGCTCCTCAGCAACTTCCGGCCGGCGACGCCGCCGCGCCCGGCGCGACAGCTCCGGTGGTGGTGAGCCCGACGGGAATCGTGACGCCGGCCTCCCAGTTGGCAAGCTCCGTCACCATCGTCACCGAGCAGGATATCCAGACCCAGCAATACCGCACCGTCCCCGACATCCTGAATACGGTCCCCGGCTTGAACGTCATACAAGCCGGCGGACCAGGCGCCCAGACCTCGGTCTTCATGCGCGGCACCAACGCCAACCACACCAAGGTGCTCCTCGACGGAATCGACATCGGCGATGTCGGCAACGCGAACGGCGCGTTCGACTACGCGCATCTTCTTGCAGCCGACATCCAGCAGATGGAAATCCTCCGCGGCCCGCAGAGCGGACTCTATGGTTCCGACGCGATCGGCGGTGTCGTCTCCATCATCACCAGGAAAGGAGAAGGCCCACCGCGCGCCACGGCCTCGATTGAGGCGGGCTCGTTCAACACCTTCAACCAGACGCTCGGATTGAGCGGCTCCGAACAGAACTTCAACTACGCGGTCAATGTCGCCCATCTCCATGCCGGAGACATTCCCGTGACTCCGCCGGAGCTTCTGCCGCCGGGGCGGAAGGCGATCGGGAACAACTACGACAACAAGACCTATTCGACCAAGCTCGGGGTCGATCTCAATGACAACCTGACCGTCAATTCGGTGGTTCGTTATATCGACACGACACTGCTGTTCACCGGAGACAGCGGATTTCCAAGTTTCCCCAATGCCGCGCAGAGCACGCACGCCGTCCAGCAACTCTTCAACCGCGAAGAGGCGGTATGGTCGCTGTTCGACGGACGCATAAAAAACTACTTCGGCGTCAACTATACCAACAGCAGAGCCTACGACATTGGCCCCGGAGATCCGGTTGGAAAAACCACCACTGGCGAACGCCTCAAGCTGGACTGGCACGCCGTGGCCGAGATCGCGCGCGACAACAACCTGATCGTCGGCGCCGAGCAACAGACCGATCGCATCGAGACCACCGACTTGACGGCCCAGAACGGCAACAAGGCCGGCTTCATCGAACTGCAATCTGCTTTTGCGAAATGGTTCTTCCTGGTCGCGAATGTCCGAGAAGATTCCAACGACCGCTTCGGCGAGCATATGACCTATCGGGTCGCGCCGGCGGTCATTCTTCCCGTCACGGAGACGAAACTGAAGGCGAGCTACGGCACCGGATTCAAGGCGCCGTCGCTGAGCCAGTTATATCAGGACTATCCGGCCTTCGGTTTCTTCGCCAACCCCAACCTGAAGCCAGAGGAAAGCACGGGCTACGATGCGGGTTTCGAGCAGCCTCTGTTCAACGACCGCGTGCGGTTCGGTTCGACCTACTTCCACAACGACCTCACCAACCTGATCGACTACAACGACACGTTCACCTCACTGGTGAACGTCAACCGCGCGACGACGGAAGGCACCGAGACGTTCGTCTCCGCCCAGATCACCGGCCGTTTCGGCATCCGCGCCGATTACACATTCACCCGCGCCGTCGATGCTGCCACCGGCCTGCAACTGTTGCGCCGGCCCAAGGACAAGTGGAGCGTGACGGGGACATGGCTCCCCCTCGATCAGTTGACCTTGTCGGCGACGGTGCTTCATGTCAGCAACTGGATCGACGTCACCCGCGACGGCTCGGCCTCCGGCATTGTCGCGCCCGGCTATACGCTCGTGAACCTGCGCGGCGACTACGCCGTCAACGACCAGATCAAGCTCTTCGCGCGGGTCGATAACCTCTTCGACCGCCGCTACCAGAACCCGACCGGATTCCTCGCGCCCGGCCTCGGGATTTTCGGAGGAATCCGGGTGGCGAGTTACGGAGTGCAGTAGGTTTCGAAGGACAATCGGCGGCGATCACAGATGCGCAATTGCGCATCTGGGGAATCCAGTTATCCGAGAATTATTGACTACTGGATTCCGGGTCGTCGCTTCACGACGCCCCGGAATGCGAAGCAGCCACGCTTTAATCAATGGGCCGTCCGGTCATGGCGACGAGTTCTCGCACCAGGCGGTCAGACATCTGTCCGGTCACCGGCAGCCGGCGAGCCTGCTCGAATTTCCGGATCGCGGCCTGGGTGTCGGTCCCGACCGTTCCGGTCGGCTTCAACTGGCCGTAGCCGTATTCGGTCAAGGTCCGCTGAACCGAGGCGACACGACGTGTCGCGTTGATGAGATCGGCAACGGGATCGCCATGCGGCGCAGCCGCGACCGGCGCCGGCGAACGCGCACCCTGCCCTGATGCCGCACGCGACGGTGCAGCCGACTGGGCAGGACTGGCGGAAGGAGCTTCGGACGATTCAGCCGGCCGTACGCTGGCCGTATCCGCCTCGACCGGCCGGGGCCGCGGCAGCGGATTGGCCTGCGGCAATGCCAGCGGCGTCGCGCCGCTCGATCCGAACATCGGCGACGGATGATGACCGGCCTGCATGAACATGGCATTGGCGACGATCACGCCGACGGCGGCAAAGGCAAGCGACCCCGCAAGCAGGTCCTTCGGACTGTGCAGCAGAATGCGCATGGCGAAGCCGCGTTCCTCGTCAGCTTCGCCTCTCCCGGCAGCCACGCTGCGGCGGCGCGGCCGGATCAAATCTCCTCCGACAGCTTTTCTAGGCACTCTTCTTCACCCGATGACCTTGATCCTGTTTGCCGGGACGCGGCGACGGCGTCAGCGTCGCGATGTTGTCCGATGACGGCTCGACTTCGGACATGAACGTCAGCGGCAACGTGACGGTCACCGTGGTCCCCTCCTCCACCTTGCTCTGCACATCGATCTCGCCCCGATGCAAGGCGACGAGACTCTTGACGATCGACAGTCCGAGCCCGGTCCCTTCGTGACGCCGCTGGTAGGTTTTTCCAGCCTGGAAGAAGGGATCGCCGATCCGCTTGAGGTCCTCCTGCGCAATGCCGACGCCGTTGTCCATCACGCACAGCATCATGCGCGCCCCCTCGACGCGGGCCGAGACCGTGACCCGGCCGCCGCGCTCGGTGAACTTGATGGCGTTCGATACCAGGTTCAGAACGATCTGCCGGAACGCGCGCGGATCGCCGGTGATCTGCGGCAAATCCTCCGGAACGCGGGTGACGAGTTCGATGCCGTTGTCGCGCGCCTTGAGCGCAAGCAGACTACCGCAGTTGAGCAGCATCTCACGCGGCGCAAACGGCTCGGGCACGATCTCGAAGTTTCCGGATTCCATTTTCGACATATCGAGGATGCTGTTGACCACCGACAACAGATGCTGGCCGGAATCGTTGATGAGCTGGGCATACTCCTTGCGCCGCGCCGCATCGATCAGCAGAGCATCCTCCTGAACCATCATCTCCGAAAAGCCGATGATGGCATTGAGCGGCGTTCGCAGTTCGTGGCTCACGGTTGCGAGAAACCGCGACCTGGCGGTGTCGGCGCGTTCGGCCGCGGCTCGTGCCAATTCCAGCGCATGCTCCTGATGCTTCCGCTCGGTGATATCACGCATCACCGCGACGACTTCGGGTTCATCGGAGATTGTTGCGGCGGAGGCCGGCTCGAGCGGACGGCATCGCATTTCAACCCATATGAAGTCCGCCGGATGGCGCGCCTCTCGCTGCGGACCTCGCGTAGTTTCGCGCCTGAGCCTGAATTCGACGCTTTGTGCGTCGTTGCCGAGCGCGGCCGCCGCGAGCGCGGTGAGATAGGCCGGGCGGTCGGCCACATGAACCCGCTCGAACAGGCCGTGATCCCGCAATTCCGATACGGGCACGCCGAGCAGGACTTCTGCGGCAGGCGAAATGAACTGCACGGCGCCGTTGCGCCGGTGACGCGAAATCACGTCGCTCATGTTGCGCGCCAGCAGGCGATAGCGACCTTCCTCGACGTTCAGCAGCGACGTTCCGGTGCGCGCCAGCGCCTCGGCACCGAACGCAATTCCCGCCGCATAAAGCGTCGCGGACGCAATGCCGGAAGCCATCAGGACGCTGTGCGCGGTCGCGTCGGAGTCCAGCGACGGCAGGACGCCGAGGTAGCTCATCGCGATCAGCGCGAGCGCGCACGAAACCGCAAGCGCCGATGCGAACCCGATAACGCGGCGGGAAGCGGACAGCGCCGCTTCCAGTGGAATCAGGGCAAGCCAGATCGCCGCGAACGATCCGATTCCGCCGGTCGCAATCGCGATCATCATGACAAGGCCAGCGAGCGCGATCGACGACAGCACGTGCGCGTCTTCGTAACGGCCGGTCCGCGACAGGAAATAGGCGAGCAGGATCGGAACGACGAGCCAGGCGAAAGCCAGCACTTCCAGCGCCGTCGGCGCACCGCGGATCGCAAGATAGACCGGAAACGCCGCGAACGCGACGAGGCTTCCCAGGAGACGCGGCCCCATGAATGCCCGATGACGCGCCCGCGTCAACGCATCGTATCGCGCCGACGGATGCAGCAGGGCGTCGAGACAGTCCTGGATAAGGGTCAATGCGGTCACGTCGCTCGCGCTTCGGCCGACGTCGTAGCAGACGCGCCGGAACGCCTCCATTTTCGTTGGCGCAACGTGTCAGAGTGAACTTAAGCGAACGCTAAGGCCGTCCGGTCCGTGACGAAACAACGCGCGCGGATGCCGTTTTCCCGGCCGCCGACGGCGGCATTCGACGAGAATGGTGAACGCAAGGTTTCCAGCGTGCGTGGACGGCGCATCAATCGAAAATTTACGCCGAATCGAATTCCGCCGCCGTTCGTATGATTTTCTTCGCGGTAAAGACTGGGGACACACCTGCGATTCAGCACCGCCTGATACGGAAGGGGACAGATTGCGGAATTCAACGCAACGGGGTGAAAGACACATAGGGACGCGACATGTTTTTCCTGCTTCGCATGGCCTTCTGGCTCGGGCTGGTGCTCGTGCTGCTGCCGAGGGACAACGCGCCCGAGGCGAACAAGGGTCCCCAGATCAAAGCCTCCGAGGCCGTATCGGCCGCGACGGCGGCCGTCTCCGACATGAGCCAATTTTGCACGCGCCAGCCGGCCGCTTGCGAGGTCGGCGGCCAGGCCGCGGTCGCAATCGGACAGCGCGCGCAGGATGGCGCGAGAAAGCTGTACCGGATCATCACCGACAAGCGCGCGCCCGACCATACGGGCTCGATCGGGGCCATGGCCTCGAACGAAGGAGCAACCTCCGGGGAAACGCAGCATGACACGCTGACGCCGGAGGATTTGCAGGCGGAATGGCATCTTGTGGTCCCAGCCACCGTCACGGCCAACTAGCCTGCTCGGGAAATGGAGTGATCTTCGGGGCGCCACAGGCACGGAACAATTTCCGCAATGATCGCCGCGCCCGTATCGATTTTACCCGCCGGGCGTCTTATATAGGGCTGACGGTTCAATTCCAGCATTCGAATGCCGTGCGCCGTGTCAGCGGGTGCTGTTCGGATGCCGGAATGATGGAACCACGGGCAACACCGCATACATGGACACCTGGGCCTGAATGACGATCGACGAGATCAGGGACAACTTCGAGCTGCTGGAGGAATGGGACGACCGCTATCGGTACGTCATCGAGCTCGGACGCACCCTCCAACCGATGAGCGAAGCCGAACATTCCGCCGCCAACAAGGTTCAGGGCTGCACCAGCCAGGTCTGGCTGTCCCTCAAGACCGGCCGCGACGCCGACAACGATCCGGTGCTGACCTATGTCGGCGACAGCGACGCGCATATCGTGCGCGGCCTGGTCGCGATCCTGCTGACGCTTTATTCCGGCCGGAAGCCGCAGGCCATTCTCGATACCGACGCGATCGCCGTCTTTGACGAACTCGGCTTTCGCGAGCATCTCACGCCGCAACGTTCGAACGGGCTGCGCGCCATGGTCGAGCGCATTCGCCGGGACGCGCGGGAAGCGCTGGCCGACGCGGTCTGATCCGACAATGCGCGTGTTTACCTGCTGGTAAAGGCTGCGTCGCTCGCGAGCCATGTGCGGACATGCGCGCTCGCCTCGGCTCGCCCAGCGTTCCCCAGGCCGTAGTGCCGCGCCAGCCTGTCCAGCGCCAGTTGCAGCACGACTTTGGCAGATCGCGGCGGCCAGCCGCGCTCGCGCTCGACATCTTCGAGCCCGCGCAGAAAGCAGCAGACATCCATCAGCAGGCCGGAAAATTCCGGTCCGCACGCCTGCATCGCCAACCGCACCCGCTGCCGCGACGCGACGATCAGATCGGTCATCTCGCAAGGGCCTGCTCCGGACCCGCGCGGTCGTCCTCCGGTTGGCGCCGACCAGTTCGAGGTCACCCGCGGCGTCAGATTCCCGCGCGTAAAATCCGCGCGCAGCCGTTCGCCGGCTGCGAACTGATCGCGGCTGATCATCGCGCAGCCATCGCGGCCCTTGCGACGCGCCAGCCAGGCGAGCGGACTCTCGCTGTCGTTGGCCATCACCGTCGCAACGCCTGCGTCGGTCATGATCTCGCGCTCGGCAAGCGCGAGATGCTGCGCGCGAAACCGATCGACGACTTCGGCCGTGCGGCTCTTCGGCCGACGCGTCGACTTGCCGACGCCGCGATCAGAGGCCGACATCGGGCGTTCCATCGAGGCGGGCACCGGGAGCCGCGCATATCGTTTCGAGCAATGCGAGACGGCGGTCCTGTTTCTCGTCGTCGCGGCTGTCTTCGACAACGCGGCATGCGTGGGAGACCGTGGTACGGTCGCGGTCGAAGGCGCGTCCGATCGCTTGGAAACTCAGGGCGAAACCGACATGGGCCAGATACATCGCCACCTGCCTGGCATATGCGGCGCATGGCGAGCCGCGCGTGGGCGACATGAGGCTTGCGGCATCGAGCCCGAATTCGTCGGCCACCAGCGCCGCGATACCGTGACAGATCTGCTTTGCCGGAACGGGCGGCCGCTGGATGAGCGCGGGCTGCCTGGACAGATGGGTCAGAAGCATGGAACCTCCGCTATAGGAATATATTCACATATCCTATAGGGCCATTCCACCCCCGGGGATAACATTTTTCAAAGAAAACGGGGCATCAGCAAGGCTGCCGAAGGGTCGATTCAGATATTATTCCTAATATAGAGTACCCGGAACGCACGCTATTTTCGCCGCCGGCGCTGTTGGCCAAGGCCCATGTTTTTGGCCAGTTGAGAGCGCGTGACCGCATAATTCGGGGCCACCATGGGATAGTCCGCCGGAAGTTTCCATTTGTCCCGGTACTGCTCGGGGCTCATGTTGTACTGCGTCCGCAGATGGCGCTTGAGCGATTTGAAGCGTTTGCCATCCTCCAGACAGATCAGATAGTCGGCCGTCATTGATTTCTTGACCGGCACGGCAGGCTTGGTCGGTTCTGCCGGGGATTCGCCCCGGCCGGACGACACCCGCGTCAGCGCGGCATACACCTGGCTTATGAGCGCGGGAATTTCCGATGCCGGCGTCGTGTTGTTGCTGACATAGGCCGATACGATCTCCGCCGTGAGGTCGAGAAAGCTCTTGCCTGCTAGGTCGCTCATGATCTCAATCTTCCGGATCGTGAAGCAGCATCGATACGCTCAGGCCATAGTCGGATTCAATGCAGTTGAACCAGACTATGCCTTATCCTTTCGATTGAGCATGATCTTATCCGGAAGCCGGTTTCCACTTTGCGCTGGCGCGGCTTCGGGCCGGGAGCATGCCCCTACGATCAGAATCTGCCTTTACTCGGCAAATATGAGCGGATTGCCGCCGGCGTGACAAGAACGACGCGCAGGCGCGCCAAATTTATTTCAGGGATGACCGGGCGGGCCCGTTGTCGAGATGCGCGCGCAGTTGATCGATCGATGCAAATCGCATCATGCCCTCCGGCATCTGCGCCTCGATCGTGCCGTCGGAATAGAGCGAATAGGCCATTCCGTCGACAACGCCGGACCTCAGCACCGTGACCGCGGCAATGTTCTGGCTCTGAAGGCCAGCCGGGCGATCGGCGCGCGCGCCAGAGGACGACGCCGGCGACGGCGCGCTGCCCGGCTCCAGCCGCGACCGCTCTGACCGCGCCCAGGCATCGTCGAATGATACCCGCGAGACGTCGGGATCCGGAGCGAATGTCGCTGGCGGAGACAGGCCGGCCGGATCGGATCGTTCCGCCATCGCACGCTCGCGATCCCTTCTCATCGACGACTCGAACAGGAGGTTGCGGCGATGCTTCGACGGTGGCGACGTATCAAAGGATGCCGGACGCTCCGGCGCAGCGATCTCCGGAGCGGCTGCGGCAGCAATCCGGTCGCGGGTGGGAATGTCCGCTTGCCAGCGCGCCGATTGAACGGCGGGCGTGATTGCCGGATCGCTGTCCACGCTCGGCAGGCCTTGATCCACATCCCACGGCGGAGGGTTGTTCCCGATGCCCCTGCCCGGCGCAATGGACTCACGAAGATCGGGAATGCCGCGATCCGCCGCGATCACTCCGGAATGCAGCCGGTCTGCCGCTTTCCGCACCTCGCGGATAACAAGCGAAAGGCCGATCATGATCAAGCCGGTGCAGGAAGCGATCGTCCCCGACAAGATCAGGGTATTGCCGAAGGAGAACTCCTTGACAGGGAGTCCGAAGGCGGCGGCCACCAGACCGGCCGCGAACACGGCGATCCCTCCGACCAGAAGCATTCTCATTCGTAAGCTCCGCCACTAATGGTTCGGTTCTAACATTCGCATCCCGTTTCGGCAGGTCTTTTTGCGAATTTTAGAACCATGACCAACTGGCAATTAAAAGTTCCTGGTGAAGTTCGAATTTGGCATTCGCCTGCAGCGTTTTGCTGCAGGGTAAGGTAGCGAATGACAAACCCTAATCCCACAGGCGGATACGGTTCTGTGCCCGGAATGGACGCAAGCTGCAGCGAACTTTCGAACCACCACACGAGCGCCACAAAAACGTCCCGCCGATGACGATAACGGCATGGGATGCGACTCGCCAGTCGCCAATTCGTCGCCGGCAACCGCGCGATATATGGCGGCGGAATAACTGCGCGGTTCAAACCCGAACGAGACCGCCACCGGCAAAGTTATGGCTGGCCGACATGGATCACAACTCGCCAGGTCTTGCCGGATTATGGAATTGATGTAGGCTCACGCCATCACCCTCTGCACATCACGTCAAACGCCGTCCAATCCCGGGCGGCGTTTTCACGTGCGCATAGGGATCGCTTCAGCGCGGTGCCTCCCCCAGCGCCGCAAGGATCCGCGCCCATGAGCGGATGCCCTTGTGAAAACTCTTCAGATCGTATTTCTCATTCGGCGAATGGATGTTGTCGTCGTCCAGGCCGAAGCCGACCAGCACGGTGTCGAGGCCCAGCGTCCTCTTGAAATCCGCGACGATCGGAATCGACGCGCCGCAGCCAATCAGCAACGCCTCCTTGTTCCATTCGTCGGTCAACGCCCGCTTCGCGGCGGCCAGCGGCTTCATGGTCCAGTCGAGCGCGATCGCGGGCGCGCCGGCGTGGTCCAGGAACTCGGTCGAGCAGTCCGCAGGCACGCGCGCCTTCACGTAGGCACGGAAGGCGTCGCGTATCTTTTCGGGCTCCTGACCCTCGACGAGGCGGAACGAGACCTTGGCCGACGCCTGAGCCGGGATCACCGTCTTGGAGCCCTCGCCGGTGTAGCCGCCGACGATCCCGTTGATGTCGCAGGTCGGCCGCGACAAAAGTTGCTCGATCAGTAGACGGTCCTTTTCGCCCGCGGGGATTGAGAGTCCGATGGGCTTCAGGATCCTGTCCGGCGTCAGATCGAGCTTCGCCCATTGCGCGCGGATGTCGTCCGGCAGGTCCTTCACGCCATCGTAGAAGCCGGGAAGCGTGATGCGGCCGTTGTCGTCATGGAGACCGCCGAGAATCCGGGTCAGCACCCGGATCGGGTTTTGCGCGCCGCCGCCGAAAAGACCGGAGTGCAGGTCGCGGTTCGCGGCCTTGATGATCACTTCCTCATAGACCAGTCCGCGCAGCGACGTGGTGATAGCCGGCGTATCCGGGTCCCACATGCCGGTATCGCACACCAGGGCGAAGTCCGCGGCAAGGTCGCTCTTGTTCTGTTCGAGGAACGGCCCGAAGTTTTTCGAGCCGACCTCCTCCTCGCCCTCGATCAGCATCGTCACGTCGAGCGGCAGCGAACCAGCCACCGACATCCAGGCGCGACAGGCCTCGACGAACGTCATCAACTGGCCCTTGTCGTCCTCCGCGCCGCGCGCCACGATGATCTTCCGGCCGTCGGCATGGTTCGTCACCATCGGTTCGAACGGCGGCCGATGCCACAAATTCAGCGGATCGACCGGCTGAACGTCATAATGGCCATAGAACAGAACGTGCGGCCGCGACCCGGTGTTGCCGTTGCTCTTGGCGACGATCGCCGGATGCCCCGCTGTCGGGCGGACCTCGGCGGCAAATTTCAGCGTCGCGATATCTTTGGCAAGATGATCAGCCGCCGCCTTGCAATCGCCGGCAAATGCCGGATCGGCGGAGATCGACTTGATGCGCAGCAGCGCGAACAGCCGCTCCAGGCTGTTGTCGAAATCGGCGTCGATGTGGTCGAGGACCGTCTGCAGTTGCGATGTGCCGGACATTTTGTTTTCCCTCGCGTTGCGGGTCGAATCCTTCAGAATTCTCTCTCGGATTTTTCTGGTAGCGCTGACGAATGCGGATCGCTCGCCGGTAACGGATGACGGATGTGCCACGCCAGCGCGGCGATCAGCACGAACGTCGCCGCGAGGTTGTTTCCGAGGGCCTGAAGAATCTTCGGAAAAAACGGCAGCGACAGCGCCAGCAGCGCAAACGACAGTCCGAGCGCCGCGCCGGACATCGTCCGCATCTTCGTCCGGGGATCGAACGCGGCACGATGAAACAGCACCGTCAGCGGGAAGAACAGCCACAGGAAGTAATACTGACGCGCCAGGGGCGATGCGATCGTCATCAGACAGAACAGGATTCCGACTTCCTCGGCGCTCGATCTCGATGTCATTTTCGCCCGTGCCGGAATGATTGCGATGAAGCCGAGCCCGAGCACGGCAAAGACGGCCAGCACGATCCAGTTCGCCGTCTTGTAATCGAGATCGGCGACGTTCATGTATTGCGCGGGCCTGGCTGGATCGATCTGGTTGTAATTGACCGGACGCACCAGGCGATGCGTGACGGCGATGATCGACTGGTTGACCCAGGACCAGTTCTGGGCATCGCGCTGCCCGAACCCCTGCTCCGAATTCGCTCCCACCATGCCGCGATACCAAGTGGTGAGTTCGGAAACGTTACGCTCGAAGCCGCGGATCGGAGCCGGCACCAGAAACAGGAAAATGCCGAGGCATGCGATCATGCTGATCGCGCTGGCCCATCGGCGGCGCCACAGCAGGTAGGGCAGCACGGCGACCGGAAAGACCTTGATGGCCGCCGCAAGCGCGAACATGCCTCCCGACAGCCATGCGCGCTCCTGCCAGAGCCAGCGGAAGCCGAGCAACATCATGGCGAGAAGTACCAGGTTGGGCTGACCGAGATCGAACATGTCGAAGACGAAGGTGATCGTCACGATGCCCGGCAGCGCCTCAAGCCACGGGTCAGGCGTTCTGCCCGATCCGGTCATCACATTGGAAAGCTGCGCCGTCATCCACCATGCGGCGGCATTGAGAAGGCACAGGCCGAGATACAGCGGGATTTTTCCGAACCAGCTCGGTACGGCGAGCAGGATCGCCGACAACGGCGGATACAGGAAGGCAAAACCCTCGTTCGATCCTTTCGGATACAGATCGCCGCCGTGCAGGACCTGCTGCCCGGCCCAGTACCACAGCGGATAATCCTTGGTCTTGCCGTGCCCCCATATCTCGGGGACCAGAACCTCGGCCGTCAGCAGAATGCAGGCCGCAAGAAACAGGACATCCAGCGGACGCCGAAGCGATGGCCATCTCAGCACGAGCGTTTTTCCGTTATCGCCGCGGCAACATCTTCGGCGCGCCTTGCGTTATCAGAAGCGGCCCCGCCTGCAAACTGTTGCCGGTGCTATCGTCGCAGCAATCCTCCGAGCGCGCCACGCACCAGCGCGCGACCGACCGATCCTCCGAGCGAACCGCCAACCGATTTGCCGAGATCGGAGACGATTCCTCCGACCACCTTGTTGGTGACGGTGCGCGTGACGCTGCGCGCGACCACCTGTCCCGTCGACAGTTTGCCGCGCGGCGTATTGGTGCCGAACACGGTGCCGACGATCGATCCGATCTGGCCGAGAATTCCGCCTTCCGGCGCATCGGCGGTCGCCGCGGTCCCGGCGACCCGCTTCTGGAGCACCTCGTAAGCCGATTCGGAATCGATCGCGGTGTCGTACTTTCCCTTCACCGGGCTGCCGTTCATGATGGTCTTGCGTTCTTCCGCGGTGATCGGGCCGATGCGCGCCGACGGCGGTCGCACCATCACGCGTTCGACCACGGCGGGCGTGCCGTTGCCTTCCAGGAACGACACCAACGCCTCGCCCTTGCCGAGCTCGGTGATGACCTGCGCCGTGTTCAGCTTCGGATTGGGCCGGAACGTCTGCGCGGCGGCCGCGACCGCCTTCTGGTCGCGCGGCGTGAAGGCGCGCAGCGCATGCTGCACGCGGTTGCCGAGCTGGGCCAGCACCTTGTCCGGAACGTCGATCGGATTCTGGGTGACGAAATAGACCCCGACACCCTTGGAGCGGATCAGGCGCACCACCTGCTCGATCTTGTCCATCAGCGCCTTGGGCGCGTCGTTGAACAGGAGGTGGGCTTCGTCGAAGAAGAACACCAGCTTCGGCTTCGGCGGGTCGCCGACCTCGGGCAGATGTTCGAACAGCTCCGACAACATCCACAGCAGGAACGTCGCATAGAGTTTCGGGCTTTGCATGAGCTTGTCGGCGACAAGGATGTTGATCATCCCACGCCCGTCCCGATCCGTCCGCATGAAATCGTCCAACGACAGCGCGGGCTCGCCGAAAAACTTGTCGCCGCCCTGGTTTTCCAGCACCAGAAGCTGGCGCTGGATGGTTCCGACCGTCTGTTTCGAGACGTTGCCGTACTGCGTCGTGAGATCGGCCGCATGTTCGGCAATGAAGGACAGGATGGCCCGCAGATCCTTCATGTCGAGCAGCAGCAGACCCTGTTCATCCGCCACGCGGAAGGCGACGTTGAGCACGCCCTCCTGCACGTCGTTCAGATCCATCATGCGGGACAGCAGCAGCGGCCCCATTTCCGAGACGGTCGCGCGCACCGGATGGCCCTGCTCGCCGAAAACATCCCAGAAAATCGTCGAAAATTGATCGGGCTGGAAAGTCAGCCCCATGTCCTTGGCGCGCTTGAGGATGAAATCCTTGGCTTCGCCGGGTTCGGAGATGCCGGACAGGTCGCCTTTGATGTCGGCTGCGAATACCGGCACGCCGGCGCGCAAAAATCCTTCCGCCATGACCTGAAGCGATACGGTTTTTCCGGTTCCCGTGGCGCCGGTGACAAGACCGTGTCGATTGGCGAGCCCCAGCGTCAGCCATGCCGGCTGCTCGCCTTTGCCGATGAAAATACTGTGATCGGTATCGCCGATCCCGGTCGCGGTTTCCGCCATGATCGCCTCTTCGTGATCGCATCGTCGAGCAGTCTTATTCTACTTCATGTTTTGCACTGATTGAAACCAGCGAACGGCCGCGCTGCGCTTAAAATCATCACGCTGAACCGACGCGGATCAAGTCGTAGCTGTGCACCTCTCCTGCAATGGCGAGCTATCGCGACGTTTTATGCACGAATCGAACATTCGGTCTTGCATCTCGGCAACACTCGTCACGCGATTTAAGTTCAATCGCCGTTTGTTCTGCCTCGTCGCTTGAATTTCGCATCGCAGGAGTAGCAAGATGGAATCATAAACAATGAGCCGGCGAGCAACCGGCGGAGGCGGGGTACCATGAACGAACTGGTCGAGCGGTGTGCCGCGAGAGCTGGCACCGATGCCGCTGTCGCGTGCGTAACCGTCGGCACGATTCCGGACTTTCAGCGCCAGGAAGGTCCGGCCGGCAAGGTTCAATCATTGATCGGTACGAGGACCGGCAGGGACAATACGACCGAACGGGCGCGATCTCTGCCGGCACGCCGCAGCCTCGCCTTTTCGCCTCAAGCACCTTCGTATTCCTGAACGCCATGACATATCCCATCTCCAAGCTCGAAGGTCTGAGCGCCGTCGACGCCAAGAAGCTGAGGTCCGTCGGCATCAGGACGACCGATACCTACCTGGAGGCGGCCAGCACCTCGAAAGGCCGCAAGGCGCTCGCCGCCAAGACCGGATTCAGCGAACAGCAATTGCTGGAGTGGGCCAATCTTGCCGACTACATGCGCATCCCGGGGATGGGCAACGGCAAGACCAAGCTGCTGCGCGCAGCCGGCGTCACCACGGTGCGCGAGCTGACGCATCGCAACCCTGCCCGCCTGGCTCAGGCGATGAAGGACGTGAACACCAGGCGCAAGCTCGTCAGCGTATTGCCGTCGGAGAAATCGATCGGCGACCTGATCGCGCAGGCTCGCAAGCTCCCGCTCAAGATCACCTATTGAGCCTACCCCTTCCGCAAAACCCGGCGTTTCCGAACAGGCTTTTTCGCGCCTTGACACCATGTCCGGGACCGCGCAAAGCCACCGCATGGCGGCAGCCGATTCCATATCCAGCCCTGTAACGGATGACACACGTCATCCGCTGCTGCACAGACTGCTGTCGCGGCCGTTTCCGGCCGTCATGGGCGTCCTGAACGTCACTCCCGACTCCTTCTCCGACGGAGGTCAATTCATCGCGCCCGACCGCGCGCTGGCGCAGGCGCACCGCATGATCGCGGAAGGAGCCGACATCATCGATGTCGGCGCGGAATCCACCCGTCCCTACGGCTCGCAATCGGTCCCGCGCGACGAGGAGATGCGGCGGCTGGAGCCGGTGCTGGCCACTGTTGCCGCGCTCGGCACGCCGGTGTCGATCGACAGCATGAAGTCCGAGGTCGTGGCCTGGGCATTGGAGAACGGGGCTGCCATCGCCAACGATGTCTGGGGTCTGCAGCGCGATCCTGACATGGCGAGCGTGATCGCCGCGCACGATGCACCCGTTATCGTCATGCACAACCGCGACAAGCCCGACGCCACCCTCGACATCGTGCGCGACATCGCGGCGTTCTTCGAACGATCGCTGACCATCGCGGCAAGGGCCGGGATCCCCGCCAGCCACATCGTCCTCGATCCGGGCATCGGCTTCGGCAAAACGCAGGAACAGAGCATGATCGCGCTGGCCCGGCTCGACGAGTTGCGGACCTTCGGATTGCCGGTTCTGGTCGGCGCGTCGCGCAAGCGCTTCATCGACACGGTGGTGCCGTCGGAACCGAAGGAACGGCTCGGCGGCTCGCTCGCCGCGCATCTGATCGCGGCACGCGGCGGCGCACAGATCATCCGCACGCACGACGTAGCGGCCACGGTGCAGGCGCTGCGCGTGGCCCACGCCATCGAGGCCAGAAGGTAATCAAGGATCCTCAACCATGACCGGCACGATCTTCATTCGCGGCCTCGTGATCCATGCGCAGCACGGCGTCATGCAGCACGAGACCGAAGTCGGCCAGCGCTTCGTGATGGACATCGAGCTGTCGACCGATCTGTCGGAATCCTCCCGGACCGACCGGCTCGCCGATACCGTCTCCTATTCCAGTGTGATTGCGACCGCCAGCGCAGCGTTCAAGGACGCCAATTACAAGCTGCTCGAACGCGCGGCGGGCGCGGTCGCCAACGCGGTGCTGACGGCTTTCCCGCGCGTGAACACGATCAAAGTCACCGTGCACAAGCCCCATGCGCCGATCGCGGCGATCTTCGACGACGTCGGCATCACCCTCATCCGCGGCAGGGAATAGTTTTGGCCAGCGTGCTGATCGCGCTTGGGGGCAACGTCGGAGACGTCCGCCAGACCTTCCGCAAGGCCATCGCCAACATCTGCGGCATGGCGCAGGCCGTGCTCGTCGCACGTTCCTCCGACTACGCCACCCCGCCCTGGGGCGACGAAAATCAGGACCGCTTCGTCAACGCCTGCATCGAGATCGACACCCGCCTCGACCCGCACGCGCTGCTGTACACGCTGCACAAGATCGAGAAGAAGTTCGGCCGCGAGCGCGGCACGGAAACCCGCTGGGGGCCGCGCACGCTGGATCTCGATCTGATCGCCTATGACGATGCCGTCCTCGACCGGCCGGAACTGAAGCTGCCGCATCCGCGCCTGTTCGAGCGCGCCTTCGTGCTGGTTCCGCTCGCCGAGATCGCGCCGGATCGCGTGATCGCGGGGCGAACGCCGGCCGAGGCGCTGGCCACTATCTCGACAGCGGGCATCGAGCGCCTGCCCAAACTCGACTGACCTTACCCTAGAGCCCCGCTTCTGATGGAATCAGAAGCGGGGCTCTAGGATTTTGGTTTGACGCGTTTTCTTCACGCGAACCGGTCCCCACTTCGCTCGAAAACGCTCCTAAAGGATCGTTTGGCTTGTCGGCCGCCGCATGGCATTTTGGCTAGTGTGGCGGTTCAGAAGCTCGCTCCATTTTCTCCGCAAGCGCCTCAAGCGAGCTTCTGAACCCAAACCACACTAGAATCATAAAGGTTGCTAGTGTCCCATTGATTCCGAAGTTCGCATCAAAGGTTGCTGCAGGGGCATGCGAACTTCGGAATCGGGACACTAGACGGCTTTTTCGCAACCGAGCGCACAATGCCCGCTGCTCCCGACGACGTGGTTTCCGATCTGCCGCTGGCCGCCGATTTCGCGCCGGCCACAGTGGACGACTGGCGCAAGCTGGTCGATGGGGTCCTGAAAGGCGCGCCGTTCGAGACGCTGATCGCAAAGACCTATGACGGCCTCGCGATCGAGCCGATCTATACGCGTGCGAAAGGCGCGCACGCCATCGCCAGCCGCGCAGCAGGCGCCCCCTGGCAGGTGATGCAGCGGATCGATCATCCCGATGCGGCGCAAGCCAACGCGCAGGCGCTTCACGACCTGGACAACGGCGCCAGTGGCTTGACGCTGGTGTTTGCTGACGCGATCGGCGCTCGCGGCTTTGGACTGCCGCCGACGGCGGAGGCTGTCGCAAAAGCTCTCGATGGGGTTTGTCTCGACGCAGGCATCTCGATCGAACTGGAGATGGGGCCGCAGTCGCGCGCGATCGCCCTGTGCATTGCCGACGACATCAGGACCAGAGGGGTAGACCCGGCGGCCTGTGACATCCGCTTCGGCCTCGACCCGCTCGGCGCCTGCGCGGCATCGGGATCGAGTCCCTCGCCCTGGAGCGACATCGCTCCGGCAGTCGCCGAGACCGCGAAGAAGCTCACCGCCGTGGGCTTCCACGGTCCCTTTCTCGTCGCCGACGGTCGGATCATTCACGACGCCGGCGGATCCGAGGCGCAGGAACTCGCCTTCGTTCTCGCATCATTGGTCGCATATCTCCGCGCGCTCGAAAGCGCCGGCATTGCGCTCGATGACGCGCGCGGCATGATTTACGCGCGACTTGCCGCCGACGCCGACCAGTTTCTGACGCTGGCGAAATTCCGCGCGTTGCGCCTGTTATGGGCGCGGGTCGAACAGGCTTGCGGCCTCGCGCCGAAACCGTTGTTCACTGCCGCCGAGACCGCGTGGCGGATGCTGACCCGGCGCGACCCATACGTGAACATGCTGCGCGCCACCATTGCTGCGTTTTCGGCCGGCCTCGGCGGCGCCGATAGCCTGACCGTGCTGCCGCATACGCTGGCGCTCGGCCTGCCGGACTCCTTCGCGCGACGCATCGCTCGCAACACGCAACTCATTCTGATCGAGGAATCCAATCTCGCCAAGGTCGCCGATCCGGCGGCGGGCTCGGGCGGCATCGAGGCGCTGACGCGGCAGCTTTGCGATGCGGCCTGGACGCAGTTTCAGGATATCGAGAAAGCTGGCGGCGCGTTCGCCGCGCTGACGCAGAACCTGATCCAGCGCGACGTCGCCGCAACGCGCGCGGCGCGCGAGGCCGGTGTCGCAACACGCCGCGACGTTCTCACCGGCGCCAGCGAGTTTCCAAACCTGCATGAAAGGCCGGCGGCCGTACTCGACGCTGCGACGCACGCGCCTGAGCCCTGCGGCGACGCCAAGATCACCTTCGACGCACTGGCGCCGATGCGGCTCGCCGCGGCTTTCGAACAATTGCGCAACCGCTCCGACGATTGGCTTCAAACCACCGGCGCGCGGCCGACAATCTTTCTCGCCACGCTCGGCGCCGCCGCCGACTTCACCGCGCGCGCGACCTTCGCCCGGAGTTTCTTCGAGACCGGCGGCATCGAGGCGATTGATCCGCCTTCGCCACTTCCCGTCGGGGAAACTGTCGCCCTCGCCGCCGCCTTCAAGGCATCCGGCGCACAACTGGTCTGCCTGTGCTCCTCGGATCAGGTCTATGCCGATCAGGGGGCAGCCGCAGCGCGGACCTTACATGCCGCGGGCGCATGTCATATCTATCTGGCAGGCCGGCCGGGAAAGCTGGAGGCCACGCTGCGGTCGGCCGGCGTGCAGGATTTCATTTTCGCGGGCGTCGATGCGCTGGCGATACTGAACGACGCCTGGCGGCGACTGGAGCAACGATGAGCGAGCAGGTGAAACCGTCGCTGACCGGCGGGTGTCAGTGCGGCGCGATCCGATTTGCGCTGACTGCCGCGCCGATGCGGATCAGCATCTGCCACTGCCGCATGTGCCAGAAGGCCACCGGCGCACCGTTTGCGTCTTTCGCCGATATCCCGCGCGAGAACTTCCGCTGCACCAAAGGCTCACCGGCGACGTTTCGCTCGTCCTCGATCGCCGAACGCGGGTTCTGCGCCGCATGCGGCACGCCGTTGAGCTTCAGCCGCATCGGCGGTCCGTGCATCGAAATCATGACCGGCGCGTTCGACCGGCCGGATTTGCTGGTGCCGACGCGGCAATATGGCACCGAGTCCCGGCTCGGCTGGGTCGCGACCATCGTCAACCTGCCGAGCCATACCACCATGGAAAACTACGGGTCGGAGAAGATGGCAAGCATCATCAGTCACCAGCACCCGGACCATGATTGAACGACGATGACCCGCATTCCGAATTTCGCCGATATCGCCTTCGAACCGGTCGCTCCCACTGCCAGCGGCAGCGCCGACCCGTCTACCGAACTCTGGCTGACGCCCGAGGACATCCCGGTCAAGTCGAGCTACAGCGAATCCGATCTCAACGGCATCGACTTCCTCGACACATGGCCCGGCATCGCGCCCTACCTGCGCGGCCCCTACCCGACCATGTATGTCAACCAGCCCTGGACCGTCAGGCAATATGCGGGGTTCTCGACGGCTGAGGATTCCAACGCCTTCTATCGCCGCAACCTCGCCGCCGGGCAGAAGGGACTATCGGTTGCCTTCGACCTCGCCACCCATCGCGGCTACGACAGCGATCATCCGCGTGTCGCCGGTGACGTCGGCATGGCCGGCGTCGCGATCGATTCCATCTATGACATGCGTACGCTGTTCGCGGGCATTCCGCTCGACAGGATGAGCGTGTCGATGACCATGAACGGCGCGGTGCTTCCGGTGCTGGCGCTGTTCGTTGTGGCGGCTGAGGAACAGGGCGTGCCGCCGGAGAAACTCTCAGGCACCATCCAGAACGACATTCTCAAAGAGTTCATGGTGCGCAACACCTACATCTATCCGCCCGCGCCCTCGATGCGGATCGTCTCCGACATCTTCGCCTATACCTCGCGCAAGATGCCGAAATACAATTCGATCTCGGTCTCCGGCTATCACATGCAGGAAGCAGGCGCGACGCAGGACCTCGAACTCGCCTACACGCTCGCCGACGGCGTCGAATATGTCCGCGCCGGCCTCAAGGCCGGGCTCGATGTCGACCGCTTCGCGCCGCGGCTGTCGTTCTTCTGGGCGATCGGCATGAACTTCTTCATGGAAGTCGCCAAGCTGCGCGCCGCGCGGCTGTTGTGGGCCAGGCTCATGAAAACCTTCGATCCGAAGGATGCGCGCTCGCTCTCCTTGCGCACCCATTGCCAGACCTCCGGCTGGTCTCTCACCGCGCAGGACGTCTTCAACAACGTGCCGCGCACCATGATCGAGGCGATGGCGGCGACGCAAGGTCACACTCAATCTCTGCACACCAACGCGCTCGACGAGGCCTTGGCGCTGCCGACCGACTTCTCCGCGCGCATCGCCCGCAACACCCAGCTTGTCCTGCAGCAGGAAAGCGGCACCACCCGCATCATCGATCCATGGGGCGGCTCGTACTATGTCGAGCGGCTGACGCACGATCTCGCGATGAAGGCGTGGGGCCATATCCAGGAGGTCGAGGAGCTTGGCGGCATGGCCAAGGCGATCGAAGCCGGCGTGCCGAAGCTGCGCATCGAGGAGGCCGCCGCCAGGACGCAGGCGCGGATCGACGCCGGCAGGCAGGCGGTGATCGGCGTCAACAAGTACCGACCGGCAAGCGAAGCGCCGATCGACGTGCTGAAAGTCGACAACTCCGCGGTGCGGCGTCTGCAGATCGACAAACTGAAACGGTTGCGCGGCGAACGCAACCAGCAAGATGTCGATGCCGCGCTCGCGGCGTTGACGCGGTCGGCCGGCGACGGCAACGGCAACCTGCTTGCGCTCGCCATCGATGCCGCGCGCGCCAAGGCCACCGTCGGAGAGATTTCCAGCGCGATGGAGAAGGTGTTCGGTCGCCATCGCGCCGAAATCAGGTCCATCACCGGGGTCTACAAGCGCGAGGCGTCAGCCATGTCCGACAGGATCTCAAGGGTGCAGGCGCTGATCAACGCCTTCGAGGAGGCCGAGGGCCGCCGCCCGCGCATCCTCGTCGCCAAGATCGGACAGGACGGCCACGACCGCGGCCAGAAGGTGATCGCTTCCGCGTTCGCCGACGTCGGTTTCGATGTCGATATCGGACCGCTGTTCGCCACTGCCGACGAAGCCGCGCGGCAGGCGGTGGAGAATGACGTGCACATCCTCGGCGTGTCATCGCTCGCCGCCGCGCATCTGACCACGGTGCCGGAACTGAAGGCGGCGCTGAAACGCTACGGTCGCGACGACATCATGATCATCGTCGGCGGCGTGGTGCCGCCGCAGGACTACGACGCGCTCTATAAGGCCGGCGCGGAGGCGATCTTCCCGCCGGGGACGGTGATTTCTGATGCCGCCGAGGAGCTGATCCGCAAGCTCAACGCGCGGCTCGGTCATAGCGAGGCGGCGGAATAGCGCAGGGGTCTGTTAAACTCTCCACACAATGATGCGTGCGCTTGTCGCGGGCATCCACCTCTCTATGATCCAAACGCCGAGACCAGGACGGCCGGAACGAGCCGGCCATGACGAAGGTTGCCATGATCACCAGCCTCAGTTCTTTCGCGAGTCCGCTTCAGAAGTTTTCATGTCTCATGGCAGTCCTGATACTCGCAGGCATCGCTCCTGCCATCGCAGCCGAGCCCAAGCCCGACTTCGCCGTCAAGACGAAATACATCGACGCCAGCGTCTTGCTGGACGACGGCATCAAATCGAATGCAACGCTGGCGGCGAATTGCCTTGCCGAAGGCAAGCGCTGGGTGGAACACAACCGCGCCGACGCAGCGCAGGAGTTCAAGGCCTCACCAGACCTGTTTCGCGAGAATCGCGCCTGGAGTTTCGAGCGCAGCTACAGCCGCGTTTCGCAGGTGGATGGTCGCTATGTCAGCGTGGTGCGCACCGACTATGCCTATACCGGCGGCGCGCATCCCAACACCGACATCGACACCATCCTGTGGGACGACAGCGCCGGCAAACGCATCAGCATTCGGCCGTTCTTCAAGGAAACCGCCGACAACGGCGCCACCATGAGAGCGCTGCGCGCGGCGGCCATCGCCGCCGTCAAGGCCGACAAGAAAGCGCGCGGCATCGACGACGCAGGCGGGATCGACTGGTACAAGGGCATCGAGCCGACGCTGCTGAAGGTCGGCGCGGTGACACTTGCCGCATCGACCGAACCCGGCAAAAGCGCCGGCCTCGAATTCCATTATTCGCCTTATGCGGTCGGTCCCTATGTCGAGGGATCGTTCGTCGTCTTCGTGCCTTGGCAGACCTTCGAGCCATATCTTTCGCCGCAAGGTGCTGCGATCTTCGCCGGCGACCGCGCGAAAGCAGCCAAACAGGACAAATGACTCGTCCCCTTTCGACCGACACCCTCGCGAGCGAGATCCGCGCCGGCAATCGCGCGGCGCTGGCGCGCGCCATCACGCTGATCGAAAGCCGCCGCCTCGATCACGAGGCGACCGCGCGCGAGCTGGTGCAGGCGCTGTTGCCGGCAACCGGCAGCGCCATCCGCGTCGGCATCACCGGATCGCCCGGCGTCGGCAAGTCTACAACCATCGACGCGCTCGGCATGTTCCTGATCGAGCATGGCCACAAAGTCGCGGTGCTGGCGGTGGACCCGTCCTCGACGCGCAGCGGCGGCTCGATCCTTGGCGACAAGACGCGGATGGCGCGGCTGTCGGCTTCGGACGCCGCTTATATCCGCCCCTCGCCCGCCGCCGGCACGCTCGGTGGCGTCGCGGCCAGAACGCGCGAGGCGATGCTGCTGTGTGAGGCGGCGGGCTTCGACGTGGTGCTGGTTGAAACGGTCGGTACCGGACAGTCCGAGACCGCTGTCTGCGACATGACGGATTTCTTTCTCGCCTTGATGCTGCCCGGCGCCGGCGACGAATTGCAGGGCATCAAGAAGGGCCTCGTCGAGCTCGCCGACATGATCGCGGTCAACAAGGCGGATGGCGACAACATCAAGCGCGCCAATCGCGCGGCGGCCGAATATCGCAGCGCGCTGCATATTCTCAGTCCCCGCTCCGAGCACTGGCAGCCGCCGGTCGTGACCTATTCCGGGCTGACGGGAACAGGCATTCCGGAGTTGTGGCAGAAGATCGTCGAGCATCGCACCGCGATGCAGGCGTCGGGCGAGTTCGCTGCGCGGCGCAGCCAGCAGCAGGTGAAGTGGATGTGGTCGATGTTCGAGGACCGCATGAAGGCGCGCCTGCGCGGCGATGCCGCGATCCGCGCCAAAGTGAAGGCGACCGAAGCCGCGGTCGCCGAGGGCCGCATCACCCCGGCGCTGGCGGCGGACCAGATCGCGGAGTTGCTGCGGTGAGTTGTATTAAACCTGCTTTCATCATGGCCGGGCATAGCCGTTCGAAGAACGGCGTCGCTTCCGCTCGCCTACGCCCGGCCATTCACGTCTTGTTTTCTGTGATCCGTCACAACAGAAGACGTGCATGCCCGGCACAAGGCCGGGCATGACGGCCGAGGTTCCGTTGTCTCAAGACCTCCGCATCCTCGTCACCGGCTTCGGCCCCTTTCCCGGCACGCCGTTCAATCCGACCATGCCGCTGGTCGGGCGGCTGGCGAGGCTGCGTCGGCCCGCGCTGGACGACGTCGCGATCGCAACCCACGTTTTCCGCGTCGCTTACGAGACGGTGGACCGCGAACTGCCGCAACTGCTTGCAACGCATCGTCCGCATGCGCTGCTGATGTTCGGCCTCGCGACGCGCACGCCGTGGCTCCGGATCGAGACCCGCGCGCGCAACGCGGCGACGGCGATCTGGCCGGACCTTAACGGCGCGCGGATGCGCAAGAGATCGATTGCAAGCACGGCGGGCGCGCGCGCCTTCGGGCCGCATGTCGTCAGGCTGCTGCGCGCGGCGCGGGCAACCGGCATCGACGCGCGCGCCTCGCGCGACGCCGGTTGCTATCTCTGCAACTACCTGTGCTGGCGCGCCATCGAGGCCACGCGCCAAGAAGCGGGGCCGCGCCTCGCCGCCTTCATCCATGTTCCGCCGCTGAAGCGCGACGGCTCGGCTCATGTTCCCGGCGGAATCACGCTGGAGCATCTGGCCGATGCCGGCGAGGCCATGCTGCTGGAGATGGTGAAAGCGGCACGGCGGGCGAGACACGCGGGGTTGGTTCCAAACTCATTGTGATGGCCGCGTCCTGCCCGGCGGTGGACAGTTTTGTTTGAAACGGGCATTGTGCAGCGCAGCAGCGATATCGATATGGGCTGCATGCCGATCTTCCGGACCAAACAATGACCGACGCGAGCGTGGACGGGTGGGTGTCGCAAACCCATCGGCCGATGGGGTTTCCTGAGTTCATCGCCATCGTCGCCGGCATCATGGCGCTGAACCCGATCGCGACCGACATGATGCTGCCGGCGATGCCGGATGTGCGCGCCGCTTACGGAATCGCCAATCCCAATCACGTCCAGGCGGTGATCTCGGTGTATCTGGCCGGTTTCGGTGGCGGCCAGTTCATCATGGGGCCGCTGTCGGACCGCTTCGGCCGCCGCCCGGTCCTGATCGGCGGAATGCTGCTCTACAGCGCCGCGGGCGTTTTGTCGGTGATCGCGCCGTCGTTCGGAATGATGATGCTGGCGCGCGTGCTGCAGGGCATCGGAAGCTCGGCCGCCCGCGTCATCGCCACCTCGATCGTGCGCGACTGCTACACCGGACGGCGGATGGCGAGCGTGCTGTCGCTGGCGATGATGATCTTTATCTCGGTGCCCGTCCTTGCGCCCTCGATCGGCCAGGCGATCCTGCTGTTTTCGGCATGGCGCGGCATCTTCGTGGTGCTCACGGTCTACGGCCTGCTTGCTCTGCTGTGGTGCGCGATCCGACTCCCCGAAACTTTGCCGCCGGCGGAACGCAAGCCGCTGACCGCCTCAAGCGTCTTCGACGCGTTTCGCCAGACCATCACCAACCGGCAGACCATCGGCTACGCGCTCGCCGCCGGCGGCATCCAGAGCGTGCTGTTCGCCTACGTGTTCTGTTCGCAACAGATCTTCACCGGAATCTATGGCCTCGGCGATTATTTTCCGCTCGCCTTCGCGGCGATCGCCGTCGGCATCGCCGCGGCGGGTCTCTTGAACTCGCGCATCGTCGGCCGGTTCGGCATGCGGGTGATTTCGCACGGCGCGCTCACGGGATCAGTGGTGATCTCGATGCTGATACTGCTCGCGGCATGGCAGGGTTGGCTGTCGTTTCCGGTCTACATGGTGCTGGCGATCGGCACCATGTTCGCATTCGGGCTGATGTTCTCCAATTTCACCGCGCTCGCCATGGAACCGCAGGGCCACATCGCCGGGACCGCCTCCTCGCTGTTCGGCTCCATCACCACCCTGATCGGCAGCGGCGTCGGCGCGCTGATCGGACAGGATTTCAACGGCACCATGCTGCCGTTCGCGACCGGCGCGTTCCTGTGCACGCTTGCCGCTCTCGCGGTCGTGCTCGTGGTGGAGCGCGGACGGCTGTTCGTGCCGCATAATGCGGTGGTCCAGACACCGCCGCGTTAACCCTGTCGCCAACAATCGCCTGCGTCCATCGTCGTCGTTTCGGCGTCATTGCGGTTTTTCGCGTTACATCCTCGCATGGACATCGACCGCCGCCATATCCTCGGAGCTTCCGCCGCGGGCGTCGCCGGCGTGCTGGCGATGCCGGCAGACACCGCGCGCGCCGCCCCGCTGACGTCGACGCTCGGGCGCGACGTCTCCCATTACGGCGTGCGGCCGAATTCACCGGACGACCAGACCCACGCGCTGCAACGGGCGATCGACGAGGCGGCCCGCGCCAACGCGCCGCTCGCGCTGCCGCCCGGCGTCTATCGCACCGGACCGCTGCAACTCGCCAACGGCTCGCAACTCATCGGCGCGCGCGGCGCAACCACAATGATGTTTACCGGCGGGGCATCGCTGCTCACGAGTGAGGGCGCCGACCATATCGGGCTCGTCAACCTCACGCTTGCCGGCGGCGGCATTCCCCTCCCCGAACGGCGCGGCCTCGTCCATTGCCTTGGCGGGCACGACCTGAGGATTCTGGATTGCGAAATCACCGGCAGCGGCCGCAACGCAATCTGGCTTGAGAACGCCGCGGGCGAGATCAGCGGCAATGTCATCGAGAAAACCGCGACCACCGCGATCGTCTCGTTCGACGCGCTCGGGCTGACGGTGACGCGCAACACCATTCTGGAGACAAACGACAACGGCATCGAGATCCTGCGCACGGCGATCGGCGACGACGGCTCGATCGTCACCGGCAACCGCATCGCACATATCAAGGCCGGCGCCGGCGGCTCCGGCCAGCACGGCAACGCCATCAATGCCTTCCGCGCCGGCAATGTCATCGTCAACGGCAACCGCATCAGCGATTGCGACTACTCGGCCGTGCGCGGCAACTCCGCCTCCAACATCCAGATCACCGGCAACAGCGTCAGCGGCGTGCGCGAAGTGGCGCTGTATTCCGAGTTCGCCTTCGAGGGCGCGGTAATCGCCAACAACACCGTGGACGGCGCGGCGGTCGGGGTCTCCGTCTGCAACTTCAATGAGGGCGGCAGGCTCGCGGTCGTCCAGGGCAACATCATCCGCAACCTGTTGCCGAAGCGCCCGATCGGCACCGCGCCGGACGACGACGCCGGCATCGGCATCTATGTCGAAGCTGATACGTCGGTCACCGGCAATGTGATCGAGAACGCGCCGTCGTTCGGTATCATGGCCGGCTGGGGCAAGTATCTGCGCGACGTCGCGATCACGGGCAACGTCATCCGCAAAGCCTTCATCGGCATCGGCGTTTCGGTCGTGGACGGCGCCGGCACGGCGCTGGTGAGCAACAACGTGATTTCGGATACGCCGCGCGGCGCGGTGGTCGGCCTCGACCACGCCAGGCCGATGACACCGGACCTTGCCGCCGATGGCGCTGCCAAATACGCGCAGATCGCGATCAATGCCAACCTGGTGCGTTGAATTCAGGCCGGCTCGCGTCCCGCGAGCGTCCCGGAGGCAGGCTCTCGATTATGAACGTCCCATCGAAGCGGCCGCTACAGGGCGTTATAGCGCAGCATCGGATAGCGTTCCTGGAAAGTAAGCTGGCCCGGCACGATAGCCGCCGACATTGCGGCGCTCGATGCCGTTTGCTCTTCCGCCGGTGCGTCGTCGTTCGCCTCGACCAACGTATCCTCAGGCAGTGACACGATCGACGCCAGCGCCGCATGCACGGCCGCGGTTCCGCACTGCCGGGCCGTCGATGGTCCGGTCTCGTCCTGCGTTATGGCAGAGGTCTCCGCGGGCCGGTCGAGGGGCGACCGATCGATCGCCTGATTGTCAGGCGTCGCCTCGCGCCGTGCCAGCGCTCGCCAGGTTTCGACGGCAGCCTTCGCCTCAAGGATGTTTTCCATGAAGGCGTGCTCGGAATGGAAGCGGCGCCACCGTCCGCTTTCATAAAGTTCGATGAGATAGTCGAGCCGCTGTTCGGCGATCCTGCACCAGCGATCGAGGATGTGCTGAGCGTAATCCTGAACGTGCCTTCGGGCGAGGCCGGCGTCGCTTCGTTGAGTCATGGGACAGTCCGCAAGGAGGAGAACGGACGCAGACGCAACGAACGAATCATTCAAGCAATTGCTGGATATTCTGTGGAAAACTTTGGCGAAGTCCAGCACTTTGTGGCACGAATATGACGCCGCTCGCACGGGTTTCCACGGATGCGGCTGTCGCTGCGATTCAGAAGGTCCCTGAAACGAAGAGACCCGCCCGGGGGGACAACCGGGCGGGTCAAGCCATATGGGCGCTGGGGTGGATGGGCGCTCGCGCCTGATATAGCCTCGGGGGAGTTTTGGCTCCCACATTGCTTGTGTCGTCGCGCCCGCGAAAAACGTTCAAGGCGGCCCTGAATTTTTTAACGGTCTGGAAAGACTGATTATTTCGCGGAAGGAGCCGCCGCCGGCGGGTCCATGTTTGCGGGCGCGGGTAACGGTTCGCCCGCAGCGGTCGCGGGGTCCGCCTCGCCGGACGTCGCCGCGGGGGTATCGGATGCGGCAACGGCCGGCGCCGGATTGGATACGGCGATGACCGGCGCAGTTCCGTCCGCGGCAGAGACAGCGCCATCTGGCACGGCCTTCACGGCGTCGTACCCGTTCGCCTCGCCGGCCCCGAACAGATCATCGCGGCCCGGCGCTCCGAGATCGCGGGCGCTGGTCGTCAGGATAGCGCGAACGTCGGCCGGCTTCAGCGCCGGATTGCGCTCCAGCACCAACGCCGCGAGGCCGCTGACATAGGCGGCGGAGAACGAGGTGCCCGACGTCATCTGGTATTTTCCGCCCGGCGCGGGAAGAAAGATATCGACGCCGGGAGCCGCGACCGCGATATGGCTGCCGCGGTTGGAAGCGGCAAACAGTCGGTCGTCGACATCGGTCGCGCTGACCGCGATCACACCGGCGTCGGCGGCCGGATAAAGCGGCGGCGATTTCGGACCGGCATTGCCGCTTGCGGCCACCATGATGATGCCCTTTGCCGCCACGGCCGCGATGCCGCGCGAGACCAGCGCATCCTTCGGGCCGGCAAAGCTCATGTTGACGACCTGCGCCCCGTGAGCCGCCGCATAGTCCAGACTCCTGAGGATCGTGAACGACGTGCTCTCGGCCGCGCCCTGCGTCACGCCGAAAGCGCGGATCGCGAGAATTCTGGCGGCTGGCGCACTCCCCATCAGCCGCGCATGGGCGACGATCGCGCCGGCGATGCCGGTGCCGTGCACATGCGGCCCGTCCCTGGCATCGAGCGCATCGAAACTCCCGGCGATCGAGCCGGCCAGTTCGGGGTGATCGGCATCGATCGCGGAATCGATCACGGCGACGACGACGCCTTTGCCGTGTGCCAGCGTATGGGCTTCCGGAAGCCTCAGCTTTGCCAGCGCATATTGCGCGGGATCGCCTTCGGCGACCGCGGCCGTTGTCCTCTGGTCCTGCAGGACGTAACGGAAATTCGGCTGCACCGCGCGGACGGCTGCATCGGCGCGCAGCTCAGTCTGGACCTGCTCGACCGGACGCTGGCCGACGATGCGGAACAGGCTGACCGTGCTGCCGGTCAGCGGAAAATCCTGGGAGTTGATACGTTGGAGCCGGTGCCTTCGCGCCAACGCGGCGAGTTGCGCATCGGGCATGGCGGCGGTTTCGGCGACGATCTGGCCGGGCAGATAGTTGCGCGACGCAGCAGCTTGCCCCGCACTCCGGCGAGGTCCGCTGTTCTGATCCGCCGGCGGCGGACCATTGCCTCCGGGGTCGGCAACGAACGGACGGCCGTTGCATTCGCCGCTCATCACGCCGTCGCCGCGCGCACAAACCGGATAGGTGTTGGACGCGTAGCGGATATAGGAGATGCCTGACGCGGTGACGGCGGTGACCGGTTTTCGCGGTTTCGGCTCGCGGTCAACGGTCTTGCGGCGCAGCGGACGCGACCGCTCGCCGTCGTTCACCGGGACGTCCTCGCGTTCGATGACACGATAAGGAGCTTCGACATAGGGAGCTTCGATCACACCCAGCGGCAGTCCATAACCCAAACCGCCATAACCCAGCCCGATGCCACGATGGCCCCAGCCCGGATGGTAGCCGCCACCCATCCCGCCGCGTCCGGCCGTCACGCCGCCGCGCGATCCGAACGCCGAAGAGCCTCTGGATCCTCCTTGCGTGAGGGTTTGCGCGTGAACCGTGGGAGCGTCGAATCCGGCGATCCCGCACAGACCCGTCAAGGCGGCGAGCACGGCGCTCCATCTCGTCATGCTCGTCGCGCGCCGACGCATCGCCCGATCCTATTGAGCCGGAACGGCGAGATTGACGATCTTCTCACTCTGAAGCCTGCTGATCAGGTCGCCTGAGTCCTTCGGCGCCTTGCCGTCGAAACGCAACTGGAACAGTCCGCCTCTGGATACCGAAACGATCGTCGCCTGATAGGCATCGAGCAGCGCGCTGATATCCGACATGCGCGCGTCCGGTGCGAACCGCACCAGCACTTGCGGACTGGAGTCGGTGGCCAGCCCCCGGGTCAACGGCGTGTTTTCCGTCCGATGAGACGCGGTCTGGAACGAATGGCCTCCGTCCCTTGCCAGCATCGCGGCGATCACGCCGGCCTGAAGCAGGACGACGAGCCCGCCGATCGCACCGCTTGCGGCCAGCATGCGCGGCGAGAGTCCGGCAAAGAATTGCGAAATCCGCGCCGAGAGGCCGCGCGACATCGAAGCACTGCGCACCGGCTCGGCATCGATCGCGGCGAACAGCTTTTGCATCGGGCGAACAGACGGCGCGCCTAGACTTTCATTCAGCGAAATGGTTTCGACATACTCCTGCTGGATGACCGAATACTGCTTCGCGAGCGCCGGATCCCGCGCCAGCGCCTGCTCGACCCGGCGCGCATCGCGGGCACTCAGCGTTCCGGCTGCGTGCCACGGCAGCAAGGCCTCGATGTCGTCGGGTCCAGCCTCCACGATCTTCTTGTTCGCCGCCATCATGGCCAACCTCGTTCTATGCCGGCTGCCTTCAGCAGACCGGCAAGCTTTTTGCGCGCATAGAATAGCCGCGTCTTCACCGTGTTCTCGGGAATCCCGACGATCTCGGCGACCTCTTCCACCGATTTCTCGTGGTAATAGACAAGATCGACGATTTCCCGGTGTTCCGCCGAAAGCCGCGTCAGGCACTCACGCAATGCGTTACTCGTATCCTTCTTCTGGACCATCACCTCGGGATCGTCGGATTGATCCTCGATCGCGTTGGCGGTCTCATCGTCCAGCTCGGCATCCTTCCTGCGGCGCAGCGCCGACAGGGCCTTGAAGCGCGTAATGGCCAGCAACCATGTGGAGACGGCGGATCGGCCCTCGAACTTGCCGGCCTGGCGCCAGACGTCAAGAAAGACCTCGCTGATAAGATCTTCCGCGACCTGTTCGTTTCTCACGAGCCTCAGTCCAAAACGAAAGACTCTGACGTGGTGTCGCCCATACAGCACCTGCATGGCGAGGCGGTCGCCTTGAGCGATCCGGGCGATCAGGGTCTCATCCGATGCCGCCTGTGCCGCGCTCACTGGCCGTCTCTCAGAATTGGTCGGCGTTGCAGGGCTAAAGGTTCGACTGACAAAGCAAATCTTCTCAAATTGTCGGCATCGGCCATCAGGCAGGCTTGTGGTCTGATCTGCATCCCGGTGCGGAAGGATTTTTGCAAATGCGAAGAACCACCAGCAATAAACAGGAGTCTGGCAGAGGATTTGAATCTTGTACGTCAGCGACGCGGGTAGCACTCCACCAAGGTTGAGCCTGAATCAGCGGAAAGGGCAAGGCACCCGGACCGCCATGCAAGAGGACCACGCTGTAAGGCCAGCCTGACAGCGGGCCGCGAGCCTCACCTCCGCCCCCGATGGATGAAAATTCCTCTGCAGAAATAACCTGTTAACGATACCGTCGGGCGCCCCGCCGGCCAAAAGATACCAAACCTAAAGGCTTTTCCCGGTACACTCCTGTCAAGCTGCGGCGTCATCGACGGGCGCTTTTGATCCACGCTTATACCCGTACCGTTCCGACCGCGATTCGGATCCAGGCGAGCAGAATGTCGCTGCGTACGATGTGGGAACTCTAGGATAGAGCCATGGCTTCCAAATCGGCCGTCTCCTCCGCAAGTCTGCTTGACGAACTTCAGACTGTTCTCGCCCATGGCACCGTCGCGCGGCGGGTCGAAACGCTGCGGCGCGTCACCGACCTGTTCCTGAACAACGCGGTCGACTATTCCGACGAACAGATCACAGTCTTTGACGACGTGTTCAATTGCCTGATCCGGCATATCGAGACCTCGGCGAAAGCACTGCTCGCCAGGCGGCTCGCTCCCGTTGCCAAGGCTCCGCCGCAGATCATTCACGCGCTGGCCTTCGACGATCTGATCGAAATCGCCGCGCCCGTGCTGTCGCTGTCCGAACGGCTCGGTGACGATGCGCTGGTCGAGAACGCCCGCAGCAAGAGCCAGGCGCATCTGCTGGCCATCTCGACGCGGAAAGTTTTGAGCGGAGCTGTCACCGACATTCTGGTAGAGCGAGGCAACGACGAGGTCGTCAAAAGCACCGTCAACAATCCGGGCGCGGAATTTTCCGAGCAAGGTTTCACGCGGCTCGTCGCACGCGCCGAGGCCGACGACGACATCGCGATCTGCGTCGGGAAGCGGCGGCCGTCGATCCCGCGTCATCATTATCTGAAGCTGATCGCAAAGGCCTCCGCCTCGGTGAAGGCCCGTCTCGCCGCGGCCAACCCGGATCGGGTGAACGATGTTTCGGTCGCCGTCAGCGAAGTGGCACGGCGGGCACGTTCGGCGCCGGCGGCCATCAGCGAGGATACGACCATCGCGCACGGACTGGTCAGGTCTCTGTACGAAGACGGACGGCTCGATGAAAAAGAAGTCGCCTCATTTGCGAAAGCCGGGAAGTTCGACGAAACCAACGCCGCCATCGCCTGCCTCGCCAAAGTCTCGGTCGCCGTCGCCGAGAAAATGATGATCGAATCCAAAACCGAGGGCTTGCTCATTCTCGCGAAAGTCAGCGGGCTCTCCTGGTTGACCGTCAAGACCATCATCAACATGCGCAAGGATCTCACGGATATCGAGGTGACGGATATCAACGCCACAGAGCAGACCTATGAACGTCTGCGCCCGTCCACGGCGCAGCAGGTGCTGCGTTTTCACCGGACGCAACAGGCGGCTGACGCCGGCTGACGTAAGCGGACCGGACGGGAATGCCATGGTTTCGCCACGGTCGTTGAAATTCCCTTTTTCTGCCCCGGTGTGGCCACGCCCGGCGTTTCTTTTGTCGACCAATCGGCTGACAAAACGGGGAGATTGCCATGAGCATCAAGGCCAGAGGACGCTCGGCGTTGATCATCGCAGCAGGGCTATGTTTGGGCTTCGCAGGGCCGATGCGCGCGACCGACAGCGCTGCGGAACCGGCCAGTCCGGCCTCCCACGCTGAAAGCGCCGGAGCGCCGGTCAAGCTCAGCACCAACCACAAGCCACACAAGCGGCACGCACGAACGCGGAAATCAACCAAGCCGGAAACGAAAGCCGATACGAAAGTTCACGCGGCGACAACCGCTCACGAGACGACAGCGGCTGAGGACAGCGACAAGCAGACGCCGCTGCCGCCGGCCGTCGCCGACGCAAACGCCAATGCCGAGATGCCCGGCGCCATCGAAGATTTGCCCAGGACCGAAGCGGGCGCGCTCGCCAGCAGTGCCGGCCAGATGCTGTCCGCCAATCAGGGAAATCCTGCGCCGCAAGCCGGCAATACGAACTCCGCGGCTGTCGCGGATATCGTTTCGCCCGACGAACTCAACGAAATCGACCGCGCCCTGATCGACGACAAACCGGCCGAAGCTCATCTCGCACTGGCGTCCATCGACGTCGCGCCGTCCGCGAGCAGTGCCGACACCGCTGCACAGGCGGTGACGGGAAGCGACAACACCACCTGGAACCATACCTCCCTGATCGGCAAGATCTTCATCGCCTTCGGCGGCCTGCTCACGCTCGGCTCCGCCGCGCGGATGTTCATGGCCTGATCCCGCGTCCGTGCCGCGCCGGAAGCCGGCCGATATTTCTGTTCTTCCGCCGCCGGTCCGTCGCTCTCGCCGGACCGGCGTTTTGCATCCGCGCCACAGGTCGCGCAACGCAAAACGCAGCCTTGCGGCCTCGCCTGACCGCGGGCACATTGCCAACCGACACACATCCGGCGCGGCATGCAGCGGGAGAAGCGGGATGGCCATGAGCACGTTCGAGCACATCGTCGTCGAGAGAAAGGACGCGGTCGGCATCATCAGGCTGAACCGGCCGAAAATGCTCAATGCGCTGTCATTCGCGGTGTTTCGCGAAATCGCGGCCGCGGTGGACGATCTCGAGGCCGACGACGGCGTCGGCTGCATCCTGATCACCGGCAATGAAAAGGCTTTCGCCGCCGGCGCCGACATCAAGGAAATGCAGCCGAAAACCTTCATCGATATGTTCGGCGAGGATTTCCAGGCAATCGGCAGCAATCGCGTCGCCGCCTGCCGCAAGCCGACCATCGCGGCGGTGAGCGGCTACGCGCTCGGCGGCGGCTGCGAACTCGCCATGATGTGCGACGTTATCATCGCCTCCGATACCGCGAAATTCGGTCAGCCCGAAATCACCCTTGGCACCATTCCCGGCATCGGCGGCACGCAGCGCCTGACCCGCGCCGTCGGCAAGGCCAAGGCGATGGACCTCTGTCTCACCGGTCGGATGATGGACGCGGCGGAAGCCGAGCGGTCGGGTCTTGTGAGCCGCATCGTACCCGTCGACAGACTGATGGACGAGGCGATCGCCGCCGCCGAGAAGATCGCTTCAATGTCCCGTCCTGCCGCGGCGATGGCCAAGAGCGCCGTCAATCGCGCGTTCGAGACGACGCTGTCGGAAGGCATGAACGTCGAACGCGACCTGTTCCGCTCGACCTTCGCGCTGGAAGATCGCGCCGAAGGCATGGCGGCGTTCGTCGAGAAGCGCAAGCCGGCGAACAAGAACAGATAACGGAAACGCCTACCCTCCCCGTACAGACGCCGCCATAGCGGGCTTGACGCGCGTATCCATCTATCTTCGCGATATTCTTTGGACCATCGCCTTGACGAGAACTATTTCCCGCTGCTCCGCTTCAACGCGCCGTTGAGCAGCGCACGATAAAGCCTGTCCGAAAACCTGTTCGGATGATCGAGCCCCATGCGCGCCAGCGCGGGCTGTATCGACGCATCACCGGGGCGCAATCCCTCCATCAGCAAACCGGCAAGAGCCAATGGCGAACGCGATGCGTCACGCAAGGATTCAAGCGCGGGGATCAGCCGCTGCTCGACCTCGGTGAAATCGCTACCGAACGGAAACGCCGGCAGCAGGCCAGCCACCTGCGCGGGCTTCAACGCGGCGGCGATACGCGCCGGCGTATTGTCGCAATGCACTACGGGAATCCGGTGATCGCGCGGCAGCTTTCCGGCGTCGACCGCCTGCCGCATCAACTGGTCCTGGAAGCGCGAGTCCGCGACGTTGAGCATCGCCGCGATCACCTCGGCATCCGACTTGCCGCGCAGGTCCGCCACGCCGTATTCGGTGACCACGATATCGCGCAGGTGGCGCGGGATGGTGCCATGACCATAGGACCAGCGGATGTTCGACACCACGCCGTGCTTCTCGCGCCGCGTCGATTCCAGCGTGAGGATCGAGCGCGCGCCTTCGAGCGCGAAGGCCTGCGCGACGAAATTGTACTGACCGCCGACGCCGCTCACCACCTGGCCGTTGTCGAGGCCGTCGGAGATCGCGGCGCCCATCAGCGTCGCCATCATGGCGTTGTTGACGAAGCGCGCATCGACGCGGGCGCGGCGCCTGACGGCCTCGTCGCCGTACAATTCGTTGGTGAAGGACACCGCCGTCATCTGGATGCGCGCGCGCTGCGCGGGCGCCATCTCGCGCAAGGCGCGGTAGAATGATTGCGGACCCAGAAAGAACGCGCCGTGCAGAACAGCGCCATCGACCTCGCGCCTGAGCACGCCGGCCTGGATCAGCCCGAGGAACGCCTCGAACACCATTTCGCTGACGCCATAAAGACCGGTCGCGAACGGCGTGGTTTCTTTCATCGCGCTATTCGGCGCGAGCCGCGCCGCGATGTCGCGAAACCGCGCGTTGTCGCGATGACGCAGGATCAGGCTTTGCGCCAGCGCGTCACCGACCTGGCCAATGCCGATCTGCAACGTGCCGCCGTCCTTGATGAGCCCCGCCGCGTGCAGACCGATGGCGTACTTGATATCCGACACGGGCTCGGACGGCGGCGCGAACAGCGGAAAATCGGTCTCGGGGCTGTCCAGGATGGCGCTGAATTCGCCGGCCGGCAGGTCGCCTGCGCCGGGCATGAACGGCAGTTGCGAATTGACCTGTCCCACCAGCTTGAACGACGCCCGGCCGGCGGCACGGGCATGCAGCAGGTCGAGCGTGGTGTCCGTGTTGCAGCTCAGACTGTAGCGCGTCTCGCCGTTCACGACGCGTTTGGCCACGAGCTGGGTGATAACGTTGAGGCCACGGTCGAGGATGTAGGATGCGGCGTGGGTATAATTGGCGGCGATGTAGTGTTGCTGGGCATAGGCGTTGCGCAGCCACTTGCCCGCCAGGAAGAAGAATTCGGTGACCTTGATGTTCGGCGGCAGTTCGCCTTTGTGCAAGGCGGCGGCGTAATCGAGGTCCGGCCAGCCGCCGAACAGGCGCTCAATCACAGGGGCGATGAATCGCTTTTCCAACTCGCTCGACGGCCGCGGTTTCTCCAGCGTCAGCGCCGAAAAGAAAGTCAGGTCGAGATTGCGATCGGCTGCGGCGCGCCGATAAAGCTCATTGATGATATGATTGGCCTTGCCGAGCCCGAGCGGCAACCCCACCATCAGATGGGAGCCGACATCGCGAATGATGTCGTCGACGATCGCGGCGGGATCGGTGAAAATTTTGGGCATCAGCAAATGGTCTGCATATCGATCAAATTCGGTACACCTTCCCGCCTTGCACGCTGCGGCCCTCGCCGCAACGATACCATCGTCATTCGTTCAAATCCCGGGACAGCACCAGCCGGTCGCGGCGACGCGCTCTCACGCCTTTTGCTTCCAGGCCGGCAACAATGGCGCTGCCGTGCGCGGTGTCCTGCGCCTCGATCACCAGTTCGACTTCGGTCATGTTGGCGGACAGTGCGCTGAACAGGCGCTGATGCTGCACCTCGACGATATTGCCGCGGAGTTCTGCGATGATGCAGGCGAGTTCGGCCAGCGCGCCCGGCTTGTCGGATATCTCCACCACGAGATCGATCAGCCGGCCGTCGCGCACCAGTCCGCGCATCAGCACGTTGGCGAGCGTGCGCGTGTCGATGTTGCCGCCGGAAATGATCAACCCGACTTTCCGCCCCACAAACCGGGCGGGATTGCTCATCAGCGCCGCGAGCGCAGCCGCGCCCGCGCCTTCCGTCACGGTCTTCTCGATCTCCAGCATCTGGATGACGGCTTTTTCGATCAGGCGCTCCGCCACCGTCATCACCTCGATGCCATATTCGCGCAGGATCGCCAGCGGCAGCGCGCCGACGTCGCGCACCGCGATGCCTTCGGCGATGGTCGCGCCGCCGACCGAGACCGGGCGTCCGGCGAGATGCTGCGCCACTGCGGCGTAGGATTCCACCTCGACGCCGATCACCTCGACGGCCGACGCATGGTTCGCCGCCGCGATTGCGCAGCCCGCGACCAGTCCTCCGCCACCCACCGGCGTGAGAATGCAGTCGAGGGTGGGCTGATCCTCCAGCATCTCGATCGCCACCGTGCCCTGCCCCGCGATCACGGCCGGATCGTTATAGGGATGGACAAAGACGAGATTTTCGTCCGCGGCCAGTTGCCGGGCAAAGGCGGCGGATTCCGCCAGAATCTCACCCTCAAGCCGCACCCGCGCTCCGAGCTTCCTCGTCCGCGACACCTTCACGAACGGCGTCGATTTCGGCATCACAATGGTGGCGGCGATGCCGAGGTTGTGGGCATGATAGGCGACGCCCTGCGCGTGGTTGCCGGCGGACATGGCGATGACGCCGCGCTTCGTCTCCTCAGGCGACAGCGTGAGCAGCTTGTTGGCGGCGCCGCGCTCCTTGAAGGACGCAACGAACTGCTGGTTTTCCAGCTTGAGCCAGACCTCGGCGCCGCTGATATCGGACAGCGTGCGCGAATGAACCAGGGGCGTGCGGATCACCCGGCCGGCGAGACGGTCCGCGGCCGCCCGCAGATCCGCCACGCCGATGGATTTGCCGTGCTCTGCATCGCTCATTTTCATCCCTCGTGAATGGTCGAACGCGGGTTTATGCTACCTGCGAGAAATTCGAAACAGGTATCGTCGGCGGCCTCGCCTTGTCCGCGCGAGGCGGAGATCAGAGGAAATGGCGCTCCGGGTCAGGTTCGTGGAAACCGCCGGCGACATAGTCGCCGACCGCAGCCCTGCTTTCGCGCAAAAAGCATACCGACGCATTAATATTTTGCGATGCTGGGGCCACAACAGCCGGCGCCGGGAGGCCATCGCCCCGCCGGGACCGGCGCGGCGCGTGACAAACGGCGTCGGCCGTCGTCCATGATTTACGCGCCGAACGCAAGGAGCTCGAATGTCCGCCATTGATCCTTTGACCGCTGCGGGTGTCGTCCTGGCCACCGCGGCAACCGACGCCGTCTATGTGATGTTCACCTCGGCCGTGGTGGCGCGGCGGCGGGTGCCGGCGGCGACCTGGAGCAGCGTCTGGTACCTGCTCTCGTCCTTCGCGGTGATCAGCTATACCGAGAACTGGGTCTATGTGGTCTTCGCCGCGGTCGGCTCCTGGCTCGGGGCGTTCGCCACCATCACCTTCCTGCACCGCCCGCCCGGCGGACCGCCGGTCGGCGCGTCGGTGGAGTGAACGGAGCAAGACGATCTACGAATCGTCGATCGTTCTCGTCGTCATTCCGGGGCGCGTCGAAGGCGCGAACCCGGAATCCAGTCGTCAATGATTCCCGGATGACCGGATTCCCGATGCGCAATTGCGCATCTGTGATCGCCGCTGAGGCGGCGTCCGGAATGACGTGGAGAGGCCCTCAATGAAAATCCCGCGAGCGCGGCAGGATGCGCACATTGCGCGGATGGCGGATGCGTTGCGCCGGATTGTCAGGATGATCGCGACGATCATCGTTGAGCGGTTCGGCCGGTGCAGCCGGCGACGGCAGCGGATGCCTGGGGACAAGCGCGTCGTTCGCCAGATGCATCAGTTCCGTGGAGCGATCGGTCAGTTGATCCGCGACCAGATGCACGACCTGCTCCGGGCTGCTCTGGATAGTGCCCTCCACCTCGATCAGCCGCGCCCCCATCACCTCCTTGCGATAACGCTCCATGATCTTCGGCCACACCACGATATTGGCGATGCCGGTCTCGTCCTCCAGCGTCATGAATACGACGCCCTTGGCGCTGCCCGGCCGTTGCCGCACCAGCACCACACCCGCGCATCTGACGCGGCGCTTGTCATTGGCATGCGAGACCTCGGCACAACTGACCACGCGCTCGCGGATGAACATCGCGCGCAGAAATTCCATCGGATGCCCCTTCAGCGACAACCGCACGGTCTGATAATCGGCGACCACCTGCTCCGGCAGCGGCATCGCGGGCAGCGGCGCGGCATGTTCGTCCGGCAATTCGCGCGCGATGGCATGCTCGAACAGCGGCAGCGGCACATCGTCCGGCAGACGCCGCACCGCCCACAACGCCGCGCGGCGGTCGAACCCGAGCGAGCGAAAGGCGTCGGCATCGGCCAGCAGGATCAGCGCGCGCTTCGGCAGTTTCGTATCACGGGCGAAATCCTCAATGGAGGTGAAGGGCCGCCGCCAGCGCGCGGCGACGATCCGCTCGCCCCAGTCGTCGGATGTCAGCGAAGAAGAAGATAACTGTTCTTGAGACGGCTGGTTTGAAGTCCCAATCCACGCATTGCCTGCTCTCTCCCCCCTTGTGGGGGAGAGGTGGAGAGAGGGGTATCTCAAGCACCGGTCTTGTAGCTCACCCCCCTCCCTTTCCCTCCCCCATAAGGGGGAAGGGAACAATTCCTCATCGGTCGCCTGCTGCTCGCCCCTCTCCTCATCCTTATCAACCCACTTGAACCCGTCGATCTGGCGGAAGCCGAGCCGCACCGCGTGATGCGCGCCCACGCGTTCCTCCAGAGTGTTCTGCGAATGGCTGAATGAAACATCGACCGGCCGCACCTCGACGCCGTTCTTGCGGGCATCGCCGACGATCTGCGCCGGCGCGTAAAAACCCATCGGCTGCGAATTCAGCAAGGAACAGCAGAACGCGTCGGGATGAAAATGCTTCAGCCACGATGAGACGTAGACGAGTTGCGCAAAACTCGCCGCGTGGCTTTCGGGAAAGCCATAAGAGCCGAATCCCTTGATCTGCTCGAAACAGTTTTTCGCGAACACCGGATCGTAGCCGCGCGCGATCATGCTGTTGACCATCTTCTCCTGGAAGGAGCCGATGGTGCCCACGTTGCGGAACGTGGCCATGGCGCGACGTAACCCATTCGCCTCTTCCGAGGTGAATTTCGCGGCGACGATGGCGATGCGCATCGCCTGTTCCTGAAACAGCGGCACGCCCAGCGTGCGTTTCAGAACATTCCGCAATTCATCCTTGTCGCCACCCTTCGGATAGGGATACGCGATCTTGTCGGAATCCATGGCGCGCCGCTTCAGGTAGGGATGCACCATGTCGCCCTGGATCGGTCCCGGCCGGACGATGGCGACCTCGATGACGAGATCGTAGAACGTGCGCGGCCTCAAGCGCGGCAGCATGTTCATCTGCGCCCGGCTCTCGACCTGGAACACGCCGAGGGATTCGCCACGGCACAGCATGTCGTAGACCGGCTTCTCATCCTGCGGGATCGTCGCCAACTCCCATCGCTCGCCCTTGTGATCCGCGATCAGGTCAAAACACTTGCGGATGCAGGTCAGCATGCCGAGCGCCAGCACGTCGACCTTCATCATCCGGAGCGCGTCGACATCGTCCTTGTCCCACTCGATGAAGGTGCGGTCGTCCATCGCCGCATTCCCAATCGGAACGTAAGTGTCGAGCCGGTCCTGCGTCAGCACGTAACCGCCGACATGTTGCGACAGGTGACGCGGAAAGCCGATCAGTTCGGTGGCAAGTTCGACGGCGCGGCGCACCATGGGGTTTTGCGGATCGAATCCGGCCTGCCTGACCTGCATGTCGCTGACATCGTCGCCCCAGCTTCCCCAGACCGTATCGGCGAGCGCCGCCGTGACATCCTCGGTCAGGCCCAGCGCCTTGCCCACGTCGCGGATGGCGCTGCGCGGCCGATAGTGAATGACGGTGGCGATGATCGCGGCGCGGTGACGGCCGTAGCGGCGGTAGACATATTGCATGACCTCCTCGCGGCGCGAATGCTCGAAATCGACGTCGATATCGGGCGGCTCCAGCCGCTCCTTGGAAATGAAACGTTCGAACAGCAGATCGACCTTGGTGGGATCGACCGAGGTGATGCCAAGCACGTAGCACACGGCCGAATTCGCCGCCGAGCCGCGCCCCTGGCACAGGATGTTCTGCGCGCGCGCCCAGTGCACGATGTCATGCACGGTGAGGAAGTAATGGGCGTAGTCGAGTTCGGCGATCAGGTTCAATTCCTTGCGGAGAACTGTTTTCAGATCTTCATTCGCACCTCCCGGAAAATATGTTTCGACACCCGCCCACGTAAGGTCCTCCAGATGACGCTGCGCCGTCTTGCCCGGCGGCACCGGCTCGTCGGGATACTGGTATTTGAGCTGATCCAGCGAAAATTCGATGCGCGATGCGAACGTTACCGTCTCGGCGATCGCCTCCGGAATATCGCGAAACAGCACCGCCATCTCATGGGCAGGCTTCAGATGCCGCTCGGCGTTGGTGTCCAGCTTGCGACCGATGGCATCGATCGCAGCCTTTTCGCGGATGCAGGTCAGCACATCCTGCAAGGGACGGCGCGCGGGATGATGGTACAGCACCTCGTTGGTTGCGAGCAGCGGCACGCGCGCGGTGGTTGCGATCCGCTGCAATCGCAGCAGGCGGCGACGGTCGTCGCCGCGATAGAGCAGGCTTGCCGCGAGCCAGACGCCATCCGCGCTGCTCTGCCGCAATCGCTCCAGCACTTTCAGCGCGGCTGTCGTCTCGAAACGATGCGGCAAGGACAGCACGAGACACTGGCCTTCGGCAAACTCCAGCAAATCATCCAATGTCAGATGACATTCGCCCTTCTCCGCTACCAGCTTGCCTTTGCTGAGCAACTGACATAGCCGGCCATAGGCATCACGGTCGTGAGGATAAACGAGAATGTCTGGCGTCCCATCGATGAAAACGAGACGCGATCCGATCAGCAGCCGCGGCTTGTAGCGGACTTTGGGATTTTCCAGTTCGGTATAAGCACGCACCACGCCCGCCAGCGTATTACGGTCGGCAATGCCAATCATCGGAAGGCGCAATTCGCTGGCCTGATGCACATACTCCTGCGGATGCGACCCGCCGTGCAGGAACGAGAAATTGGTCGTGATGCCGATTTCGGCATAGGCCGGACTATCGCGCGGATGCTTCATGCGAACAACCCGTGCAAGAACCAGCGGAACGTCCGGACTTCACGCCCGTAAGTTCCTTCGCGATAAAGCCAGTACCGCACGCCTTCCCTATCCTCGGCACGAAAATAATCACGCGTCAGCGCGCTGCCATCGGCGCGCGCGACTGCCACCTCGCCTTGTGGCGGATGCAGGCGCATGAATTCATCGTCGGGTTCGGGCGACAAGGGCTGCTCGCAGCGATTCCACCATTCCATGGCGATGCGTTCGGGTCCTTCGACGTGTGCAATGAGACACTGGCGATGACGCCATTTGAACTGTGCCGGCGGTCCATCCGGAAACATCGCCGTCACCTCGATCGGCTCCGGCGGCGCAAACATGCGCAGCGGCCGCAGCGGCGGCTCGCCCTCGATACGCTCCAACCATTCGGCACGCATGGCCGCCGCAAGACTCTGTTGCGCCGGCACCGGGAACGACGCGCGCTCCGGAATGTGGGTGTCCTGCGGCAGATGCACGACGACGCGATGGCTGCCGATGCGGGCGGCAAGACGATCGACCAGCGCCGCCACCTCGTCATTGTCCCTGACATGCGTGTCGAGGTCGCGCTGCTCCTGTATCACGAGATCGGTCCGGACGGCGGACAGCCGCACCAGATCGAAGCCGAAACCGGGGTCGAGCGGATCGGCCAGCGCATCGAGCCGCTCGCGGAACAGGCGATCGATGGTCTCGCCGCGCGTGACCGGACGTCCGGTCTCGACGGCAATGACGCGCACCGCGCCGTCGGTGCGGAAAAAACCTGCTTCCAGCCGCCGCGCTCCCTTGCCCTGTTTCTCCATCGCGGCGATGAGCGTGCGCGCAAGACCCGCCAGCGTCATCGCGATCGCGCCGTCGGTGGCGATCGGCTCGGCGAAGCGCCTCTCGACGATAAAATCCGGCAGCGGCTTGCGCGGGTTGATCGGCGCATCGCCCTGCCCCAGCGCCTGCTCCAGCAGCGCCGTGAACGCCGCCCCGAACCGCGCCGCGATCTCGTGGCGGCCGCGCGCGGCGACATCGCCGATGGTTTTCAGCCCGGCGCGGCGCAGCCCGCGCGTGATCGCGTCATCCGCGCCAAGCGTGAACACTGGCAGCGCCGCAACCGCTCCTGCCTCCTCGCCGGGCGCAACGATCCGGCCATGGGCATGGCGCGTCAGCGCCCGCGCGCAGGCCGGCGTGCCGGCGATCGCCGCGCTGACGACAAAACCCTGCCGCGTCAGCGCGCCGCATAGAGCATTCATAAGCGCCGCTTCGCCGCCGAACAGATGCGCGCAGCCGGTGATGTCCAGAAGCAGACCATGCGGCGGATCGAGCGCCACCAGCGGCGTGAAGCGGTCGCACCAGTCGACGATGCCGTTCAGGGTTTTGCCGTCGGCCATCTCATCGGCATCGAACACGTCGATGTCGGGACAGATCGCGCGGGCATTGGCCAGCGGCAACCCGACCGCGAGACCAATCCGCGCGGCCGCGCCATCCAGCGCGGCGACGACCAGCGCATTGTTCTGTTTGGCGACGACGATGCGGGGGGATATCTCCTTCATTGCCGGGCTTGATTGCGAAGCACGATAGGCTTCACCCAGCCCGCCGGAGCGCAACAACTCGCGCGCGATCCGGTCGGTCGGCAGGCGCGGCAGCCACAGGCTGAGGATGCGTCTGTGCGTCACGGATCGAGACGTCACGGAAGAGGCACTCATCACATTTCCACTCCATGATCCATTGGCCGGTCCGGCCATGACGATTGCGGACAAGCTGCGTCTCGAACACGGGCGCGCCCCACGTCTGCCACGCCGCGCATGGCGGCGAGCGCGCCGGGCGCACGATCCACCGCGTCTCCGCTGTCGAAGGCAACGGCGTCGCCGCCACCCGCAGAAGCAGCCCGGTAACCCCGGAGGTCCCCGCCGCCAGCGTCAGCCTGCGGCTGGCGACAAGATCGAGCAGACGCGTCTCGCCCCATATCTCCATGACCACGGCACCGAGCGCATCGCAGGCCAGCGCATCGGCCGCCGTCCGCAACGCGCTCTCCACATCTGATGCATGGACCGTCACCAACAGACACGGATCGAGACCGAACTCGCGCCATCCGCGCATCGACAGCGCACCGGATTCGCGCGCGGCAAAATCCTGCCGCACCCAGAGCAGCGGCCGGTTTGCGCATATCCGCTGCGCAAGACCCGCGATGAAGCCGCTCGCCGCCGCGCCGTGCCGCCCTTCCGCGAACACCTCGTGCACGGCGCCACGCGCAAGCCCGCCCTGCAGCTCGGCATCCGCCTCGTCATGACCGAGCGCGGCCCGGCCCGGCATTCCGCCGCCGTGACCGGCCTCGATGCGCGCGATGCGGTCGCGCAGACGCGCAAGCGTCTCTGCGCTGCTCCGGTTTCCAGTCATGATCACAATCCGCCCGTGACAATGAACTCGCGGCGGAGTCAATTGTTCACGTTATGTTCTATAATAAGCTCACCAGGCGGCCGGGAGTCAACCAGCTTTTCGCACACGATTTTAGCTCACGAATCCAAAGGCATCAAAGGAACGCCGGGCAGCGTCCGGAATTGCCTCAAGGGTTTTCCGTGGCAAACCCGACAGCGGAGACGCCCATGACCGCCCCGCAGCTCTCCCTCCCGCGTCTGCGCGAAGAAGCCGCCGGATGCCGTGCCTGTCCGCTCTGGAAGAACGCGACGCAGACCGTGTTCGGCGAAGGGCCGGCGCCTGCGCCGATCATGCTGGTGGGCGAGCAGCCCGGCGACAAGGAAGACCTCGTGGGAAAACCGTTCGTCGGACCCGCCGGCCAGATGCTCGACCGCGCGCTGAAAGAAGCCGGTATCGATCGCGGAAAGGTCTACGTGACGAACGCGGTGAAGCATTTCAAATTCGTGCCGCGCGGCAAGATCCGGCTGCACCAGAAACCCAACACGGCTGAGATCAGAGCCTGTCGCCAGTGGTATGAACGCGAACTCGCCACCGTCAAACCCAGGCTCGTGGTGGCGATGGGCGCAACCGCAGCGCAAAGCGTTTTCGGCAGGATCACGCCGATCAACAAGAACCGCGGCCGGCTGATCGAGACGAACGACGGGCACAAGGCGCTGGTGACGGTACACCCGTCCTATCTCCTGCGGGTGCCCGAGGAGGATGCGAGAGCGCGCGAATACGAACGTTTTGTCGACGACCTGAAAATCGCCGCAACGCAACTGAGCCGCGACAAGGCGGCGTGAAGCAGATCGACCCGTCATCGGCGGCCATAGCCGCCGATGACGGCCTTTCCCGAAAAATCAGGCAGCCAATGCCTCGGAGTTGACACCGGCTTCGGCCAGCGCCGTCAGATCCTTGTCGGTCTTGCGTTCCTGCTGCAACGTTTCATCGATCAGCTTGACGGCATCCTTCATGCCAAGCCGGACCGCCCACGCCTTCATCGTTCCGTAGCGCGCCATCTCGTAATGTTCCACCGCCTGCGCTGCCGCAAGCAGGCCCGCGTCCAGCGCCTCGGTGCCCTTGTATTCCTCCATGACTTCCTTGCCTTCCTCAAGGAGACCGAGAATGGCATCGCAGGTCTTGCCCTTGGCCGGCTTTTCCATCAGCTCGAAAATTCGTTCCAGGCGCTCGACCTGGCCTTCGGTCTCGTCATGGTGTTTTTCGAAAGCCGCCCGCAATTTGTCGGATGTCGCCGCCTTCGCCATCTTGGGCAGCGCTTTCAGGATCTGCTTTTCAGCAAAGTAGATGTCCTTGAGCTGATCAAGGAACAGGTCGTGAAGATCCTTGTCTTTCGTCATTGTAGCCTCGCGCGGTTGGAGGGGAAATTCCCGCTTCCTAACGCGACGTGACGGGCTATGTTCCTGGGACCCTGCAAGAGCGTGGCCGCTCAGGCGGCGAGCATGTTCTCGACCAGCCTGATCCAGTACGAGGTGCCGTAGACGATGGCGTCGTCGTTGAAGTTGTAGGCTGGATGATGCAGGCCCGCGCTGTCGCCATTGCCGACGAAGATGAAGGCGCCGGGCCGGGCTTCCAGCATGTAGGCGAAATCCTCCGCGCCCATCATCGGAGGCGTCTCGTGCACATTGCCCTCGCCTGCGATTTCGCTGGCGATCTTCGTCGCGGTTTCGGTCTGCCGGACGTGATTGACCGTGACCGGATAGCCGCGACCGAACCTGACATCGATCCTTGTTCCACTCGTCAGCGCCACGCCGGCGGCGACCTCTCGTATCCGTTTCTCCATCTGGTCGCGCACGTCGGCCTTAAGCGTTCGGACGGTCCCGCCGAGTTCGACGGTCTGCGGGATGACGTTGCGGGTATTGCCGGCATGGAACTCGCATACCGAGATCACGGCGGATTCCAGCGGATCGACGTTGCGCGACACGATCGATTGCAGGGCGACGACAAGCTGTGATCCGGCCAGCACCGGATCGATGCAGAGATGCGGCCGTGCGGCGTGGCCGCCGTGCCCCTCGATCCGGAAATCGACGGCGTCGGTCGCCGCCATGATCGGACCCGGCCGGATGGCGAAGGAACCGAGCGGGACGCCCGGAAGGTTATGCATGCCGTAGACCTGATCGATCCTGAAACGGTCCATCAAACCGTCCTTGATCATCGCAGCCGCGCCGGCGCCGCCCTCCTCCGCCGGCTGGAAGATCACGACGGCCTCGCCGGCGAAATTCCGCGTCTCAGCGAGATAGCGCGCGGCGCCGAGCAGCATCGCGGTGTGGCCGTCATGGCCGCAGGCATGCATCTTGCCGGGCGTCTTCGATGAGTAAGGCAGGTTGGTTTCCTCGTGAATCGGCAGCGCATCCATGTCCGCGCGCAGGCCTATCACCCTGATCCCGCCATCGGCGGCAGGCTTCCTGCCCTTGATGACACCGACGACGCCGGTCCGGCCGAGTCCGGTCGCAACCTCGTCACAGCCGAACTCCCGCAAGCGGTCCGCCACGAACGCCGCGGTGCGGCGCACGTCGTACAGCAGTTCCGGATGCTCGTGGATGTCCCGACGCCAGTCAGCGATATCGGATTGCAGATCGGCAACGCGGTTGACGATGGGCATGGCGGGGTTCCGGTGGGCCGGGAGTGAATTCTATCTGTTACCCTCTTACCATGACGCAATGGGCGGCCCAATACGCTGATTTTTGTGCCGATCGACGCCGCCTGCCATGGACTATCCAAGTCGTCGGTAACGGTTTCGTCATCCGCACCCAAACAGATACTCAAAAACGCGCGGGAATAACTCCGCATGTTCCACGATCAGGTCTGCATGCCCAATGACGGGCGTGGGAGACCTCCGATGAGCCGCAACCACAATCACGACGGCGACGGTGTCAGCCGCCGCAAGGTGCTTGAATGCATGACATGGGCCGGCACGGGCGTGCTCTGGACCATTGCCGGCGGCGTGCCGCGATCGCTCGGCATCGTCGGATCGGCGCAAGCCGCGGAAGCATCCGCGTCCGCCCCCACCTTCCTGCAGATCAGCGACAGCCATGTCGGCTTCGACAAGGCTGCCAACCCGCACGCGCTCGCAACGCTCGAAGAGGCGATCGGCAAGATCAAGACGCTGCCGGCGAAGCCGTCCTTCATGATCCACACCGGCGACATCACCCACCTGTCGAAAGCCTCCGAATTCGACGACGCCGAACGCATCATCTCGCAGTCGCGGCTCGACGTTCACTATGTGCCCGGCGAGCACGACTTCATCGACGAGGAAGTCAAGCTGTACCGCGAGCGCTACGGTCGCGGCACCAAGGGCGCGGGCTGGTATTCGTTCGACGCCAATGGCGTGCATTTCATCGGCCTCGTCAACGTCGTCGATCTCAAAGCCGGCGGTCTCGGCAACCTCGGCGCGGAACAACTGACGTGGCTCGCGGACGACCTGACAGGCCGCTCGAATTCGCAGCCGATCGTGGTGTTCGCGCATATTCCGTTGTGGAGCGTCTATCCGACCTGGGGCTGGGGCACCGACGACGGCGCGCGGGCGCTCGACCTGCTCAAGAGTTTCGGCTCGGTGACCGTGTTGAACGGCCACATCCACCAGGTGATGCAGAAGGTCGAAGGCAACGTCACCTTCCATACCGCGCGCTCGACCGCCTTCCCGCAGCCCGCGCCGGGCACCGCGCCCTCGCCCGGGCCGATGAAGGTCGCCGACGACAGACTGCGCAGCCTGCTCGGCATCGCCAGCATCGTCTTCAAACCCGGCGAGGAGCGCCTCGCCATCATCGATACGCCGCTACAAGGGTAAGGGTCGTATGATGTCCCTGAACTTGCGCACGAGCGCCGTCCGGCTTGCAGTGGCTGCCGCGCTTGCAATGCAAATATCCGCTGCCCATTGCGAGGAGGTGTCGGTGACGATCGACAACTTCACCTTCGAACCGGCGCAACTGACGGTGAAGGCCGGCACCACCGTGACGTGGACCAACCGTGACGACATTCCGCATACGGTCGTTTCCGCCGGCAACTTCCGCTCCAAGGCGCTGGATACCGACGACACATACTCGTTCACCTTCACCAGCGCCGGCGACTACACATATTTTTGCTCGCTGCACCCGCATATGGTGGGACTGATCAAGGTTGAGTAACAGCCAAAAGCAAGGCATCACCTTGGGGCTCAGGCAGCGCCCCGCTGCCCGAGCCCACCCGGCTGCGAACACCACGATGCTGTTTGGTTCACCCGGAGACGATCAGACAAAAGCGCAGCGCTTTCGCGACGCGGCCCTGCCCTATCTCGACGACGTCTACACTGTCGCGCGCTATCTCCTGCGCGATTCCGCCGACGCCGAGGACGCCGTGCAGGAATGCTATCTGCGCGCATTGAAGCATTTCGACACTTACCGCGGTCCGGCGATGAAGCCATGGCTGCTCGCGATCCTGCGCAATGTCTGCCATGCGGAATTCGCTCGCCGCGCCAGGTCGGCCGCAACGACCATCGATGACCTGCCCGAAAGCGCCGAGGCCACCGCACCGCTGTGGCGTGAAGCACAGGACACACCGGAAGCACAGGCATTGCAAAAACGCGATGCGAATGCGATCCGGCGGATGATCGCAGCACTGCCAGAACCGTTTCACGAGACGTTGGTCCTGCGCGAAATCCAGAATCTGTCCTATCGCGAGATCGCCGAGATTGTCGATGCGCCGGTCGGCACCGTCATGTCACGGCTCGCGCGGGCGCGCGCCATGCTGCGGTCGGCGTGGCTTGCGGAAGAGGAGCCATCCAGATGACCTGCGATGAAGCAGATATTCTTCTGCACGCGCTGATCGACGGCGAACTCGATGCCGGTCACGCGCGCGAGGTCGAAAACCATATCTCCACCTGCGCGCGCTGCGCGGCCGCGCTCAGGACCTACCGCGACATGAAGGCAGCCATTGCGACGGCGGACATGCGCTTCACCGCGCCTGCGCACTTGCGCCAGCGGATCGAGGCGGCCATGCCGCAGTCGCGCGGCACCAGCCGCCGCTCGGTGCTTGCAGGTTTCGCCCTCGGTTCCGCCGTCTCCGCGATTGCGGCGACCGGCATCGTCGCGATCATGCTGCGCAACGACGACGAACAGCGTATCGCCTCCGAGATCGTATCGGCGCATCTGCGATCACTGCAGGCGGGACATCTGACCGACGTGCTCTCGACCGACCAGCACACGGTCAAACCGTGGTTCAACGGGCGGCTCGATGTATCGCCGCCGGTGATCGACCTGACGGCGCTCGGCTTTACGCTGATCGGCGGACGGCTCGATTACATCGATGGGCGAGCCATCGGCGCGGTCGTCTACAAGCGGCGCGCGCACGTCATCAATCTCTTCGTCGCACAGACACCAAATGCCACCCATAGCCCCGCGCGCACCGAGGATGTGCAGGGCTTCAACATCCGACGCTGGCGCGACCACGGTCTGAATTTCTGGGCGGTGAGCGATCTCAATGCCGACGAGCTTGCCGAATTCAGCGACAAGTTCGAAAAGGCGATGCAGGCGAACGGGAACGGTTAGAACATGATCCCGAAAAGTGGAAACCGGTTTTCGGAAAAGATCATGCTCAAACAATAAAGATAAGCGACGAGTCTGATTCAGCGCAGTTGAAACCAGACTCCAAGCATCAGGCCGACTTGCGGACGGCGTTGTCCATCAGCGTCTTGCCGAGCGACCAGATCGCGCCGGGAACCTGATGACTCGCGGCGATGACGCTGTCGAACGAGGTCTCGATCCACTTGCAGTCTTCGTCGTTGATGATGAGCGGCGGCAGCAGCTTGATGGTATGGCTGCCATGACCGGAGACCTGGGTGAGGATCTTGTGATCCTTGAACAGCGGCACCGTGATGAGCTGACAGAACAGGCCCTTGTTGGCCGTCTCCAGCAGATTCCACGACGCCCGCAGCCGCAGTGATTTGGGCGGCCCGAACTCGATGCCGATCATCAACCCCTTGCCGCGCACCTCCTTGAGAAGTTCGTAACCCGGCACCATGCGGGACAGCGCCTGCCGCAGTTCGTCGCCGCGCCTGGCCGCATTCTCGATCAGCTTCTCGGCCTTCAGCACTTCAAGGGTCGCGATGCCGGCCGCCATCGCGAGATCGTTTTTGGCGAAGGTCGAGCCGTGCACCACGGCGCGATCCATGCGGTTGAATATCTTGTCGAAGACATGCTTGCGGGTCAGCACCGCGCCGACCGGCACATGGCCGCCGGACAGGGCTTTGGCCAGCAGCACCATGTCGGGTTCGACGTTCCAGTGCTCGACGGCGAGAAAGCGTCCGGTACGGCCGATGCCGGTCTGAACTTCATCCGCCACGAACAGGGTGCCATATTTCCGACACAGCGCGGCCGCTCCCGGCAGGAATTCGTCGCTCGGTATGTTGACGCCCTTGCCCTGGATCGGCTCGACGATGAAGGCTGCGACCCGCCGCGATGACAGCGCCTGCTCCAGCGCGGCCAGATCGTTGAAGGGAATGACCGCGCAGTCCGGGAGCAGAGGATCGAATCCGCCGCGGAAATTCTTGTCGTCGGTCAAAGACAGCGCGCCGTAGGTCAGCCCGTGATAGGCGTGATCGCAGTAAACGATGCCGGTCCGCCCGGTGGCGACACGCGCGAACTTGATTGCGGCCTCGACGCTTTCAGCCCCCGAATTCGCAAAAAAGACCTTGTCGAGGTAGGGAACATGCGCGAGCAGCCGCTCGGCCAGAACGCCGGCCAGCGTCGAGACATCCATCTGCACGAGATTCGGCAGGTCGCTGTCGAGGACGCTTTTGAGGGCATCCCGCAGCACGGGATGGTTCCGCCCAATCGCAAAAACGCCAAATCCGCTGAGTAGGTCAAGGTAACGGGCGCCGTCGCGATCAACCAGATATTGACCGTGACCGCTCTGGAAACCGACATCGTAGCCGATGGTTTTCAGAACTCTGACGAGCTGTTCATTGAGGTGGCGGACATGCATCGCGCTGCGCTGCGCCTGCCGTTCCACAAACATCTCGGAAACGTCTAGATTTGGATATAGCATCCGCTACATAGTTCGGTTGATGGCGGTTTCGTCAACTGAAAAACATGAATCCGACAATTTGACTTTTCAACTGATCCCCGGCCCACTTAAGCACAGGCTTGAAGATATGTTTCAGCGCCCAGGACATACCATGCGTACTTTAAATTATTGCAGAATTCTCGCCACTACCTCTCTCGTCGCAGCGGCGCTGGTGACAGCGGGATTCGGACCAGCCGGAGCAGCCGATCCGACCGGCGACTGGCGCGTTGCCGACGGCGTCGCCAACATTCGCGTCGCCGAGTGCAACGGAGCGATGTGGGGGGTCGTTGCCTGGGAGAAACAGCCCGGCGGCGTCGACCAGAACAATCCGGACGTCGCGAAAAGGAGCCGGCCCACGCTCGGAATGCCAATTCTTCTGGATATGAAAAAGAAGAAGCCCGAGAAGGAGGAGTGGGACGGTCAGGTTTATAATGCCAAGGACGGCAAACTTTACGAGTCCTCGATCAAGCTTGCATCGCCCGATCAACTCGAGATTGAAGGCTGCGTGCTCGGTTTCCTGTGCGGCGGCGAAACCTGGACTCGCGTATCCGGCCCGATTCCCAGCAGTCCGTCCAACAATCCCGCCGGTCCCGCCAATCCTTCCGCAAGCAGCACTGCCAAGGGCGCGCCGAAAGCAGGCATGGCGAAGAGCTCGCCGCCGAAGGCCCAGGCCAGGACCACCGGTCAAAAGACAACGACGGCCGCTACGACGACCGCCACCTCGCCGGCCGATCCCGTGGGCGATATCTGTCTACTTCCCGACATCGCGGGGGCGGCCCATGAGCGCGGGCTGAAATAGTAGCACTGCTGCGAGCGTCGTGACGAGCGACAGCGCCAGCAGCTTGCCCATGCTCGCCGTGCCCGGATGGCTCGACAGCCACAGGCTGCCGAACGCGGTCGCGGTGGTCAGCGCGCTGAAAAAGATCGCCCGCGTCAGGCTCGATTGCAGCAGGTTGGTCCTGCCGGAACGCCAGGCGGTGACGTAGTATATCTTGAACGCCACGCCGACGCCGAGCAGCAGCGGCAGCGCGACGATGTTGGCGAAGTTGAGCGGAAGCCCGATCAGGACGCAGATCTCCAGCGTCACCGCCCCTGCGACCAGCAGCGGCACCAGCGTCAGCAACACGTCGGTGATTCGGCGCAGGGCCAGCCAGAGCAGGATGCTGATCGAGATCAGCGCCCACAGCCCGGCCTCGATAAATGCCTTTACGATGGTGTCGCCGGATTTGAGAATCGATACCGGTCCGCCGATCGCGGTCGGCTCGGCGGCGAGCACGGCGCTGGCAAACTTGCGCAGCGTATCATTGTTATCCGGATCGCCGCGCGGCAACGCTTCGACACGCATGACGCCGTCGCTCTTCCAGAGCTTCACGAAATCCGGCGGCAGGGATTTCAGGCTGATGGGTTCGGCCTTCAATGAGTTGCGGATCTGCTCGAACATCAGTTTGAGCGGTTCGACGAACATGGCTTGAACTTTTTCGCGCGTCGCCTCGTTCGACTCGGCCAACCGGGTGAGATCGTCGGCCAGCCGCTTCGCGGCCGCAGCGCCCGGCCCCTGATTGCTGCCGGCGGCCTTGCGCAGGCTGTCGGCGGCCTCCTTCAGCGCGCTGACATTCTCCTCGTCGGAGGGCGGCGGGTCGATCGAATCCGGATTGAGCGCGGGACCGAGAACCTTGGCGCCCTGCGCGATCAGCTTGAGCTTCTCCGGCTGGTCGGCCGGGACAAAGCTGTCGAGACCTCTCGTGCGTGCGACTTCAGGCACCTTGGCGAGCCGGGCCTCGACCTGCTTTGCCTCCTGCTCTGACTTGACCATCACGTTGATGGCGTTCGCGCCGGTCTCCGGATCTTTCCGCAAATCCAGATACGTCGCGATCGATTCGACTTTCGCGCTCCTCAGGTGAATCGGATTGAAATCGAACCGCAGGAAGTAGAGCGCGGGTGATCCGAGAATCACGACCGCGAGCGTACCGACGATGATCGCCACGCGATGCTTTTCGAGAAAATGATCGAGCGGCGCCAGAAACGCGTAGCCGACCGGATCTTTCTCACCAGGCGGATTCAGAAGACGCAGCAACGCCGGGAGCACGGTGATGCTTGCGAGAAAGGCGACCAGCATGCCGACGCCGGCGATCTTGCCGAGTTCCGAAACACCCTTGTAATCGGTCGGCAGGAACGACAGAAAGCCCGCCGCGGTCGCCATCGCCGCCAGCGACAGCGGCACCGCCGAACGCTTCGCCGCTATCAGCAGCGCGGCGTCCAGATCGTCGGTCTTGAAGCGTTCGGAGCGGTAGCGGACGCTGTACTGGATGCCGAAATCGACGCCCAGTCCGACAAACAGAACGGCGAACGCGATCGACAGAAGATTGAGCGATGTCACCATCATGAGGCCGAGCGCCGTCGTGATCGCGAGGCCAATGAACAGCGTCACGAACACCGCGAAGATGATCTTCGGCGAGCGCAGCGCCAGCCAGAGAATCACCAGCACCACCAGCACCGTGCCGATGCCGTTGACGACCGCGCCCTCCTGCACGGTGGCGAATTCCTCGTTGGCGATGGGAACCGGCCCGGTCAGGCGGACGCGGGCGTCGAACTTGCCGGCGAGATCCAGATCCGTGGCGGCTTGACGGATCGCGTCGGTGGCATCCTTGCCGGGTTCCAGCGCGTTGAAATCGAGGTACGGCTTGACCTGGATCAGCGTGCGGCGATCGGAATCGGTCAGTGGCTTGTCGCTGGCCAGTTCACGCCAGGAAAAAGTGCCCTTCCCTTTGGTCAGGACGTCCTCGATGCTCTGGGCGATCTCCGAGAACGGTCGCGCCGTGCTGTCCAGCGCGAACTGACCCCGCTTCAGGCCCACGAGCGCCGTTTCGAGCGCCCCTGTCAGCCCGCGCAGACTCGGATCGCCGGCCATGATCTCAACAAGCGGCGCGGCCTCGCTGAATTGACCGGTGATCTGCCTGACCTCGTCGGTCGGCAGGAAAAGCAGGCCGTTTCGTTCAAAAAACGGACCGCCGCCGAGTTGCTGAACGGCTTCGAAATGATTGTGGTCGCTGGCGAGCTTCGCCGTCAGCATGGCGCCGGCTGCCCCCGCAAACTCGGCAGTCGGGGCCTCCACGACCGCAAGGATCAGCCTTTCCTGGTCGAAGGCCTTCTCAAAAGCGATGTCGCGTTGCCGCCAATCGAGGTTGGGCGAGATCAACCTATTGATATCAGTATTGATTTCAAAATTTCTCGCGGTATAAAAGACCGCTCCGGCCGCCAGCACGATCGCGATCAAAGCGGTAGCCAGGGCAAATCGTATACAAGTCTTAACGATTGAAACAACAATACCTGTCAGCACGTTCTTTCTTTCTGCTACCGCAATACGTAAAAGGCACGGAATTCCGGTCCGATTCTTCCGCCTGATCTAGTGGTTTTGTACCCTGTTGTCTTCAGAAGCTTGGACAAAGTGGCCACGGTTGATTGGGGAATGATTGCCGGAGGATTCGGCTTTCGGTCGGTCGCCTTGATATAAGGCCGCCGGGTGGATGACAAAGTGACGAACGGGTGAGGCTTCGAAGCCGAGGCTGTATCATAATACCGGAATTGGCTTTCCGGCACGGATGCAGCGGCCAAACGTCAGCTTTGGGGCTTTTTTGCCCGGATTCATGCCCCTGTAAGTCATAGCGAGTTCCCGGGACACGCCCGTTAGATTAAACACCTGTGACTTTTCTTGAAGACAAGTGTGATTTTAAGAAGAAAACGATCGGACTATATGGAGCTGGGTATAATGCATAAGGTGCAAATTGACTGACGTTCGCCCAATTGAAATTCTTCTGGCTCAGCCGCGCGGATTCTGCGCGGGGGTGGTGCGCGCGATCGAGATCGTAGAGCGCGCTCTGGAGAAGTACGGAGCGCCGGTATACGTCCGCCACGAGATCGTTCACAACAAGTACGTCGTTGAAGGCCTGAAGAACAAGGGCGCGATCTTCGTTGAGGACCTGTCCGAGGTTCCGCCGAAAGCCGTCACCGTGTTCAGCGCTCACGGCGTCGCGCGCAGCGTGGAAGAAGAGGCCGCCACGCGCGGTTTGCCGGTGCTCAATGCCACCTGCCCGCTCGTCAGCAAGGTCCACAACCAGGGCAAGCGCTACGTATCAAAGGGACGGACGCTGATTTTGATCGGCCACGCCGGCCATCCCGAGGTCGAGGGAACCATGGGACAGGTTCCCGGCCCGGTTCTGCTGGTTCAGGACGTCGATGACGTTGCAGCCTTGACGTTGCCCGCAGACACCCCGGTCGCCTATATCACGCAAACGACGCTCAGCGTCGACGACACCAAGGACATCATCCTCGCGCTCCAGCAGCGTTTTACGGATATCCAGGGCCCTGACACACGGGATATCTGCTATGCAACGCAGAACCGGCAATCTGCGGTCAGAGATCTCAGCAAGCTGGTAGATGTCATCCTTGTCGTCGGAGCAACCAATAGTTCAAATTCTAATCGGTTGCGCGAAATCGGCACCGAAGTCGGCGTTGCGAGTTATCTCATCTCCGACGGAAGCGAACTCAACGCGGAGTGGGTGAAGGACGCGAAAACCGTGGGCATCACCGCCGGCGCATCGGCGCCGGAAGTGCTTGTCGATGACGTCATCGAGGCCTTGAGGCGCATAGGGCCGGTGGCTGTGTCGGTGCTGCCGGGGCGCGAAGAAAACATCGAATTCCGGCTTCCATCCGAACTCACCTCAGCCTGATCCCTTTCAAATTTCAGACTGGTAACTCCAGAAAGAACACTTGTGATGGCAATACCGTTTTTTAAGGAACTGAAGATCGGCGGTTATCTGATCAAGCAGAAGCTGATGGGCCGCAAGCGCTATCCACTGGTGCTGATGCTCGAGCCGCTGTTTCGCTGCAATCTCGCCTGCGCCGGATGCGGCAAGATCGACTATCCCGATGCGATCCTCAACCGTCGCATGACCGCTCAGGAATGCTGGGACGCGGCCGAGGAATGCGGCGCGCCGATGGTGGCCATTCCCGGCGGCGAGCCGTTGATCCATAAGGAGATCGGCGAGATCGTGCGCGGACTTGTCGCGCGCAAGAAGTTCGTCTCGCTCTGCACCAACGCGCTGCTGCTGGAGAAAAAGCTCGATCTGTTCGAGCCTTCCCCGTACCTGTTCTTCTCGGTCCATCTCGATGGCCTGCGCGAGCATCACGACAAGTCGGTGTGTCAGGATGGCGTGTTCGACCGCGCGGTCTCCGCCATCAAGGCGGCGAAGGCGAAAGGCTTTACCGTCAACGTGAACGCCACGATCTTCGACAATTATCCAGCCGAAGAGATCGCAAAATTCCTCGACTTCACGGCCGAGCTTGGCGTCGGCGTCTCGATGTCGCCAGGCTACGCCTACGAACGCGCGCCCGATCAGGAGCACTTCCTGAACCGCACCAAGACCAAGACGCTGTTCCGCGACGTCTTCGCGCGCGGCAAGGGCAAGAAGTGGAACTTCATGCACTCCGGCCTGTTCCTCGACTTTCTCGCCGGCAATCAGGAATATCACTGCACACCGTGGGGGATGCCCGCGCGCAACATCTTCGGCTGGCAGAAACCCTGCTATCTGCTCGGCGAGGGCTACACCAAGACCTTCAAGGAATTGATGGAGACCACCGACTGGGACAGCTACGGCACCGGCAAGTACGAAAAGTGCGCCAACTGCATGGCGCATTGCGGTTATGAGCCGACCGCGGCCACAGCGGCGCTGAACAATCCGATCAAGACGATGTGGGTGGCACTGCGTGGGGTCCGGACCACGGGTCCCATGGCGCCCGAGATCGATCTTACCAAGCAGCGTCCGGCGCAGTACATCTTTGCCGAGCAGGTGCAGAAGAAGCTGTCGGAGATCCGCAAGGACGAAGCGGCGGCCGCCGCCGCCAAACAAGCGGCCAAGGAGCAGAAGGCTTCCACCGCGGCCTAGAACGTTTCACGTTTTGACAGAAACGCAGTGACTTGACGTCATTGCGAGCGAAGCGAAGCAATCCAGCCTTCTTCTGGATTGCTTCGGCGCGATGCGCCTCGCAATGACAGCACTTGATCCCATGTAACGATGAATGGCTATAGCTTATTGATTCTTCACGCGCGAACCGGATTCCATCTTCGGGTGAAGCCCGAAGGACATGCTTCGCTCGAAAACGCCATAGACGTGGATGCCCGGCATAAAGCCGGGCATGACGGGTTGCTCCAAACGAAACCTGCTCTAGAATCGTAGTCTTGCGAATCCGCAGCGCCGTCAAATGTCCGCCGGGACGAGGCTCCCGCCCCCCAGCAGAAAGCCGCGGCAGCCGCGCAGGGAGCGCAGCGCCCGATTGAAATCCATTCCGGTGGACACCAGCGCCCGCAAGGTCAACGGATTCCGTGCAAGGCCACCGATCACCTTCTTCAGGTCGATGTTGCCGTTCGGCTTGATGGCGCTGCGGGCAATCGCCGGCAGCGCGCGCGTCGCCGGATCGCTGATCACGCGCAGTGCGGCAAAGGGAAGACCCGCTTTCGTGGCATAGGCGGCTGCGATATGGCTTTCCATGTCGACCGCAGAGGCGCCGGTCTCGGCATGGAGCGCCGCCTTGCCAGCCTGTCCCACCACGACCTGTTCGACGCCGGCAAGCCCGGCGCGCACCACTTTCTGACCGCCAAGGCCGGAGCCATCAATCAGTTCCTCGCTGAGGGCGAGGCCAGCCTCCCAGCGCGAGACACCGTCCACGACGTCGGTGGCGACCACGACATCTCCGGACTCCAGGGACGGACAGAGCCCGCCGGCGACACCGAAGCTGATGACGCCGCGAACTGTGGCCGGATCGAAGCTCGCGAGAAGCGTGCGCAACTGCCGGGGATTGCTGCTGCTGCAAATGACAGTCATGCCCGGCCCCGCGGCAATGCGGGCTTCCTGAACCAGACCGGTCACGATCAATACCGGCCGCGGGTCAAAGCCATCACCCGCGGATATGTCGGTCGCCGCCCCCAAATTCACATCCCGACCCCTACCACCTTGCTGTTGGTGCTTCTCAAATTCCGATACCGCGCCAGCGCCCAGAGCGGGAAGAACTTGGAGTAGCCATGGTACCGCAGATAAAACACCCGTGGGAACCCCGTGGCCGTGTAACGCTGCTCATCCCACAGTCCTTTTTTGGTCTGTGTGTCTATTAGGTACTTGATTCCCCGAGCCACAGCCACATTTTCGACTTCACCCGCGGCCATCAGGGCAAGCAGTGCCCAGGACGTTTGCGAGGCCGTGGTCGGCGCGCCCTCGAACCCCTTGTAGTCCAGCCGGTAACTGACGGCATCTTCGCCCCAGCCGCCATCAGCGTTCTGAATCGACACCAGCCAGTCCACCGCCTTGCGTATCGCGGGATCCTTGCGATCGACGCCGGCGGCGTTGAGCGCACAGAGCACCGACCAGGTGCCGTAGATGTAGTTCAGGCCCCAGCGGCCGTACCAGGACCCCTCCTTGAGCTGGGTCCGGCGCAGATAGTCGACGCCGGCCGCCATGGTTGGGCTGTCCTGAACGGTCTCGCCAAGCTGCGCCAGCATCGAGACGCATCGCGCGGTGACGTCCTCGGTGGGCGGATCGAGCAGCGCGGCATGGTCGGAGAACGGGATGTTGTTGAGATAGTATTCGAGATTGTCGGCATCGAACGCCGCAAAGCCGCCGTCGCGGCTCTGCATGCCCTCGATCCACTCGCGGCCGCGCGCGATCGCCTCGTCGTACCTGTCGATCTGGTCGTTGCGACGCACCCGGTCCATCGCCATCACCACGACCGCGGTGTCGTCGAGATCGGGATAGTGGGCATTGGCGTACTGGAACGCCCAGCCGCCCGGCCGAACCTCTGGACGTTTCACAGCCCAGTCGCCCCTGAGATCGAGTTCCTGCTTCGGAAGCAGCCAGTCGAGGGCCTTGCCGGCGCTGGCCAGCGAGTCCGGCCCGCCCGCTTCGAGCAGCGCGTGAGCGGCAAGCGCAGTATCCCAGATCGGCGACACGCAGGGCTGGCAGTAGGCCTCCTCCTCGCCGATCACCAGAAGCTTGTCGATTCCACGCCGCGTTATCGCGCGCGGCGGATGCTCGGGCGGAAACCCCAACGCATCATACATCATCACCGTATTGACCATCGGCGGGAAGATCGCGCCGAGACCATCCTCGCCGTTGAGGCGCTCCTCGACGAAGGCGATCGCCTTTTTCATCGCGCGCGCGCGCAGCCGCTTGGGAAACGCCGGCTCGATCGTCCGCAAGATCCGGTCGATTCCGCTGAACAACGCAAACCAGGCCGGGCTTTGATGGGGGGCCCGCTTCGGCGTGCCGACCGTGGCCGGATCCTGAAGGAACAATTCGCGGATGCCAACGCCACGCGGGTTGCGCGCGCGCGGCTTCAACGCTGCCAGCACCATCAGCGGCACCATGGTGGTGCGCGCCCAGTAGGAGATCTTGTTGAGATGGAACGGCGACCAAATCGGCAGCAGCATGATCTCGACCGGAAGAACCGGAACGCTGCGCCATGTCAGCACTTCGAAGAACGAAAGCAGGAAGCGCGTGAAGACGTTCACATTGGCCGCGCCGCCGCGTGACAGGATCGCCTCCCGCGCGCGCGCCATGTGCGGCGCATCGACGGAATCGCCGATCATCTTCAGCGCGAAGTAGGCTTTCACGCTGGCGCTCATGTCGAAGGGACCGTCGTGCACCAGCGGCCAGCCGCCATGGCTGCCCTGGATACGGCGGAGGTAGACCGCGATCCTGGCTTCCAGCGCCGCATCGACCGGCTCGCCGAGATAGTGGCGCAGCAGGACGTATTCGGACGGGATGGTGGCGTCGGCCTCCAGTTCGAACACGAAATGACCGTCCGACTGTTTGAGGTTCAGAAGACCCCGCGTGGCGGCGCCGATGCTGCTTCCGAGAGCGGCCTCGTCGATCGGCGCGGCTGTGGCATTCACGGAGTTCATGACGGCTGACGTCTCAGATTCCATGGCTTTTCAGAACGTGATCGGCAGCGCGGTTTCCGGAGCGGACCGATCCCTCGATGGTGGCGGGCAACCCCGTATCAGTCCAGTCACCGGCGAGGAACAGGTTTTTCCACTCCGTCAGCGCCCCCGGACGCAGGGCATTCTGCTCGGGCGAGGCCTCGAAGGTGGCGCGGCGCTCGCGCACGATCTGCCAGGCGGGCATCTCGGCTTCGATGCCGGCGACCGCGCAGATGTCCTTCCAGATGGCCCGCGCCAGTTCCTCGCGCGGCATATCCACCAGCCGGTCGCCGCCGCTGATGGTGATGGAGAGACGGTCCGGAAACGCGAACAACCACTCGATCAGGCCGTTCACGACGCCGATCATCGGCGGAAGGTGCGTCGGCGGAACAAAGCGGAAGTGCGCGTTGACAATGGCGCGAAATTTCGTCGGCACGCTCACGCCGGGCAGCAGCGCGGCCGCAGACCGCGGCGGCACCGCCATGACGACGGCGTCGTCAGGAGCGAGCGCGATGGTCTGATCGCCAAGCGCGAGCGCGGTGACCTGACCGTTCGCCATGGTGAACTGCCGCACTTCATGGCCGACATCGACACTGCCGCCTTTGGCGCGAATGTAATCCACCGCCGGCTCGATCAGTACCCGGCTCAGGCCGTCGCGCGCGATCAGCGGACGGCACGCCTGACCGCCCGCCAGCAAGGTTTCGCGAATGATCGCGCCGGCAAGACCTGCCGCGCCGTCCGGCGGATGGATATTGAGCGCCGCAAGCAGCAGCGGCAGCACCAGCCGCTTGTAAAGCACGCCTTCGCACTTGATGACGTCGCCGACGCGGATGCGGCTATTAGCCCAGGTCAGCGGCGCAAGCGCAAAGTAATCGGCGGGTGACGTGTCGGGCACCCTGCGGTCGGCATCGAAAATCCAGAACGGGACGCGTCCATCGTTGATCCGCAGCTTCCAGCGCTTATTGGCGCCGAGATCGACAAACTCGAATTCAGCCTTCGGCGGCCCCTGCAGCCCGGCCTCGGTGCCGATCCTGCGCGCATAGGCCAGCACGCCGTGATTGCCGGACAGCACCAGATGGTTGCCGTTATCGATCGTGAGATTGGTCGCGCCGTCGAAATAGGAGCGGCAACGCCCGCCAACCTGTTGCGCCGCCTCATGCACCCGCACCAGACAGCCGGCGTCAGCCAGACGCACGGCTGCGGAAAGACCGGAAATGCCGGCGCCGACGATGTGAACGGTCCTTTGCATCAGATCAACGCGTACCGGAGAACGATGGCAATCTTCGCCGCCTGGCTCAGGTGAACCGGCGAGCGCGGGAGCTGAAAACCGCGATGCTCCAGCAGTTCCAGAATGGCGTGATAATATCTCGACATGATGCGGGGCGCGCGCACGGCCCGGCGCGGGTTGCGGTTCATGATCTCGTCCGCTTCGACAAAATGCTCCTGCGCCCGCGTCACCAGCGGCGCACAGACCTCCGGCAGCGCCGGATGCGAAATCACGGCGGCCGGATCGGAACTGTCGATGCCGGCGCGCAGCAGGCCCTGGCGCGGCAGGTACAGCCGTCCCAGCGCCGCATCTTCATCGACATCGCGCAGGATATTGGTCAACTGCAACGCGCGGCCGAGATGGTGTCCGAGCAGGATACCGTCCTGCTCGGGCAATCCGAACACGCGAACCGACAGCCGGCCGACCGCGCTCGCGACCCGATCGCAATACAGGTCGAGCGTGGCCTCGTCGGGTGCGCGGATATCCGCGAGCACATCCATTTCCATGCCGTCGATGACGGCGAGAAAATCCTCGCGCCGCAGCCCGAATGCGCTGACGGAGGCCGCATAGTCGCGCAACCGCTCCGGCGCCTGTCCCCGATAGAGCGCGTCGATGTCGTCGCGCCATTGCTGGAGCGCCGCCAGCCGTTCCGGCCGCGGGCTATCGGAATCGGCGATGTCGTCGACATAGCGGCAGAACGTGTAGATCTGGAACATCGCCTCGCGTTGCGCGCGCGGCAGGATGCGCATCGCCGCGTAGAACGAACTGCTGGACGCAGTCGCACCGGAACTTGCGTCGGCTGCCGTTTCGATCGTCATGCGCCGGCCGCCGGGGTCGACATCGGTCGACGCCGCATCGAGCGCCGAAGCATCTCCACGGTGATGCCGGCGACACTGTAGCCGAGCAGTTGCAGCGGCTTCAGATGAACCGTCTCGCTCAAGGGATCGCGCACTTTCAAGAGCGCGACGATCCGGTCGGCGAACATCTGAATCACGCCGACTTCAAGCCCGAGCCGGATGTCCCTGATCTCCGCCGCAAGCGGCCGACCCTCATGGAGCAGCGCTTCGGTCCGCGCGGCCAGGGCGTGCAGGCATTGCAAAAGCGCAGGCGTCGCCTTGTCACCGCCGAGCATCTCCACCGAGGCGCCGGATGCGGCGAGCGCATCGCGCGGCAGATAGACGCGGTTGAGGTTCCGGTAGTCCTTGGCGCAGTCCTGAAGATGGTTGTTGATCTGCAGGCCGGCGCACAGCGCATCGGAAGCGGCCCAGGTCGACGTGTTCTCGCCATGGACGTCGAGCATGAACCGTCCGACCGGCATCGCCGAATAACGGCAATAGTCGATCACGTCATCCCAGGTCTCGTAGCGCAGCTTCGTGACATCCATCCGGAACGCCCTCAGCACATCGATCGCGTGGCGCGGCGGCATCGATCGTTGAGCAAGCGCATTCCGAAGATTGACGGCTTCCGGCTGGGTATCCCCCTGCCCCAGGAGTTCGCTCTCGAACAGATCGAGCCAGACGAGTTTGTCCTTTTCGCCGAGTTCGGCGTGATCGGCAATGTCGTCCGCAGTCCGGACGAAATTATAGAAGGCGAGAATCAACGCGCGGTGACGCGGGTGAATGATCCACGACGCGACCGGAAAATTCTCGTCGCGGTGGGTCTTTCCGGATCGCAGTTGGTTCGCGGTAGGCATCGGGATCGGCTACGCTGATCTGGATCGCAATTGGGTCTCCCGCCATTCCCGAATGCCGGACAGGCGGGATTGCTCGCGCACCCCATATAGGGGAAACCGCGAGCTAAACCAATGCTATCTTTCGCCTTTTAGCCAATACTCACCTGCTGCCAGGGCGGCAAACCGCCGCCGGCCGGGATAACGGGTTTCACTGCTTTGCGCAGCGATTTACTGGCCGTGGTTCAGCAGGACCTGGTTGCAGGCCTTCGTCAATTTCACACGGTTCTCCTGCAGACAGGCCAGGATGGTGAAATCGCCCTGATCCATCACCTTGCGGCAGAAACGGCTGACGTCCCGAGAACAAGCGCGCTGTTCCTCTTCGGTCCCGCTGTGCGTTTGTCCCTGGACCTGGGCCATCGTTACGGTCGAACCGAATGTCAAAAGCAGAGCGAATGATAGAAAAATCTTGGACATCGTATTCCTTCATTACAGCGGCAGAAAATTCGATCCTGGGCACGCTTGGCCGCGTCCCAGAGGACTGTCTTTGCAAACGGCGGAGAGCGACTGCGTCGCCGGCCCGTATCGATACTCATACCTGACAAGACCGCAAGAGCGCATGCGGCCGCTTCATCCATCGGCTGCACATACACCGATGATACCCAGCATATTCGCTGTTTCAAAAGCACGGTGAAATGCGGCTAAATTTGTAGCGGTCTCGCGTTGCCTCAGGCCGCTTCACAGTTTTTCAGATAACTATATCTAACACGCTGAAATATATCGACTAAAGTACAACAAGCGAATCGACGCATAATTGTGCGGCGAATCCGCCATGACGTTTGTTCTTCAGGGGCGCATCTCCTCGGTTCTCGCGAGGATTCATATCTGGAAATAAGGAACTGCGGCAGCCACTTGCAGAAGTCCAAGAGACCATCAGCTATGTATCGGGGTTGAACCCTTGCATGCCAAGACAACACTAAGAGCTTGGTGCGGCACGAGACTTCATCGCCTGAGCACCTTTTATGGAAACCCGCTATGAAACTGTTTGCCTCCAGGCTGATTCGGAAGTCGACGATTGCAGCCGGCGTTATCGCCGGCCTCACGCTATCCGCCTCGACGAGTTTCGCCCAGAATGCTCCGTTTGCCGGCTTCGCAGGAAACTGGTCGGGCAAAGGCATGGTGACGCTATCTGACGGATCGAAAGAAAATATTCGCTGCAGGGCGTCCTACAGGGTGAACGTCACAGGCACGGCGCTGAAACAGAACCTGCGTTGTGCCAGCGACAGCTACCAGTTCGATCTCTCCAGCGACGTGGTCAGCGAAGGCTCCCAACTTACCGGGACCTGGAGCGAAGCCAGCCGCAATCTCTTCGGCTCCGTGCGCGGCCGCGCCAGCGACGGTGAGATTGAGGTGTTCGTCGAAGCAGCGGGCTTTGCCGCCAACCTGACGTTGCGTACCCGCGGCAACAAGCAATCGGTCTCGATCGCCTCGAAGGGCGAAATCAGGAACGTGTCCATCACCATGACGCGTGGCTGACGCGAGGGAAAGAGCGCGCGGCGCGAGGTGCCCCGCAAACGGGCTGCGCCGCCGGTGGTCTGTCTCCGGTTGCCGATGTCGCTGCCTGATCTGCTTATTTTGCCGGATTCGCCTGGCGGCGACGTAACCTTTCCGCAAAGGTGATCAGCCACATCGCCGTCGGGCGCAGGATCAGGAAGTCCGCGACCAGGGCTGCGACCATGGCGAAGGCACTGAGCCAGCCGAACAGGCGCAACGACGGCAGATCGGAGAACACCGTCACCACCAGGCCGCATGCCAGCACAACAGTGGTCAGGATCAGCGCCGGCCCCATCAGCACCGTCGCGCGCTCGACCGCCTCCCCCGCACTGACGCCCGGCTTGCTCTCGGATCGCAGGCGATTGAGGAAGTGAATGGTCGCACTGAGCCCGAGGCCGAATGACACCGTGAGCGCCACCACGCTCGCGAATTGCAGCCCCTCCCCGAGCGCCCACAGCACCGTCCCGGACAGCACGACCGGGAAAATCCCCGGCAGGATGCAGGCGAACATCACGACCACCGATCGGAACGCGAGCCCGATGAACACGGCGACCAGCGCGAACTCGATCGTCAGACCGTGGTTGAGCTTCTCGATCATGCTTGCGCTGTTGCGCGCGGCGATGGCGGACAGGCCGGTGACCGCGATCTCGTAACCGGGATGCGCCTTCCGGACTGCGTCCATGGCGTGGTCGAGTTTTTCCACAACCGGCAGAATCTGGCTCGAATCGCGGTCGGGCACGCGGCCGGACACCACGACCGCCGTCTGGTCTTTAGAGATAAAGCGGCGCACCAGATGCTTGGGAAGGAGGTCGACATATTCCTTGAGCGTCGCCACGTCGTCGGTGTGGGCTTTCTCCGCAAGCCAGCGGCGCAAGGTTTCCAGCGACCAGACGTTGCCGACGCCGGCCTGCTCCTCGACCAGCTTATGAACCTCGGCGATGGTGGCAAGCGTCTGCGGCGAATACAGCGTTTCGCCCTTGGGAAATTCGATCAGGACGTCGATCGGGTTGGCGCCGGTGAGTTTCGCGTCGAGGCGGCCGCTCGCCGCCACCGCCTGCTGCTTGTCCGGAACCTGATCCGCGAGCCGATAGCGCGGCTCCAGATTGGCGTAGACCACAGCCAGTCCGCCGACCACCAGCAGGGCAAGCAGGCTGAAGAGCCCGGGACGCCCCACCATCCGTACCGCGATCCAGGCGCAAAAGCGGCGCAGCGCCTGCACGCCTGCATCCGCGGTTTTGAACTTTTCCGAGAAGCGCTGCTCGTTGCGCACCAGAAGAACGCCGAACACCGGCACCAGCAACAGCACGGCGAGCAGCGCGATGATCGTCGCCAGCAAACCGGCCTCCCCGAAGCTGCGGATCAGGTCCGAGTTCGAGAACTGCAACGCGATAAAGGAAATTCCCGCGGTCGCGTGGGTCAGCACGCAGGCCGGGCCGACCACGAGGACGGCGTTGCGGAAGGCGGAATACTTGTCTTCGCCGGCGATCAGGCGGTCGCGCGCCGCGAACGTCAACTGCATCGAATCGGAGAAACTGATGACCATGATGAGCGGCGTCATCACGTTGAGGAACATGTTGAGGCTGAAATTGGCCCAGCCCAGCACGCCCAGCGCCAGCAGGATCGCAAGCAGCGGCGGAAATGCCGCAACGACCATGAAGGATACCTTGCGGAAAAACACGATGGCGATCAGACAACCCGCCAGAATGCCGGCGACGTTGTAGATGATGCCGTCGCGTTCCACGGCGTTGCGGATCTCAAGCTGCATGACCGGCACGCCGGAAAGCTCCTTGGTGAGCCCGGTACCAGCGAGATCATCGTTCATGACCTTGCGAATCTCGCCGACCGTCGTTTTCAGCTTGCTGTCGCTGACGATCGACGGCTCAAGCGACAGCACGACCAGCGCGAGCGTGCCGTCCTCCGACAGCAGCTTGCCGCGAATGATCTCATTGGATTTCACGGTCTCGATGAACTTGTCGTAGTCCGCTCCCTGCGGCAATTCGGACGGAAACAGCGCCGCCGGCAGCTTGCCGGGTTCGGGCGCCTGACGCGCCGAGAACAACGAGATCAGACCGCGCACGCCATCGACCAGTTGCAGGTCGGTGACCATATCGCGCAGCTTTTCAAGGTTGTCGCGCTTGAGCAGCGTCTTGCCCTCGACCACGACCAGCACGTCGAACTCGGTCGACGGGAAGCGCTTGGTCACTTCCTCGTACTGATGATACTCCTTGGTGTCGGAGCGGAACAACTGGCTGAGCGAATCGTCGATCTTGATTCGGTGGATTCCGAACAACGCGCCGACGACCAAAGCCAGCAGGATGATGCAGGACAGAATCGGCGCGCGTCCCGCGATCAGGCCGACCCGTTCGAGTCCGAAGGCGATGCTGGACGAGCGGCCGGTCGGAGCGACCGTATCGGCAGCATCCGGATTTCGCTCGAGCATGCGCTGTCCCCGTCGTGACGGTCTAGTGAAGTGAATGTGACATTTGGAGCGAACCCGAAATCCGGCGGGCTGCTCGCGCTTTAATCATTGACCGCACGCATAAATTTCCGGCGCAAGGTTTAGCGGTTTCCCGAGTGGACTACAAGCAAGAGCAATCGCCGCACTGGCCCTCCCGCCGGCTGCCTCCATGACTGGCCCGGCCTCCGTGATTTCCCGTCTATTCCGCGGGAACAGAGGCTTCCTGCAACTTCAGCGAATAATAGGAGGCGTTGGTTTTGCCGCGCGAGGCGGAGCGCGCGAACACGATGAGGTGATGGGCCACGAGGATCGAACTGAGGAGATACTCGATCTCGCCGCGTGCCAGCCGGCGCAGCGCGAATTTCCAGAATGCACGCTTGTAGTCGCCGCGCACGCCGACCCTCCAGAAGACGTTTCGCAGCATGGTCAGGCCGAGCTTGATATTGCGCCACGACCGCTGCTGAGGCGTCCGCGGTTGAATCCGCTTCGGATAGGTTTCGCGGATCTGGTACTCGTAGCGTTCCAGAACTTTCTCGGGTTGATAGGCACGGCCCATGCAGTCGCGCCACGTTCCCACGACGTGGTCGTAGGGCAGGCGGAAATCGACGTTGGAATCGCGGTTCTCATCCTCGATCAGTCGATTCTCGCGCTGGAGACGATCCCACAGCGGCGTCTTCGGCAGCGCCTGCAGGAGATTGATCGTCAGGAGCGGGATCTGCGATTGATCGATGAAGTCGAGCAGATGCCGCCCGGTCTCGGGCTTGTCGGTATCGAGCCCGAGGATAATTCCTGACACCACTTCCATGCCGTAATCGTTCAGCGTCTTGATCGCTTCCATGATGGGAACCATCATGTTGTGATCCTTGTGCATCGCCTTCAGCGCCACCGGATCCGGAGTCTCGATGCCGCAGAAGATGGTCGCGAAGAACGCCTCGCGCATTTGCGACAAAATCTCCGGGCGCTTGGCGATATTGAGCGTCGCCTCGCAGGAGAAGCGCAGGACAAAGCCGGTCCTCTTTTGCCACGCGATCAGGTGCGGCAAAAGGTCCAGCGCGGCCTTGCGATTGCCGATGAAATTGTCGTCGACGAAATAGACCGAGCCGCTGATGCCACATTCCAGCAGCTTGTCGAGCTCGCGCGTGATCTGTCCGGGAGTTTTGAGGCGCGGATTGCGGCCGTAAAGAACCGGAATGTCGCAGAACTCGCACTGGTACGGGCAGCCGCTGGAATACTGGATGCTTCCCAGGAAATAATGTTTGATATCGGCGAGCTCGTAGGCGGGGATCGGAAACTTGTCCATGGCCAGCCGATCCACGGTCTTGAGCACGACCTGGTGATCCGGCCGCGATGGATCGCGCGCCAGACGTCGGATCAATTCGTCCGTGGCATCGCCGAGTTCGCCGACGTGAAGGTAGTCGAATGATGGGTAATAGTCGGGACAGGCGCTGACCGACGGGCCGCCGATCGCGACCGGCAGGTCAAAGGCGTGAGCGCGGCGGCAGATATCGTTCATCTGCTGGCGCTGGATGTGCATGCCGCTGACGAGAACGGCTTCGGCCCATTCGAAATCCTCGTCTGTGGCTGCGCGAATGTTCTCGTCGATGAAGCGGACTTTCCAGTCGGCGGGCAGATAGGCGGCAATCAACAGCAACCCCTGCGGCGGCATGAAGGCCTGCACGCCCGCGGTCAGGGGATAGGCATGCTCGAACGTGCCGAACGACGACGTGTAGCGAGGAAAAACGCAAAGAATGCGTCGCATGCCGTCCTGACCGATGCCCCTCATCGCGCCTCCCCGCTGTGCAAATGTGGGAACTCCTACTAACCTCCGACGCTGGCAATGGTTCCGGATCACGAACGGGACCGCGTCCCGCTTTTGCCCCGATACGCACCCCGCGAGGCTGGCGGGAGGTCCTCTGAGTCTGTTTGGAAAGTCACCGGGCATCTCCCGGCCGTTCCACCGACGCAGCGCAGCGTGAAACGGTGCGCTGCTGAGCCGGGGTCTTTTGCGAGGTTATCTGCAACGATCCCGGGTCTGCGCAGCGTCACTTCGTGCCGCAGCGCGCCCGGGACACCGGAAAAGCAAACTTCTCAAACAGGCTCTAAGTGCGAATAATTGACTCGATACTCGCCGCGAGTTCAAAAATCCGGCGATCCGAGCCGCCGGCCGCGGCCAACATCAGGCCCGCCGGCGCGTCGCCCTCGCGATGACACGGCAGCGAAATCGCGCAGCCATCGACAGTGTTGATCAGCGCGCAGTTGCGCAGTGACAGCATGTTGGCTCTCGTGTAGGCCGCATCGCCGGCGAGATCGGCGATCACCGGCGGCGTCATCGCCACCGTCGGCGCGACCAGCGCATCATACGACGCGACGCGGTGCTCGAAGCCCGCGATGATCGCGCGGCGCATGGCGAGCAGATCGACATAATCGGCGGCGCTGAGGCTTTCGCCGCGCCGGATGCGGCTGATGACGCGGGGATCGTAGAGCTGCCCTTTCCTTGCGATCAGCGCGCGGTGCCAGGCCCAGCTTTCCGCCGCCGAGAACCCGCCGCCGACATTCAGCGATGCAATGTCGGCGAATTCGGGGACGGCCATGCGTTCGATCACGGCGCCCGCGCCGGCAAGCCGGTCCAGCGCACGCTCGAAGGCGCGTGCCACCGCGCTGTCCAGGTCGTCCAGCATCACCGTTGTCGGCACCGCGAGACGCAGGCCCTTTGCCGGACGCGGCGCAACCGGCACAATCGCTTCGTCCGCCAGCACCGCGTCCATTACCGCGCAGCAACCGACCGAACGCGCGATCGGCCCGTAGCTGTCCAGCGTGACCGACAGCGGAATGCCGCCGTCGAGCGGTATCCGGCGCGCGGTCGGCTTGTAGCCCACGATGCCGCAATAGGCCGCCGGAATGCGGCACGAGCCGCCGGTGTCGGTGCCGAGCGCACCGTGCGCCATGCCATCGGTGATCGAGACCGCCGCGCCCGACGACGATCCGCCCGGCACGTGGCCGACGTCGCGCCGCCAGGGATTTTTCGGCGTGCCGTAATGCGGATTGATGCCGAGTCCCGAATAGGCGAATTCCGTCATGTTGGTGCGCCCGATCACCACGAAGCCGGCGCGGCGCAGACGCGCCACGACCGCCGCATCCTTCGCTGCCGGAGGCCTGTCGTCGAGCGCGCGGGAGCCGGCGCGCGATACCTGTCCCTTGATGTCGAACAGGTCCTTGATCGAAACCGGAATGCCGGCGAAAGGCGACGGCGCGGCATTGGCCGTGCGCAGTCTGTCCATGGCCTCGGCGGCGGCCATCGCGCCCTCCGCATCGACATGAATGAACACACGGGCGCCCTCGCCCGCTCTGTCGGCGATTTTCGCAAGGCACTCGTCGACGAGCTTACGTGCCGAGGTGCGCCCCGCCGCGAGATCGGCGGCGAGCGAAGCCAGGGTCGAATGATCGGACATTGGCGAACCCTCGCGAGACGGAGCGATCGTATCCTAACCGCTATTGCGCAGGCCCGCGGAAATTCCGTTGATGGTGAGTTGGATGCCGCGCAGCACCTGCTCGTCGCCTTTCTGCGCGCGATGGTCTTTCAACAATTCGACCTGCACATGATTAAGCGGATCGAGATAGGGAAAGCGGTTGCGAATCGAACGTTCAAGCAGCGGATTGCCGGCGAGCAGCCGCTCCTGCCCCATGATGATAAGCAGCATGTCGATGGTGAGATGCCACTCGCGGCGAATGCGCCCGAAGATGGTCGCGCGCAACGTTGCGTCGGGGACCAGATCGGCATAGCGCGACGCGATCGCGATCGAGCTTTTCGCGAGCACCATATCCATGTTGGAAAGCAACATGCGGAAGAACGGCCACTCGCCATAGAGTTCCTGCAAAAACGCCATACCCTTGTCGGGATGATCCGCTATCCAGGATTCAACGGCGCTGCCGAACCCGTACCAGCCCGGCAGCATCAGCCGACATTGCGCCCAACTGAACACCCACGGGATTGCCCGGAGGTCCTCGATCCGCCGCGTCTTTTTGCGCGAGGCCGGCCGGCTGCCAATATTCAACGTCGAGATCTCGTTGATGACGGTGGAGGCCCAGAAATAGTCCTCGAAGCCCGGCGTCTCGTAAACAAGATTACGGTAGGCCGCGAAGGCGCGCGACGAGAGCGACTCCATGGCATCGAGATATTCAAGGCTCGGCGCGCTCTGCCGCGGCTGCAACAGGCTTGCCTCCAGCGTCGCGGCGGCGAGGATCTCCAGATTGCTGCGGCCGACCTCGGCGTTGGAATATTTGCTGGAGATGATTTCGCCCTGTTCGGTGATCCTGATCTGGCCGTTTACCGCGCCGCCCGGCTGGGCAAGGATGGCGTCGTAGCTCGGGCCGCCGCCGCGCCCGACCGAGCCGCCCCGGCCGTGAAACAAGCGCAACCGCACATGGTGGCGCTCGAACACCTCGACGAGGCCGATCTCGGCCTTGTAAAGCTCCCATCCCGACGTGACGAAGCCGCCGTCCTTGTTGCTGTCGGAATAGCCGAGCATCACCTCCTGCAGGCTTCCGCGACTGTCCACCAGCGCCCGGTATTCCGGAAGCGACAACAGGCGGTCCATGATGCCGGCGCAGGCCTGCAAGTCGTCGATGGTCTCGAACAGCGGCACGATGTTGATGGCACTGTGGCCGCTGGGGTCGATAAGATCGGCTTCCTTCAGCAGCAATGCAACCTCGAGCAGGTCGGAAACGCCCTCGCTCATCGAGACGATGCATTGAGGAATCGCGGCGGGACCAAACATCTCGTGCGCCTCCGCCGCGGCATGAAACACCGCGAGTTCGCCCCGTGTCTCCTCGCTGTATGTGATGAAGGGCGATGTCAACGGTCGCGTGCTGCGCAGTTCCCGCAACAGCACGACGATCCGCGCCTCCTCGTCCAGGTCCAGATAGGAGGTGTCCGGCGTCGCGGCGCCAAGCAGTTCGGCGATGGTACGCTCGTGAACGGTGGAGTTCTGCCGCAGGTCGAGACAGGCAAGGTGAAAACCGAAGCAGTCGGCAGCGCGGCGCAGATGGCGCAGCCGTCCCCGCGCGATCACCTCCGACTTGTTCTGAGTCAGCGAGCGATGGAGAACATCGAGGTCGGCGCTGAATTCGGCGACGCTCTCATAAGGCGGCGAATTGCCGTATCGCGGGCGCAGCGTGTCCGCCTTCAGCTTAACGGCCGTGGCCGATAGCCGCGCATAAATGCCTGATACCGCGAGGCGGTAGGGCTCGCCGCGGCGATGCGGCGAGGTGTCGGCCGATCGTTCGGCGAGAGTGCGCAATTCCGGCGAGACATTTGTGAGATCGGCCGCCAGCGACAGTTCGCGGCCGAGTTCGTGCAGTTCGTCGAGGTAGTGGCGCAGGATCCGCGAGGCCTGCATCCGCAGGGTGCCGCGCAGGACGTCTGCAGTCACAAACGGATTGCCGTCGCGGTCGCCGCCGATCCAGCTTCCGATCCGCAGGAACGAGGCCATCTCGTGCGAGATGCCGCCATCGCCATCCTGCAGGCGGTCTTCCAGCACGCAATGCAATCGCGGCACTTCGCGCAGGAAAGTATAGTCGTAGAACGACAGCCCGTTGGCGACCTCGTCGAGTACCGTAAGTTTTGTCCGCCGCAACAGATTGGTATGCCACAATGTCAAAACGGCGCGGCGCAATTGTTCCTCGCTGGCCTCGAATTCCTCCGGGGTAAGCTGCATCCGATCGCGCCGATCAAGCACAGCAGCAACTTCCATCTCGCGGTCGATCGCGCTCTTGCGGCGAACCTCTGTCGGGTGCGCGGTCAGCACGGGACTCACCAGGGCGTTGTCGAAGAAAACCCGCAACTCGGCGCCGCTGAAACCCGCCAAATGCGCGCGAGCGAGCGTGTAAGCCAGCCTGCCCTCGTGCTGCACACCGTCCACGAGGGTCTGGCTGCGCATCTGGCGGATGTTGTTCTGATCTTCGGCGATATTGGCGAGATGCGAGAAATAGCTGAAGGCACGGACGACGAGCACGGTCTCATCGGCCGACATGCCGTCGAGGATGGCCTCCAACTCCCGCCGCGCCGGCTTGTCGTCATCGCGGTGAAAGCGGATCGAGGTCTGGCGGATGCGTTCGACCAGATCGAACACGGCTTCCCCTTCCTGATCGCGCACGGTATCGCCGAGAATGCGCCCGAGCAGCCGAATATCATCGCGCAGCCGAGCATCGAGTGCAGCGGCGTCAGATTCCGGCTGACCTGCACGAGGTAACGGCATGATCTGACTGGACATCGCGTGCTCCTGAAACTCCGGGCCCTTCAGTCGCAATTTTCTTGCTGCGACGCAAGAAACAGCAGTCGACGATGCACAAAAGATGAACGGTCCCCTCCAGGCAAACGCCGAACGATTTCCGCGGCTCGTGGCCGCTGGATCGACCGCCGTGCATGCTGCCGGACTACGATGCCACAAGACACGTATTCATACATGATAAGCGCAATATTCTCGCATTTGTTGTTAATAATACTGATGCTTGTGGGCATTCGAGGCCAAAGTCAAACACGGCTCCGAGCGTCTCGCGGGCTGGCTAAGTCCTGGCGGTTGCGCGCCAGTAGATCCGTCACGGCGCGGTCGGCGGCGCGCATGGCACACTTGCAGAGACGAGGCACAATTGCTGCGCACTCACGAGCGGGCAACTCGATTTCATGCGGGAGCTATAGCCCCGGCTGTTAACACCGGGTCGAATGTTCGAGCGCAGTTACCGGACGATGACTCACATCCACCAGCAGAGTCTGAACCGCGTTCGATCGACGTCCGATTTCCTCGTTGAGAAAGCAAATACGCGGTGATCGAGCTTCCGGCCTGGCATGCGCGGCAAGGCGGCATTGCACCGACCACCGAACGTCTCCGACTATGTCCGGATGATCTCTGTATAAACGCATGCATAACCCAGCCGGCAGTGGCACTGTACTGACGGAGCGGCTATCCTCATCAAGGCCGATCAATCGCAGTCATCTCAGAGGACGACCCTTCATGTCCAGCTCTGGCACCCTCAGAATTCGCGTCGATTCGGACAAATGCCAAGGGAACGCACGATGCAAGTCGCTGGCGCCCGAACTTTTCGAACTCGACGAATGGGGCTACGCCCGCGAGATCGGCGACGGCACCGTCCCGGCCGGGCTTGAGGACAAGGCGTGGCTCGCGCAGGCCAATTGTCCGGAAATCGCGATCGCGATTGTCGAAGAATGAAATCGGATTTTAGCAATTTTTAAGCGCCGTCGGTCAGGCGTAGACGGCGGCGATTGCCTGGAGGAATTCGATGTCCAACCCTGCACCCGTTACCGACTGGGTTCACGATTTCGACCATACCGACCCGACCTGGACCGAAAATCCATACCCGATCTGGGACGAACTGCGCGTCAAATGTCCCGTCGCCCACACCAACCGCTTTCTCGGCGTCTACCTTCCCACCACCTATGAGGCGGTGAAGGAAATTTGCTACGACACCGACCATTTCTCGTCGCGCCGCGTGGTGGTGCGCAGCGTTCGCCCCGAGCCGCCGCCGCCCGCGCCACCCATCACATCGGACCCGCCCGAGCACAAGCGCGCCAAGCAGATCCTGCTGCCGCTTTTCATGCCGGAGGAGGTGAAAAAGCTGGAGCCGCGCGTTCGCGCAATCTGCAACGAGCTGATCGACAGCTTCATCAATGACGAGGGCTGCGACGCCGCGGCGCGTTACACGAAATACGTGCCGATCCGTGCCGTCACCAACATGTTCGGTATTCCGGAAACGGACGGTGACCTTTTCATCAAATGGATTCACGAGATCCTTGAACTGGGCCTTCACGACGACGCCGTGGTGATGAAGGCGGTCCAGGAAATGATGGCTTATTTCACCGGCCACATCGAGGCGCGAAAGAAGCATCCGACCGACGACCTGATCTCGACATTGATGAATGCGCGGACCGAGGAGGGACAGCCGCTGACGGACATGCATGTGCAGGGAGCGTTGCGGTTGCTGCTGGTCGCCAGCATCGACACCACGTGGAGCGCGATCGGTTCCTCGCTCTGGCATCTGGCGAAGACGCCGGCGGACCGCGCGCGTCTGATCGCGGAGCCTGAGCTTCTTCCGACCGCGATCGAGGAATTTCTGCGTGCCTTTTCGCCGGCATCGTCGGGCCGCGAGGTCATGAAGGAAACCACCGTCAGCGGCTGCCCGGTGAAGCCGGGCAACATGGTGCTGCTGGCATTTCCGGCCGCCAATCGCGATCCGACAGTCTTTCCAGACGCCGACAAGGTCATCATTGACCGCAAGGACAACCGTCACATCGCTTTTGGCGTCGGCATTCACCGCTGCGTCGGCTCCCATCTGGCCCGCATGGAGATGCTCGTTGCGATCGAGGAGTGGCTGAAGCGCATTCCGGATTTCCGGCTTGATCCGTCTCGCCCGACGACATGGTCTGAAGGAAGCTTGCGCGGCCCACGCCAGCTCCCGCTGCTGTTCGGAAAAAGTTGACGTTGCCGGCCGCGCGGCATCTCGCGCCGCGACCCGCATGAGTTCAGGGAGGCCAGACATGCCGAACGAGCGTTTGCAGTTTTCCGGGTCGGACGGTTCCGAGCTTGCAGCCGCGCTGGATCTTCCCGACCGCGAACCGGCAGCCTACGCGCTGTTCGCGCATTGCTTCACCTGCGGCAAGGACGTGCTCGCGGCAAGGCGCATCGCTGCGGGACTGACGGCGCGTGGAATAGCGGTCCTGCGATTCGATTACACCGGTCTTGGCGCCAGCGAAGGGGAATTCGCCAACAGCACGTTTTCCTCCAACGTCGCCGATATCGTTCTGGCGGCCGATCATCTGCGCCGGACCCGCAGGGCGCCGGCCATCCTGATCGGCCATAGCCTCGGCGGCGCCGCCGTTCTCGCAGCCGCGGCCCGGATTCCCGAAGCGAAAGCTGTGGCGACGATCGCAGCGCCCTCCGATCCGGCCCACGTCACGCACCTGTTCGCCGATCGCGTCGCAGACATCCGCACGCAGGGCTCGGTCGAAGTCTCCCTCGCCGGCCGCCCGTTTCATATCAAACGGGAATTTCTCGATGATATCGCCGAGCACAACCTGATGGGGCAGATTGCAGAGTTGCGGAAGGCGCTATTGATCCTGCATTCGCCGACCGACGACATTGTCGGAATCGACAACGCCACCCGCATTTTCGTTGCTGCAAAGCATCCGAAGAGTTTCATATCGCTTTCGGGAGCCGACCATCTGTTGAGCCGGAAAAGCGACGCCGATTATGTCGCCGACGTGATCGCCTCCTGGGTGCAACGCTATCTCGAGGCAGCGCCGACCGGCGCCGTCGACGACGCAGGCCCGCGCAGCGTCGTCGTTCGAGAAACCCGCCGCAGCAAATTCCAGCAGATCGTGACCGTCGGTCCACACCGGTTGATCGCCGACGAACCAAGCACCGCCGGAGGCGACGATACCGGACCCGGTCCGTACGATTTCCTGCTTGCAGCGCTCGGGGCCTGCACGTCTATGACGCTGCGATTGTATGCCGACCGCAAGGCGCTGCCGCTCGATCGCGTCGACGTGACGCTTCGGCATAGCAGAATACATGCAGAGGACTGCGCCGAGTGCGAAACCAAAACCGGCATGATCGACCAGATCGAACGCGAGATCGCGATGGATGGAGCGCTCGATCAGGAGCAACGTGGGAGACTGATGGACATCGCCGACAAATGTCCGGTTCACCGGACGCTGACCTCGGAAATCCGCATCGTAACGCGCGCGTCGGAAGCGGAAGGGCTTTAGAGCGGCTTGCATTTTGACGGAAACAAACCGATCCGTCATGGGCGGCATAGAGCCGAGTTGCTGACTGCGTGTTCTAGAACCTTTCCACTTCGCTCGAAAACGCTCTAGCGCGCCGGTGAAGCCGAATCCCGCGAAGATGCGGGTCCGTCGACGCGAAGCGGTCCGCGCAAACCGATTGCAGCGCCCGCGACGATTCCGGTGATTGCCACAAACGACGCCAGCGCCAGCGTCGAAACACCGGTCAGGCCCTGTCCCACCGAACATCCATAGGCCATCGCCCCGCCCGAACCCATGAACGCCGCGCCGGTGACCGAACGCAGCATGTGCCGCGGCGAGTTGTAGGCCTCGAGATGAAAACGGCGTGTCAGCAGTGCGGTGACAAAACTTCCGAGCACGACTCCCGGCACCAGCGCGATGCCGAAATTCATCGTCAGCCCGGTCGACAGCATCACGTATTGCACAGTATCGGCGACCGGAGCGACGAAGGTGATGGAGGTGACCGGAACCGGATTGAAATCGTCGGCGCCGAAATATCCGGTCGCGTACCATCCGCCAGCAACCAGGAGACCGATGATGAGGCCCGCCGCGATCTGGCCTGCGGAACGTCGGAATGCCGCATGCGAGAACGCGAAAATCGTCAGCGCGCCGCTGACGATTGCCCCCGCCAGCGCACGCCCGAAGGTTTCACCGAGGCCGAGCGTTCCCGCCAGCGCCGGCAGCGAGATGAAATTCGGGGCGGATTGGCTGGCTTGCAGCATGGCGATGCGCGCCGGCGCGATCAGGCCCTTCAAGGTCATCTGCGCGACGATACCGAGAACGATCACCACCACCAGCGAGCGCAGATTGCCGCGCCCCAGCAGAATCAGCGCGCGCGATCCGCAGCCGTTCGACAGCACCATGCCGTAACCGAAAATGATTCCGCCCGCGAACATCAGGGCCGCCGAGAACGACGGCTGCAGATAGATCGATTTTCCCAGATCGACAAACCCCTCGCCGGCGAGCAACTGTGTGGCGGCGACCGCAACGCCCATCGCCAGCGCGTAGGTCCGGAGCAACCGTCCGTCGCCCTGCCCCCAATATCCGCGCAAGCTGCTCATCAGGCAGAACCCGCTCAGCAGCCCCACCACGCCGAAAACGAGGCCGATCAGAAAGCCGGCATAAACGGTGACGTGGGGATCGGGCGGCACGACGTGTCCTTCTCAGTCCGACGTCATAATATGAGGTGCGTCAGCGACATCAAGCAGGCGGAGGCCGATCGGCGAAGCCAGTGCGCAAAGGATGCCCGGCTCACGATGTCTACTTTTTGCCTTTTGTTCCGGCTCCGAGACCCGACATGCTGGCGAACATGTCCTGAAAGCGCTCCGCCATCTTCGGATCGAAGGTAAACCAGTTCTGCAGGATCGTTTCCGGCGAAAACTTGTCGATGTTCTCCGCCATTTTCTGCTGGAGTTTGTCCATCATGGCGTTCTGCATCGGCTGAACGTCGGGAAGCCCCATAAACTGGCGGGCCTCAGCCGGCGTACACTCGATCTCGATATTCACTTTCATGCCATGCTCCTGTATCGGCCTCGCTGCGCGAACAGTATCGCCACGAGAACACCTGCGGCGCAAGCGATCATGACACCACGCAAGTTGCAACAGAAGTTCAGCCAAAGCGCCCCGGAGCGAAAGGTCTTGGATCGGCCAGCGGCTCCTCGCCCGTCATCATTTCCGCCAGCAAGCGGCCCGTCACCGGGCCCAGCGTGAGGCCGTGATGCTGATGTCCGAAGTCGAACCACAATCCGGCATGGCGGGCCGCCTTTCCGATCACCGGCAGCATATCGGGCATGCACGGGCGTCGTCCCATCCACGGCGCGGCATCGATCGCCCGGCCCAGCGGAAACAGTTCGCGCGCGACGGGAAGCGTGCGCTCGATCTGCACAGGCGACGGCGGCGCATCGCGGCGGGCGAATTCGGCGCCGGTCGTCAGGCGAATGCCGCGATTCATCGGGGCCAGCAGATAGCCGCGATCCGAATCGAGAACGGGATGGTTGAGCACCGCGTTGCCGCGCGGCGCCAGATGCAGGTGATACCCGCGCTTGATGCCGAGCGGCATGTCGTAGCCGAGAGGACGGAAGACGTCATCCGACCATGGTCCCAGGGCGATCACGGCTTCCCGCGCGGCCAACGCTCCATTCGGGCCGTCGACACGCCACGCCGCCTCACGCTGCGTCAGCGTCCGCGCGTCGGCCTCGATGAAACGGCCACCGCGACGCACGAATAACGCCGCATAGGCTTTCGTCAGCGCGCCGGGATCCGGAACAAAGCCCGGCGCCGGCCAGTGAATGGCGCCGGTGAACGTTCCCGACAGATTGGGCTCGCGCGCAGCGATTTCATGACTATTGAGAACGTCGGCTTCGACCCCATACCGGCGAGCGCGGTCGAGATCGGCGACGCCTTTGTCGAGCGTCGCATTCGACCGGAACAGCTTGATCCATCCTGTCCTGCGTAACAGGTGCGGCACACCCGCCTCGGCGATCAGCGCTTCGTGCTCGACGAGACTGCGGCTGATCAGCGGCAAAGCGGCCATCGCGCTGCGCAACGCGCGCTCCGGTGAAGATGCGAGAGCGTACCGGATGAGCCACGGCAAAAACGCCGGCAGATCGCGAAAACGATAATGCGCTTCCGCGGACCGGTTCAGCGCATAACGCAGGACCTGGCGCAGATCGTAGGGAAACACGTAAGGGAACACCGACGCGCATTCGATCAGGCCGGCATTCCCGTAACTCGTCTCCTCGCCCGCGCCCTCACGACGGTCGACAAGAATGACATCCCGCCCTCTTTTCTGGAGATGCAGGGCGGCGGAAACGCCGACAATTCCCGAACCCAGCATCAGAACATCGGCTTTGACCGCCGCCACCCGACTCTCCGAACCAAAATCGCACGGCCTCGCCGAACGCTACCGTTGTTATTTAAGTATCGCCACTCGGCGGCGCAAACCTGCCTGTGATGGCGCGGACTCGTAGGCGACCCCTCGGGAAAACCTGCCGACGCCCGCTCCGACGCGGCAACATTGGGAAGAGCAAAGCGAAGCACGCATGCAAGCGGCCCGGACCGTCGCCGGGAGCTGCGATCCAATATCGCGATTCCGGTTCGATGCCCCCGCCGCCGATACGCCGTCGCGACCGCTATGTCGGCCGCAACACCTTCGGGCCCGCGTCGAATTCGGCAATCTGCTTGTTGCGCTCCGATCCAAGGCCGGCCAGGTGATCGGTCGCAATCGCCACGTAGACGGCTGGAAGCACAAACAGGGTGAACATCGTTCCGATCAACATGCCCGACACGACGACCAGACCGATCGAGAACCGGCTCGCCGCTCCCGCGCCCGATGCCGTCAGCAGCGGCAGCAGGCCGGTGACCATCGCGGCAGTCGTCATCAGGATCGGGCGCAGTCTGACCCGTGCCGCCATCTCGATCGCCGCGCGCTTGTCGAGGCGCTCGTTGAGCTGTAGTTCGTTTGCGAATTCGACCATCAAGATGCCGTGCTTGCTGATGAGGCCGATCAGCGTCAGCAGGCCCACCTGGGTATAGATGTTGATGGTCGCAACCCCGAAGAACAGCGGGATCAGCGCACCCGAGATCGCCATCGGCACGCTGATCATGATGACGAGCGGATCACGCAGGCTTTCAAACTGCGCCGCGAGCACCAGGAAAATGATGATGAGCGCGAAGCCGAAAGCGATCGCGAGCTGATTGCCTTCCGTTACATATTGGCGTGCGTCGGCGAGATAATCGTGGCTGAAGCCCTTCGGCAGATTTTTCGCCTGCTGCTCGAGGAAGTCCACCGCCTGGCCGACCGTGACACCCGGCATCGGCACGGCCTGGAAGGTCGCCGCATTGAGCTGGTTGTAGTGCGTCAGCGCATTGGGATCGGTTTCGGTCTTGATCGTCACCAGCGTCGATAGCGGAATCTGCTGGCCGCTGACGCTCGGCACGTAGTAGCCATCGAGCGATTCCGGCGACAGGCGCAGGCCACGCGGTACCTGCGGGATCACCTGATAGGAACGTCCCTGAAGGTTGAAGCGGTTCACGTAGTTGCCGCCGAGCAGCGTCGCCAGCGTCGCGCCGATCTGCTGCATGGTGACGCCAAGGTCGTTCGCCTTGGTCCGGTCGATGGCGACGCGCACCACCGGCTGGTTGAACTCAAGATCACTGTCGGTGACAATGAACAGTCCGCTCTTGCGCGCGGCCTCCTTCAGCTTATTCATCTCCTCATAGACAGCCTGGAAGCCGGCCGTGGAGTAGACCACCATCTGCACAGGCAAACCGCCCGGACCACCCGGCAGCGGCGGCAGGTTGAAGGCGAAGGCGTTGACGCCCTCGACCTTGCTGACGCCGGCCTGCACCAGAGGCTTCAGCACGATCGACGAGCGCTTACGCTCATCCCACGGCTTCAGCAGCATGCCGGCGATGCCGTTGTTGATGCCCGCTGTGCCGTTGATCATGAAGCGCAGGTCGGTCTCCGGGAAGCTCGCGAACACCTTGTCGAGCTTGTCGCCGTAAAAATCCATATAGTCGATGTTGGCGTATTGCGGTCCCTTGAGCACCGCGAACACGATGCCCTGATCCTCTTCCGGAGCCAGTTCCTTTGAGGTGTGCATGTAGAGGAAGCCAACGAGGCCGAGGATCGTCACCGCGAACAACGCCGTGATCGGCCGATAGTCGAGCGAACGATCGAGCCGGCGGCCGTACCAGTGGGTGACCGCGGTAAAGATCTTGTCGACCCTGGTGGCGAACCAGCCTTGCCCGCCGTGCTTGAGCAGCACGGAGCACATCATCGGAGACAGCGTCAGCGCGATCACGCCGGAGACGATGACCGCCCCCGCCAGCGTGAAGGCGAATTCCCGGAACAATGCGCCGGTGAGGCCACCGAGGAATCCGATCGGCGCATACACCGCGGCCAGCGTGATCGTCATCGAGATCACCGGGCCGACAATTTCGCGCGCGCCTTGCAACGACGCCTGAACCGGCGTCTTGCCCTCCTCGAGATGGCGGTGGATGTTCTCCACCACCACGATGGCATCATCGACCACGAGGCCGATAGCCAGCACCATCGCCAGCAGTGTCAGCAGGTTGATGCTGAATCCGGCCGCCATCATAAGGCTGCACACGCCGATCAGCGACAGCGGGATCGTCACCACCGGAATGATGACCGAGCGCAGAGAGGCGAGGAACAGGAAGATCACCACGATGACGATGACGACCGCCTCGATCAGCGTCTTTTCCACTTCGTGGATCGACGATGTGATGAATTTCGTCGAATCGTAAGCGACTTTCATCTTCAGTGACGGCGGCAGATTCCGCTCGATATCGGGAAACAGCGCACGCACACCGGTAACGATATTCAGCGGGTTGCCCTGCGGCGTCGCCTGCACGCCGATGAAGATTGCATGCTGGCCACTGAAGGCGACGCTTGCATCCGTGCTTTGGGCGGCGAGTTCCACCACCTGCGCGATGTCTTCCATCCGCACAAAGCCGCCGTCCTTGGCCTTCACGGTCATGCGCTTGAACTGCTCGACGCTTTGCAGGTCGGTGTTGGTCGAGACGTTCGAGATCGTGTAGTAGCCTTTGGTTCGCCCGGCGGCGGCCTGGAAGTTGTTGGCAGCGATCGCCGCCGACACCTCGGTGGTCGTGACGTTGCGGCCGGCCATCTTCACCGGATCGAGCCAGACACGCATGGCGAAGGTCTGGCCGCCCAGGATGTCAGCCGAGGCCACGCCGTCCACCGTCGAAAGAATCGGCTGCACTACGCGCGTCAGGTAATCGGAGATCGCCGAGCCTGACAGTTCGTCGCTCGAGAAGCCGATATACATCACCGCCGTGGTCTGGCCGGTGGCCTTCAGGATCACCGGATCATTGGCCTCCTTCGGTATCAGGTACTTCACCGAATTGACCTTCGCCAGCACCTCGGTGAGCGCCGCGTTCGGATCGAAGTTCAATTTGACATAGACCTTGATCTGGCTCTGGCTCTGCGTCGAGGACGAGGTGATGTAGTCGACACCCTCGGCCGACGCGACCGCCTGCTCGATCGGCGTGGTGATAAAGCCCTGCATCAATTCCGGCGAAGCGCCCGGATAGGCCGTGGTGACCGTGATCACGGTGTTGGACAGCTTCGGATACTGCCGGATCGGCAGGTTATAGGCCGCAGCCAGGCCGATCAGCAGGATTAGCAGGCTGACGACGACCGACAATACCGGCCGTTTGATGAAGATGTCCGTGAATGCCATTGCAGGCGCTCCGTTGACGGCCGCTCCAGGTTGGAGCATGGCCGCGAGACGTTCGATCGATGCGGGACCGCCCCCTGGCGGTCCCGGCTCGGAAATCAGTTCAGCGGCGGCTTATCCGGAATCGGCGGCAGCGGATCCTTCGAGATCTCGACCGCGGCGCCCGACTGCAGCTTGAGCTGGCCAACCGCGGCAACCTTGTCGCC